>DATARR010000088.1:0-45274 GCA_036264085.1 Thermoanaerobaculia bacterium | reverse complement strand
CCTCCGGCTCGGAGCTCGGCAAGCCCTCCGAAACTCGGCTGGTAGTGCCCCTCGTGCCCTCCTTCCGATCCGGCCGCCACCAACTCCGCCTCGAGATCTGGGAAAATCCGACTCGGAGCAACCATATCGACGGCAACCCCGACGCGGAGCTCGTGGGGGTGGTGAACCTCGATTTCCCCTCGTCCGAAGTCGGTCCGTCCCAACGAACCCTGGTAGAGATAGGACTCGTCCTCCAGGAGGATCGGACCTTGAAGCTGCTGGTTTGGCTCAACGGCTCTTTGAAAAAAGAGGAGCAGGTGGCGCGATGAGCTCCATCCTGTTGGTGAGCGGCGACGGGTTGGAGTTCCTCGGGTCCGCAGATAGAGGAGCCGGGTTCGGGCCGCCCCCGCCCTTCAGCTTTTCCGTCACCTTGAGGGGCTCGGGAGAGACGGTGTCGTTCTCTCCAGAGCCCACTCCCGCACTGGGTGAGGGTGAGGCCGATAAGGAGATCACCATCGAGGAGCTTGGCACCGAGCTTCCCGACTGGGAGGACAAGGACCTTCTATCTTTCGTTCTCGAAGGTTACTTCTCCGTACTCTCTCGCCGTCTGCCGGAGGGCGTGCGCGCATCTGTCCACCGCCTGTACGTCCCTTTCTGGATGGGACCTCGCGAACGGCGGCTTCTCCGGCGCGCAGCTCAGCGCGCTGAGCTTTCCCTGCTCGACGGGCTGGAGCGAGGGCTCGCGCCGGTCCTGACTCGGGTCTGGCAAGGGGAGGAACCGCCATCCTCCGGCGGCTGGATCGTCGCCGACCGTTGTGGCGCGGACCTCGACCTCTATGGGATTTCCGACCGGCTCTCCGAGACCGGCAGGGAAATCGAGCTCGTGGGCTATCGGCGTTGTCCACAGATTTCGTCCGTCTACTATGCGACCCGGCGCTCCGAGGCAGCACAAGTCGTCGAGGCTGCGCTCGCAACGTTGCCTGCATCCTGGCGACTCCTGGCCACTGAAGAATGGGCCACCGAGTTGCTGAGTGAACGAGCGACGAAGGGCGGCAGCGAAATCCGATCCTTTGCCGATCATGTGGCGGCGCTGGAAGCGCACGGAATCTCCCCCGGGCCAATGCAAGTCACTCTCTCGCGCCATTGGCGGTATTGGCTCGATTATGGAGATGACCGGCTCGAGTCGCTTGATGAGGGCGGCGGGCAGTACCCGCGTCGGGTGGAGCGCCTCTTGTCGATCCCCGATCCCCCGCCTGACCATATCCGCCTCGGATTGAGAACGGGTTTTCACCCTACCCGCCTGGAGACACAGGAGATCTGCCAGGTCAGGATCTCCCGGCCCGACCTCCATTATGCTCCGGGGTTCCTCCTCGTCCTCCTACGGCTCCGCGGCCATGGGAGCGGCGACCTCGAGATCGACGTCATTCAGCGTGGAAAGAGCGTCCATACGGTAAGTGCCCCCTTCTCTGCTTACTGACGAGGGCTCATGAAAAAAATCCCCTCTCTCCCTCCAGGTTTTGCGTCACGCGGGCTTCCCCTGGCAATCCTCGCCGGGGTCTTTCTCTGGTCTGTGGTGGCTGGCTTCATCCCTCGTCTATGGACGCATTCCGAAGCATTCCTCTTCCTCGCGGTCGCCCTCCTGGCGGTGCGGATGCTCCTGGCGGACCGGGCGGGATCAGAGCCGCTTCCCAGGCTCCCGGGCGAGCCGCCCTCCCAAGAGGAAGAGGAGAGCGCCAAGCCGAAGATCGAAACACGCGATCTCTCTCCCGACCTCGGCCTGCGGGAAGCCCGTGAGGATGCGGAGAAGAAGATCGAGATGATCGATCGGCAGTTGAAAGAGGAGCAAAAGCAGCGCAAGGGCTCCGAGCTGGACTCCTCCGCCTTGGAGCACGCTGCCGCGGTGCGCCGGATCGCGGAAGAGCTGGCAACCTCGGCGGAGAAAGCCGGCGAAAGCGCCTCCTCCGTGCGGAGCCTCAAGGAGATGGTGGCACGGCTCCAGGCGATGACCGTCGGCTCCGGAGACGACGAGGCCGGAATCGGCAAGCAGATCCCTCCGCTCGAACTGCCGGAGGAGTGGCTGCGGAAGAGCGGTGCGCGACCGGTTGAGTACATCTGGTACTTGGCGGCGCAGGTGCGCCGGGCACAGGAGCTGCTCGATGCCTACAATGGGATCCCGCGGTCGTCCGCGGTGGTCAACTGGCGCACCGATGCCGAGTCCTTGCTGCTCCTCGTCGGGCGGCGGCGCTCCGTCCCCGGCGAGGTCGACCCTGCCTTGTACCGCCGGCTGCACGAGGAGCTCACCGGCCTGCTCGGTTATCGGGAGATCCCGGTCGCCGTAGGCGACGCCATCAATCGGGACCTGCACGGAATCGAGACCTCGAGGTCGACTGACGAGATGCGCCCGAATCGGGTTCTGGAGGTCCTGACTCCCGGCTATGTCGACGAACGTACAGGCAAGGTCTGGCGCAAGGCGAACGTGATCATGAGCGAACAGCGTCTCTTATGAGTTCCGACGATCCACTGGACTGGAGCAGCCTGCGCCTCCGACTCGAGCGGACCCGCTCCCCGCGTTGGGCCTGGACCGTCGCACCGCCAGTGACTGGTCCCCAGCTATACCTGGCCGAGCGCGAGATGCTGGCTTCCTCCGCGAAGGGTAGCCCGAAGCTCGAGATCGAGGTCGCAAACCTGGGCACGGAGCGGGCAACGCCGAAGGCCCAGGTTCTCGATTCCGCGGGCAAGCAGGTCGGGAAGAGCCTGGCCGCGACCCCCTCTAGCTTGCCGCCTGGAGCCCGGAAGATCTGCCGATTCAACCTGACCTCTGGACAGCAGGAGGTGCTGATCGAGGGCGGAAGCCTCCTCTTGCACCCCGGCTCGCTCCCGGAGGCCTATCGCACGTTTTGCATCCGCCCTCATCCGCTCATGCCACCGGCCACGCTCGATTGGCCGGTCCCAGTGCCTTACTTCCTTCGTTTCTCTCTCGGTGGAGGTCAGACCGCTTTGGGGCTCCGGGTGGAGGTCGAGAGCCTCCAGCGCGAGCCGCTCGCCCAGGCTTTTCTGGACCTCGTGCCGGGCGCCGGAAAGGCAGTCTCGCTCCTGCTGCCGTGTACGCCGATTCGCTATCGGTTCGGTGTCGGGAGCGGCTTCTTCCGGGATCCGGAAAATCCTTTTTGGCTATCTCCCCCCGACGATACCTGGAGCCTTCACGCTCCAGTGCAGGAGTGGATGCTATCGAACTCCTCATCTTTACAACTCATTGGTTTCCTGGAGACCTCTCCAGCCGGCCGGGTCCGCGTGCATCCGGAGTTCGTGGACCTAAAGCCCGGCGAGCGGCGCTCCATCAAATTCACACTCGACCGGTCCTGGCCCGAAGCTTGTCCAAAGAGGCCGGAGTCCATCGCCGTCATATTCCGTTCCAAGGAGTCTCCCGTCGGATTTGGGGGCAGCACAGAGCGCATCCAGTTTCTCAAGCTTGTGTTGCGTCCGGAGCCGCCCAATGGCCCCGCCGTCCGTCTTGTCGGCTCTCCTCCCGAGCCCTACCAGGCCCAGCGCATCGGCGGACGCTGGATCCTGGTGCTACCACTGGAGAACCCCGGAACCGAGCCCGCCCGACTCACCCTACGACTGGGCTCGGGTGACAAGGAGTCCTGCAGCGTGGAGGTCCCGCCGAGCCTATCTACTCGGTCGCATCTCGATGAAGGAGTAACCTTCGAGTTGCCGGATCTTCTCACCGTGAAGATGGGTGATGATCGGTTGCTTTCAGCCTGGCTGAGTTCGGAGCCATCAATCATTTGGGATCCTCGGCTGCGCGATCACCGGTTCAAGATCGAGTTCACGGAGGGGCCCGGAACCCGCATCCCGCCAGAGCAGATCTCAAAAGCCGGCGACCTCGCATGGCAGGTGGAGGGCACGATGGCAAAGCTGCTCTTCCGGAACGAATCGCTGCCGATCATGGTACAGCAGGTCAACCTCTTCCGGAACGGTTTCCCGAAAGATTCGATGTACCCCATGAAGACGATCGGTCCTGGAGAGAAGAACGATCCGCTGGCGGTCGAGCCTATCAAATTGCACTGGTTGCAGCGCAAGCTTCGGTTGCGTGCCGAGGTTTTCGCCGTGAGCGGAGCTTTCGGTTTCAAACGGGTCGCCGAGCTCACTTGTAGGCGGAAGGGAGGAGGAATCGAAGTGGAGGAGCAGCACTTTGAATAGAGCTATGGTCCGGCGGGCTGAGCACACAGGTGCCGCAACATGATTCTGCATGTGCTTTGGGAAGCTCCTGTGCCAACCGTGGTGCTTGCCTGCGCTGCGGCGCTCCTGTCTCTGCTTCTGTGGTTCTATGGTCTGCGCCACTGGTGGCGGTGGGAGCGTGCGATCCGGGACCTCGGCAAGATACGGACAGAACACCTCGCCGAACCCGAGTACGCCAACCTGGACCATCGTCAGATCCATGCCAGGTTCAGAGAGATCAAATCCTTTCTCGACGAGCTTCTCGCAGCAGCTCCGGCCGGGGCTCTGGTGCTGCGGCCAATCCTTGACGAGGTTACCCAATACCGGACCTCGGCTGTCATAGGTGGAGAAAGCGGGTGGAGCGACCTGGTCACTCGGCACGTCGAGAGACTGCACCGGCCGCTCCGCTGGATGCGCGCGGCTGCTGGGTGGGTCGTTCTGCTCGGCCTCGCAGGCACGGTGCTCGGTTTTGTCGACGCCTTGCCCCGGTTGTCAGCCGCCCTTTCGGCGGGCGCAAAGGCGGCTCACTCTGCTTCTCTGCGCGAGGTCAAGGGGGCGGAAGGGCCGGAGGAGGTGACCGATCCGGCGAAGCAATCTGCCGCGAGCGAAGTGGATGAGGTTTTCCGCAGCCTCGGCGGAGTCTTCCTCGCCACGCTGTCTGGAGTTTGTTCTGCCTTGTGGCTCTACTGCTGGGCAACGGTCTTTGAGCGGCGCTATGAAAAGCTCGCGAGTGAAGTCGAAATCCTTGGCCGCAGGTGGTTCGTGCCGCTGATGCAGTCACCGGACACGGTTCTTGACGAAGCAGTGCGCAAAGAGTTGGGGGAGTATTTCATAGGGCTCAGCCAGCAGCTTGTGGGAGCGCTGAGTCCCCTGGTCCATCAATTCTCCGAAGCGCTCGGCAGGATGTCGGTCGTGGCGGACGACTTTTCCGCCAACATCGCTCGGGGGAGCCAAACTCTGGGCGCTTTCCAGACCGCGGTCGATACCCTGCACATTTCGGCCCGGGAGACTGGCTCGCGGCTGATCGAGGCGACGGAAATGGCGCGCCAGTTCCTCCATCACCTACAGAAGCTGCGGCAGTTGGGCGATGACAAGCTCGTCGAGACCGCCGGTTTGCTCGCAATCCCCTCTCGATCGCTCGCTGGTTCGGCAGAAGGGCTGAGGAAAACCCTTGAATCAGTGGAGCAGGGTGTTGAGAAGATCAGCACTGCGGCGGTCCAGATCGCTGACAGTCACAAGGCCGAGGTCGATCAGTTGAGGAAGTTCGAGGAGCAGCTAGGGCGGGTTGAGGTCGCTCTCGCCGGCAACACCACGGGCTCAACCTGGCTCTCCGACACCCTAGACCGCGGTGCCCAGATCCAGGAAAAGCTCCTACCGGAATTGCGGCGATTTGCTGACGCGGCACCGGAACTCGCCAGCTTACGTCGAGAAATTCCGGAGATCGAGCGACTCCTTTCAAACCAGGAGGCCCGCCTCTCGGAGGTCGTCTCGGCTGTTTTAGGTCTCCAGGACTTCGTGATCGGCACCTTGGACGCACGCTTCGAACCAAGAGTGGAGCAATTTGTTCGGGAGTCGTTCACACGAGAAAAAGAGGCTGCAGAGAAGCGGCGTGAAGTGCTTGAGCTCCTCCAGTCAAGTCTGTCCCAACTCCTCACCGAGGTTCGGACCGTTGGAGCTACGGCAGCACATCCCGATGCGTCTCTGATATCTTTGTTGCGCGAGGTCGCCGAGCACCTGAGAATATCCATCGAGATGAACCAAAGAGCCTTCGCCTCTCTCGAATCCTTGCGCGGAGCGGTACCCCCGCCGGTATGGCTGGATAGCCCTCAAGATCGGCGGGAGCATGAGGCTCCCATGGCTCCTGTGTCGTTGGCCCCCCGAGGCCATGACCCTGAGCTGATGGCGGACGAGAGATTGAACTCGGTTGCCGAGGGGGTTGATCGAACATGAGGAAGGTGAACCCTGAACCGGAAAGTGCCGAGCCCAACATCTGGCCGGTCGTAGCCGATGTATTCATCGGATTCCTCGTTCTAATACTGGTCGCTATCTTGGCGTCCTATGCGGAGCTAACAAACAAAACTGGCTTCGGAACCCGCAATCCTCCACGCAAGAGGGATGAATTCCGGGCCAAATTCCTGTATGACTTCGCCTCTAGAGAGGAGGAGGAAAGTAAGCCACAGTCGCCAAAAGCTTGCATTGAGGGATTCGCTGAAGTACGGCTTTATTTTCCCTCCGACTTTCTTTTTCAACCGTGCGAGATCCGCTTGGAGGCTAAGGGGCTTGACATGATCGATAGACTTAAAGCGTTGCTTGAAGTTTTCGACCCAGACATCGACAGAATACAGGTCACTGGCCATACGGATTCTGATCCCCCCTCTCGAGAATCCAAGAGCCGGTGTCTGGCCCAGGGAATTCAGACGAACTGGCAATTGTCGGCGAGAAGGGCTATTACGGTTGTGGAGCGATTAGTGCCGGAGCATCAAGCCGGGATCGATCCGAAGAAGATCTGGGCGACTGCCCGAAGCTCTTACGAACCTGTAAGATGCGGCATGTTCTCAGACAAACTCTCAAGTGACGAAATCAAGAGGCGTGCTCGCCGTATCGAGGTATGGATCAAGTTCAAGGAGAATTGAGTCGATACAAGGTAGCTCTTTCAACCTGAATACGCGCGGCGCTGGAGCATCCGGACGGCACAAGGGAAGCGAGGGAGAGGAACCCTCGGAGCGTTGACAAGGCTCCAGTCTTTGCGCCCACGCCTCTCGCCCGCCACCTGCCAGCCACCCCCCATTCCATGCTATGGTCCCCTGTCGTTTCCGGAGGGAACCATGAATCGGCAGACGCTGGCTCTCAGCATCGAGCAGGAGCTGTTGGAGGAGGCTCACGCGGTGGCGGTAAGGCGGCATACGTCCGTCAACGAGATGGTCCGCCAGTTCCTCAAGCAGGTGGTCCGGCAGGAACGCAAACGCTTGGAGGCTTGGCGCGACGTCAAGCGGCTCCTGGAGGAGCCCCAGGTCCGCATCGGGCAGGCTCTCCCCGGCCGGGAGGTCCTCCATGAAAGGTGAGCTCGCCGCCTTCATCGACACCAGCGTGCTCGTCTACGCCGTCTGCGCCGACCACCCCGAGAAGCAGCGGCTGGCCCGCTCCATCGTCGAGCGCGGGTTCGTCGAGGGGTGCTATGCCACCAGCACGCAGGTCCTGGTGGAGCTCTATGACGTCCTCACCCGCCTGGCCGAGGTGAAGCTCCCCGCCATGGAGGCCGCCGACTACGTCCGCGCCTTCCGCGAGTGGCCTCTCGTGGAGGTGGACACCGATCTCGTCTCCGCCGCCGTCAGTCTCGCCGAGCGCGAGGAGATGTCCCCCTGGGACGCCGCCGTCCTCGAAGCCGCCCGCCGGGCGGACTGCACCCGCGTGCTCTCGGAGTCGCTCCCCGCCGGGCGGACGTATGAGGGGGTACGGGTGGAGAACCCGTTCGCGTAGGGGCCCCTACGACCGCTCCTTGTTCCTCAGCGGCGTCGGAGCAGCCACGGCCCGCGGCCCGGCGACGGGGGTCTTGGTCCCGACCGCGTCCAGCTCCGCCTCCAGCTTCGCCGCGGTGGTGTAGTGGATCTTGTTGTCATATTGGTACTTCTCGGCCCGCGCGATCAGCTTGTTGAGGAGCTGGGAGTGGTGGAAGTCCAGGAAGGTCTTCTTGATCTCCGGATAGAGGAGACCGGCCAGCGCCAAGAGGAAGGCGAAGGCGTCCTCGAAGATGGGGATCCACGGCGCCGCGATGATGAGGCCGCCGATCACCAGGCCCAGGAGGGCGAAGAGGGCGCGGGCGGCCGGGTCCCCCCCGCGCCAGAGGTCGTAGTGGTTCGTCTCCAGCCGGTTCTGCTCGACGGCGGCGGGGATGTACTGTTGCATGGAGGTCTCCAGCACCTCCCGCTCCAGGTCGCTCCAGTAGGGCGGGGTGCCGGCGCACTCCTCGTAGCTCTCCCGGATCTCCGCGAGCTTGCGCCGGGCGGTCTCCAGCAGCCGCTCCGGCGCCTCGCCGGGGTCGAGGCCCCGGCGCTGGTGCTCGCACTCCTGGAGCACGGCGTAGAGCACGGGGCCGAAATCGAACTCGGGTCCTGCGACGTTCAACATGGCGATGCCAGCCTCCCCTCAGGGCTTCTTCTCCTCCGTGTCCTTGTTGACCTCGTAGCGCACCACGCCGAGCTGCTGGAGGAGCTTGTTGCCGTCGATGATGACATTGCCGCCGGGCAGCTTGGGGATCTGCCGCAGCTCCTTTTTCCCCAAGGCGTCGATGAGCTGGAGGTTGACGTAGGCGTCGCCCGCGCTGCTGTTGAGCGCCGCCCGCTCTTTGCGGATCCCCTCGGCGAGGGCCGTCTTCTCTGCCAGCGTCGCCTGGGCGTCCTGCTGGTGCTGGACGAGATAGGCGTCGGCCGCCCGCTTGGCCTGCTCGAGCTCGCCCTGGGAGCGGGTCAGCGTCTCGGTGAGCTCGGCCACCTTGGATTGCAGGTTGGCCTTGTTCTTCTCCTGGGTGGCCAGGATCTCCGCCTCCAGCTTCTCGGCCGTCTTCTCCGCCTCCTTGCGGGCGTTGATCAGCTTCTGGTACTCGGGCTTGAAGGCGAAGTCGCCCAGCAGCACCTGCTCGACCACGACGCCGTAGGGGCTCAGGTGAGCGGCCATCAGCCGGGTGGCGTCGTTGGCCGCCGCGAAGCGCAGCCGGGGGTTGTAGAAGTCCTCGGAGTTGAGGCGGTTGAGCACGTCGCGGACGTAGGTGCGGGCCAGCGGCCGCACCAGCCGCTCCTGGACCGTGTCGCTGTCCGGTGCGACGTACTTCCAGACGTAGGCGACATGGGTCTGGTCGATCCGCCAGCGGACGGTGACGTCGGTCTCGATGTCGTTGCCGTCCTTGGTCTTGAACCGCAGGTCGTCCTTGCCCTGGCGGTCGCCCTGTTGGGATCTCGCGGTCATGACCAGGCTGCGCAGCGAGATGTCGAACGTCTGCCAGTCGTTGACCAGAGGCATGAAGAAATGCGTGGCGCCGGGCTCCCTGAGCTCGAACGACTTGGTGAGCTTGTTGAACTTCACGCCCACCTCGGTGGCCTGGGTGGTGTGCGGCGTGCACCCGGCCAGGACGAGGGCGGCGAGGGCGAGAAGGGAGATCATGAGCTTTTTCATAATATCCAGTCTTTCTCCCTCTTCTCCCGGTGAGGGGGTGGGAGGGGACGGGAGAAGAGGGTCGGGGTGATGAGGGTCTTCATTTCGGATTCCCCAGCTTGCCGAGGTCCGTGGGGTCTTCGCTGATGTAGATCGGGCCCTTGATGCCTTCGAGCAGGGCGAGGCCGCGGCGCAGGCGCAGGAGCTTGGCCGAGCCGGCGCCCTCCAGGGCGCGGTTGACCTGCTCCGTGCCGCTGGCCTGGGCCGTCTTCACCAGCAGGTCGGCCTCGGCCTTCTTCTGCCGCTGATAGAGGTCCTTCTGAGCGTTGATCTCGGTGATCTGGGCATTGAACTCCGCCGTGCTGACGTTGACCAGGTTCTGCCCTTCGGCGATTACCCGGTTGAGGCGCGTCTGCACCTCGGCCTGTTTGGCCAGGGCCTGGTTGGTGAGCACGGACTGGTCCTGGATCTTCTTCTGCTCGGTCAGCGCCTGAAAGGTATCCGGGTAGTCGTACTGGCGGATGAGGATGTCCTCCAGCTTGAGGCCGTTGGGCGTGAAGCGCTTGACCAGGGCATCCTTGAGGGCCGCGACCTGAGCCAGGCGTTTCGGGTGGTAGAACTCCTCGGCCAGCAGCTCACCCAGGTACTGCTTGACCGTCGGGTCGGTGAAGCGGACCACCACCGCCTCCTCGTAGGCCTTGCTCAACCCGAACTTGGAGGCCAGCAGGTAGGGGTCCGTGACGCGGTAGAGCACCGTCACGTCCACGTCCACGGGGTAGCCGTCCACGGTCGGCACCTTCACCGCCGGCCGCTTCAGGTGCCCGGCTCCCGTCTCCTCGGGGTTGTTGGTGAACTCCACCGCCTGGATGTCGCGGGGGAAGGTGTAGATCCGCTCGTAGCTGCTGATCTCGCGCCGCCACCCGGGATCGACTTTCTCCTTCTGCAGGCCCTTGCCCGAGCCGTAGGAGACCTGGCGCACGCCGATCTGGCCCGGCGGAACGTAGGTGAGGAGGCAGGCCCGTAGGAAGAACAGCGGCACCAGGACGAGGAGGAGCCACAGGCCCACCTTGCCGAAACGCCTGCGCAGGCTCTGCAGGAACGGGCTCTGAACCCGGAATCGGGGGGATGATTTCAAAGCTTCGAACATGGGGTTTTTTCCGATCTGTGAAGGGAGAGGACCTTCGTCCACTACTAGATACGCAGGGGGCGCCGTGGGGTTTGGAGGTCATGCTAGCACGCGCCCACGGAGCGCTCTATTCCTAGATGGCCGGGGCGGGCGAAATGTGTCGGGGCGGCAAGAGGGCTGCTATCCCACCGAGACTCCCACTCTCTCCTCCACCGCAACCGGCCCGGGCACCGCCCCGAACCGCCTCTCCCGCCGGTGGAACTCCCGCACCGCCTCGGCGAGGTCGGCTCTCTCGAAGTCGGGCCACATGCGGTCGGTGAAGATCAACTCGGCGTAGGCGCACTCCCAGAGCAGGAAGTCCGAGAGCCGCTTCTCGCCGCCGGTGCGGATCAGCAGGTCGACGTCCGGCACCGGCCGGGCGTCGTGGGGCGGATCGGCGAGGAGCCGCGAGAAGGCCTCGCGGGAGAGCTCCCCCTGACCCCCCTGACTATGGCAGCGCCCGGCGGCGCGGAGGATGGCGTCCCGTGCCGAGTAGTCGACGGCGATACGCAGCAGGAAGCGGTTCGCTCTCCCAGTCATCGCCTCGGCCTCCTCCACGACCCGCACCAGCCCCGGCGAGAGCCGGTCCCGCCGGCCGATCACGGCGATGCGGATGCCATTCTTTGCGCACTTGGCCGCCTCCGCCGTCAGGTAGCTGCGGAAGAGGCGCATCAGGGCCCGCACCTCGGCGTCCGGCCGCCGCCAGTTGTCGGAGGAGAAGGCGAAGAGGGTCAGCGTGCCGATCCCCAGATCGCCCGCGGCCTCGACCACCCGGCGGACCGCCTCGACACCCGCCGCGTGACCCGCCGAGCGCGGCCGTCCCCGCGAGATCGCCCAGCGGCCGTTGCCGTCCATGATGATGGCCGCGTGCAGGCCGGTGCCTGCGGGACCGGCAGGGCCGGCGGGGCCTGTGACGGAGGGAGCGAGCCGCAGCGGCGCGCTCATCGCCGTCCCTCCCCGGCGTGGTGGAGCAGGGCGACCACCTCGGTGCGGCCGCGCAGCCGGGCGACTTTCGGCGCCAGCCAGTCCTCCCAGGTGTCCCCGAGCCGCAGGTCCGGCGCCCGCCCCAGCAGCGCCTTGACGCACCGGGCGTCCGCCGCGATGGCGGCGTGGGTGAGCGCCGTCTCCCCGCCGGGCTGCTTCAGCCGCGGATCGGCCCCGGTGGCCAGCAGCTCCTCCACGATCTCCCCCTCCCCCTGGGCTGCCGCCAGCATCAGGGGGGTGAGGCCGTTCGGGGATGCCAGGTCCGGCTCGGCTCCAGCGGAGAGGAGGGCGCGCACGCTCCCGAGCTGATCCTTGTGGATGGCATGCATGAGGGGCGTCCAGCCGTTGGGACCCGAGTCCTGCTGGTTGGGGTCGACGCCGGCGTGCACCAGCTCCGCGATCGAGTCGGCGCGCCCGGTGCGCGACGCCCAGATCAGGGCTCCCAGCCCCTCGCTCCCCTGGACCTCGGGATGCACTGCCAGCTCCCGCCGCAGCTCCTCCCGCGAGCCGCTGGCCGCCGCCACCGCCAGCGGCGTCTGGGGCCGCGCTCGCGGCAGCGAGGTCAGAATCCAAAGCCCCACGGCCGCCAGCATGGCGAGCCCCAAGGCGAGGAAAGCCAGGACTCGAATCGTCCTCCACACGTCGTATCCCTCCTTGGATAAATCACTTTGCCTGACAAAGCATTGGGGCGCGAGAAAGCCCCGCTTCACCCTTCCCGGGTGGCGTGGATGATCGCCTCCATGTGGTCGAGGTAGCGCTCGAGGGCTCGGCGGCCGGGGTGGGTCAGCCGGTACTCGGTCTTCGGCATCCGTCCCTCGAAGTACTTCTCGCAGGCGATGTAGCCGGCCTCTTCCAGCTTGCGGGCGTGGACGCTCAGGTTGCCGTCCGTCGTCTTGAGCAGCTTCTTGAGGTCGTTGAAGCTCAGTTGGTCGTTCACTGCCAGGGCGCTGACGATGCCGAGCCGCATCCGCTCGTGGATGAGGCGGTCGAGGTCCAGCGCCGTCTGGAGCGCGGGACCGGCGACGGTCACCCCGGCCTCCTCGGCGGCGCCGTCCTCGTGCTTGAGCGCCCTAGCCACCGTGCCTCCAGGCGATGAACGCGCCGAAGACCAGATGCAGGCCGCCGAAGCCGGCCGCCATCAGGGCGTTCCCCCACGACGCGGGCGCCACCAGCGCCACCGCGCCCAGGGCCATGAAGCCGAGGCCCATTACGGGCACCGTGCGCACCGAGAAGGCGCCCCCCGTGACGACGCCCGTGCCATAGAGCAGCAGCCACACCCCGGGCAGCAGGGCCACCATGCCGGAGACCAGCAGCACGACCGTCAACAGGGCGCCGGCGAAGAGCGGCGGCAGCAGGCCGAGGACGAACCGCCGGCCCGGCGTTGAGAACAGGCTCACCTCCGCCCGGCGGGCCTTCCAGACGACGGCGCCGACGGTGATGAGGAAGGCCAGCAGGGCCTCCCCCAGCCAGGTGGCGAGCCATCCCGGGAAGCTCGCCTGGCGGGCCGCCAGGTACGCCGCCCCCAGCGCCGTCGCGCCCACCGCCATCTCCCCCAGGCCCGATACCGCCGTGAAGTACGCCGCCCCCTCCATGGTCTCGCGGATGAACCGCAAGTTGTCGATCGCCGTCAGATGCAGCGCGGGAGGTGGGACGAGGCGGGGTCGGGCAGGCTGGGGATTCGTCACGAGATTGACTCTACGCCGGCCCATCGCGATCGTCAAGCACTTTTTGACACAAAGTCGACGTCCCTCTTCCTTCCCTCCCCAAGCCATGAGGATTCTAGTGTGGCACCACCTCGGCCTGCAGCAGCCAGAGGCCGAAGAGGAGGATGGGGGCGGCGAAGAGCATGGCGTCCATGCGGTCGAGCAGGCCGCCGTGGCCGGGCAGGAGGTGCCCGGAGTCCTTGACGCCCGTGCCGCGCTTGATCATCGACTCCACCAGGTCGCCGATCTGGGCCGCCGCCGCAGTCGCCGCGGCGACCGCCAGGAGCCCCGGGTCGAGCCGTCCCAGCCGGCAGTAGTTCCAGACCGCGGCCGCCGCCAGGGCGACGCCGAAGCTCGCGGCGGCGCCCTCCCAGCTTTTCTTGGGGCTGATCACCGGCGCCATCTTGTGCCGGCCGAAGCGCGAGCCGACGTAGTAGGCCGCCGTGTCCCCCAGCCAGACGATGGCCATCAGCAGGACGATCACCCAGGGATCGATCAGCCGCAGCAGGTAGAGGCTGGCGATCGGCAGGGCGAAGTAGGGGATGCCGAAGCTCAGGATGCCCAGGGCCGGGATGGTCTCCTCGAGCGGCGTGCGGCTGAGGAGCAGGAGCGTCCCCAGGCCGACGGCGATCACCAGCGGCCCGGACAGGAGGAGCAGCCGCATCTGCGGCACCTGGACGCCGTCCGCGAGGGCGAGGGCGAGGGCCCAGGCCGCCACGGGCACGACGATCAGCAGGACGGGCAGGGGCGCCCGGGGAGCCCGGGGGCGGACGATCTGCAGGTACTCCCAGGCTGCCCATTCGAGGACCAGGGCCATCAGCGCGAACCAGACCCAGGGGGGCAGCTTGAACAAGGCCAGCAGGACGAGGGGAGTCCCAACGGCGGCGGTGAGGAAGCGCTGCATCGGTCCGGCGCCGCTTGCGAGGGGAGGTCAGCCCGGTAGCCGGCCCGAGGCGAAGACGTCCTCCGCCGGATCGGGCTGCTGGATGCCGCCGTAGCGGCGCTCGCGCTGCTGGAAGTCGAGGATTGCCTCAAAGAGGTCGCGGCGGCGGAAGTCCGGCCACAGGGTGCCGGTGACCCAGATCTCCGCGTAGGCGATCTGCCAGAGCAGGAAGTTCGAGACGCGCAACTCGCCCGAGGTGCGGACGAGCAGGTCGGGATCGGCCTGGCCCGAGGTGTACAGGTAGCGGCCGATGGTCTCCTCGTCGATGTCGGCCCGCTTGCCGGCCGCCCAGTCGGCGACGATGCGGCGGCAGGCGTCCACGATCTCGCACCGTCCGGAGTAGTTGAGGGCGATGTTGAAGCGCAGGCCCCGGCAGTGCCGGGTGGCCTCGACCGTGGCCTTGAGCTCGCGCACCACCGACGGGTCCAGCTCCTCCCAGCGGCCGAGGACGTTGAAGCGGATGTCGTTCTCGGCCAGCGCCTCCCGCTCTCGGCGAACGTACTCCTTGAGCAGGTTCATCAGCGTCCAGACCTCGAAGCGCGGGCGCTTCCAGTTCTCCACCGAGAAGGCGTAGAGGGTGAGGACCTCGAGGCCGAGCCGGGCCGCCGTCTCCACCGTTTCGCGCACCGAGGCCACGCCGGCGCGGTGCCCTTCCACTCGCGGCAGGCCGCGCGACTTCGCCCAGCGGCCGTTGCCGTCCATGATGATGGCGACGTGCCGCGGCAGCCGGCCGAGGTCGATCCGGCGCACGAGAAGCTCTTCGGGGGAGCCCGGTTCCGCGAGTTTGGACAGGTCGGCCATGGTTGAGGGTCCCTAAATTATCACAGGCGGTGCCGGATCGCCTTCGGCGCTCCACTCCGGGGGATAGAGAACCCGCTCCAGCACGAGCCCATGGGCGGGCGCCGTGGGTCCTGCCGCCGCCCGCGGTCCGCCGGCGAGGAGACCGGCGAAGCTCTGCAGGGACCTCCTCCCGGTTCCGACTTCGACCAGCGTCCCCACCAAAGCACGAACCATGCCGCGCAGAAAGCCCGCGCCCACCACCCGGAAGCGCAGCTCCTCTCCCGCCTCTTCCCAGCGTGCGGCAACGATATGCCGGAACGGCTGCCCATGGGAGCCTCCGGCGAGGGCGAAGGCCGAGAAATCGTGCCGGCCCGGCAGGACCGCCGCCGCCCGCTGCATGGCTTCGAGATCGACCGCGCCGGGAAGCCGCGCCACGAAGAGGGAGTCCAGGGGCGAGAGCACGGCGGCGCGGCTCAGCCGGTAGAGGTACTCCTTGCCCCGGGCGTGCTGGCGGGCGTGGAAGCCGGGGGGCATGGCGGCGGCGGCGAGGATCCGCACGTCCTCCGGCAGGTGGTGGTTGCCGCCGTGGACCAGCCCGCGCTCGGGGAACGGCGCCGCCAGCTCCAGATGGGCCGCCTGGCCGCGGGCATGGACCCCGGCGTCGGTGCGGCTGGCGCCCACCACCCGCACCGGCCGGCCCCCACCACCGAGCAGCCGCTCCAGGGCCTCCTCCACCGTCTGCTGCACCGAGCGGGCGTTCTCCTGCCGCTGCCAGCCCGCGTAGGCGGTGCCCCGGTAGGAGAGGGTCAGGCGGTAGACGGGCATCAGGCGGCTCCTGCCTTTGCCTCGGAGCGCCCAGAAGAGCGATCCGCTCACACGTTGAATCGGAAATGCGCCACGTCGCCGTCCTTCATCACGTACTCCTTCCCCTCCAGACGGAGCAGGCCGGCGTCGCGGCAGGCGGCCATGGTCTTCAGCCGGATCAGGTCGTCGCAGTGGACGACCTCGGCGCGGATGAAGCCGCGCTCGATGTCGGAGTGGATCGTCCCCGCCGCCTCCCGTGCCTTGGTGCCGCGGCGGATGGTCCAGGCGCGGACCTCGTCCTCGCCCACGGTGAAGAAGGAGATCACCCCCAGCAGGTCGTAGCTGGCGCGGGTCACCCGGTCGAGACTGGGGGCGGCGAGGCCGAGGTCGGAGAGGAACTCCTTCTGCTCCTCGGGCGGCAGGGTGCTGATCTCCAGCTCGATGGGCGCGGAGACCGTCACCGCCCGCACCGCCGGACGCACCTTGATCCCCAGCTCCTCCGGTGACTGCGCGGCCCGCGCCTCGTCGACGTTGATCACCTGCAGGATCGGCTTGGCCGAGAGGAGCTGGAAGCCGCGCAGCCGCTTCTCGTCGTCCGGTTCGAGCTCGACCTCCCGCAACGGCTTCTCGGATTCGAGGGCCGGCATCACGACGTCGGCCAGGATCTGGCGCTCGCGCAGCTCCTCGGGGGTGAGCCCCCGCTTGGTGGCCTTGTCCAGCCGGTCGAGACGCTTCTCGACGATCGTGTGGTCGGCGAGGATCAGCTCGAGGTCCAGGGTGTCCACGTCGCGGGCCGGATCGACGCTCCCCTCCGGATGCAGGATCTCCGGGTCCTCGAAGGCGCGCACCACGTGGACGAGGGCGTCCACCGTCTTGAGCTTGGCGAGGTCCAGGCTCTCGGCGCTCTCCCCCCGCTTCATGCCGGGGATGTCCACGTACTGCACTGTGGCCGGCACGTAGCGCTTGGGGTTGAAGAGGTCGCGCAGCACCTCCAGCCGCGGGTCGCGCACCGTCGCCATCCCCATGTTGGTCTGGGACGAGCTCGAATATTTGTCCGTCGCCTGATGGGAGGCGGTCAGAGTGTTGAACAGCGTCGTCTTTCCCGACTTGGGCAAACCGAGGATGCCGAGTTGCACGGGGATTTCCCTCCAGAAGGCCGGCTGGGCCGCGGGGAGGTTACCCGCCCCACGGCTGGAGGTCAAATCAGTCGATGAGAGTCCGGCCCTTGGTCTCGATCGCCCAGGGCAGGAGACCGAGGCCGGCGATCGGTACGAAGCCGACGTAGAAGAGAGCCGTCAACGCGCTGGTGAGCGAGTTGGCTCCCTGCGCAGCGATCGATCCCACCAGGATGGGCCCGATGGCCGCGATCAGGCGCCCGACGTTGTAGCAGAAGCCCGCGCCCGTGCCCCGCAGCCGGGTGGGGAAGAGCTCCGGCAGGTAATAGGTGAAGGCGCCGAAGACCCCGAACACGGTCAAGCCGATCAGGAAGTACATGACCAGCCGCGTCTCCGGCGCCAGGTCGAGGCCGAAGGTGGCGAGGATCGCCGCGCCCGAGCCCGCGAAGTAGAGGCCGAACATCGTCTTGCGGCCCAGGTACTTGGCGGCGGGGACGGTGAGCAGCGTGCCGATGAGCCCGCCGAAGTTGAAGTAGTTGGTGGCGATCTTCTTCCAGCCCTCCACCAGGGCGAGAGTGGCGGAGCGGTCCAGGCTCCGCAGCTTGGCCTCCGCCTGGGCGAGCCCTGTCGCCACCACCGGGATGAAGGCGTTGCAGCTCCACCACATGACGAGAGCGACCATGGCCATGAAGAATCCGGCGAGGGTAATCGCCCGGTACTTTTCCGTGAACAGCTCGGAGAGGCGCGGATGGGCAGCGGACGAGGCCGCCGACTTCCAGCGCTCCGGCTCCTTGACGAAGATACGGACGAGGAAGGCCAGCGCCGCGGGGATCAGGCCGGAGAGGAAGACATAGCGCCAGGAGACCTCGGGCGAGTTGCGCCAGTACACGCCGGCGATCTGGAAATTGATGAAGGTGGCGAGGAACAGGCCCAGCGGCGCCGAGGTGTAGAGCAGGGCCCCGGCCTCGACCCGCCGCGATTCCGGCATCACCTCGGCCACCATCGCCGCCCCCGCGGCCCACTCGCCGCCGATCCCCAGGCTGGAGATGATGCGAAAGAGCATCAGCACCCAGATGTTGGGGGCCAGGGCGCAGGCCGCGGTGCCGAAGGCGTAGAGCAGCATGGTGAGCATCAGGGTGCGGGTGCGCCCGATGCGGTCCGCCACCTGCCCGAAGACGATGCCGCCCACGGCCCAACCCACCAGCAGCACCGACGTCAGGATGCCCGTCCACTGCAGCGTCGCCGCCTTGGCCGCCGGCGAGCCGATGGTGAGCCCCAGGAGCGTCGGTACGCAGTTGGGAGCCACGAAGTTGAAGAGCTGGCCGTCGAAGACGTCGAACCCCCACCCCAGCCAGGCCGCGAACAGCACCGTCCACTGATAGCCGTTCATGCTCAGGAAACCACGGCCCGGTCCGGCCGGTGTCACGGATGCTGTGGTCATCGGGTCCCTCCTCGAAAGCCAGGGGATGATAGCAGCCCTGACGGACCTTGCGCCTCAGGACCTGCGCGGCAGAAAGCTTGGCGCCCCCCTGACTCTCTCGGACATCAGGGACAGCAGGGACTTCAGGGACACGAAAAGACCAGAGAGCAGAGCTTTTCTCGTCCCTGCTGTCCCTGATGTCCCTGCTGTCCCTGACTTCGGCTTTCTGCCGCGCACAATGCCCTACTTGGCTGAAGTCGAGGGCGATCGTCATGAAGGCCAAGCAGTGGTATCACAGTGGTATCATGAAGTGGTGGCACAGGGAGGGCCATGGACATGGATCATGCGCTCACTGTACGCCTGCCTGACCAGGTCTACCGGGCGGCCAGAAACATGGCGGACCGTCGCGGGATCAGCATCAATCGCCTGGTCCAGGAGGCCATCGCCGAGAAGGCGGAGAAGTCGGTGGAAGAACGCTTGAACCGGGCTTACGACATGCTTGCCTTGGATTCGGCAGAGGCCAATGTCGAGAGCCTTTTCGCAATCCAGGCGGAAGCGGCCAACGGCCTGCCCTGATTCTCCAGAACGACGCGGGAAACCAGAACCCTAGATACCCGAATACCGTCGTGCTCGCGATGAGCACTCAAGGCAAGCCGATTCCATTCCACATTCAGATCGCTCCCAGTCCGCAGAACGGGCTACGGGAAGTGACGTACGTGAAATGCGAGCAGGTCCTCACTCTTGCCAAGGCACGTCTGCTCGGTCGAGAGCCTCTGGGCCGGCTATCGACCGCCGAGATGCGCAAAGTTGAGGTGGCCGTGAAATTGTCGTTGGCCCTTCCATGATCCTCATCCATGCGCTTCTTCAACGACGCCCTTCTCGACGAAATGAGGCATCTCGTGCCCTCGCGGCAGCGTAGCGGGTTCGTCGAAGAGGCTGCGCGCGCGCGGCTGGAACAATTGAAACAGGTCCAGGCCGCCGAGGCGGCGGCAGGCGCATGGAGCGCCGAGGGCCGAGAGGATCCGTCGCGGGAGATCGAGGAGAGCCGGCGCGCATGGGAGGGCCCGGCAGCGCCGGACTGGTCTTGCCGAGGACTGACTTCCTCCTCGCTCTGATCGGGGCCACGGCACTGCTCACTTCGATCCCCCTCTATACCTGCAACCCTCGCCACTACCCGATGCCGGAACTGGATCTGCGCGCGATATCTGCGGGCTCTTGATGCGCGCCCTTTGAGCGCCGATCCCCATCATGGGATTCCCGGCATGGATGATGTCCGCAATGCGGGTCAGCCTTGCAGGATCTTCTTCCAGAGGCCCTGGCATCGCGCAGGAAGGTCTGAGAGGCGCGATTCGACCTCAAGGACGAGGTCTTCTCGGAAAGGCCGTGCAAGGAGTTGCTGCACATCCCATGCGTCCTGAAGACCTCCGGCATAGAGCTTGAGGAGGACCAGGTCGGCGGCCCGCACCACGAGGATTCCTCCGATGGGCTCGGCCCGCTCGAGGAGCCTCGTCTGCCAAGCGAACTTCCCGACCACGATGTCGACCGGGGTCTCGCCCGGAGCCTGAAACCGCACGACGCCCGCCAGGGGATCGGTCAGGTCCCCCTTCCGGATCTGGACGTCAACGCCCCGGCTTTGCAGGTCGGCCCAGAGGTCAGGCCTCAGACAGGAAGCATCGGCGGCGAACAGATCGAGGTCGACGCTCGCGCGGTTGATTCCATAGGCGGATAGGGCAAGCGCTCCGATCAGGGCATGGCGGATTCCGGCCGCCTCGAGAGTCGAGCTGATCTCTTCGAGCAGGTTCATCCGATCAGCTCGGACATGCACTTCGAGGGCGTGCGTCCGGCCTGGCGCTGACGCTGCAGCTCCCGGATCGCGGTCTCCCGGTCAAGGCCGTTCGCTCGGCGGAACATCTCCAGACCACGCTCCCCGAGACGCAAGGCCAGCGCCATGCGCTCCTCGAACGGAAGGCGGAGCACTTCTTCCTGAAGCTCGTCGCGAAGATCGTCAGCCACGGATCGCATGGAAGTAGTATAAGGCTCTCCAGGCTCGGCGGAAAGTTGCCGGCCGGCAGGCGCGCATGGCATTGCCCAGAAGCGAGCTCTCTACGGGCGTGTTCGGCCCTTCGGACAGGCCTGTGGTAGGCTGTTACCGTTATCATGAAACCGCGCACCTACATCGAGACCACCATTGTCAGCTACTTGACGGCGCGGCCGAGCCGTGACTATGTTCTCGCCGCGGAGCAAGAGGTGGCGCGTGAATGCACCTGGTCAGAACTTGTAGAGGAGTAGAGCCATGCCCTCTTCTTCCGATCCCATTGTCGACGAGGTCCGCGCAGCTCGCGACGCAATCGCCAAGGAGTTCGACTACGACATCGAGCGCATTGCTCGCGCCATGCAGGAGCGACAGGCAAAGGGTGACCGCCCAGTCGTGTGGTTGCCACCGAAACGCATTTGGCCCTACAAGAAGGCCGTATAGCAAACGGATGTGCGGGCCTCTCACGGCAGAATAGCTTTGAGGATATCTGCCGAGCCTGGGGATGGCATTCCCCGGAATCGAGCTCTCTGCGGGCTTGTTCGATGTCGCGTGCAGTTCGGCAAGAAAATAACTGAAGATGTAAGCCCCCGGCTCTGCCGGGGGACTCCCATAGCTTGACAGTTCCGGGCGTCGTTCGGTCATCAAGGGAAAGTCAGCGATCCACATTGCGCGGACGTTTTTGGGACGTCGTCAGAACTACGCGGGTCAGCACTTCTGGGCTCGTGGGTACTATGTGTGCACCGTGGGCAGAGACGAGGCGACGATTCGCGCCTATATCCAGAGACAGGAGGAAGAAGATAAACGGTTGGATCAACTGGGCCTTTGGCCGTAACCGGCCGCCTTTAGGCGGCTAAAAACCAAAACCGCTTTGAGCGGTTCACGAGTTCAAGCCTCCGGCTTTGCCGGAGGTCTCTGACTTCGCCATGAGCCCCTTCAGCCGCCGAACGGTATCGCTGCTCAGCGGACGGAAAGAGTAGCTTTTCGGTCCGCTGGAGCAGCCAGGGTTGGCCGCTCATCACATTTCTGGCGACCAGTTACCAAGGATGAACGCTCAGCGGTTCGTTAACAACGTTCACGTCCACGGTACCCTCTACTTCAACAGGGCTCCCTACCTCAACTGTCCCATAGACACCGACGAGCGGCAACGAATCATAGAGAATTCTGCGCTCCTTCCCCTTGGCGGTGCGTAGATCCTTGAAGCTCACAGAGGGCATCCTCTCGAGAGCGAGGAACTGTAGGACAGCTATGGCAGCGAGGAGCGCAACAACGACTATCCGGAAAGGGGAGAACTCCTCCTTGAAACGAGCACCGATATCACTCATCGACAGATCCTCCGCATACCTTACAAGCCGCACTTGTCAGTTGTGGACAAACCCCAGCAGTTCAACGATTCCGAGAAAGACGGTGACTCCAGCCAGCCACCAAGTTGCCACCTTGAGAGTCTTTGTAGCGCGTGCTAAGCCATCGTGCGCTTCGCCAAGCTCTGCGGCGCTTCGGAGCTGGAAGTGGGAATGAAGCAAATCAAAAAGGAGCTTGGCACGTTCCCAGGCTCGCGAGTCTGGCTCACCCTTAATCGCAACACGGAATGCTTCATCCATCATGTCGAGGAGTTCGCGTGTATCAGTCGGTAAGGTGTCCGGCGGCACGAGATTCCCTACGTCGTCTCGTAGGAGTCGTCTACGTTCAGGGCCCATGCGAATTATCCCTTCTTTCGGTTGCGAGTCTGGTCAGGCCGAAAATCACCGGTGAGCCTGCCTCCTGATGAGTTCATGTCGGCCAACGCGTGGGCGATGAGCGGCGGAACCGCGGGCGGTTTCGTCCGCTCGATCGCAGGTGTTGGGCGACTGACTATCTCTGTTCACCGCATACGTCCATTCTACCTCTTATTTTTATCTTCCGTTACTCGATCCAAGAACTTACCCAGAGACTTCAAGAAGCCCCAAGTCTCGTGTGCCACCTTTTGAGGCGACGCACATGCAGTGGAATACATACTGTAACCTACGGTTTCAGGCGCGATAGGCGACCACTCTCCTGATTTTACGGTCTCTGTAATCACCTTGTCGCGCCAATCGTAGTCTCTAATGACCAGATTTCTCATAACGCCTTTATCGCAGTCTACTTCCTCGCGAGTTAAGTGGTAGGACAGATGCTCTGGCCGAGGGGGTCCCTCAAAGTCTTCCACAGGGATGAATTTGAACCACATGCTCACAGCCCCGCCAGGCGCCACTTTAACCATGGCACGCTGAAAGGAATAGACGTATACTGTTTTGCTTGGATTCTCTTCTTTAAACGCAGTGACGTATCTCCAACTTCCGTCATCCGTGGCGAAGGGGTTGATGGGTACAGGTTCTTCCTGCTGCTTGTCGGCAGCGCACCAACCTATAGATATAGATAGCCATAGGAGGCAAGGCACAGATAGAAGCAGAGCCCGGGAAGATTTCCCGCCTTCCCCTTTAGGCCTCGCGCTTTCCCGGGGTCTCACCTCAGTTAGCTCCCCCTTAAGGGCTCGTCACAAAATAAGTGTCCCACATGTCGAGTTTTCCGCCTTGTGGTGCTGAAGGGAGAAAATCGAACATGAGACAGTTATTTGTTACGAGCCCTAACGTCTCGATGCGCCCAATGGAAATGCTGCTAACCGGCGGCGTAGCCGTCCGGTTGAGCAGCTGTGTTCGGCACCTTACCATCTACCATGTGATCGCCCTCTTCTTCGGCCCCCTGCCTGGATAAGGTGTCTGCTCGCGAGAAGGCGACAGCAAAGAACAGGCGTGTATTGACGTAGCCTCCAATAAACCCTAGGGTACTAAAAAGAACGATAAGTGCTGCAGCCGTAGACTTAGCTCCTTGTGGACTCTGAGCTCCGACAACATAAGATGCGACGTCGCCGACCAATATGGGAATTTTCTTAAGCTCAACTAGGCCGACGCCGATAATGGCCTTTGTTAGCCAATCGGAGACTCTCTCCAGGTTTGTATTAGTACGAATGACCGGAAAGTTGTGCACTGTGGACTTCCGTAGCTGCTCCGGTGGAGTATTTCCCTCTTGCACAGCTCTCGGGACACCGAAGATGAAACCAACCAAGCTACCAGCTGCCAAGCAGGCAAAAGCCCACAACCCTGCCTTAGGGCGATTAATGTCTTCTTGCCAAAGCACAAACACCATGCCGAAGAACATAGGCAAGAAGACAAAGAAGAACGAGTCTCTGTAGCTTCCCCACCAGCTCAGGAACAGTTCTTTTGTGATAGAAGTCGATCTTTTACTCACTGCGATCCCCGTCTTGGCTAGAGCCACTTGGAATAAAGTCTTATCTTGCCTCTTATCTTGCCGTGACGCTGAACCTATGATTCGCCGCCTAAGCACCCGGCTCCTTCGGCTGCCATATCGTCACTTCCCTCCGTCCAGAAGCGTCGCGTGCCGGCTGTACTCATCGAGCTAATCTCCTTGGATTCTTACGGTTGGTAGCAACTTACACCGCTTCAGAATCCTCGTCAAGGCTATGCGTTGTGTCGTATAAGCTTTAAGCGTCTATCTGAAATCCTCCCTGCAAGATCGACCGATGTCCTCTACCGGTTCCGGGAGGATTTCAGATAGACGTCCGCTTGAACGAAGCCGCGGGCGAGTCCGGGGTGGGTCCTATGGGGATTCAATCCCTTGCAGAAGCTCCAGAGCTTCCAGAGGTCTCCGCTACGGGCTATCTCGATCTCTTCCTCTGTGGGATCGAGGAGGACGTGGATTCCGTCGCGATAGGTTCGCTCCAGCGCGAGCACTCGGCGGCCTGCGGGTGTAGCGACGACAGCCACGGCGAGCACTTCGTCTTCGCGTCGTAGGACGAACTCGACGCTGGCCAGGTCTGCCAGCAATTGGACCAGAGTCATAGGCACCGTAACCTCGTCGAGGAAGCGATCACCCAGACCCGGTGATTGCTGTTCGTAATACTGGGCGGCCTGGGCGAGCTTGAAGCTCATGCCCTTCTCCCATTCCGGCATATGTAGTATAGCTCAGCGTCATGGTCGAGCCCGCCCTCACCGCCACCCCGCCCCGCGACGAGCCCCCCCGCTCGCGCCCGTCGCTCTTTGCCCGGGTCCCCCCGGACGGGACCCGCGATGCCGACCGGATCCTCGACCTCTTCGTGGATTGGGCGACGGAGGCGGGGTTCGAGCTCTATCCGGCGCAGGAGGAGGCTCTCCTGGAGATCATGGCCGGCAAGCACGTCATCCTCAACACGCCCACCGGCTCCGGCAAGTCGCTGGTCGCCCTCGGCCTCCACTTCAAGGCCCTGTGCGAGGGGAAGACCTCTTTCTATACCAGCCCCATCAAGGCGCTTGCCTCCGAGAAGTTCTTCTCCCTCTGCGACGACTTCGGCCCCGAGAACGTCGGCATGATGACCGGCGACGCGTCGATCAACCCCGACGCGCCCATCATCTGCTGCACGGCCGAGGTGCTGGCCAACCGCGCCCTGCGCGAGGGCGAGCGCCTCGACGCCCCCTACGTGGTGATGGACGAGTTCCACTACTACTCGGACCCCGAGCGCGGAGTCGCCTGGCAGATCCCCCTCATCACCCTCCCTCACACCCGCTTCCTCCTCATGTCCGCCACCCTGGGCGACGTCTCCGCCATCCAGGAGCACGTCGTCGAGCGCACCGGCTTCGAGGTGGCCCTCGTCAGCTCCGAGCAGCGGCCCGTCCCCCTCGACTTCGAGTACCGGGAGACCCCTCTCCACGAGACCATCGAGGGGCTCGTCAAGGCCGGCAAGGCGCCCATCTACGTCGTCAACTTCACCCAGCGCGAGTGCGCCGAGCTGGCCCAGTCGCTCACCAGCATGCAGATCTCCACCCGCCAGGAGCGCGAGAAGATTCGCGACGCCGTTGGCGGCTTCCGCTTCGACACCCCCTACGGCAAGGAGTGCAAGCGCTTCATCTCCTTCGGCATCGGCGTCCATCACGCGGGCCTTCTGCCCAAGTACCGCCTGCTCGTCGAGCAGCTCTCGCAGCAGGGGCTGCTGCGGGTCATCTCCGGCACGGACACCCTCGGGGTCGGGGTCAACATCCCCATCCGCACCGTCCTCTTCACCAAGCTCGCGAAATTCGGCGGCCAGAAGGTGTCCATCCTCTCGGTCCGCGACTTCAAGCAGATCGCCGGCCGCGCCGGCCGCAAGGGGTTCGACACCCAGGGGAGCGTCGTCGCCCAGGCGCCCGAGCACATCATCGAGAAGCGCAAAAGCGAGCGGAGCGGCGGCAAGAAGAAGGTCACGGGACCGGCCAAGGGCGAAGTCTCCTGGAACGAGGACACCTTCGAGAAGCTCCGCACCCGGCCGCCCGAGACCCTGAAATCGCGTTTCCGCATCACCCACGGCATGGTGCTCAACCTCCTCCAGCGCGACGCCGAGCTGGATGATCCCAATTCCCGCAACTTCGATTCGCTGCGCGACATCATCCGCCGCAGCCACGAAGAAGAAGGCGCCAAGGCCCGCCTGCTCACGACGGCCGCCGTCCTCGTACGCTCCCTCTACCGCTCCGGGATCATCCGCATGCGGCGGGACACCCGCTCCAACTACCTCTGGGCCGTGGTGGCGGACGATCTCCAGTGGGATTTCTCCCTCCACCAGGCCCTCTCGCTCTACCTGGTGGAGACGATCGGATCGCTGGAGCCCACGTCCGAAACCTACGTTCCGGACCTCATCACGCTGGTGGAGTCGATCCTGGAGAACCCGGACGCCGTCCTGCGCAAGCAGGTGGACAAGCTCAAGGGGGAGCTGGTGGCGCAGCTCAAGGCCGAGGGGATGGAGTACGAGGAGCGGATGGAGCGCCTGGCGGAGGTCACCCACCCGAAGCCGCTCTCCGACTTCATCTACGGCACCTTCAACCACTTCCGGGGCAAGCAACCGTGGGTCGGAGGCGAGGACATCAAGCCGAAGTCGATCGGCCGCGAGCTGTTCGAGGGCTACATGAGCTTCGCTGACTACGTCAAGCGCTACAGCCTGCAACGCAGTGAAGGCGTGCTCCTGCGCTACCTCTCGCAGCTCTACAAGACCCTGGATCAGACCGTGCCCGAGCCGGCGAAGACCGAAGGCGTGTGGGATGCTCTGGGTTTCTTCCGCGCCCTGGTGGAGACGACCGACTCCAGCCTTCTCGAAGAGTGGCAGGGGTTGCTCCATCCGGAGGTCCTGGTGCGGACCAAGGAGAGGGCGGCCGCGCGCGAGATCCTCTGGCTCCAGGAGCTTCTGGCCGATCCGAAGACCTTCGCGGCCCGCATCCGGGCGGAGATGCACCTCCTCGTCCGCGCCCTCTCGCTCAAAGACTGGGAAGAGGCGTCCACCCTCGTCAAGCAGGACCCGGACGATCCCCAGACGCAATGGGACGCCGAGCGCTTCGAAAAGACGATGGAGCCCTTCTTCGCTGAATACGGCGAGCTCCCCTTCACTCCCGAATCCCGCCGCCATCACTGGACCCAGATCCAGAAGACCGGAGACCGCACCTGGGACGTCGCCCATACTCTTCTCGACCCTCAAGGCGACAACCTCTGGGCCATCCAGGGGACGATCGACCTGCGGGAGCCGGACGAGGCGGAAGGGCCGATCGTGCGGGTGGGGCGGATCGGGGTGTAGAGTTCCCTGCTGAAAGGAGCATCACTATGAAAAGAAAAGTCCTCAACAAGAAGCTCGTCCTAAACCAGGAGACCCTCAGGAAGCTGACTCCGGAGGAGTTGAAACCTGTGATTGGGCTCATCTCCATGGTCTCGGTCTGTCACGAGAACACGAAGCCCGAGTGCTACCTCTCGGCTCCGGATTGCTGAGAGCGTTCCCTGACGTCGAACCGCATCTCCGGTTCCGCCGGGAAGAGACCGGAGACGAAATCCCACAGAGCGGCGAGAACGCTCCGCTCTTCAGGGGCGGGGACGCCGCTCGCGGCCCCTGCGCCAAGACGGCGGGCGCCAGGCTTGCATTCGAGGCACCGCATGAGAACCCCGGCGGGCTCACCGGGGTTCTCTTCGTTTCTCCACCACGGCTACGGCCGCGTCGCGCAATCGAACCGGTGACCGACGAGCACCTGGGTCATCATCATGGTGTCGACGCGAGCCGAAGGGTAGTCGGTGTCGTAGACGCAGCCGTTGTCCGCCTCGATGGACGAGTAGAGGAGAGAGGTGGCGGCCGACTGTGGGGTGAAGCTCACCGGGACGCCGGAGGCCTGGGGGTCGACGGTCAGCGAGCAACTGGTCTGGCCCGCCGGGATGGTGCACGCGTAGGTGCGGCCGGTGAAGCCGGCGCCGTTCGAGAAGGTCACCTTCACCGGGCAGATCCGGGCCACCGGCGAGGCCGAGAGCATCCCGCTCTGGGTGGAGACGTAGTAGTCGAGGAAGCAGTAGATCGGCAGGGAGCCCGCATGGGCGATCCCCGCCGCGGCGAGGAACAGACAGACGAACAGCGGCGCCAGCGCTCTCTTCGACATGAAATCCTCCTTGAGGGTGTGCCCTCGATAGATGGATTGAGTTTAAACAATTCCTTGGTCGACTGGAACGCCCTGCCCGCCGCGCCGGGTGTCGGTGGTGTAGCATTCCAAGTGTCCAAACGAGCCCGACCGAAAGGACCCGAGATGACCAGCGGCAAGCGTAGCGCCCTCCTATTCCTGGCCCTGATCCTGGCCGGCTCCGCTGTCTTCGCCCAGGGTCAGATCAACCGGCTCCAGATCGTGATCAAGGACATCGGCTCCCGGGAGGACGTCGCGAGCGTCGAGCCCGGCGGGACGGTCGATCTGCCGCGGGGAGGGCCGGTGCGCGTCATCCTGTCGGCCCTCTACTCGGGGGGCAAGACGATCTACCCGGTCACCAGCTTCTCCGACCCGGTGCGGGGCGGGATCGCCATCACCCGCTCGAATCCCGAGAACGCGGCGGCGGACCTCGACCTCTCCGGGGCCACCGGCCAGCGGGAGCAGATCAATTTCCTGATCACCGACGGGCGCGTCCCCAACGACCTGCGCCGGGGGAGCTTCTACGTCCGCGTGGTCCGTGGCGCCGGCGGCTCGCGCGAGGGTGGTGGGGACCGGAGGCCGCAGGGTGGCGGCGAGTACGGCGGCGGCCCGCGGGAGGGCGGCGGGTATGGCGAGGGCTCCCGCGGAGCGCGGTGGACGCGCATGCTCTATCAGGCCATCCTGCTGCGCGACCCCGATCCGGGGGCGGCCGGCACGGTCCTCTCCCTCGAGCAGGGAGGCTACGACGCCCTGGTGCGGGCGGCGGAGGGGATCGCCGACAGTGACGAGAGCCGCGTCCGTATCTATGAGAACGGCAACGTCACCAACGAACGACGGCTGATCTCCCTCTATCGCAACCTCCTGGGCCTCGCGCCGGAGGACGTGAACCGGTCGACGTGGGACCGGGACCTCCGCCGGCTCAATGACGGCCAGATCGCCGCCGTGGTCCGGGACCTCGTGCGCTCCGACCGCTTCCGCACCCGCCTGCGCGAGCGCGACCGTTACTAGGCCGCGCTACCAGGCCAGAGAAGGGTGCCCTGAGTGGCACCCTTCTTGCTCCCTCTAATAGATGACAACAGGGCTCGGCAGACGCCGGGAGACCCTGCCGACGAAACATCCAGAGAGGAATGTTTTATGAGAAGAATAGCCAATCGAACCCTCGTGACGGCCGTCCTGGCGGCGGCGCTGCTCTGTCCGCTCGCGGTCCGGCAGGCCCAGGCCCAGGCGACGAGGCCTTGGCCGCCCATAACCGGGGTGCAGATCGTGGTCCGTGACCTGGCCACTCAACAGGACATCGGCACCGTCGAGCCAGGCGGGACGATCTCCGTGCCCGCGGGGAGCCAGGTGCGGCTGATCGCGGCCGCGGTCCCAACCGGCAACCGCCCGTCGCTCTACCCGGCGGCGACCTTCAGCGACCAGTCTCAGGGCGGGCTGCGCTTCACCCGCACCAAGGCCGAAAACGGCACCGCGGACGTCCAGGTGGGCAATGCCAGCAACCGCAGCCAAGCGGTCGGCTACCAGATCCAGGACAACCGGGTGCCAGCCAATCTGCGCAGCGGCGTCATCTACCTCCAGGTCGCCCCGGCCGCTGCGGCGCCCGAGTCCGTCGGAGCCCTGACCGGCAGCGCCCGCGCCCAGGAGCTCACCCGCATGCTCTACCGGGCCATCCTGATGCGGGACCCCGATCCGGGAGCGCAGGGCACAGTCGATTCGATCGCGCGGGGCGGGTATGACGCGCTGGTGCAGGCCGCCGTGGGGATCGCCAATAGCGACGAGAGCCGCAACCGGCTGCCCGGCCAGGGCGTGAGCAACGAGGACCGGCTGAATTCGCTGTACCAGAACCTGCTGGGCCTGAGCCCCGACCAGGTGGACCGCCAGCAGTTCAGCTCCGACCTCCGCCGGATCAGCAACGGCCGGATCGCCGACGTGGTCTCCGGCATGGTCCAGTCGGAGCGGTTCCGGTCCCGCGCCAACGTGGCCTCGACGCGTTATTAGGAGAAATACGAGGCAAGGGACTTCAGGGACGCCAAGGACATCAAGGACGAGGAAACCCCAGCCCCGACGGTGTCCCTGCTGTCCTTGAAGTCCTTGTTCGCCTAGCCCGGCCCCTCCCGCAGGGCCAGGTAATCCTCGCGCAGGAGGGAGTAGAGGTAGTTGTCCATCCGCCGGCCGCGGAGCTTGAAGTAGCCGCGCAGGCGGCCTTCGCGCTCGAAGCCGCTCTTCTCCAGCACCCGTTGCGAGCCGACGTTCTCCACGGCGCAGCGGGCTTCGATCCGCTCCAGCAGGGTGTTGTGGTAGAGGTCGTCGAGCAGGATCGCCAGGGCATCGCTCATCACGCCCCGGTTCTGGAAGACCGTGGAGAGAGCGTAGCCCACCTCGGCCAGGCCGTGCTCCCAGTTGCTCACCACCAGGGTGATCCAGCCTGCCGGCTGGCCGTCCACCTGCACGATCCACTGGAACTTCTCGCCCCGCCCCCGGTAGAGGTCGGCGATGCGCTGGCTAGCGACGTCGGCCCGGAGCTGGGCCGTGGGCAGCTCGTTGAGCGGCTGGAAGCGCCGCACGCTCGTCTCGGAGCGCCACTGGCGCAGGAGATCGGCGTCCCGCGGCGCCGCCGGCCGCAACGTCACCTGAGGGCTGGAGCGGCGCTCGGGTAAAGCCATGCCCCTATTTTAAGCCCGGCCGGGCCCGGAGAGCAGACGACTTCAGCCCGCTCCGGCCGCGGCGGTCCGCCGTGCCCTCGTCCGCGCCCACCATTCGCGCAAAGACGGCATATAGCTCAGGACGGCCATGTAGCCGAAACCCTGCACGAACAGATAGAGGAACGGGATCGACATCCACATCCCGGCCTTGAACGCATAGATCGTGCAGGCCAGGAAGTAGAGCGCGAAGACGGCCTCCGCCGCCCGCGTGGGATCGCTGCCGGCCCGGTAGCGCTTGGCCCACCAGTTCTGGCCCCGGGCCTCGATGCGGTACTTGGGAGTGCGGATGAAGGTGCCGCCGCGATGGAAGAAGCCGGAGATCACCGCCCGCGAGTTGTTCAGCGACAGGCCGATGCCCACCCCCATCAGCGCCGGCAGATAGCGGATCTCCCGCCGCCACCCCGGCCCCGCCGCCACCTGGCTCATCAGGTAGAAGACGAGGACGGAGGCCGTCGCCGACAGGAACATCGGCAGGTCCACGAAGAGCAGCATCCGCGCCGAGGTGCCGGTGCGCAGCGTCATGGCCGGGAAGATGAGCAGGGCGAGCACCACCATCAACGGGTAGCTGACGTTGTTGGTGAGATGGATGAGCGCCTCCAGCTTCACCCGCAGGGGGAGGGGGGCGTGGAAGACCGCCGCCAGCAGCTTGCGGCCGGTCTGCACGGCGCCCTTCGCCCACCGGTACTGCTGGCTTTTGAAGCCGCTGGCGTCCACCGGCAGCTCGGAGGGCACCGCCATCTCAGGCAGGTAGAGGAAGCGCCACCCCTTGAGCTGGGCGCGGTAGGAGAGGTCGAGGTCCTCGGTCAGGGTGTCGTGCTCCCAGCCGCCGGAGGTCTCGATGGCCGCCCGGCGCCAGATGCCGGCCGTGCCGTTGAAGTTGAAGAAGCAGCCGGTGCGGTTGCGGGCCCGGTGCTCGATCATGAAATGGCCGTCGAGCAGGATGGCCTGCACCCGGGTGAGCAGCGAGTAGCTGCGGTTGATATGCGCCCAGCTCCCCTGCACCATGCCGAGGCCGGGGTCGGAGAAGTGAGGGACGGTGCGCAGGAGGAAGTCCCCCGTCGGCACGAAGTCGGCGTCGAAGATGGCGAGCAGCTCGCCGCGGGCCTGCGCCAGGCCCGCCACCAGGGCTCCGGCCTTGTACCCCGTGCGGTCGGTGCGGTGAAGGTGGTGGATGTCCACCCCCTTGGCCCGCCAGCCGGCGACGGCGCGGGCGACGATCTCCGTGGTCTCGTCCGTCGAGTCGTCGAGCACCTGGATCTCCAGCCGCGCGGCGGGATACTCGATCTGGCAGACGGCGTCGATCAGCCGCTCGGCCACGTACATCTCGTTGTAGAGTGGCAACTGCACGGTGACCACCGGCCAGCCCTGAGGATCGGAGGGCGGCTCCGGCATCCTGGCCAGGCGCTTGCGGGTGCGCACGTACAGCATCACCATCCACAGCCGGTGCAGGCCGTAGAACGAGAGCACGGCCAGGACGGAGTAATAGAGTGCCAGCACGACCGGCGCCCACGGAAAGTGCATGGTCAACGGCCGGGCGCGACCGGCCGGGCCTTGAGCCCTTCGCCGTCTCGCTGCCGCTCCTGGCGGTTCACGTCGGTCTGTTTTTCGTCTTCGATCTCGCTCATCATCTGGCGCTGACGCTGACCCTCCTCGGGGCCGCGTTCCTCGGGCTCCTCTGGGCGGCACGGCGGCTGGAGGCGATGGCGGCCCCGTCGACCCGGGCGCTCCTGCTGGCAGCTCTGCTGCTTCGCCTCCCGCTCCTCCCCCTGCCACCGACGTTGTCCGACGACGTGCTGCGCTATCTCTGGGATGGAAAGGTGGCGGCAGCCGGCCTCAACCCCTACGCCCTCCCCCCGGCGGCCGGCGGGCTCATTCCCCTCCGTGACGACATGTGGCGGCGGCTGCCTCATACCCAGGTGCCCACGGTCTACCCGCCCCTCTCCGTCGCCGCCTTCAGTATAGCGAGTCGGCTGCCATTTCCGCTCCCCGGATGGAAGGTCATGGTCACGGCAGCCGATCTCCTGGCCTGCTGGCTCCTCCTCGGCGTGGCTCGCCGGCTCGGCGTGCCTCCCGGGCGGACGGTATGGTACGCCTGGAACCCGCTGGTGACGCTGGAGGTGGCGGGCATGGGTCATGTCGACGCTCTCGGAGTGGCGGCGATGGTCGCGGTCGTGCTCTGTCTGCTGTCACTGCCCCCTCGGCGCGGTGCGGCGGCAGTGTGGGCTGCGGCCGGAGCCCTCGCAAAATTGGTGCCGCTGGCGGCCTTCCCCCTGTGGGCGCGGCAGACAGGACGGCCGTGGCGGTTCCTCGCCATGGCGGGCGGGCTGACGGCGCTGGCCCTGGTACCGGTGGCGGTGGCCGCTCGCGGCGTCCCCTCAGGGCTGGTGACCTACGGCGTCTCCTGGGAGTTCGACGGCCCTGTCTACGAGCCGCTCTGGCGCGTCCTGGACCGGGCCGGCGCCGCGCCCGCCGTCGCCCGCGGGCTCGACCGTGTCAAGGTGTGGACGGGAGATTACCAGACGGTCAACCCCCTCTATCCTTATCTCTATCCCCAGCTCCTCGCCAAGCTCCTGCTGGCCGGCGGGATGGCCGCGGCCGTGCTCGCCTCCCTGCGCTGGCGCGATCCGGCGGCGGGCACGGGCCGCCTCTTCGGCGTGCTGCTCCTCCTGTCCGCCACGGTCTATCCCTGGTATCTCCTCTGGGTGCTCCCCTGGGCCGCCGTGCGCCGCCACACCGCCTGGCTGGCCCTCTCGGCGTTGATCCTCCTTTCGTATATCCCACAATTTACAGGAGTGCCGCTGTGGCCCTGGGTGTACCTGGGGATCTGGGGGCCGTTCTTCACGCTGCTGATCTTCGGCCTCCCCGCCCAAGACTCTCATCACCCCGGCCCTCGGGAGAGGGGCCAGGGGTGAGGGCTGCGAGTGAGGGCACCGGCGGCGCGGCTGCCGTGTCGAGCTCCGGAGACCTTCGAATCGGCGTTTTCGGGTGATCGCCCTACGACGCCCCCTTCCCCGTCAGCACCACGGGGATCGTGCGCAGCAGGATCTTCAAATCGAGCATGGGCGACCAGGAGTCGATGTATTCGAGGTCGAGCTGCATCCAGCGGTCGAAGTCGAGGTTGTTGCGCCCGCTGATCTGCCAGAGACAGGTGAGGCCGGGCTTCATCGACAGGCGCCGGCGCTGCCAGCGCTGATACTTCGCCACCTCTTCGGGGATGGGCGGCCGCGGCCCCACCAGGCTCATGTCCCCCCGCAGGACGTTCCAGAGCTGCGGCAGCTCGTCCAGGCTGAAGCGGCGCAGGAAGCGGCCGAAGGCGGTCACCCGCGGATCGCTGCGCAGCTTGAAGACGGGGCCGTCCATTTCGTTGAGATGGAGCAGCTCGAGGCGGCGCTCCTCGGCGTCCTCGACCATCGTCCGGAACTTGTAGATGGTGAAGAACCGGCCATTGAGGCCGCAGCGGGTCTGGCGGAAGAGGACCTGGCCGCCGGAGGTAAGCTTGATGGCCAGGGCGATGAACCCCGCCAATGGCAGACCCAGCACCAGCACCCCGGAGGCCAGCACCACGTCCAGCGCCCGCTTGGCCATGAGCTGGAGCTGGCTGGTGGGCGTGGTGGCGAAGGAGAGGAGCGGCATGCCGTCCAGCTCCTCCAGCTCCACCCGGGCGCGGGTGTGGGGGAAGAGGTCCATGGCGAAGCGGGTGCGGATGCCCTGCTCCTCCAGGCTCAGGAAGAGGTCCTCCATGCGGTCCAGGTCGCGCCGGGTGACGGCGAAGATGACGTCGTCCACGACGTTGCTCTCGACGATCCGCGGGATGTCCTCGACGCGGCCGAGCACGGGGTAGGGTCCGATCGCGGCATGGGCCTTGGAGCCGTTTCCCCCGTTCGCGCCATTCGCGCCGTCATTCTGGATGAAGCCGAGGATCCGGTACCCCCAGAAGCGATGCCCGTGGATCGACTCGGCGATCTTCACCGCCGTGGGCGTGGTGCCCACGATCAGCACCGTGCGGTAGTTGAGCCCGTGCGAGCGGACGTAGCGCGACGTCAGCCGCAGGGCCAGCTTCTCGGTGAGCAGGAAGAGGCAGGCGAAGACGCCGAAGAGCAGCACCCACAGGCGGCTGACCCGGTCGTCGACCAGGAGCTGCTCGTCCAGCCGGCCCACGAAGAGGACCAGGGTGAAGATGATGGACCCGCTGGCGCAGACGCGCAGGATCGCCCAGGCCTCGTCCAGCAGCGGGACCGTGCGGTGCGAGCGGTAGCGCCCCGAGGACAGCAGCAGGGTCCCCCAGATCAGCAGCGCCAGCGGCAGCAGCAGCAGATAGCTCGACAGCGGATAGAGGGAGCTGGGGAAGGCCTGCGGCGCCAACCTCGGCATCACCGAGCTGCGCACCAGGAAGGCGCAGAGGAAGGCGGCAGAGACCAGTGTCAGATCGAGGAGAAAAATACTGACGGCCAGGATGCGGGCGCGTTCTTTCAGCATGGATTCCGGTGAGCCCCCAACCGCGTCATCTCTCGTTGTCTATTCTAACGCGCCAGCCGTCCATTTCGTCTATGCCGGCCCCTCATAAATCATTTCTCGTCCCGCCAGCCGCCGGAGGAGGGCGGCGTAGCGGTCTGCCACCACCTCCCAGGAGAACCGGCTCGCCGCCCGGCGTGCCGCCGCCTCCCCAAGCTCCCGGGTCTCTGCCGGATGCGACCGCACCCACTCCAGCGCGGCTGCCAGACTGGCAGGCTCTCCGGCCCGGAACCACAGGGCCGCGTCCCCCGCCACCTCCCGGTTCTCCGGCGTATCGTTGACGACCACGCAGTTGCCGTACCCCATGGCCTCGACGAGCGCGGGATGGGTGCCTCCCACCTCCGTGGCATGAACGTACGCCAGGGCGTGGGAGAGCAGCTCGCGGTACCCCTCCCCATAAATCGCCCCGGGGAACAGGATGCGAGGGTCCGCGTCCTTCGTAAAGTATGCAATAAACTTGCCCGCGTAAGGCGCTCCGCCCACCATCACCAGGGGGAGATCGCCTCCGACCTGGCCGTAGGCCGCGGCCACCCGGTGGGGGTTGTTCTCCGGCTCGAAGCGGCTCACATAAAGGAAGAAGCGACGGCTGGCGATCCCCAGCCGCTCCAGCACCCCCGTCTCGACGGGCGGCCGGGGATCGACGCCGTAGGCGATGGGGACCGACTCGGCGCCGTAACGCTCCAGGTAATGGCGGCGGATCACCTCGGCATCGGTCACCAGGGCGTCGGGCAGCACGCAGGCGAGGCGCTCGGAGAGGGCGTAGACGGCGCGGCCGAAGGCCCCCCACTTGGCCCGCCGCTTCTCGATGCCGTCGACGTTGAGGGCGACCGGCGTGCCGCCCACCCGCACCAGGGGGACGAAGAGGGCATTGGCCGAGTTGACCATCAGGGCCGCGTCGTAGCCCGCCGCCGCGGCGTGGAGGGCGGAGAGCAGGGTGTGGACCGGCGTGTCCAGGTGCTTGGTGCGCAGAGTGGGCAGCACCACCAGGTCCATCCCCCGCCAGGACCGCAGGCCGCGCGGCGTCGAGTGGGACCGGCAGTAGACGGTCACCCGGAAGCCCCGGGCCACCAGCCGCACGCCCAGCTCCTCCATCAGCGTCTCGTAGCCGCCGTAGCGGCCGGGGACGCCGCGGCTGCCCATCAGGGCCACGGAGAGCGGCCGGGCCGGCTTCACAGGGGCTCCCCTTCAACCGTGAACCAGCGGTCGATCTCGCGGGCGGGGACCGTCCGCCGCTCCCGGATCGTCCGTCGCCGGGCGCGCAGCTCCCGGCGGTGCCCCCAGAGCCAGCCATAGGCGGCGAGCGAGGAGCGCTCGCGGAGGAGCACGTAGCCGAGGGCGCCGAGATCCCGGGCCAGAGTGGGGAGGAGGGTGCGGAAGAAATTACCCGCGGTCTGATGGTAGATGCGCAAAAGGTATCGGTTCTTGAGCGAATGATAGTTGACCAGGGCCGGCATGGCGGACCGCCGCTCGGGGAGGTTGAAGCGGCGATGCTCGGCCACGGCGGCGGGCTCGTAGAGGATCTCCCAGCCGCGCTCGCGCAGCCGGAAGCAGAGCTCGGCGTCCTCGCGGAAGGAGTGGAAGCGGGGATCGAAGACCTCCCCGTTGTCCGCATCGAGCGCCACGTCGTCCAGGGCCGCGCGGCGAAAGAGGGAGGCGGCGCCCGTGGCCCCGAAGACCTTCTCGGGCCGGCCGTACTGTCCCCGGTCCGGCTCTCCCGAGCCGCGGTCGAAGTGGCGCCAGGCCCGGGTGAGGCGCATGCCGCAGGCGTCCAGGGTCTCCGGTTTCCCCGGCTGGGCGGGCCGCACCAGCCGGCCGGCGACGGCTCCCACCCGCAGGCCGGGCTGGGCCGCGCGCGCCAGGAGCCGGGTCACGAAGCCGGGCGCGGGGCGGGCGTCGGCGTTCAAGGTGAGCACGAAGGGCGCGCGCGTCCGGGCCAGGGCGGCGTTCATGCCGCCGGCGAAACCGAGGTTCTCCCCCAGCTCCACGACCTGACAGGGGATGCTCCGCGGCGCGTGGGCGCGGGCCACGTCCGCGCTGCCGTCCCGGCTGGCGCAGTCCACCACCACGATCTCCAGCGGCCGGTGATCCAGGGCGGCCAGCGACTCCAGGCAGTCGGGCAGGTCGGCCGCCGAGTCGTGGGTCACGATGCAGACGGCGACCATCTCCGGGCTCACCCGTCGCCCTCCGCCAGCCGGCGCGGCCGTCTCCAGCCCGAGAGCGCCCCGGCCAGCACCGCGAGCAGGCCGGCCAGGGCCTCCCGCCGCGAGCTCGCCCGCCGCGGCCGGCGCAGGGGGAGCAGCAGCAGGCGCAGGGCGATCCCTGGCACCAGGGCCGCCCGCGCCGCCGCGGCCCAGACTCGCCCGTGGTGCCGGGCCAGGTAGAGGCCGAGGTTGCGGTAATAGACGTAGAGGAAGGGGCCGTAGCCGAGCCGCGGCACCGTGCTCCCCAGCCGGTGACGAAAGCGGGCCGCCGGCCAGTAGCGGAGAGCGAAGCCCCGGTCCCGCAGCCGCCGGGCGAGGTCCACGTCCTCGAACCACGCGGGGTGGAAGGCGGCGTCGAACCCGCCCACGGCCGCCAGCGCCTCCCGCCGCAATGCCAGCGCCGCCGCCGCCGGCTGCTCGACGGGCACCCCCGGCTCCGGCTCGGCAATGTTCGCGGTCCCGCCGAATCCCGGGAACGCCTGGAGCACCAGCGCGAGCGGCGAGGGCAGCCGCCGGAGCTGCCAGGCGGACTGATGAGCGCCGTCCAGGCCCACCAGCCTCGGAGCCAGCCCGGCCGCGTCCGGCCACGCCGCGAAGCCTTCCAGCAGACGGTCGAGCGCTCCGGCTTCGGGGACGGCGTCGGGATTGAGGATCAGGACGATCTCCCCCTTGGCCGCCGCCACGCCGGCGTTGGCGCCGCCCGCGAACCCGAGATTGCGCCCGGGCCGCAGGACGCGGACGCCGGGCGGCAACGGCACCGTCCAGCCAGTCGAGCCGTTGTCCACCACCAGCAGCTCGAACCGCGGGTCCGGGGGCCATGCCGCCGCCAGCTCCGCCAGCAGCTCCTCGTCGTGCCAGTGGACGACCACGCCCGTCAGCAGTGGCTCGGAGGGAGGGAGGCTCACGGCGTGAGGTTATCGGAAGCGGCGGATTTCGCCCAAAGCGACCGCCGCAGCGCCGCAACGGGCGAACCCGGGGAGGAGCCGGAGCGCCCTCGTCCAGCCGGCGGGAATCCCGGCCGCCAGCTCCCCGTCCCCTTGTCCCAAAGCGTGGACGAGATCGATCAGGTCGCGGGCGGCCAGCACCGGCACGCGGATCCAGAACGACCGGCCCAGGAGGCGGGCGACGACCAGCCAGCGGTTGCCGTAGAGCAGGCGCCAGCGCTCCCGGCGCAGGGTCCGGCCGGTGGACGAGCCCGCGTGGCGGACCCGGGCTGCCGGCACCAGGAGCGCCCGCCACCCCGCCGCCCGCAGCCGGACGGCCAGCTCCACGTCCTCGTAGTAGGCGAAGAGACGGGGATCGAAGACCTCGCCGCCTGCCGCCACCTGTCGCAACGCCTCCCGGCGGTAGACCACGGCCGTGGCCGAGGCGCCGAAGACCTCCCGCGCGCCGGCCCCGGGAGGGGGGACCGGCTCGCCGTGGCCGCGCTGGACGGCCTGCCACCAGCCGTTCCAGATCAGCCCGCAGCCGTCGGCCATCCCCGGCGCCGCGAGCTGGACGTTGATCCCCTGGGCCGCCGCGGCGCTGGGGTCGGCCGCCAGGGCGGCGATCAGCGATTCCAGCCACCCGGGCTCCACCACGGCGTCGTCGTTGACCGCCGCCACCCAGTCTCCGGCCGCTTCGGCCATTCCCAGGTCGTTCCCCGCCGCGAAGCCGAGATTGCGTCCGGGCCGCAGAACCTTGTCCGCGAGCCCCGCGGGGAGATCCACCGGCGTCTCCCCCTGATCGACGAGGACGATCTCCAGAGCGCTCCCGCCGTCCCGCCGCAGGGCCTCCAGACAGGGGACGAGCAGAGGCGAGCGGCCGAGGGTGAGGACGACGGCGGAGGTCCTCACCGCCACTCCAACTCCACCCGGTCCAGGATCGCCCCGTTGACCTCCCCCGGCGGATAGGGACCATAGGCGGAGAGGACCAGCGGCTCGCCGGCCCGCCAGTCGAAGGGGCCGATTTCGATCACCTCCCAGACCCGCGGGCGCGCCGGGTGCCAGGTGGCGAGCCGCCGATCCCCCTCTTGGACGTCCACATGGAAGGGCACGGGCTGGTTGCGGATGAGCTCGGCGTGGAGCCGCAGCTTCACCCGCCGGCCGCCGGCCACCACCGGCGCCTTCAGCGTCTCGCCCACCCGCAGCACCCAGCCGCCGCGATAGCGGGTGCGCTCGACGATCCAGCGGTCGGGGTGGGGATGGCCGCCGCTCTTCCACACCTCGGGGTCCTCCAGCTCGATCACCCGCGTGGGCACCCGCGCCGCCGCCGCCGGCAGCAGCGCCGCCGCGGCCAGGAGGAGAGCCACCCCCGCGAGCCCCGCCGCCGGCCGCGCGCCGGGCCGCTGAGCGTGCGCCGGGAGCCACCAGAGCAGAGGGAGCAGGGGGATTGTCGCCAGCGGCCAGACCCAGGTGGCCGTCCGGGGACGCACGAAGCTGGGAAAGAACCGGATGACGTCCAGCCCCAGCCGGCCGCTCAGGGCGTCGAGGAGATAGGTGCGGCCGTCCGCGAAGTTGTACGTCCACCCCGGCACCGTCACCCAGACGAGCGTCAGCACCAGAGTGAGCGCGCCGAGGCCCGCGAGGATCGCCAGGGCTCCCGGCCGGTGGCGGTCGGCGAGGAGGGGGATCAACGCCACCGCCAGCAGCGGCAGGGCGATGAGGGCATAGCGGAACGGCGGCGACCAGCCGCCATACCACTCCAGCCGCGGCGCCACGACCATCAGATACGGCACGCTCAGGGCGGCCAGATGGAAAAGGAGACGGCTGCGCCGCGCGATCAGCAGCCCGGCGGCCGGGATCAGTACCAGCCAGACCGGAGCGCAGCCGAAGAGGCCGAAGGCGCCGTCGTAGAACAGGCCGAAGCCCCCCTTGAGGTACGACGCCAGGCCGTAGGCCCCGGGATCGACCTCCTGCCAGGTGTGGATCTTGAGCGGATTGGAGTAGACGATCTGATTGTAGAGGAGCATGCCGCCGCCCACCGCTGCCAGGAGGCCGGCGAGGATGAGCACCGGCCGCTTGGGCCGGCCGGCGTGCCACCACGCCAGGGCGAGGACCGGCCCGGCGATGAGGACGAAGCGGATCTTCACCAGCGGCAGGAGCAGCACGGGCAGGCCGATCCCCAGCCACTCCCTGCGCCCCCAGCTCCGCGGCCCCCCCTCAGAGGCCTCGAGGGTGAGGATGCGGTCCAGGGCCACCGCCGCCAGCAGCGCCGCCGGCACCTCCACCCAGACCTGGTAGGAGTAGAGGAGGAGCGGCGGCCCGAAGGCGGCCAGGGCATAGGCCGCCAGCGCCTCGCCGGGATGCTCCGGCGAATAGTGCCGGGCCAGCCGCAGGACCATCCAGGCGAGGAGGGCCGTCATCGCCGCCAGGGTCGCCAGCGCGCCCATCTTGCCGCCCAGCCGGTAGGCGGGGGCGAGCACCAGGGGGAGCATCTCGTTGTGCCGCGAGTAGCGCTCGCCGTGCGCGCCCACGGGATCGCCCGGCTGCGGCGCGATGGGACGGTCCATGAAGTGCCGCCAATCCCCCTGGGCGTAGTTGTTGGTCAGGTCGGCGTCGAAGTCGTACGCCAGGCTGTGGGTGACCAGGAGATAGTAGGGCTCGTCGCCGTCCACCTGGCGGTGCCCGGCCGACCACGGGAGGAGGGCCACGTAGACCGTCAACGGCAGACAGAAGAAGAGGATGGACGGCCGCCGGGGGAGCCACCCACCCAAGAGCGGCCGCAGCGCCGCCGTCTGCCGCGCCACCCGGCAGGCCAGCACCAGGAGCAGCCCCGCGGCGAGCACCTCGTCCGCCAGCGCCAGGCTGAGATGAGACCGGGCGAGGATCAGCAGCCAGAGGACCGCCAATCCCGCCAGCTCCCCCGCCGTCGCCATGGGCGACAACGGCCGCGGCCCCCGCCGGTGGATCTCCCGGAACGCCGCGAGCACCAGCGGCAGAATCGTCAAAGTCCCCCGGAAGGGATCGCCGGCCGGCAGCGGCGGCCACCAGGCGAGGACGGCCGTCGCCGCCAGCGCCGCCGTCAGGATCCCCGCCGTGGCCAGCCCGCTGCGCCGGCCGGCCTTCACTTCCGCAGCTCCAACTGATAGAGCGTGACCGCGAGGTCCGGGGAGACGCCCGGAGCCCGCTCGATCCGCAGATGGACGAAGCGGTCCCGGCCGTCGATCTGGCGGTGGGAGCGGTAGCGCTGGGCGAAGAAGTCGCCCGCCACCCACGAGACCCACGCCGCCGGCGCCGGCTGCCCCTCGCGGACCACGTCCGGCCGCCGGGCCGCCCAGTCCCCGGTGTCCTCGCCGGCCCGCAGCGGCCATTCGACGCTGCGCCCCGCCGGGCTCACCAGCCGCAGGACGGCCACCGGCGTTCCCGGCGGCAGCGCGGCGCCGTTGCCCAGGGCGGACTCCACCACCACGCCCTTCACCGGCTGCGGCGGCAGCGCGGTCTCCCAGATCGGGTGGCCGGCATCCAGCACCACCGGGACCTGCGGCGCCAGCAGGGGCGTGCCCACCCGTGGCAGCACCTGCAGCAGGGCGAGGATCAGGCACGCCGCGGACAGCCCCGCCAGCCGCGCCGAGCGCAGGGGCTCGCTCCAGCCGCGGCCCATCCACACGCCCAGCCCCGCCAGGGCCAGGAAGACGGCGGCGGTCCAGACGGCCAGCTCCGGCCCGGGCGGCAGACCGAGGAGGGCCAGGGCCTGGGTCAGGGGCCCGTGCCGCAGCCAGGGGTAGGAGGCGAGGAGCGCCGTGCCGGCGAGCAGAGAGCCCGTCCACACCCGCTGCGGCACGGTGAAGGCGGCGCTGCGGCGCAGCGCGAGCGCCGCCAGGGCCAGGGGCGCGGCCAGGGTCGAGAGGTCCGGCACCAGGGGGACGGTGGCCGCCAGCAGGGCCGCCGCGAGCACGTTCCAGCTCCGCTTCCGCTCCGGCAGCAGGGCCGCCGGCACCAGCAGGGGGAGGGCGGAGAAATGGAGGAGCAAGCTGTGCGCGGACGGCTTGAAGACGATCCCCAGCCCGACCGCCACCGCCACCGCCAGCCCCGCTCCCACCCGCGGCCAGGCCAGGGCCAGCCCGCAGGCGGCCACCGCCACTCCGTAGCCCGGCTGCCAGGCGATGGGCGCCAGGACCACGGCCAGCGCCAAGCCCCGCGCCGGCCGCCCCGTCTGCCACCCGCCATCCGTCCGGCCCAGCGCGTCCCCCGCCGCCAGGGCGACGAGGGCGAGCGTCGACGCCACGTTGAACCCCGGCGCCAGGGTCAGGGCCACGCCGGCCGCCACCAGCGGCAGGACGGGACCGTGCCGCCGCGCCAGCGTCGCCACGGCCAGGGCCCCCGCCACCGGCAACGCCAGGAGGGCGACCAGGAGGCGCACCGTCAGCGCCGGCGCGAGCAGCAGCTCCCCTCGCAGCAGCACCTGGGCGCCCAGGGCCAGGGGGATGAGGACGCCCGGGCTTGAGGGGCCGGTCACGAGCCGCCGCGCCGCCGCCCCGGCCAGCGTCGCCACCAGCACCAGCACCATGGCCGCGCCTCGTCCCGGCCCCGGAGGCAGGGCCCACACCGCGGCCGTGGCGAGGACCGCTCCCAGCCCCAGCTCCACCGCCGGCGCCGGCGCCAGCCAGCCCACGGGCAGCAGCGCCGCCGCCGCGAGCACGGCGAGATAGAGCCCCTCGGCAATGCCGGCCGGGAACGTGTCCCGCCCGGCGAAGGAGGCCATGGCCGCCAGCGCGCCGAGGGGCACCAGAAGGCGAACGGGCAGGTTCCGGGGCGAAGTGGAGGCGGAGAGTTCGTGCACACGAAGCCTTGAGCTGGCGAGGGCGTCCCTTGGGGGAACAGCTCCCGATGTTATCGCTGACCTGCTGTCTTTTCCTACGGATGAGGGGAGAGGAACGTCGGGGGCCCATCGCACGAAGGGCCCGCGCTCGCTTCTCGCCATAGCTCGATAAGCTTGACACCTCCGTTGCGAGGATCAGAATTGCAGCAAGGCTTCGAAAGGGCCAACCCGCCGCGAGGCGGGGGCGCAAAGCCCAGGGTCTCGCCCGAGATCACCCGGTTGCCGAAAAGCCTCCTTCACCGCGCCGCTCCCGCGGCTTCGTCAAGGAGGACCTCATGGGTAAGGCAACCGGGTCAACGCATCTGCTCCTCGTTTTCGTAGGGATGTTGATTGCAGCAGGCGGCCTCTGGGCTATGCCCGCGAGCGTTCGCCCGCCCGGCTTCGAGGAGAACCGGGGCCAGACGGACGGGCGCGTGCGGTTCCTCTCCCGGGGCGAGGGTTACAACCTCTTCCTGAGTCCCACCGAGGCGGTGCTGGCGCTGCGGGACCGCACCCTGCGCCTCGGCTGGGTGGGAGCTGCCCCCGCGCCTCGCATCTCCGGCGAGCAGGAGCTCCCGGCCCGCAGCCACTACTTTTTCGGCAACGACCCCGCGCGGTGGCGGACTGGGATCTCCTCCTATGAAAAGGTCCGGTACCAAAGCCTCTATCCTGGAGTCGACCTCGTCTTCTACGGCGGCCCGCGGCAGCTCGAATATGATTTCGTGCTCGCCCCGGGCGCGGACCCCAAAGCCGTGCGGCTGGCCGTCGAGGGAGCGGACCGGCTGGAGATCGATGCCGCGGGCGATCTCGTCCTCCATCTCGGCGGCGGCGAAGTCCGGCTGAAGAAGCCGGTCGCATATCAGGACATTGCGGGCGTCCGGCGGGAGGTCGTCAGCCGCTGGCGGCGAATCGGCAATAGCCAGCTCGGCTTCGAGGTAGGGGACCATAACCCCGCGCAGCCGCTGGTGATCGACCCCCTCCTCGTCTTCTCCACTTACCTGGGGGGCAGCGGCGGGGACCCGGCCTTCGCCATCGCCCTGGACGCAGCCGGCAACGCCTACGTCGCCGGCTACACCGACTCGCCCGACTTCCCCGTGACCCAAGGCCCCAGATCCTCTCCGAACGGGGGCGCCTTCCTCGCCAAGCTGACCCGGGATGGCGCGCTCGTCTACTCGACCTATCTCGGCTCGGCCTCCAGCTTCGCGGCAGCCTTTGGCGTCGCCCTCGACCCGGCGGGGAACGTCTATCTGGCCGGCGATGCCGGAGCGGGCTTCCCGCTGGTCAACCCGCTCCCACCCGCGCAGCGGGGCGGCGGCTCGGCCGACGTCTTCGTGGCCAAGCTCGACCCCAGCGGCTCCACCCTCCTGTACTCGACGACGCTGGGCGGCCCCATCGCGGCCGAGACTCGGAGCCTCGCCGTCGACGCCCAGGGTAGCGCTTACGTAACCGGCTCTACGGGGACCGGCTTCCCCATCGTCGCCCCGCCGCTGCCGCCAGCAGATTCCGGCGCCTTCCTGGCGAAGCTCCATCCTTCCGGGTCGTCGCTCGTCTACTCCACCCTCCTCGACGGTTTTGGCGAGAGCGTCGCGACCGACCCCGCCGGCAACGTGTACGTCGCGGGCACCGCGGGGGCGCATCTGCAGACCGTCAATGCCTGGTTCCCGTCGCCGCTCGGCAGTGGCGATGGCTTCGCAGGCAAATTCCGGCCTTCGGGCTCGCCCATCTACCTCACCTATCTGGGCGGCAGCCGCAGCGACCAGGCCTTTGCCGTGGCGGCCGACGCCGCCGGCAACGCCTATGTGACCGGGACGACGGATTCCCTGGATTTCCCCGTCCTCCATCCGCTCCAGGCCCAATTGAACCGCCCCTACGACGTCTTCGTGACCAAGCTGGGGCCCAGCGGCGCGCCCGTGTACTCGACCTTCCTGGGGGGCAGCTACGTCGATTGGGGTCAGGCGATCGCCGTGGACCGGGCCGGCAACGCTTACGTCACGGGCTGGACCTCCTCGCTCGACTTTCCCCTGAAGGATCCCTTGCAGAGCCAGTGCAGCCCGGTGATCGCCGGGCATTACTGCGACTCCGACGCCTTCGTGGCGAAGCTCAGCCCGGATGGCTCGTCGCTCGTCTTCTCCACCTACCTCGGCGGCAGCGTCAGCGCCACCGGCGCCGCCAACCCGAGCCTCGAAGAGGGCTGGGGGATTGCCGTCGACGCCCGGGGCAACGCCTGGGTCGCCGGCTTCACCTATTCGACCGACTTCCCGACCGTACGCCCGCTCCAGCCCTTCGGGGGCGGCTACGTCGACGCCTTCGCCCTCAAGATCTCCTTCAAC
>DATARR010000063.1:0-210852 GCA_036264085.1 Thermoanaerobaculia bacterium | reverse complement strand
CGCGAACCTCCCCAGTGTGGGGTGGTAGGGTCGCAGCGAGAGTGTGGACCTTCCAGCGAAAGGACTCTCTAGTAAGGAGTTGGAGGCAGCGCGAAGCTCTGGGGGAGGACTTGGGCGCTCGGGGTTCGCGCCGGCATCATGGGACGTCCTCACTGCGGCCGAGGACGGTCACCAGGACGGGCAGGGCCGGCGCCTCCACGCCCTCTTGCAGGAAGCAGCGCAGGCGACGCGGCTTGGGACCACGGTAGAGCACCAGGCCCGTCGGCAGGACCTTGACCCGGCGCGCTTCGACCGAGACGCGGATCAGCGCGCTCAGCGCCTCCTCGTAGGAGGCCTGGGGCTCGAAACGCTCGATGTATTTCTTCACCGCGTGCGGGGTGATGAACCAACGCCCCGAAGCCGGCATCCGCCTGTCCTCCTCCAGTCGACGTACGTCCGACCACTGACTTTGGTCAGACACGGTTCACGGGAAAACGGGTGAGTCCGCCGCTCAAACGACCATGGGCCCCTGGAGGTCCAGCACCGTCTTGATGCCGAAGTGCTCGACGCGACTCTTCCAGTTGCTGCCGAGCTGGTAGAACCGCAGGCTGTCCTCTTCAGCATTGTACTCCTGGAGGAGACGGTGCCGGAGCTGCGCCCATTGGGTGGGGTCGACGGGGCACTCGAAGACCGAGTTCTGCACGCGCTGGCCATAGTCGAGGCAGATTTTGGCCACACGGCGCAGTCGCCGGCGGCCGGCGGCGTTGATTGTGGACACGTCGTAGCTGACCAGGACCATCATGGCTTCATCTCCGCAGCGTTCAACGGGGCCTCATTTCCAGAGGAAGGGAGGATAGCCGTCCAGGTCGCCGCGCAGGTGGCGGGCGAGGAGTGCGGCCTGGAGGTGGGGGAGGAGCCCCACAGTGGTCTTGTCGCCGAGAAAGGGATGGACGATCTCTTCCTGCTTGCGTTTCTGGTAGGCCACCAGGACGGCTTTCCGCGTCTCGTCGTCCATGACCACGCCTCCCGATTCTGCGGTGCGAAAGCCGTCAGCGCGGATCTGTTGCAGGTTGATGAGCGAGAGGGCCAGGCGGTCGGCGAGAAAGGCGCGCAGCTCTTCCATGAGGTCGAGGGCGAGGCTGGCACGGCCGGGCCGGTCGCGGTGCAGGAAGCCGACCGCCGGGTCGAGACCCACGGACTCCAGGGCCGCCTCGACGTCGTGCCGCAGCAGCGTGTAAAGGAAGGAGAGGAGGGCGTTGACGTTGTCCAGGGGCGGCCGGCGGCTGCGGTCGCGAAAGGAGAAACCATCCTTCTGCTGCGTGATCAGATCGTCGAAGACTTCGAAGTAGATGCGGGCGGCCGTGCCTTCGAGGCCCCGCAGGACGTCGAGGGGAATTCCTTCCTTTAGCGCGCCGAGATGCTGGGCGAGCTGGACCGCGGCCGCTTTCAGACGCTCGGCGCCGGCCGAATCGGGACGGTCGCGCAGGGCGCGCAGGATCACCGTCCGGCTGTTGGCCACTTTGCCGGCGATGACGCTGCGGGCAATGGCGGCCGAGCCCGCCGGACCGTCGGCCCGGCGATATTGCTCGCGCCGCAGCAGGACGTTGCCCGAGGTCGGCCCCTGGATGCGCGCCAGGAAGCGGCCCCTCTCGCTGAGGAACGATACGGCCACGCCACGCTCGCCGCACAGGCCGAGGAGGAACGGGCTGAATCCCACCTGGCCGAAGCAGACGATGCCGTCGAGGGTGTGGATGGGCACCCGCATCACGACGAGCGCGTCGAGGCGGACGAGCACCGCTTCACCCTCTTTCGCCAGATAGCAACCCTGGGTGGTGACGTACAAAGTGTTGAGATGGCGTTTCATGCGGGCTCCTGGCTCGCGTCGCGTCCTTCGGCGGCCGATTGCAGCAGGCGGTCGAGGAAGCGGCGGGCGGAATGGGCGGGCGCGCCGGGCAGGCAGAGGTCGATCAGCGAGCATTGATCACATTTCGGCTCGCGGACGGGCTGGGGAGTGACGCCGGAGGCGAGCAGGCGATGGAGACGGGCGGCGGCCTCTTCGGTCTCGCGGCGCAGGTCGTCGCCGAAGGGGACGTCGAGCCGCCGGCGGGTCTGGCCATAGAAGAGAGCGCCGGCGGGCACGGGCGTGTTGAGCATCTCTTCGAGGCACAGGCCTTGAGCGCAGAGCTGGACCTCGTCGGCGTGGTAAGGCTTGGGCCGGCCCCGCTTGTACTCGACGGGAAAGGGGCGCCAGAGGCCGGGGACCCCCGGCAGGGAAGCCCCCGGCACGCCGGCGGCATCGGTGTCTGAGTTATCTGTAGATATCCGATGGAGCTCGACGAGGTCCGCCCGTCCCACGAGGCCGAGCCGCAGGCTGCGCAGGGGGAGAGCGCGGGCGAAGCGTACGTCGCCACGGCTCTCCCCCGGCGCCGTGTCCACCCGCTCATGGAGATGCCGGCCCTCCACGGTGAGCGGGTTCTCGGCCCACAACTGCTCGAGGTGGATCAACGCCGCCTGCCGCTCGCAGAACAGCAGGTGCTGCAGGGCCGAAAGGGGGAGGAGGTCGTCTTCGGTGAACATGGCTCCTCAACGCAGCTCGAGCAGTGTCACGCCCCGCGGCACACGGTCGTGATGGACGATGACGTCGTAATCCCCGAAGCTTCGGGGAGCGTCGACGTCTTCGCGCTTTTTCACCTCGATCAGCTCGAAGAGATCGTGGGCCGGAGCGCAGCCGAGCATGGCCTGACGGCGGCGCTGCTCGGAGTCGGAGTCCGTGCCCTCGTGGCGGAAGACGTAGAGCGGCCGCTGAACGGTCATCAGTCCCTTGCTCGCCGAGCGGTCGTGCTCGTACATGTTGAGCAGGGCTTCCCAGAGCAGAGCGAGGTCGGCGTCGGAGAAACCGGTCTCCTGAGCGAGATGGGCGCTGATGAAGCCGCGGCCCACGTAGAGGCCGTACGGGATGAGCGCCTTGCGACCCATGGTGCGAAGCTGGTCTTCCGGCTGCTCGGCCTCCCAGCGCGCGATCTCCTGGCTGGAGGATGCGCCCTTGACGTTCTCGGCCACGGCCATGCGAGTGATCGAGAGGTCAAGGGCCAGAACCCGGTCGACCGAGCGGGCAAAAGCGATCTGTACGGGGCCGCGCACCTGGCCGGCGTTGGCGCCGGTGCTCATCACCGCGCCGAAGGTCCGCACGTCGAAGAAGCTCTGGCACATCCACTTTTTCGCGGCTTCGACCCGGGCTTTGGAGGCGCCCCCCTTCTTGGCGTCTTTCGCGTCCGGCAGGCCGCCGGTCTCCTCATGAGCGCGAGCGATGGACCGGTTCAGGTTGGTGGCGTGCTCGACGAAAATGGCATTCGGCATCTGATTGCCGCGGGCGAGCTGGACGTAGTTGCGCACCCGGCGCTTGAGAGCCACGTCCGAGACCAGCCCGAGCATGGTCTCCGGATCGAGGCGCGGAGCGTTGCCGGCGTCGGGATCGCCGTTGGGATTGCCGTTCTCGCAATCGAAAAGGAACAGGAATTCGTAGCGGTTCTGAATGGGCTCGCTCATGAGACGGTCTCCTGATCGTCAGACGTAATTTCGGGGGTCTCGCCTGCCGCGGCGTTCGGGCGGGTGTGAGAACGGTCGGCGGCGATCTGCTGGTAATAGCCGAGGGCAAAGACGGTCTGCCCTTCGAGGTCGAGAGTGGGAGGCACGGCCGTGCGGATGCGCCCCCAGACGTCGGCGATCCGCCCTTCGTGCCAGCGGGCGAGGCCGCGGTCCAGCTTGTCGAGATGGAACTGCGCCGTGCGCATGAGCCGGCCGAGGACGAGGGCCGGAGTGGCGCTCGCCGAGGCGTAGTAACGTTGCACGACGCCGGCTCCGACGTCGCCCAGGGCGCGGTACTGGAGGGCGGCGAGCATTGCCATCAACCGGCCGCAGTGGTAGGCCGGGTCGGGATGGTTCTCGTTGAGATAGGGATCCATCGCGCAATCTCCTTCTTGCCAGCGAATGAGGAAGGCTTTGAGCAGGCCCATGCGGGCCGGGCTCAGCGGTCGTTTGGGATCGAGGGCATCCACTCGGATGCGGGCGAGAGCCTTGGGGATGGCGGCTCCGGGCAAGCGGGTCGTACTTCGCAGGGCGGCTCGCCAGAGGCCGGTTTCGATGGCGGCGAGCTCGTTGCGGGTCTTCTCGTTGAGCTCGCGGACGAGGGAGGCGAGAAGGGTGTACGGCCGCGGCGCCCGGGCGGTGCCGCTGCCGTCCGTACGGACGATTTCGAGGTCTTTGAACCAGCGGTTGACGTTGCGTACGAGATCTTCGAACGAGCCTTCCGTCCAGTCGTGCACCATGACGCGGCCGGAGGCTCCCGAAAGCGTGAGGGCGTAGTAATGATTGTCGAGCAGGTCGGGCCGCTCGCCGGCCTCGATCGCCGCCAGCAGCTTGCGCGCTCGCTGCTCGGCGATTCCCTCTTCATGTCCCGGTCCCAGGAGCATTTCCAGGAGGTCGTCCGCGGGCTCGAGGTCGCGCTTGTACCAGAAGACGATCTTGGTGGCTGCGAGGCGCCGGCCGTTGTGCTGGATCAGATGGTTGAGAGCGGCCCGGTAGCCGGAGGCCGCGGCCTCGGAGACGGCGGCGTTGGCGGACTGGACGAGACCATAGGAGCAGAAGGCCTCCTGCTTGTACGAAGCGAGGACGTCGCCCATGGAGAGGCCGCCGACGTCCGAGAGGCCCGCGATCTTGGGATGGGTGGGTACGGGCTCCACCAGCTCGCCGGTGACCAGACAGCGGGCGAGGCCCTGTTCTCCCGCTCCCGCCTTTTCCCTCTCGCCGGGAGAGGAGGGAGAAAGGCTGCGGCGAAAGTGGCGCCACCAGTCGTGCCAGGCCTCCGAGTCGACGGGATAGGTTGGAGAGATGCCGAGAAGAGAGAAGGTCACGCGGTCCGTGGGTTTGGCCTTGCCGGCGCGGAGCCCTTCCCGGATCGCGGCGAGCTGCACCGGATCGTCGAGCGTCCCGGCGACTCCGGCGAGCTCGGGAAGGACGGCGGCGGCCTGACGCAGCAGGCCCGTGAAGTAGGAGTGTTTGGCCAGGAGCTTCGCGTCCGGCTCGCCGTCGGCCAGAAGGGCCACGACATCCGCGGAGTCCACGAGGAAATGACGGCAGCCGGAGCCGCCGCGCTTCATCTCGGGCTGGGAGAGCTCGGGGCAGCGTTTGAAGGTGCGGCCCCGGGAGCCCTCGGCAGCCAGGTCGAGCACTTCGAGGAATCGTCCATCCGCGTCACAGACGAGGGCCCAGCGGACGAGCTTGGGAGCGAACCCCGGCTCGGCCACCAGCTCATGGTCATGGGCATAGTCGAGAAGAGCGCCGAGCATCAGAGGGCTCCTCCCGCGGTCTTGAGCACTTCGGGGCTGGCGTAGTCGGGCACGACGAGAACGCCACCTCGCAGGGAGGCGCGGAACAGACTGACCGCGGGGGCATCGGTGGACGTGTCCGGCCGGGAGAGGTCGAAGACGTCGTAGACCATGAGGCCGAGCTCCTGATCCAGTGCTACCGGAGCCGGGCGGGGCGGGTCCGAGGCGAGCTGGTAGTAGGCGGGGAACTCCCGGCAGCCGAAGAACGGTTGGTAGAAGTTTTTTCCCGCCGCGGCACGACGGCGGAACTGAGCTTCCAGGGCGGTTCGCCGGTCTTCGAAGCCGGGCCATGGGCGGACCTCGGCGTGGAGACGATAGTGCACGCCCTTGAGCGCCATGGTCTGGCGCTGAGTGCGGCCCTTCTCGTCGGTTCCGAGGAGGTCGCGGTCGCCGTCGGCCCAGATCGGCTCGGGCTCACGCTTGCCGGTCATCCAGTCGAAGACGGCGTTGGTGTTGACCTTCTCCTTGACCTCGTTGCGCCGCAGAGCGATGTAGGAGGGCTGAGCGAGCACCTCGATCGCCGTCACGGCCCAGCGGAACTCGACCGGCTTGGCATAGACGGCATCGAAGATGCCTCTCGCCGCGGACGGGGTGATGACCGGGTAGCTGAAGCGCTCCACCTTGAGCTCCGGACGGCTGAAGCAGGCGAAGTCGCCCCAGACCTCGAGCACCTGGGGATTGGGGGGCATGAGAGATCCTCCTTTCGGCATCTCCATCTTAGACACGGTTAGCGGTAAAATGTTGTGGCCTTTGGGAAGGGCGGCTGAGATCGGGCTCGCGAGGGTGCCTGAAGAACGGCTTCTCAGCCCCGAAGGGGCGGCAGCATGTAGCCTGGGGCGTCAGCCCCAGGTAGGGAGCCGAAAAGATTCCTAAGCCCTGAAAGGGCGGCAGTAGACCGGTGCGGTGAACGCTTCTGCCGCCCCTTCGGGGCTTGGGGTGTGGGGGAGGCTGCGTACCTGGGGCTGACGCCCCAGGCTACATGCTGCCGGCCCTTCGGGCCTATAGACCTGTTGTAGCGGAGCCCGGGTGTGCGCCGGGCTCCTATCGGGAAGGCACAGGCCTGCTTTACCAGTTTGTCACCGGGAACGTGGCCAACTGGGGCGCAGGGTCTCTCTGAGGAAGCGAATGGTGAATACACGCCGCCTATACATCCAGCGCAAAGCTGGCCTCCTTGAAAAAAGGGAGCTAGGCAGCTATACTAAGAGTGGATCCAGTCGAGCCACCAGCTCGGTTGCGGTTTATCAACGCCCCTGGAAGGGTGGCTCCTTCTTAGGGGCGTTGCTCTATGGGCCGTTCTTGGCGTTCAACATCGGTGCTCACCTCCTCTCGGCATCCAGAGGTACGTCTTGCTCTGTAGCAAGACGCTAGCACGACCGTGGGGGCCGCGTCAAACATCTTATCTTTGACTCCCTCTCTAAGGCAACTAGGCAAGCCCGAACTCTAACTGGTATAGAATCTCCCATCTCCTCCTGATCTTGGGGGAGTGGATTGAAACGGGCTTGCCTTGTTGCCTCTAGAGGAGGGAGTGAAGCACTGCTCCCTCCCATTTCTTACCCCCGCTGCCTCTCTGCCAGACTACGCAATCCACACCTCCGGCGCACCCGTCAGCCCCAGCATCTCTCTGTCATAGAGCTTCTCGTCGAGCAGGAGGAACCAATCCTCTCGCCGGTCTTCTTTCGGGATGGACGAGGCCGGATCGAGGTAGGCCCAGAGCGGGTCCAGGGGTTTCGGCCGGTACAGGTTGACGGCATGAGGCCTGGCCCGGCGGAGCCAGCGGCGGGTGGGCCGGCCCGACTTGCGGAGATCGTCGCGCAACTCCCGGAAGGCCGCGGAGTCCCAGGGGACGACGACGTTGATCGCATCCTGGTCGATGAGGCGGTAGAGACGGGCCGTCTCCTCGAAGTCGAGCAGAGCGATGGAGCCCAGAAGATCCTTCGTCCTACCCCGCTCTCCCGTCGCGATCCCGGTCAGGTCGTAGAGCTTCTGGTAATATTCGTTGAACAGCTTGGGCGATTGAAGGTCCATGGCCTCGGAGCCGCGCTGGCGGAGCAGAGCGCGGGTGACCTGGGCCGCGGCCTCGTAACCACCCGGTGGGTACCGCGCGTCCTCCGGGAGGAAGACGCGCACCTCTCCCTGTTCCGGCATCAGTCCGTTGCGGTTGCAGCGTCCGGCGGCCTGCGCGATGGCGTCGAGCGGGCCCAGGGCGCGCAGGACGAGGGGAAAATCAACATCAACCCCGGCTTCCACGCACTGTGTGGAGATCAGGATGCAGGGTAGGCGCTCATCGAGGCGCTGCCGGACCGCGGCGAGGACAAGCTCGCGGTGGGCAGGGCAGAGATTGGTGGAGAGGTGGAACAGGCCGGGTACTCCGCGCTGCTGGAGCCGATTGGCGAGCTCCAGGGCATGCTTCTTGAGGTTGACGATACAGAGCGCCGAGCCAACTCCGGCCAGCTCCTCGGCCAAGGAGTCCCAGGATCGCGGCGTGTCCGCTTGCCAGAGGACCCGGGTCCGGCGAGCGCGATCAAAGAGGTTGAGATGGACGGGGACGATCTCCTTGGGCTGCCAGCCGGAGGCGGCGAGTGGCCGAACGTATTCATCGAGGTGCTCGAACGCCGGCTGCGTGGCGGTGGCGAAGACGATTGAGGCGCCGTAGCGGTGGGCCAGTTGGGACAGGCCGGCGAGAGTCGGCACGGCGAGGTTCGGCGGCAGGGTCTGCACCTCGTCGAGCAGGATCACGCTCCCCGCCAGGCGGTGGAGCTTGCGGCAGGCTGAAGGCCGGTTGGCGAACAGCGATTCGAGGAGCTGGACGCTGGTGGTGACGATCAAGGGCGCGTCCCAGTTCTCCGCTCGGCGGCGGGCGGCGAGGTCGGCCTCGTCCTGGCCGTCCTGCTCCGTGCCGCGGGTGCCGGCCAGGCTGTGGTGCTCCAGCAGGTAGTCGTCGCCGAAGACCGGCGCCAGCAACTCGCGGTAGACGCGGACCGTCTGCTCGATGATGCTAAGAAATGGAACGGCCAGGACGATGCGCCGAAGCTCGTTCTCAGCGGCATGGCGGAGCGCGAAGGCGAGCATGGCCAGGGTCTTGCCGGCGCCGGTGGGAGCCGAGAGCGTGAAGAGACCCGGCTTCAGAGCGCCGGCCTCCCGGCAGCTCTCCAGAAGGTCGGCGCGCAGAGCGTTGACCGTGGAGGCGGCGCGGCTCGTCTTCGCCAGATGAGCGAGATGGGCGTCGAGGGCGGCGAGCGCCTCGCCGGCGCGGAGCTTCGGCGCGGCGGGCCGGTGGACCTTCAGCCCATCGCAACCGCGTTTGAAATGCGCTTCGGTCTCCAGGCAGTCGGCGTCGACCAGCGAAGAGAACAGCATCCGCACGTCGAGCATGGCGGCTGCCAGGCCGCGGCGGCGGTCGTAGAGCGGAGTCTGAAGGCCGGGCAGAGAGATCCCGTCGGCCTCCAGGCGGGCGAGCAGGACGGCGGCGTCGGGATGGGTGAGCTGAAGCTCCTTGGGTCTGGGGCGAAAAGTCTTCTGCAGATCCTGGAGCGCCACGGCGCTCTGGAGACCGATGTGATGGCCCTGGATGGCGAGCGCGACGGGGCCGGCAATGGCTTTGAGCTGGTCGAGGACTGCCCGGGCGCCGGCCGACCAGTGGTCGAGTCCGGAAGCCTTGCCTTCAAGACGGAGGGTGAAGAGGTCGCTGTACTTCCCGAGGTCGTGGAGAAGACCGGCCAGCCGTGCCTCGTCGTCAAGGCCGAACAGGGAGGCGAAACACGCCGCCCGTTCCGCGACGTCCAGGAGGTGGTCGCGAAGGGGCTCCCAGCAGTTCCGGGTCGGAGTGAGGGTCGGAGCGGAATGTGCGCAATACACTGCGTATTTCTCTGAAGAACGAGTCATGACAGGTTACCACGGGTCGCCGAAGCCGCCCCGCTGAGCTTCGGGACCTTCGGACCCTCGTCTTCGCCTCCGAGACGTCCCGCGGTCCCCGTGGCCTGCCGTGGATATCGTTCAGGACCTGAGACGTCTCTACCGCCTCTGGCCATCGTCGTGGAGGCTCTGGCGAACCCTTGCCCTTCGTATATACTCGGTGCCCCTAAAGGAGGAATGCCATGAAAAAGCGAGTCAAGCGGCTGAGCCTTCACAAAGAAACCGTTCGTTCTCTGACCGGCGAGCATCTCGACGGGGTCGCGGGCGGGTTCGTAACCCAGGTATGCCCCTGCACCCGCACGTGCGATTCCTGCAGCCCCTGCACTCTCGGACAAAGCTGCGTCTCCGGCGTCGCCTGCGGCGCCTGAGGGCGGAGCAGGAGAGGGAGAGCCTCCTCCCTCTCCTGGTCTCTTACGTCGTGGCAGAAACCTTGCAGCGGCGCCGTTCATGAGCCTCTCTTTTTCGCGTCTCCAGTCAGGGCTGCTCCTCGCGTCCTTCGTGGCCGCTGGCGCACTGGTGCCCGGTGCGGTACAAGCCGAGCCGGTGGCGGTGCGGTATGCGGAGGGCGTGGTCCACGGTTTCCTCGTCCTGCGCACACTCGAGGGGAAGACGCTCGCCCAGGGTGACCTCACCCAGGTGGCGCACGGCGACCGGGTCACCAGCCGGCTCGTGTTCCACTTCCGCGACGGCTCGATTCAGGACGAGACCGTCGTCTACTCCCAGCGCCGCAATTTCCGGCTCCTCAGCGATCACCTGGTGCAGAAAGGCCCGGCCTTCCCGCAGCCGATGGAGGTCACGGTCGACGGCGCCAGCGGCCAGGCCACGGTCCGCTACACCGAGGACGGCAAGCCGAAGGTCGTGACCGAGCGCTTCGACCTGCCTCCGGACGTCGCCAACGGTCTGATCCTCACGTTGCTGAAGAACGTGCCGCGCAACGCGCAGCAGCTCACGCTGTCGATGGTGGCGGCGGCGCCCAAACCGCGGTTGGTGAAGCTATTGATCACGCCCGCGGGCAAGGAGCCGTTTGCGATCGCGGGCTCCACGCGCCAGGCCGTGCACTACGTCGTGAAGGTGGAGCTCGGAGGAATCGCCGGAGTGGTCGCGCCGCTGGTGGGCAAACAGCCGCCGGACTCCCATGTGTGGATCCTGGGCGGCGAGGCTCCGGCCTTCGTGAAGGCGGAGGTCCCGCTCTACCCGGGCGGCCCCTCCTGCCGCATCGAGCTGGCGAGCCCGGTCTGGCCGAAAGCCGCAAAGAGAGCCGCACCGGCCGGCTCGCCCGGACATTGATCCAGGCATGCCAGAATCAGGCATGCCCAAAGCCACGAAACCGGTTCCCCTCTACCTGTCCCCCTACGTCGACGCTCGCCGGCAGGGGGCGAAGGGCCTGCACGCGCTCCTCTGGCCCGACGGGGAGGCGCAGCGCATCCGTTTCGAAGCCATCGCGCGGAGCTGTCCGCTGGCGGGGCTGAGAATCCTCGACGCCGGATGCGGACGGGCGGACCTGCTGGCCTACCTCCTGGAGCGCGGGATCGTCCCCGCCCACTACACCGGGCTGGAGCTGCTCCCCGAGACGATCCGTACGGCCCGCCGCAGGAAGTACAAGCACTGCAAGATCATCGCGGGGGATTTCGTGCAGCAGCCGGAGAAGCTTCAGGTGGGAGCCGACGTGGTGATCTTCTGCGGCTCGCTGAACACGCTGCCGCACGCGCAATTCTATCAGACCCTGGGCGCGGCCTGGGTGGCCGCGGGACAGTGGCTGGCGTTCAATTTTCTCAGCTCGCCTTTCTGGAGCGGCGAGGACTGGCTCTTCTGGCACCACCGCGATTCCGTGCTCGCCTGTTGCCGGTCCCTCGGGGGCGAGCCGGTCTGCGACGAGAGCTACATGCACGGCGACTGCACGGTCGTGGTGCGCAAGCCCGGCGGCGCGGAATAAGACAGGGCCCGCATGACAGAATCAGGCATGCCGAAAGCCACCGCGCCTGTCCCCACCTACCTGAATCCCTACCATGAAGCCCGCCAGCAGGGGGCGAAGGGGTTCGATGCGCTCCTCTGGACCGACCGGAAAGGGCAGCGGAGCCGCTTTGATGCCATCGTGCGGAGCTGTCCACTGGCGGCGAGGAGGCTCCTCGACGTCGGTTGCGGGCGGGCGGACCTGCTGGGGTATCTTCTGGAGCGCGGAATCGTCCCGGCCCACTACACGGGGCTGGAGATGATCCCCGCGACAGTCCGGTCGGCCCGCCGCAAGAGGTACGAGCGGTGCGAGATCGTGGCGGCGGACTTCGTGCGCGAGCCGGAGAAGCTCGCGGTGGGAGCCGACGTGGTGATCTTCAGCGGCTCGCTCAACACGCTCTCGCGCCCGCAGTTCTATCGCACCCTGCGCGCGGCCTGGGCGGCCGCGGGGCGGTCGCTGGTGTTCAATTTCCTCAGCTCGCACCTCTGGTGCGGCGAGGATTGGCTCTACTGGCACCGCCGCCAATCCGTGCTCGCCTTCTGCCGCGCTCTCGGCGGCGAGCCTCGTTTTGACGACAGTTACCTGGAAGGGGACTGTACGATCGTGGTGACGCGGCCCGGCAGAGAGGAATGACCGCCCGCGCCGCGGAGCCCTCGTCTCCCCGGTCCTTTTCTTTCTCTCAACCAGGAGCTCTCCCCCTTTTGGCTCCGGATGGGGTCTTCGTATTATCATGGCCTTTGAGGTCAGAATCTCAAATGCCTATGGAAATGTGTCGAAATGGCACAGGGAAAAGGAGTACGATGATGGCGACTTCGGCTCTTTCCGTGGCAAATCGTTGCAGTCGAGGGGTGCAGGCGTGGATCAGGAGCGTGGCGTTTCTCTGCGCCTTGGCCATGGGGAATCCGCTGCTGTCTCAGAGCCTGAGTTTCTGCGACGTCCCGACGGTGGTTCCTCGGAACACGCCGCTCGCCAACTATTCGCCAGCGCTCTGTCTTCAGTACAGCGGATTGTCAGCCGGGGTTTACACGCTCAGGGCATGGCTCTTGGAGACGAGCAACTTCTTCTGTGCCAGCGACCAGTGGTGCGAGCGGACTTTCACGATCGACAACAGCGGCGGGGCGAATGCGTCCGGCCAGATCCTGGTCGTCCAGAACATGGACGTCTTTGATTATGCGGGCTTTCTTTGGGTGGCCCGTCTATTCAATTCCGGGGGTCTTCAGGTGGGAGCCGGCACCCAGAATGCAAGCTCGACCGCGAACCGCCCTCCGGTCCTTAATGCCATCGGAGACCGGAGTGGAACAGTGGGACAGCCGCTTGAATTCTTCGTTTCCGCTTCCGATCCGGATGGTGATGCCGTTGCTCTCAGCGTTCAGAACTTGCCGCCGGGTGCCACCTTCGACAGCGCTCTCGGCAGGTTCTACTGGCCCTCTCCCGTCGCCGGCACCTATGGTCTCATCGTCTTCAAGGCCGTTCAGGCTGGAGCGACCGCGCTCAGCGATGCCGAGGTCATCACGATTCAGATCGGTCAGCCGGCGCAGGTTCTGGCCTTGAGCTCCAACTCCTATACGACGGGCGAGGCCGGGCCTGCTACCGTGGTCGTGGTCACCCGCAGTGGTGGCAGCACCGGAACCGTGATGGTGCAGTACTCCACAGCGGACGGGACCGCGAAGGCCGGCTCCGATTACACCGCGACCTCCGGGACGCTCACCTTTGCCGCCGGTGAAACCAGGAAGGTGCTGAGCGTGCCGATCCTCAACGATGCCGTCCAGGAGCCCGACGAAAGCTTCACGGTAGCGCTGAGCAATCCCACGGGGGGAGCCAGCCTGGGCAGCCCGCAGACGGCGACGGTCACCATCGTCGACGACGACAATCCCGCGGTGAGCGGACAGTGGGGTCCAGTCCTCGCCTTGCCCACCGTGCCCATCCACATGCACGTTCTCCCGACTGGTAAGGTGATGTTCTGGGATCGTCATGACCACGTCAACGGTTGGGATGGCGATCCGCGCCTCTGGGACCCCGTGACGCAGACCGTGACCACCCTGGCGCTTCCGGGTTACGATCTCTTCTGTAGCGGCCATTCCTTTCTGGACGATGGCAAATTGCTGGTCACCGGCGGCCACATCAACGACGGCGTGGGCGAGGTCAAGGCCAGCCTTTACAATCCCATGACCAATTCCTGGAGCCAGCTCAGCAACATGAACGCCGGCCGCTGGTACCCCACGAACACCACGCTGGCCAGCGGCGACGCCCTGGTGCTGGCGGGGACGTCGATGGGCTTCGGCGATGTGAACACCCTGCCGCAAGTGTGGCAGGCGGCGAGCGGCACTTGGCGGAACCTCAGCACGGCCTTGCAGGGCAACTATCCGGATTGGGCGGATTTCTACCCGTTCCTTTACCAGGCTCCGAACGGCAAGGTTTTCGCCGCGGGTCCGCAACAGACCTCGCGCTATCTCGATACCTCCGGGACCGGAGCCTGGACCGACGTGGCCCGGAGCAGTCTGACCTATCGCGATTATGGCTCGTCGGTGATGTACGCCGACGGCAAGGTGCTCATCGTGGGAGGGAACCCGCGGGAGCCGGATCCCAATGCCACTCCAACCATCCTTCCCAGCGCCACCGCCGAGGTCATCGACCTGAACGCTCCCACCCCGTCCTGGCGCGCCGTGGCCCCGATGTCTGTCGGGCGACGGCAGCTCAACGCCACTCTTTTGCCGGATGGCAAGGTGCTGGTGACCGGCGGCAGCAGCTTCCCGGGATTCGACAATCCGGCGGGATCGGTGCTGTATGCGGAGATGTGGGATCCCGCTGCCGAAACCTGGTCCATCATGGCCGGTTACAGCCGGTATCGGGGCTACCATTCGAATGCCTTGCTTTTGCCGGACGGGCGCGTTCTCATCGCTGGCGGCGGGCATCCCGACCCTCCGGGAGGCGCGCAGGCGAACCTCGAGATCTACTCGCCGCCCTATCTCTTCAAGGGCGCTCGTCCGACGATCACTTCGGCTCCGCAGCAGGTCCTCTATGGGGAGACCTTCTTCGTTGGGACGCCGACGCCCCAGAGCATTGCCAGCGTGAGTTGGATACGGCTTTCGTCGACGACGCACGCGTTCAACCAGAACCAGCGGATCAATCGCCTCAGCTTCTCGCAGACCGCGGGGGGCCTTTCCGTGATGGTCCCCGCGAGCGCCAACCTTGCTCCGCCGGGCCACTACATGCTGTTCATCCTGAACGGCAGCGGCGTGCCCTCAGTCGCTCAGATCATCCGCGTGGGAATGAGCGATCTGCCGACTCTTTCAGTGAACCTCTCAGGGAACGGTACTGGAACAGTCACCAGCTCCCCAGTGGGAATCACCTGCGGAAGCGACTGCACGGAAGCCTATCCCCGAGGGACCGTGGTGACGCTGACGGCGACGCCGGACGCAGGCTCAGTGTTCGCAGGCTGGTCGGGCGATCCCGACTGCTCGGATGGCGTGGTGACGATGCAGTCAGCGAAGACCTGCGTGGCGACGTTCAAACTTCAGGTGCAGACGCTGACGGTGAGCCGGACGGGAAATGGTTCTGGAACGGTGACGAGCGCCCCGGCTGGGATCACGTGCGGAACCGACTGCACGGAGGGCTATCCCTATGGAACGCAGGTGACGCTGACGGCGACACCGGACGCAGGCTCGGTATTCGCGGGCTGGTCCGGCGATCCGGACTGCGCGGATGGAATCGTGTCGCTCGTTTCCGCGGTGAGCTGTGTGGCCGAGTTTCGCACCAACCTCATCTTCAAGGATGGCTTCGAGAGCGGTGACACCAGCGCCTGGCTGCGATTCCCGGCAGCCCCCCAGTGACGGCGGCGGAGCCGTGCCACTGGGGGGCTCCGGCAGTCGCTGCGATCAGCAGGGGAGGCACTCCGTGCGGCCGGTGGGACAATCCAGCCGGGTGGTGCAGTGGGAGTCGGGGCCCGTGAGCCCTCCCACCACCGGCTTGATCTCATGCAGGTCGAGGAGACGGAGGGTCTCACGGTGCAACGTCAGCTTCGAGGGCTTGATCGATTTCCTCATGATTGGAGCTCCTTCAGGCGAGAGGCCGGCGGTCGGGATTGATGCCGGCGTGCCTTCCCTCTAGAAGGGTGCTGACCACTGCCTGAAGAGAGCCGCCGCGGCCTGGACCGGGGTCACATCGATGAGGAATATGTGGTGAGGCGGCGTACCATCAAGTGCCCGTCAAGTGGCTAAGTCATTGGATGTACAGATATTATGGCTCTGGCAGCCGGTTTTCAGGCCCTGTTCATCAAGTACCCGTCAAGTACCGGGCAGCCGAAGCAAGCCACCCTTCTGACCGCAATCGCTCTTCGGCGAGCTGGATTTGCACGGGCGTGAACTGGCGTTTCCTGGGATTCCAGGCATAGGTTGCCCGCAAAATGCTTGCGTGATCCTCTGCGTGCTCGCGGGTGGCGACCCAATGGACGGTCGCGAGCAGCTCCAGCCCGAAAGGGGTCTCGAAACCCTCGACCAACCGGGCCACCCGGTCGAAGCGCTCGTGAGTCGCCGGATGAGCTTCCAGAAAAGACTCGGCGTCCTGCACCGCGCCGGGAACCAGCCCCAGTTGCTTGTCTGGCGCATCGCCACCATCCGCATAGCCCGAGATGAAATGCCCCTCGATCTCTCGCAGCACGTGGCGCAGGTTCTCCGCATAGGGACCCAGCGGCGCCTTCACGTAGCGCAGTCGCAACGGTTCTCCGGCGGCTTGGAGAAGGTACATCAGCTTGTGCACCTCCAGCAGTGAGATTGAGGGGTCCATCAGCGCGCCGAGGTAGCGGTTCATCAGCCCCAGAAGGGCGGCGCGGCCGGCTGTCATTTTAGGTACGTCGCTCGATCGGTTGGCCCGCGGATCCACCGGGGCTCCTCCGGGTTCGAAGATCAGGACTTCCACTTCCGGCAGCGCCGCCAGGGCCCGTTCGATGAGCGGCCGGACCTCGGCCCAGTTAAGCCCCCCTAGACCGCTACCCAGAGGCGGAATGGCAATGGACCGGATGCGGCGCGCCCGGATCTCGTCCACCAGGTCGGCAAGCCCCGCTTGGATGTCCTCGATCCGGCTCTTGCCGCGCCAGTGGCGCTTGGTGGGGAAGTTGATGATGTAGCGCGGGCAGGTGAGCTCGCCAGTGTCGAACACGAACATGCGGCCAGGTTGCACCTCTCTCCGCCGGCACGCCTCTTCATAAGCCCTGAAATTGGCTGGGAAGACGTTCTTGAACTGAAGCGCGATACCTCGCCCCATCACGCCAACGCAGTTGACGGTATTGACCAGGGCCTCGGCCTCGGCTTGCAGGATGTCACCTTGGAGGAAACGGATCATTGCCTTCTCCAGCCTCAATAATACCAGTCCCGGCGAACTTCGACCACTGGCCTGTGCGCCGATCCGGACAGCGCATGGTTGGCGCAATGGATCAGGTACAGCATGATTGAACGCGGGCAGAAATAGAACGGCACGTAGTCGCCGACGTGATCACCTGGATGACATCTGACGGGCAGCCTGAGCCGCCGTTGCTTGATGCTGCCCATACCGATGGAAGCCGCCGGTCCGCCGCGAGCGATCATCGCCGTGTCGGACCACAAGCCGCCCGACGTTACAATCGATGACAGGTTGTCCACATGGGTAATGTGGTATATATGGAGGCGGCCGGGTACGTCCGTCATGCTTCGACTTCCTCGAGGGCGGCGTCTAGGCCAGTGCCGTCGCCTTCCTGGTCACTCTCTGCGGGCTCGTCCTCATCCAGGTCCAGCGATTCTGTCTCCTCGGATGCATCCGGTAGTTGTGCTGCCGCCTCGCTGCTGCTCCAGCGCCAGGACGTCAGCGGATCTCCTCCGGTAGCCAGCCCGGAATCGAAGGTGTTGCAACTCGAACTCTAGCATGCCCGTGCTCGCCGGCAGTCGAGGATGCGGCTATGATCTCCGCCGCCGAGCCTGTTTCCGGCCGTTCCTGCACGGAGGAGAGCCCATGCCCCTGCGTCGTCTGCTCGCCGTCGTCCTCTTGCTGGCCGCCGCCAGCGCCCTCACCGCGGGAAGCGCGGGCGCCCAGGCCGATCCGTCGCTGTTTCAGGACCTGCGCTGGCGCCTGCTCGGGCCGTTCCGCGGCGGCCGCGTGCTGGCGGTGGCCGGCGTGCCGGGCCAGCCGGAGCACTTCTACTTCGGCAGCGTCAACGGCGGCGTCTGGGAGAGCCGCGACGCCGGCCGCACCTGGCAGCCGGTCTTCGACGGCCAGCCCATCGGCTCGATCGGGGCCCTGGCCGTGGCGCCTTCGGACCCGCGGGTGATCTACGTGGGCTCGGGCGAGGCCGACATGCGCTCCGACATCGCCCAGGGGGACGGCATGTACAAGTCTTCCGATGGCGGCAAGACCTGGTCCCACATCGGTCTCGGCGATTCGCAGCAGATCGGACGCGTGCTGATCGATCCGCGCAACCCGGACGTCGTCTACGCCGCGGCGCTCGGCCACCCCTACGGCCCCAACGCCGAGCGCGGCGTGTTCCGCTCCAAGGACGGCGGCAAGACCTGGCAGAAGGTGCTCGGCAAGGATGAGAACACGGGCGCCATCGACCTCGCCTTTGAGCCCGGACGGCCGGAGGTGATCTACGCCGCTCTCTGGCAGACGCGGCGCACGCCCTGGCACATCTATCCGCCGTCGAACGGGCCCGGCAGCGGTCTCTACAAGTCGACCGACGACGGCGATCACTGGACGCAGATCAGCGGCCACGGCCTGCCTGCGAACCCGGGACGCATCGGCCTCGCCGTGGCGCCGAGCCAGCCGCAGCGCGTCTATGCGATGGTGGACGCGGCCGAGGGCGGCCTCTATCGCTCGGACGACGGCGGCGCGAGCTGGACCAGGGCGAGCGGCGACAGCCGCATCTGGGGGCGCGGCTGGTACTTCGGCGGCATCGCCGTCGAGCCCCGCAATCCCGACGTGGTCTACGCCTGCAACACGGCGGTCTATCGCTCCGAGGATGGCGGCAGGACCTTCGTGCCGGTCAAGGGCGCGCCCGGCGGCGACGACTACCACGAGCTCTGGATCGATCCGCAGGCGCCGGAGCGGCGGATCCTCGGCGTCGACCAGGGCGCGGTGGTCTCGGTCGACGGCGGCGAGACGTGGAGCTCCTGGTACAACCAGCCGACCGGGCAGTTCTATCACGTGGTCACCGACAACCGTTTCCCCTACTGGGTCTACGCCTCGCAGCAGGACTCCGGCGCCGCCGGCGTCCCCAGCCGCACCAACACCTACGATGGCATCAACCTCACCGTTTTCCGCGAGGTGACGGCCGGCGGCGAAAGCGACGAGATTGCCCCCGACCCGCGGGACCCGGACGTGCTCTTCGGCGGCCGGGTGGAGAAGCTCGACCTGCGCACCATGCAGACGCGCTCGGTCGATCCCACGCTGGCCTATCCCAACCGTTATCGCGAAACGTGGACGTTGCCGCTCGTCTTCTCGCCGCGCGATCCACGGGTGCTCTATTTCGCGCGCCAGCGATTGTTCCGCACCGACGACGGCGGCGAGCACTGGCTGACGATCAGTCCGGACCTGACGCGCGAGGACCCGGGCACGCCCGCGAACCTCGATCCGACGGCCGCGGCGAACAATCTGCAGACCGGCCCCCGGCGCGGCGTGATCTATGCCATCGCGCCGTCCCGGACGGCCGATCACGACCTCTGGGTGGGCACCGACGACGGCCTCATCTGGCGTACCAAAGACGAGGGCGCGCACTGGGCGAACGTCACACCGGCGGCGATCACGCCGTGGTCCAAGATCGGCATCCTCGACGCCTCGCATTTCGATCCCGAGACGGCCTACGCCGCCGTCGACCGTCACCGGCTGGACGATTTCAAACCTTATATCTTCCGCACGCACGACGGCGGCCAGCACTGGGACCTGATCGCGAACGGCATTCCGGCCGGCAGCTTCGTCAACGCCGTGCGCGAGGACGCCGTGCGCAAGGGGCTGCTCTACGCCGGCACCGAAAAGGGCGTCTACGTCTCCTTCGACGATGGCGATCACTGGCAGTCGCTGCAGGCCAAGCTGCCGGTGACCTCGGTGCGGGACCTCGAGGTGCACGGCGAGGACCTGGTGATTGCCACTCACGGCCGTGCCTTCTGGGTGCTCGACGACGTGACGCCGCTGCGCCAGCTCGACGCCCGCGTAGCGGGCGCCGCCGACTGGCTGTTCGCACCGGCGCCCGCCATCCGGCTGCGGCCGGCGGGCTTCACCGGCAGTCCCATGCCGAAAGATGAGGCGGCAGCGGCCAATCGGCCGGCGGGAGCGTTGATCGATTACGTGCTGAAGGCTGCTGCCAGACAGCCGGTGACCTTGGAGATCCACGACGAGCACGGCGAGCTGGTGCGGCGCTACAGCAGCGCGGACCCGGCGCCGAAGCCGGACCTCGCCAAGCTGAGCATCGCGCCGCAGTGGGTGCCGCCCCCCGTGCAGCTCGCCACGGCGCCCGGCCATCACCGCTTCGTCTGGCCATTGCGGTATGCGCAGGCTGCGGCTTCGTCCAACCCTCGGGCCGACGGCGCGTGGGCGCCTCCGGGCCGCTACACCGTGGTGCTGGAGGTCGACGGCGCCCGCCTCACCCAGCCGCTGACGGTGGCGCCGGATCCGCGGGTGTCGCTGCCGGCGGCGGCCTATGCCGCGCAGTTCGCCCTGGCGCGCCGGATCGAGGTGGAGCAGGCCCGGCTGGAAGCGGCGTCCCGCGAGGTCGAGGCGCTGGCGACGGCGCTCGCCGAGCGCCGCAAGAGCGCGAGCGCGAAAATCGCTCCGGCGATCGGCGCCTTGGAGGCGCGGGTGCGCGATCTCTCGGGAGCGGCGCCGCCGGGCCAGTGGTGGGTGCCGCCGAATTCGCTCACCACCCTGCGCGCCGTGGGCGCTGAGCTGGACGCGCTCGCCACAGCCGTGGGCAACGCGGACAGCGCGCCGTCCCCCGATGCCGTGGCCGGCTTCGATCAGGCTCAGAAGATGCTCGCGACCACCCTGGCGGCCTGGGACGTGCTGAAGACGAAGGACCTGGCGGTGCTCAATGCGACGTTGAAGAAGGCAGGACAGGCGGGGATCGAGGTCAAGCTGTAGGGTGAAACCATCCGGGGCATGCCGGCCGGCACGCCCCGGATGGTCCTGCTTCAACCTACGCTGCCGGCTTGATCACCGGCGGCGTGGGGGTCCCCGGCTTCGTAATCATGGCGCAGAGCCCTTGGCTCCCGGTTCCGACCGCGGTGCGATTCCGCGATTTATCCACCTGGGTGGACATCCAGGATGTCCGCCGGCGCGTCCTCTCTAGCCGTCCTCACCTTCGATCCGAGCGATGAGCAACCGGATCCGCCCCATGAGCTCGTCCGCCGTGGAGCGGAAGGCTTGCAGCTTCACTTCCTCGCTGCCCTCCACGGCCGAGGGATCGGGGAGGCTCCAGTGGAGGCGCTTCGGGGCGCCGGGAAAGACCGGGCACGACTCTCGGGCATTGTCGCAGACGGTGACCACGTAATCGAAGCGTTCCTCGAAGAGGTCGTCCATGAGCTTGGACCGTTGCGTGCTGACGCCGATTCCCTTCTCGGCCATGGCCGCGATGGCCAGCGGGTGTACCCTCGTGGCCACGGTCCCGGCGCTCGCGGCTTCGACCCTGTCCGGCGCGAGGTGGCGGAGGAGGGCCTCCGCCATTTGCGACCGGGCACTGTTGTGGGTGCAGAGGAAGAGGACGCGAGCGGCGCGCGGAGCTTCCGGATGCAGTGCGTCGCCCATGGCTCACCCGCAGCAGCTCGGCGCGCAGCAGGCGGCGGCGGTTTCGACGGCCTTCGCCAGCGGCGCCAGGGAACAGACCCCCGTCTCCGGCAGCTCGAGGTGGACCTCGCGGGCGGCCTGCCAGTCCCCGGCGAGCGCGGCCACGACCGAGCGCACCTGCTCGTAGCCGGTGAGCAGGAGGAAGGTGGGAGCCCGGCCGTAGCTCTTCATGCCGACGATGAAGAAGCCCTCCTCCGGCTGTTTGAGCTCCTCCGCCCCGTGGGGACGCACGGTGCCGCAGCTATGGACGTTGGGATCGATCAGGGGAGCCAGGGCCACGGGGCTCTCGACCGCGGGATCGAGGGACAGACGCAGCTCGGAGGCGAGCGAGAGGTCGGGCCGGAAGCCGGTGGCGGCCACGATCTCGTCCACGGGGGGCAGGGCGGTCCCTTCGCCAATCAGGGTCATGCCCGCCTCGCCGGCCCGCAGCTCCGTCACCTTGAAGCCGGCTGCCACGCGCAGGCGTCCGGACTCGACGAGGCCCCGCACCCGGTCTCCCAACCGGCCGCGGGCGGCGAGCGCGTGCCGGTCGCCGCCGCCGAAGAGGCCGTCCAGCGTGGGCCGGCGGATCACCCAGGTGATCTCGGTTCCCGGCGCCTCGTCGCCGAGAGCGATCAGGTCGAGGAGGGCGTTGAAGGCCGAGTGGCCGCTGCCGACGACCGCGGTCCGGCGACCGGCGTAGCGCGCCCGGTGAGCGCCGAGGGCGTCCGGGATGCCGTAGAAGATCCGCGCCGCGAGCGCCCGCTCGCCGGCGGCCGGCACGCCGCCCGCCCCCAGGGGATTGGGCCGCCGCCAGGTCCCCGAGGCGTCGATCACCGCCCGGGCGAGGATCACCTCTTCGCCGCCCGCCTCGCCGCGGACCTGAAGGGCGAAGGGGGCGCGCTCCCGGCCGGCCGTCTTCATCTTGTCGTAGCCCTGCCGGCTCACCGATTCCACCCGGGTGCCGAGACGGATGCGGTCGCGCAGCGGGGGAGTCGCCGCCAGGGGCTCGAGGTAGCGGTCCACCAGGTCGTTGCCCGTGGGATGGCCGCCGGCGTCGGGCGCCTCCCAACCGGCGGCCGTGAGGAGCTCGGCCGAGGCGGAGTCCACCACGTACCGCCACGGCGAGAACAGCCGTACGTGCCCCCACTCGCGGAGGCTCGACCCGACGCGGCAGCCGGCCTCCAGCACGAGGGGCTCTTCGCCCCGGGCGATGAGGTGGGCGGCGGCGGCCAGCCCCACCGGCCCGGCGCCGATGATGGCCACCGGCAGTCTGTCCTTCGCGGCTTTCTTCTCTTCCATGTCCGATCTCCTCTCCGATCGTGCCGGAATTATCGAAATGTTGAGGCCAAAAAAAGCGCGCTTTAGCTTGCCGCTCCCTTCACGCCTTCGCCGATCTTCACCAAGGCGTTGCCGGTGCAGCACTCGGCGTACAGGAAGTCGAGGATCTCTTGGAGCGCCTGGGTATCGGCGAGGTAGCGCAGGAACCTGCCCTCCCGGTGCTGGTTCACCAAGCCCTCCTGACGCAGGGCGTCGAGGTGATGCGAGAGCGAGGACGCCGGGATGCCCAGCTCCTGCTGGATCTCCCCGGCCACCATCCCATGCGGGTGCGAGGCGAGGAGCCGGCGCAGGATCTCCAGCCGCATCTCGTGACCGAGGGCGGCGAAGCGGCTGGCGTAGCGGCGCGCGTCTTCCATGACGATTCGATCATGCCGGAAATGTCGTGGCGTGTCAACCCTCCTCACTCACCGGCTCGGGACGGCTGGTCGCGATGATCGCCGCTCCGAGCAGCGACGCGACGAGTCCATTCACCGAAGTGGTGGGGTATGATGGAGCCGTGAGAGCTCGCCGGCACCTGCGCACCACGGTCGTCCTCTTCCTGGCCGTCGCACCCCTGCTCTTTCTGGGGTCTCCGCTGTGCTTTTCCCGGGCGTGCTCGATGAGCGCCGCGGAACGGGTCGCCTGCAAGAGGATGGGCCGGGAGTGCTGCGGCACACGTGGTGGCCAGATCTCTCAGGCCCCGGCGGCTCCGGCGCCCGCCCTCGCCGCCTCCTCGGCATGGGTTTCGCTCACCGTTCCGGTACCGGAATCGGTCAGTTTCGACAGCTCTTCCCGGCCGGTCGCCACACCCGCGGTAACCCAGGGCGTCGGGCTCTTCACCCTCTTCGCCGTCTTCCTGATTTGACGCTCCTCTAGGAGAAGTGTGTCCTGCCGCGCCCCATGGGGGCCGCGGTGTCAGCTCACTTTCACCTGGAGGATGCGATGTTGCGCGCAATTCATAACGTTTTTTGGGTGCTCCTCGTGATCGCCGCACCCGCGGGGGCGCAAGGACGCCTGGCCGAGGCGATTCGTCGTGCGACCGCAGAGAACCCGCGGCTGCGAGAGGCCCAGGCCCGGACCGAGGCGGCTCGGCGCCGGGTTTCTCAGACCGCCGAGCTGCCCGATCCGGAGATCGAGCTCGGTCTCAAGGACGTGCCGGTCCGCGAGCCTTCTCTCTCCCGCGACAACTTCACGATGGAGATGATCACCGGCCGCCAGCGCCTCCCGGGCCGGGGCAAGCGCGCGGCCCAGCGCGCCGTGGCCCAAGCGGACGTCGAGAGCGCGGCGGCGACGCAGGCGCGGGAAGCGGTGGAGATCGCAGCGGAGACCGCGGACTCCTTCTTCACGCTCGCCGAGACTGATCGCAGCCTCGCCATCCTGGAGGAGTCCCGCGGCAGGTTGGAGGACGCGGCCGCTTCCGCCACCGAGCTCTACAAGGTGGGGAAGGCCGGAGTGTCGGACGTCCTCCAGGCCAACCTCGAAAAGACGAGCCTCGACGAGAGGCTCTCCTCGCTGCGGGCGGAACGGCGGGCGCAGGTGGCGCGCTTCAACGCCCTTCAGGGCCTGCCCGCGACGGCTACGGTGCCGCCGGTCGGTCCCGTGGAGCCGGTCTCTGAGGTGCCCGCGGCCGGCGAGCTGGTGCGGCAGGCGGCGGAGCGGAGCCCCGCCGTCGCCGCGGCTGAGGCGGAGGTCCGCCGCGCCGAACAGGCGCTGGAGCTCGCGCGCCTCGAGAGCCGCCCGGACTGGATGGTGATGGGCTATTACGGCCGCCGCGAGAGGTTCGACGACTTCGTCGGCGTCAGCGCCGCGATCAACCTGCCCTGGACCCATCGCCGGCGGCTGGACGAGAGGCGGGCGGAGAAGGAGGCGGAGCTCGCCGCGGCCCGCACCGGCGTCGAGACGGTGAAGAACCAGCTCCAAGGCGACGTGGAGGCGGCGTACGCGGAGCTGGAGAAGAACGTCGAGCAGGCTCAGCTCTACTCCAAGTCGATCCTCCCTCAGGCGGAGATCAATTTTCGCGCCGCTCGCGAGGCCTATGTCGTCGGCAAGATCGATTTTCAGACCCTCGCCCGCGCCGCCAATAATCTCGATTCCTACCGCCGGGAAGCCGCCGTGCGCGCGTCGGGGATCGGCCGCGCGCTGGCGGCGTTGCAGAAGGCCTCCGGGCTGCCCCTCCTTCCAGGCACTCCCGGCGCAGGAGGCTCCCATGTCGACAAATAGGTTTTTCATCTTCGCCGCGATCCTGGCCGGCGGACTGCTCGCGGGGTGCGGCAAGGCTCCGGCCGCCGCGCCGAAGAGCCCGACGAAAATTGACAGGAAGGTCCTCTACTGGTACGACCCGATGCAGCCGGGAACGCACTTCGACCACCCCGGCAAGTCGCCGTTCATGGACATGGAGCTGGTGCCCAGGTACGCGGACGAGGCGCCGCCGCCGGGCCGGCCGGCGGCGCCCGGCGCGACGGTCGAGCTGAGCCCCGAGGCCGTGAGCGCGGCCGGGGTCACGACGGCCGAGGTGAAGCCCGCCACCCTGCATCATGCGGTGAGAGCGGCGGGCACTCTGCAGACGGACGAGACGACGCTCGTCCACGTCGCCGCCCGCGTGGCGGGCCGGCTCGACCATCTCTATCTGAATTTCACCGGCGAGCCCGTCCGCCGGGGCGCGCCGATCTACGCCATCTACAGCCCGGACCTCGTGGCCTCCGGCCGGGAGTACGTCCTCGCGCTCGGCAACCTGGCACGGTCCCGGGAGGGCGGCGATGCCGGCTATGTCGAGTCCGCCGAGTCCCTGGTCCAAGCGGCGACCACGCGGCTCTCCCTGTGGGGGCTCGGCCGGGATCAGATCGATCAGATCGCGCGCACCCGGCAGGCCGAGACCGACCTGGTAGTGCGCGCGCCGATCTCCGGCACGGTGCTCGAAAAGAAAGTCGTCCAGGGCCAGTACGTGACGGAAGGCCAGGACCTTTATCTCCTCGCCGATCTGTCGCGGCTCTGGCTCTCCGCCAAGGTCTACGAGCAGGACCTGGGCGGCGTCAAAGCCGGGCAGGAGGCCGTCGCGACCTTGGCCGCCTTCCCGGGACGCCAGCTCCGCGGCCGCATCCGGTTCATCGACCCGTTGCTCGACCCTGCGACCCGCACGGCGGGAGTGCGCATCGAGTTGCCCAACCCGGGCGGCGCCTTGAAACCGGGAATGTTCGCCAACGCCGAGCTGCAGGTCGATCTGGGCCAGGGGCTCGCCATCCCGAAGAGCGCCGTGATCGATGCCGGCGTCCGCCAACTGGTCTACGTTCGGCTCGGGCCCACCCGCTTCGCCGGCCGGGAGGTGCGCCTCGGCCAGACGGCGGGTGATCTGGTGCAGGTCCTCCAAGGGCTCAGCGAGGGGGAGCAGGTGGTGACGTCGGCCAATTTCCTGATCGATTCGCAATCCCAGCTCGCGACGGGTCAGTCCATTCAGTGGGGCGGCGCCTCCGAGGTGAAGAAAGGGAAGGGACCGCAATGATCGACTGGCTGATCGACTTCTCGCTGCGCAACCGTTTCCTGATCCTCGGCCTGACGTTGCTCCTCGTGGCCGCGGGCCTCTACACCGTCCGCACCAATCCGATCGATGCCATCCCGGACATCTCGGAGACCCAGGTCATCGTCTTCGCCGAGTGGCCGGGACGCTCACCCCAGGAGGTGGAGGACCAGGTCACCTATCCCATGACCACCAACCTCCAGGGCCTGGCCGGCGTCAAGGCCGTGCGCGCCTCGTCGGCATTCGGTTTTTCGATGGTCAATGTGATCTTCGAGGATGGGACGGACCTTTATTTCGGCCGCCAACGGATCCTCGAACGGATGAACCTGATCCAGGGATTGATGCCGAAGGGGGTGACCCCGGTCCTCGGCCCCGACGCGTCGGCCGTGGGCCAGGTCTTCTGGTACACCCTGGAAGGCGAGGGGCACGACCTGGGAGAGCTGCGCGCCTTGCAGGACTGGTTCGTCCGCTATCAGTTGAACGCCGTGCCCGGAGTCGCCGAGGTCGCCTCGATCGGTGGTTTCGTCCGTGAATATCAGATCGATCTGGACCCGAACAAGCTCGCCGCCTATGGCGTCTCCCTGCGTGACGTCATGACGGCCGTCGCGCGCAGCAACGACAACGTCGGCGGCAAGGTGATCGAGCAGAACGGCATGGAGTACGTGGTGCGCGGCGTCGGCTTGATCCGGGGCCTGCGCGATATCGGCAACATTGCGGTGAGTGCCTCCGGCGGCGTTCCCGTCTACCTCTCGAGCCTGGGCGCCATCCAGCTCGGCTCTGCCTTCCGCCGCGGGGCTCTGGAAAAGAACGGGCGGGAGGTGGTGGGCGGCGTGGTCACCATGCGCTACGGCCAGAGCGCTCCCGAGATCATCGCCCGCGTCAAGGCGAAGATCCGCGAGGTCCAGAAGGGCCTGCCGGCGGGAGTGCGCATCGTGCCCGCCTATGATCGCTCGGCCCTGATCGCCCGCGCCATCGGCACGCTCAAACGCTCGCTGATCGAAGAGACTCTCCTCGTCGTGCTCGCCCACGTGCTCTTCCTGATGCACTTCCGCTCGGTCCTCATCGTCAGCGCGCCGCTGCCCATCGCCGTCCTCATCGCCTTCATTCTCATGCGGGTCTTCGGCATCACCTCGAACATCATGTCGCTGATGGGGATTGCGATTGCGATCGGCGTGCTGGTCGACGCCGGCATCGTCATCACCGAGAACTGCTTCCGCCAGATCGAGCGGGAAGGAGGAACCCGACCGCTGATCGATTCGGTGCGCGATGCCACGCAGAGGACCGGCCGGCCCATCTTCTTCTCGATGGTGATCATCATCCTCGCCTTCTTCCCCGTCTTCTCCCTGACCGGCGAAGAGGGCCGGCTTTTCCATCCCCTGGCGTTCACCAAGACCTTTGCCATGATCGGTGCGACGTTCCTGTCGGTGACGCTCGTGCCGGTGCTCGCAACCTTTCTGATCCGGGGCAAGGTCCGGCCGGAAACGCAAAACCCGATCATGCGCGTCGCCCGGCGCCTCTACGAGCCGGCCCTCGACTGGGCGCTCCGGCACAAGAAGACGACCCTGCTGCTCGCCGGAGGGGTGTTCGTCCTCTCCCTGCTCCTGGTCGGCGGCGCCGGCCTCCTGTTGACGCCGGTGAAGCTGCCGTTCCTCGCCGCGGCGGCGGCCGGCTCCGGCGGCGCGCAGCGGGTGACGGACCGGTTGGCGAGCGGCCAGCAGTGGCTCGATTCTCATCTCGCCGCCGGCGTGGGCAACGAGCTCATGCCGCCCTTGGACGAGGGCACCCTGATGTTCATGCCGGTGACCTCCAACGCGGTCTCGCTCACCGAGGCGGTGGAGATCATGAAGCGGCAGGACGCCGTCCTCCGGTCATTCCCGGAGGTCGCCTCCGTGATCGGCAAAGTGGGGCGGGTGGAGAGCCCGCTCGACCCCGCGCCCATCAACATGTATGAGACGCTGGTGGAGCTCAAAGACCGCGAGCACTGGCGGCCGGACCTCACCAGGGACGCGCTGATCGCGGAGATGACGGAGAAGAGCCTGATGCCGGGTGTCACGACGATCTGGCAGCAGCCGATCCGCAACCGCATCGACATGCTGGCGACCGGTATCCCTACCCAGGTCGGGATCAAGGTCTTCGGACCCGATCTCGCCGTTCTGGAGCGGAAGGCGCGCGAGGTGGCCGAGGCCGTGCGGGAAGTGCGCGGAGCGGTCGACGTCTATCCCGAGCAGATCCTGGGGACTCCCTACCTGGAGATCGAGGTCGACCGCGACGCCGTGGCGCGCTACGGCGCCACGGTCGCCGACGTGGAGGAGGTCGTCGAGGCCGCCATCGGCGGCATGGACCTGACGACGACGATCGAAGGGCGAAACCGCTTCGCGGTCCGGGTACGCTATGCGCGGGAGCTGCGGGACGACCTCGGCGCGATCCGGCGGGTCCTGGTGCCGGTGCGGTCGCCTGTGGGAGGGGGCTCGGGAATGACCCAGGTGCCCCTCGCCGAGCTGGCGTCCATCCGGCTCCGTCCCGGCCCATCCATGATCTCCTCCGAAAACGGTCTGCTGCGGGCGCGGATCTTCCTGAACGTCAGGGGCCGCGACGTCGGCTCCTTCGTGGACGAAGCGACACGGACAGTCGAGCAGAAGGTCTCGCTGCCGGCGGGCTACTATCTCCAAGGGTCGGGGCAGTACGAGAACCAGGTGCGGGCCCGCAACCGCTTGATGATCGTCGTGCCGGCCTGCTTCGCGATCATCTTCGTGCTGCTCTGGCTGACCTATCGCTCGGCCAAGGAGGCGGCCCATGTGATCCTCGCCATTCCGTTCGCCCTCACCGGCGGCAATCTACTGCTGTGGGCGCTCCACACCGCCGCCCTGCATTTTGGCTGGAAGACCGAGCTTCACCTGAGCGTTGCGGTGTGGGTCGGCTACATCGCGCTCTTCGGGACGGCGGTGCAGACGGCCGTCGTCATGGTCGTGTATCTCGAAGAGGCCCTGCAGCGCAAGGCGGCGGCGGGAGAGCTCACCTGCGAGGGGATTCGCGAAGCGGCGATGGAAGGGGCCGTCCTCCGCCTGCGGCCCAAGCTGATGACCGTCGCGACCGTCATCGCGGGGTTGCTGCCCATCCTGTGGTCCTCGGCGACCGGATCGGAGGTCGCGAAGCCGATCGCGACACCGGTTGTGGGCGGTATGCTCTCGTCGTTGGTCCACGTCCTCATCGTGACCCCCGTCCTCTGGACGATGCTGAAGGAGTGGGAGCTGCGGCGCGGGCGTCTCGAAGTGACGCCGAGCCCGCCGGCCGCGCCGTGACGATTTGCGGCGCGGGCCGGAGCAGGCTAGCATCGGACGAGCTTTCGCCGGATCATCCCAGCGCCTGCTCAAGGGAGACCGATATGGCTGACGTCCGTTCCCGTTCCATCTCCATCCTTGCCGCCGTCGCGATCCTCGCGACCTCCATGGCCGCCGGACCGGCCCTGGCGGCGCCGCCGGCGCCCAGCGGCGAAGTCGACGGCCAGGTCCAGGATGCCCAGGGCAAGCCGCTGGCAGGAGTGGCGATCACCCTGCTCAAGGCTGGCGAGAGCACTCCGAAAAAGCAGACGTCGGGCGCCGACGGCAGCTTCAAGTTCGCCGGCCTTCCCTCGGGCGTCTACATCGCCACCGCCGCGCTGGAGGGCGATTCCCCGGTCACCTGCCGGGGCATCCGCCTCGTCGCGGGCCAGAGCCGCCGCCTGGAGGTCAAGCTGCTGCCCGCCGGCGGCGAGCCTTCGACCTGCACCCCCGTCGAGCCCGGCGCCGGAGCCTGAAGCCCGCCTGGAGCCTTGGAGGAGAGGATGGAAGCGTCTGGGGAATCACTGAAGAAGACGATCGCCGGCTATTGGGATGGGCGCAGCGAAGGCTTCGAGCGGATGCAGGGGATCCGCAGCCGGCAGCAGAGGGAAAAATGGACGCAGTTCCTCGCCAGCACGGTGGGGGAGGCGCCGAAGAGGGTGCTGGACGTCGGCACCGGCACCGGCTTCCTGGCCCTGCTCCTGGCCGGTCTGGGTCACGGCGTCAAGGGGCTGGACCTCTCGCCGGGCATGGTCGAGCAGGCGCGGCGCAACGCCGTGGAGCGGGGCCTGGCGGCCGAGTTCGCGGTCGGCGACGCCGAATCGCTGCCGGAGCCGGACGCGGCCTACGACGTCCTCGTCAATCGCAACGTCCTCTGGACCCTCCCCCATCCGGAAGCGGCCGTCGCGGACTGGCAGCGGGTGCTCAAGCCCGGCGGTCTCGTCGTGGTGATCGACGGCGACTGGTTCGACGCTCCCTTCTCCTATCGCGCCAAGCGGTTCCTGGGGCATCTCCTCGTGGCCGCGACCCGGTTCGAGAACCTCTGGGCGGTCGAGAGGAAGCTGCGCCAGGGCTATGACGGCGGGTTCGGCGAGGAGCTTCCCCTGAAGGGCCCCGGCAACCGGCAGAAGTTCCCGCGCCTCCTCGCCGCGGCCGGCTTCGTGGACGTGCAGCTCCGGCCGATGCCGCAGGTCGACCGCGCGGAGAAGGCGGGCTGGGCCCTGGCGAAGCGCCTCAACCAGCCGCACGAGTTCTTCGCCGTCGTCGCCCGCAAGCCCTGAGGTTGTCCCCAATTCGCCGGGTTCCTGCACCTCTGGAGATAACCCTCCCGCCGTGCCGGCGGGGAAAACGTCGGGCCGGCGCGAAAAAGCCGCGCCAGGATACCTATCTATTGACGGTCTATCTATCGGGGGAGTCAAGACCATGGCTAAGAGCATCGTGATCGTGGGGGGCGGGACGGCGGGCTGGATGACGGCGTCGCACCTGAAGAAGGCGCTGCCGGGAATGGACATCACCCTCATCGAGTCGGCCAACATCAAGACGGTCGGCGTCGGCGAAGCGACCTTCAGCACCGTCAAGCTCTTCTTCGACTTCCTCGGCCTCGACGAGTCCGACTGGATGCCGAGCTGCAACGCCACCTACAAGCTGGCCATCAAATTCGTCAACTGGCGGGCCGAGGGCGGCCACTTCTACCATCCATTCCAGCGCTACGAGGTGGTCGACGGCTTCAACATGGGGGAGTGGTGGCTCAAGCTCAAGCGGCACGAGGAGGCCTTCGACTACGCCTGCTTCACCATCCCGGCCATGTGTGACGCCCAGCGCTCGCCCCGCTTCTTCGACGGCCGCGTCTTCGACGACAAGGTCCAGGACTACTTCTCCGTCGACGTCCGCGGCAAGAAGAACATCCTCGCCGAGCACAAGGTGCAGTACCCGTACGCCTACCAGTTCGACGCCAGCCTGCTGGCCGAGTTCCTCAAGGGCTATGCCACCAGGCGCGGCGTCCAGCAGGTCGTGGACGACGTCGCCGAGGTCAAGCTGCGCGAGGACGGCAGCATCGACCACCTGGTCACCAACGATCACGGCATCGTCCAGGGCGACCTCTACGTCGACTGCACCGGCTTCCGCGGCCTGCTGATCAACCAGACCCTGCAGGAGCCGTTCATCTCCTTCTCCGAGTCGCTGCTGTGCGACCGGGCCATCGCGCTGCAGATCCCGCGCGACGTCAAGACCCACGGCATCAATCCCTACACCCAGGCCACGGCCCTGACCAACGGCTGGGTGTGGAACATTCCGCTCTACGGCCGGGAAGGCACGGGGTACGTCTACTCGAGCAAGTTCATCACCCCCGAGGACGCCGAGGCGGAGTTCCGCCGCTACCTGGGTCCCAAAGCGGACGACATCCGGGCCAACCACATCCGGATGCGGATCGGCCGCTGCCGCAACTCGTGGGTGAAGAACTGCGTCGCCATCGGTCTGGCGAGCGGCTTCGTCGAGCCCCTGGAGTCGACGGGCATCTTCTTCATTCAGAACGGCATCGAGGAGCTGGTGAACCATCTCCCCGGCGACGGCTTCGAGGAGGAGACGGCGAAGAGCTACAACCGGGTGGTCGGCGAGGCCATCGACGGCGTCCGCGACTTCCTCATCCTCCACTACCGCACGACCGACCGCAACGACACCGAGTTCTGGCGCGCCACCAAGAGCCTCAAGCTCCCCGAGTCGCTCGAGGACCGTTTCGCGCTGTGGAAGAAGCGGCTGCCGAACGCGCGCAGCATCAATTCGGCCTTCCACGGCTTCGAGTCCTACTCGTACTCCGTGATGCTGCTGGGGCTCAACTACCAGCCCGAGAAGAGCCTGCCCGCTCTCGACCACATCGATCCGGCCGGCGCCCACCGCGCCTTCCGCGCCATGAAGGAGAAGACCGAGCGGCTGGTCTCGACGCTGCCGTCGCAGCTCGAGTACCTGTCGCACGTGCGCCTCCAGGCGGGCGCACCGGTCGTCGTCTGAGCACCCCCCTGGGACCGCCGGCGTCCCGCCGGCTTCTTTCTCCTTCTTTTCTTTGCAAGAGGCCGGCGGCGCTCCCAGACCCAAGCCCGCTTAGACATCAGAAAGGAGATCTCGTGAAGAAGACGGCGAAGAAGCTGGTGGCGAAGGAGACTGTGCGGAAACTGGAAGAGCCGGTGTTCGGAAAAGTTGCGGGTGGGATATCAGATCCTTATCCGTATCAGTGTGTTACCTGGTTGTGCGCCACCACCAACGGGCCGTTCGAGTGCGCGAACGCCTGCGCGCCCGACGGACCGCCGTAGCCACAGCCCTCCTCCACCGCCAACACCGCGGGCGGGGAGGAGGGGGGAAGCGAACGGCCTTCGCCAACCACGGCCTGTGGCGGACGAGCCGGGGATGTCGCCGGTGGCGTTGGCGCCGGCGACTCACGGAGACTGGGGCGCGCCCAGCTCCTTCAGCCCAACCTGTCGGACCTCGAGTCTCTTGAGCCGGGTTTCCTGGTCCTTGACGCGACTGCGTTGAGTCGCCATCTGTAACTCAAGATCCGCGCAACCCAACCCCTGCCCCTCTCCCACCCCCGGGGAGAGAGGCAGGGTTCGGGGACGTCAGCGATACACAGTCACGAAGTCGCTCAGCGTATTGCCGCTTGGCCAGGCGTTGGAGTAGCACTGACCGGCATAGCGATAGGAGCGGTTGGTAACGGTGCGGTGGATCGTGCCGCACTGCGCGCCCGAACTGGGGTAGGGTCGACACTGGTAGCCCCACGAGTCGTAGGGTAGGTAGTAGGATTCGGTGCCATCGCAGTTCGGTCCCGTGAAGTGGCTGATGTATTGACCATCCGGGCTCACGCATGATGCCTCGCCGCAACTGCTGCCGCGATAGACGGTCACAAAGTCGCTGAGCGTATTGCCGCTCGGCCAGGCGTTGGGGTAGCACTGGCCTGCATAGCGGTAGGAGCGGTTGGTGACGGTGCGGTGGATCGTGCCGCACTGCGCTTCCGAACTGGGGTACGGCCGGCACTGGTAGCCCCAGGAGTCGTAGGGCAGGTAATAGGACTCGGTGCCATCGCAGTTCGGTCCCGTGAAGTGGCTGATGTATTGACCGTCCGGGCTCACGCATGATGCCTCGCCGCACATCCCTCCCCCTCCGAAGCACGACGTGAAGGAATCTTTGAGCGCGAGGTCTTCGGCGACGGCATTAAGGCAGTCGCTCTTCTCGTTGTCGAAGGCTCCCATCGCCCCCCCATAACCGATCGTCGTAATCGTCTGGGGAGGGCTCGCGGTCATGTAAGAATTGAGAGCGGCCAACACTCCCGCGTTGCACTGCGACGGGCTGATGGCCTCGTGATAAAACGTGCTCGCGACGCCGGACGTGGTGTTGAATCGATCCGGGTCCGAGTGCTCGTAGACTGCGTACCACTTGGTATCCCCATAGTTGGCGTTCTTGAGGGCCAGGCGGACCGCTAGATGATCCGCATGGCACGAGATTCCGTCCTCATATCCGGCGGTACCGCGCAGGCTCAGGCATCCGATGATGTTGCTGGTGCCGTTCATCCCGGTCCAGAACTGGACCCGCTGCGGGACTTTCGTGGCGTCCGGGACGGCCTGCGACGGATCGCCAGGACAGGAGCTCCCGCCGATGGTGAGCAGCGTCTTGTCGCCGAAATTGTTCACCGTGACCCCATCGACGCCGAGCGCCTGCATGGCGGCCATGAACTCCCGGCATCGATCCTTGCCGCAGTCGCCGCTCGTCCCGGTTCCGGCGGACTGGCACTCGTACGTGCCCGACTGGTCTCCGTTCGTCATGAGCTCCACGATGACCTGGCGGTTCGCGTCCTTTGCCGCGCGAATCGCACCTGCCGTGGCGAGCGTCTCGTCGTCGGGATGCGGCGAGAAGACGACGAAAGGATTGTTATACGGAGGGCAGAGCGCAGAGACGCCCGTCGGAGAGCTGGGATCGAATTTCACCGGGTAGCCGGAAATACCATTGCAGACCCCGGTCACCGCGCCGGAGGCGCACGCGGTGCCTGGATCTACGGCGAACACTTCGCTGAAGCTGCCGAGCATCACCACAGTCACACTGATCGCCAACCATCGGGCCGTCTTCATACTTTTCCTCCTTGGGCAGAGAGATTGCCCCTGCGCATGTAGAACTATATCACATTCTCGATTGCGCATGGTGGGTGCCTACGCCAGTGCGCTGCCCCTCTCCTGAGGCGGGAAGAGGGGCTGTGGCTCGATGAGGCCCTACTTGTCCGGCGACGCGCCTGGCACGCCGAGGTGCAGCCGCATCAGGCTGGGCCGGTGGGTGGTGGAGAAGAAGGGGAAGGCGCCGTTGGTGACGTAGAGGTTGAACCGGTCCTGCCCCTTGCGACCGAAGGCCGTGGCGGTGGGGCCATCGAGGCCGTCGGCCGCCGTCAGCAGCACCTGGGTGCTGCCGTCCGGGTCGACCTTCACCAGGGTTAGGAAGGGGTCGATGGTGCAGTAGAGCGCGCCGTGGACGTCGAAGGAGAAGTCGTCGCACCCCGAGCCGTCCGGCAGGTGGGCGTGGAGCCGCGGCTCGCCCGCCGCGCTGTCGCGGCCGATGGGGATGGCGAGGATGGTGCCCGCCGCCGAGTTCGAGACGTAGACCTCCCCCTTGAAGACCTTGAGCCCGTTAGGACCCGGGAAGCCGGCCGGCGAGCCGAGCCATCCCGGGGGCCTGCGTGATCCCGGTCACGGCGTTGAAGAACGGGCCGCAGAGGGTCAAGGGCGGGCCGATGGGGAGCGAGATCAGGGTGGACTGCGTGCCGTCGGGCGCGATCCTGCGGATCTCGCCGGTGAGGGCGAGGCTGACGTACATCGTCCCGGACTTCTCGATGACGATGTTCTCCGGGGTCTCCAGCGCCTGCGGGTCGAAGCTCACGGCCGTTTCGAGCGTACCCGCATCCGGCGGATGGGCCAGCAACGCGGCCGGCGCGAGCGCCACCAGGACGAGGCTCAGCGTCAATTTTTTCATGAGGGTGTCTCCTTTCAAGACTGCGTCCAGCATAACGAAAACGGCTGACGTTCTCCCTCACTCCTCAGCGGGCGGCGTTCTGTGCCCGGGAATCTTCGGGCCTGGTCCGTCTCTCCCGTCGTGACGAAAGGAGATGAACCATGGCCGCAGATCCCAACCAAGGCGGTGTGATTCCAGGCGGTGGCCCGGGGGCCGGGTACGCCAGGAAAGGCTGGATCAAGGGGCTCTCCCTGGGCCTTTTTGGTGTCGCCCTGGGCCTGCTCTGGCTTCTTTACTGGGCATGGCCTGATTGCTCAGTGTGCGCCGCAGCTTCCAACGTCGTATCCACGACTCCGGCGAGCCAGACGACGCCAGCGGCAACTCCGACGACAACGCCGACCGCGACGCCAACTCCAAAGCCGAGCCCAACCCCGACTCCAACCCCCACTCCGACGCCGACTCCTACTCCCACGCCCACTCCAACTCCGGCGCCGAAACTGGAGATCACCAGCGTCGCACCGGTGTGCGGCGATCCGGCCGGCGGCACGCGCGTCAAGATCTCCGGCTCGGGATTTGCGGACAAGGCTGCGGTGAAGTTCGGCGATGCCCCGGCCGTGGATGTCAAGTACGTGGACCCGACCACGATCCAGGCGACCGTCCCTGCCCATGGCGAAGGGGCTGTCGACGTTTCGGTACAGGTTGGCTCAAGCACCGGTACGCTTCCGAAGGGGTTTACGTACACGGCTTGCCCAGGCCAGTCGACCATCATCCTGCTGGTCCTCCTCGCCGGGGCCCTCGGCGGCACTCTCCATTCGATCCGTTCGTTCTACGCCTACGTAGGCAACCGCGAGCTCAGGTGGAGTTGGGTCCCCATGTACGCCTTCCGCCCCCTCACCGGCGCGGCGCTCGCCTTCATCTTCTTCCTCTGCGTCACTGGCGCGGTCGGAAACTGGCAGAGTTCGCCCAACCGGTTCTGGATCGTCGGCCTCTCCGCTCTCGTCGGGTTGTTCAGTCAACAGGGTTTCGAGAAGCTCAAGCAAATCGTTGATACCATTCTCACCCCCGTGCCTCCGGCGGCGGACCACCTGAAACCAGCTTCGGCGGGCGCGACGGGGATCATGGTTGCCCCGGCAACGATTGCCGCTGGGAAAACGGTCACGATCACCGGTACGGGTTTCCAGCAAGGCACGACAGTGCTTTTCGGAGCGGCACCAGCGAACGTTCAGTTCGTCAACCCGACGACCCTCTCCGTCACTGTTCCGGCCGGACCCCAGCCGGGTACCGTCGTGGATGTCGTCGTGACGGTCCCAGGAAGCCAGCCGTTGACCCTCACCAGGGGCTTTACCTACGCGTAGAGGGTGTCTCAAATGGGGTTACCCACTGTAGAGACTCCCCAGCGGGGTTCCCCGCGGGGCGTCTATACAGTAGAACTGCCAGACAGATCACCACTTTCGAAACGTCTCTTAGATCAACGGCCCTAACTGCACACCCAATGCTTGTTCTCGCAGAAGCAGGTCCCCGCCGAGCCGTCGCTGTTGACACACGCAATGGGCTTCGACAGGTTCTGACAGTGGCCGCCGCTGATGGAATCGCAACTGATCAGGGCATAGACCGGCTTGGGGGAGGGGAGGAGAACGGCCGAGGCCAGGACGCTGAGCAGCAGGACGAAGCGCAATCCCTTGTTCATGAAGAACCTCCTTGCTTTCTCGCTGAAAGGAGCCGGCGGGACGCCGGCGGACCAGGGGAGATTATAATCCCCCCTCGTGCCAGCCTCCCAGGACCACGTCGCGCCGGACACTCCGATCGGGGCGAGCCTCGTCGCCGGCGGTGCCACGTTCAAGGTCTGGGCGCCGGCCGCGGACGCCGTCTATCTCGCGTGGCGCGCGCCGGGTGAGCCGAAGCCGGAGGTACTGCGGCCTGGCGAGGAGAACCGGCTCGTCCGCGACGCAGATGGATACTGGACCGGGTTTTTTCCCGGCGTCACCGGCGGCTCGCTCTACCGCTTCTGGACGGTCGGTCCGGCGGGGGAGGGGTACAAGCGCGATCCCCGGGCCCGCGAGCTGGAGAGAAACGGCTTCCCGGAGGTCGACTGCGTCGTCCGCGGACCGGACGACTACCCCTGGCACGACGACGGCTTCCGCCAGCCGGCGTCCGGCGACCTGATCGTCTATCAGCTCCACGTCGGCGTCTTCTACGCCAGCCGCGACGGGCGGGACATTCGCCCCGGGCGCGTCAGCAAGTTCCTCGACGTGCTCGGCCGGCTGGAGTACCTGGCCGAGCTCGGCGTCAACGCCATCCAGCCCCTGCCGGTGGTCGAATGGCAGGGCATGCTCAGCCGCGGCTACAACAACACGGATTTCTTTTCGCCGGAGACGGACTACACCCTCCCTCCCGCGGAGCTGGGCCCCTACGTCGAGCAGGTCAACGAGCTGCTGCGCAAGAGGGGTCGCAGCGAGCTACAGGCTGAGGTGCTGCACAGCCAGGTCAACCAGCTCAAGGCGCTGATCGATCTCTGCCACGTCCACGGCCTGGCGGTGATCCTCGACGTGGTCTACAACCACGCCGGCGGCCCGTTCGACGCGGAGAGCCTGCGCTTCTTCGACCGGCCGCTGAATCATGAATGGTGGGATCCCGACAGCTACTTCATCGGCGGCGACGGCTGGGCCGGCGGGCGGATCTTCGATTATCACAGTTCCGAGGTGCGGCAGTTCCTGATCGACAACGCCCGGATGTTCCTCGACGAATTCCACGCCGACGGCTTCCGCTACGACGAGGTGAGCGTCATCCGCAACCACGACGGCAGCCGCTTCTGCCAGGAGCTGACGACGGCGCTCCACGCGCAAAGGCCCGCCGCCATTCACATCGCCGAATATTGGAACGACGATCGCGCCACCGCCGTCCTCCCCGTGCCGTGGGGCCTGGGCTTCGACGCCGCGCTGCACGACGGCCTGCGCAAGACCGTGCGCGGCGCCCTCGCCGCGGCCGCGGGCGGCCAATCCGCATTCGTCGACCTCGACCCGGTGCGCGGCGCCCTGCAACGCCCCGCGGGATTTCCGGCCTCCTGGCAGGCCGTCGTCCACCTGGAGAACCATGACCTGGTGGACGGCGACCGCGACGACCCGAGCAAAATCGAGCCCCGCATCCCGGCCCTGGCCCACTGGGACCACCGCCGCGACTGGCTGGCGCGCAGCCGTTCGCGGGTGGCGACCGGCCTGCTGCTCACCGCGCCCGGGATCCCCATGCTGTTCATGGGCGAGGAGTTTCTCGAGGACAAGCCGTGGCACAACGACCCGGGCCGCGACGACCTGCTGATCCACTGGGCGGGTCTCGACGCCCCCGGCCCCATGCGGGACTTCCTGCGCTTCACCCGCGAGCTCTGCCGGCTGCGCCACCGCCACCCGGCGTTGCGGGGGGAGGGTCTCAACGCCTACTTCAACCACAACGCCGACCGTATCCTCGCCTTCCAGCGCTGGGTCGAGGCGGTGGGGCGGGACGTGATCGTCGTCGCCTCGCTGAACGAGACGACGCACTGGAGCTATCCTCTGCCCTTCCCCGTGGGCGGCTTCTGGCTCGAGGTCTTCAACAGCGACGCCTATGACAGTCTGCCCGGGGACGGCGGCTACAATCCGAATACCGCAGGCAATGCCGGGCGACTCATCGTCGACGGCCCGCCGCTCCAGGGCTGCCCGGCGTCGGCGCGCATCGTGATCCCGGCGAACGGGCTGCTGGTGTTCGCACGGGACGCCGGCGATACCTAATAGTTTTTGTAACGCCTGCACCTCCACCGGAGCCTCTACGAGCAAGGTCGCCGCTCCCTCGTCTTTCCGGCGACCGCGGGCTGGATGCGATGTCCAGTCCGGCATTCCGGTCCATCCGGAAGGAGGTTCTCATGCCTTTCAGATTCAAGGATCTGCTCGTCGACGTCGCCGCCGAGGTGGACGTCAAGTTTTACACCTGCTATCTGGGCACGGCTTGTCCGAACCCGAGCCATCTCTGCCGCTTACCGACGTTCAGGCTGTGTCCGCTGGCGACCTGCAAGGGCAACACGTACGTTGCCTGCGAGCCGGGCACCCGTCCTCACTTCACGGATTGCGGCGGTACGATCTACGGTTGCGGCGGGACCGTAATCGACGTCGGCAACCCGGCGGAGCTGGTGGAGGATCTGGCCGTCCTCAAGCGGGATCTGCACGCGGCCCTGGAGCAGATCGACGCGCAGGAGAAGGTGCTTAGGGGAGGGAGCGGGCTCCGCACGCGAGCCGAGGCCGAAGCTGTTGAGAACAAACTGCAGTCGGCGCTCAAAGAGGTGCAGGCTCAGAAGGCAAACCTGAAGTAAAGTCGAGGCTCCGGCGGCGCCGCCATCCCGGGGCGCCGCCGGGTCCTGGAGTTGCACGATCATGCAGAAGATCCGCGAGCAGGAAATCCTCGGGCGCGACCTGCGCGCCAATCCCCGGTACGAGCTGGTGCTGCTCGACCGGCTGGAGCCGGAGCTGCGCCGGACCCTGACGAATCTGGAGAAGGACCCCGACTTCTATGGCGTGCTGCGACCCGGCGACGGCTCAGGATTGGGTCTCAAGTCCGTGGACCGCGACACGGCCCTGCTCTTCCTCACCCTGCGCGAGCCGGGGGCGCTGCCGGCTTACGTCCGCCGCATGGCCGGCGAGAGCGCGCCGCGCGTGGCGGCCCAGCTCGTGGCGGACGGCATCCTGGAGATCGCGCAGACCGCGGGTGGCGAAGGCGGGTTCGTCTCCGGCGCCGCGGCCTTCGGCCTGCTGTGGGAGGAGGGCGCCGAGGGGCGCGGCGGCCGGCTGGCGGAGCTCTCGCTCGCGGCCCTGCGCCACGGCCAGGCGCTCGCCACCTCCGATCCCCTGCGACTGTCGCTGTGCCTCTACGGCTTCAACCGCCGGCCCCTCACCCCGGCCTGGAAGCGGCTGCTGGCCGACGCCGCGGCGGTCGAGCGGCATCTGGGGATCGGCCCAGGCGGTCCCCACCGCCGGCTGCTGGAACAGGGATGGTCGCGGCTGTCCGGGGCCTCCGACGCCTGGCTGAGCTGGCGCCGGCGGGGGAGCGACGGGGGTGGGCTTTCGGCGACCGGCGCCACTTGGAAGCTCTACGTCAGCCCCGTGCCGGAGGCCCTCGCCGGCGGTTTCGGCCGCATCGTCGACGCCCTCACGGCGGCGCGGGCGCCGCAGTTCAAGATCGGCACGGACGCCGCCGGGTTGCTGCGGCCGGACAAGATCGTCGCCTACTTCGAGAGCTTCGAGCGGCTCGCGGCGGCGGCGGAGGCCGTGGCCGGGCGCCTCGACGGCACACCGGCTCAGGGCGTCCCCTTCACTTCGGAGATCGGCGGGGGCGGCCTCGTCTCCTGGGGCGTCGATCCGCCGGGAGACCCCCGCGGTCAGTGGAACGGGCGCGAGAGCTGGCGCCTGTGGCTCACCCACCGGCTGGCTGTGGCATTGTTGGGGGGAAAGCTCGCCGGCAAGAACGCGGAGGGCTCCGGCGTCGAGCCCTGGCGTTTCGCTCTCGAACGCCTCCGCCTGGAGGGAGTGGACACCGACTCCTGGACGCCGAGCGGCAGGCTTTTTCCAGAGGACTGACCCATGGCCATCACCGATGCCCTGCTACTACCTCCGGACGTCCTCCTGATCCCCGTCGCCGAGCTGTCGGACGAGCTGCGCGGCCAGCTCTGCTGCGCAACGGGGGACTACGCCGTCACCCGCCCCCGCTCGCGCACGCCATCGCGCGTCGTCGACGCCCAGGCCGCCGAGCTGCTCGCCGAGTTCAAATCGCCGCGCACCATCGTCGAGGCCGTCCTGCGCTACAGCCGCTCCCGCGAGGTCGACCCCCGGGAGACCCTGGAGCAGGCGTACCCGCTGCTGCAAGGCCTCGTGGGCTCCGGCTTCCTGGTCCCCGAAGGAGAAGCGGGCGCCGAGGGCATCCACCCCGCGCTCCAACCCGGTGACGAGATCGCCGGCTTCGAGGTCCTGGAGTGCGTCCAGGGGCTGGAGGACACCGAGCTGCATCAGGTGCGTGGACCGGCCGGCGTGGCCGCCCTCAAAATCGAGCGCCCCGCCGCGGCCGGCAAGACCGGCCTCTTCGAGCGTGAGGCCGCCATCCTGGAGCATCTCGCGGGCGACGGAACGCCGCGCCTGCTGGCCTGCGGCGAGACCGATATCGACCGCCGGCGGTATCTCGCCATCGAGTGGCTGTCGGGAGTCGACGCCGTCACCGCCGCCGGCGAGCTGCGGCGGGCTGGCGACCGCGCGGGGCTGCTGGCGCTCTGCCGCGCCATCGTCCGCGCCTACGCCGGCCTGCACGATCGCGGCGTGATTCACGGCGACGTCCATCCCCGCAACGTGCTGGTGGCGGCGGACGGTGCCGTGCGCCTGATCGACTTCGGCATCGCGCGCTGGGACGCCGCTCCCGCGCCCCTCGCCCGCATCTGGCGCGGCGGCGTCGCCTTCTACTTCGAGCCCGAGTACGCGGCCGCCGCCCGCGCCGGGACCGCGCCGCCGGAGGCTTCGGCGCCGGGCGAGCAGTACGGCCTGGCCGCGCTGATCTATCAGATGGCGGCGGGAGTCCACTACCGGGACTTCTCGCTGGAAAAAAACGAGATGTTGCGCCAGATCGCCGGAGAGCCGCCTCTCTCCTTCGCGGCGCGGGGAATCGATCCCTGGCCGGACCTCGAAGCCGTGCTCGCGCGAGCTTTGAGCAAGGACCCTGGTGATCGTTTCGCCTCGCTGGCCGAGCTGGCGGCGGCGCTCGATCAGGTGAGAACGGACGGCGAGCGGCAGGCCGGCAAGGATCGCGCGGCGCCGGTCGAGGCCCTGCTCGGCCGCGTGCTCCAGCGCCTCGGTCCCGAAAGCCCGCTGCTCGCCGGCGGCCTGCCGGCAGCGCCCCGCGGCTCGATCAAATTCGGTGCCGCCGGCATCGCAGCCGCCTGCCTGCGGCTCGCCCAGACGCGCGAGGACGCCGGGCTCCTCTCCCTCGCCGGCCTCTGGTCCGCCCGCGCCCTGCGCGACGTCGACCGCGAGGACTCCTTCTACAATCCCGAGATCGAGCTCGGCCCGGAGATCGTGGGTCGCGTTTCCCCCTACCACACGGCCAACGGCCTTTTCTGCGTCCAGGCCCTGGTCTCCCACGCCTGCGGCGATGCGGGAGCGCAGCGCGAGGCCATCGCCGCCTTCCTGGCCGGAGCGCAGGAGCCTTGCGACAATCCAGACCTGACCCTGGGCCGCTCGGGAGTCCTGCTGGCCGCCTCCCTGCTTCTCGACACCCTGACGGGCGAAGCGAGCTCCGACCTCCGGCGCGAGCTGACCGCCCTCGGCGACGGGCTGCTCGCGGGGCTCTGGAGCGAGCTCGATGCCCAGCCGCCCATCGCCCGCTGCGACCGGCTGGCGAACCTGGGGATCGCCCATGGCTGGGCCGGCTACCTCTATGCCACGCTGCGCTGGTGCCGCTCGGCCGGAACGAGTCATCCCGTGCGCCTGGCGGAGCGGCTCGCCGAGCTGGCGACGACCGCCCAGCCCTGGGGCCGCGGCCTGCGCTGGCCGTGGTACGGAGTGGAGGAGGGGCACCGCCGCAACGCCGGCTCCATGCCCGGCTGGTGCAACGGCAGCGCCGGCTTCGTCTTCCTCTGGACCCTGGCCCACCGCGAGCTGGGGGACCCCGCCTTCCGCGCCCTGGCCGAAGGCGCCGCCTGGAACGCCTGGGAGTCCCTCGAAGGGGGAGGCAGCCTCTGCTGCGGCCTCGGCGGGCGCGCCTACGCCCTGCTCAACCTCCACCGCCATGGCGGCGGCCCGGAGTGGCTCGCCCGCGCCCGCGCCCTCGCCAACCGCGCAGCCCTGGACGTCGAAAGAGCCTCTGAACGCGAAGACAGTCTATATAAAGGAGCGGTCGGCGTCGCCCTCCTCGCCGCCGACCTCGCCCGGCCGGAAACCGCGGCCATGCCTTTCTTCGAGGACGAGGGGTGGTGTTAGACTCTCCCCTTCAGAGAGGACCCGTCATGTGCAGAAGCATCAAGCCCCTGTTCAACTTCGAGCCGCCCGTCACCGATGACGAGATCCGCAAGGCCTCCCTGCAGTTCGTGCGGAAGATCAGCGGCTTCACCAAGCCCTCCAAGGCCAATGAAGCCGCTTTCGAAACGGCGGTCGAGCAGATTTCCGAGGCCGCTCATACGCTGCTTGCCTCGCTGGTCACCAACGGCACGCCGCGCAGCCGTGAGGTCGAGGCGGCCAAGGCTCGGGTCAAGGCCGCGCGCCGGTATGGCACGGACGGCGCGGCCGGAGCGACGTAGTAACTACGTCCCCGAAGGTCGTTCCGGGTTTCTGTGTCCCCTTCTGGAGGCCCAAAGGGCCGTCCTCCCTCAGCCCAGGGCAACGCCCTGGATTTGGCAAGTGCGTGGTATTCGATGCGGCCTGAAGGGCCGCGTTAGGAGGGCGGTATGGTCCTGCGAGGCCCGGTGTCGCAGCGGGACCGAATAGCGCACCCCGTTGGGGCGCACGCAAGGGGTTGGACCGTCGGGACCCAGCCCGCTGGGCTGGGCTGAGGGAGCCCGGACCTTCGGCCCGAAACAGCCGGTCCACTTCATTGACACGATCTGCATAGCACAACACGGAACGAACTTTGAGAACGTAGCTGGTGAGAGTGGTAGGATGGAGCCGGGCTTTCGCGGAGCCTCGGCTCCACCCGAAATCATTACCGAACAAGGAGATTGTCCATGCGCAAGAAGCTTGCTCTCCTGGTGCTCGCCCTGGCGGCCGTTGCGGCGACCAGCGTCATCTCGCCCGCCGCGGCAGACCCCTGCCCGCCGAATTCCTTTCTGAAGGTCTGCCCCACCCACAGCTTCTGCTGCCCCTTCAACGCGCGCTGCGCCTGTCTCCCCTTCTGAGCCTGGGCCTGACCATCCCGGGGTGAGTGACTCACCCCGGGGATCAGGTCGCGACTTCCGACGAAGATCGCACGAATCGCTCGGGTCATCGCCGCTTCGCGGTATATACTGGAAGAGCTTTCGGTCTCCGAGGAATACGCCAATGAGAGATCGCCGAATGAGAGACGGCCAGCGAATCCGATGGTTTTTCCTGGGGCTTGTTTGCCTTGTCTTGGATGGCGTTTTTTGGATATACATTCCCCTGTGGGTAGCCTTCAGTGTTCTTTTCCTTGTTCTCTTCATATTTTTTCATCATGTCGTTCTCAAGGGCGGTGGCCGCAGGGTCCCTGAGAGCAAGGCGAACAAAGTGGGCGGAGCCGCCAAGGGCGATCTCAGTGAGAAGCTCGCCGGCAAGGTGGAGAAGAATCTCGGCGAGGGGAAAGAGGTCGGACGCGGCGATTCGCGCGAGCGGCAGCGAGCGTCTCGGCCACGTCGTTCGATTTCAAGGAAAGTCCCTCAGCGCAGAGTCCCTGAGGGCAGGGTGAACGAAGTGGCAGGAGCCACCAAGGGCGATCTCGGTCAGGAGCTTTCCGGCAAGGTGGAGAAGAACGTCGGCAAGGGGCAGAACGCCGGACCTCACCCCGACCCCGTCCAGTTCCTGGCCGTCTATCCCGTTGTGGTCCCTCCCGAGGTGGGAGCGTCAATCTGGGCCTATGTGTTCACAAGGCTCGATCTCGACGAAGTCACCGAGGATACCGATCTTCAGGGCCATGGGCGCGGGCCCCTGGTGCATTCATCTGCCGAGGGGGAAGCGGGGCTCGAACGGGGAGTCGTCCTCACGGCGACACCGCGGTGTGAAGGCCTCACCTTCGATCCACCCACACAATCTATTTTTTGGCGTGGGCGATGGCGTCGCTTCGATTTTCACGCCGGAGTGACGGAAAAATCAACCGCTCTCGTACAGGTGCGCGGCAGGATCACGTTCGCGGTCGAGGGTATCCTCGTCGCGGACATTCCCTTCGAGGCCATAATTGGCAAGGCACCCTTGACGGATCCCGAGATCCAGCACGTCAAGGGCCGTCTTTACGACGCGATTTTCCCGAGCTACAGCCACGAGGACAAACAGATCGTCGAACGTTTGGAGCGTGCCTACAGGGCTCTCGGTCTCTCGTATCTGCGGGACGTGACGACGCTCCGGTCCGGCAAGAAGTGGCGGCCAGAGCTCCAGAGACTCATCGCAGAGGCTGATGCCTTCCAGCTCTTCTGGTCCCATTCCGCTGCCAGGTCAAAGAACGTGACGGAAGAGTGGCGCACCGCGGTCCAACTGATCATGGACAAAAAGAAAGAAGAGACCTTCATACGCCCGGTATATTGGGAGCAGCCGATGCCTCCCGCTCCGGCACCGCTCAAGGAAGTCAACTTCGCCTTCGAGCCCGACCTGAGGCAGTGATTCGTGACCACCGCCGCAGGTGGCACCTCTCATGACACCCAAGATAGCACCTCCGGATCAGCCCGGGATGGTTTTTGAATAATCTTGCTGACATTCGCGATTTGGGAAACTTTCCCGGCCTGAGGACGTTCTCCTCTCCGTGGCTGGAAACCTGAGCACTGCGAGCACCTGGCGAGGCCGAAGTTGTTTCACCGGCCGCAGCAGTGAATCGGCGTTTGCTTTCAAACGGGCTGTTCTCCCTGACGGCCGTGGTGGCCGCCGGATGTCAAACCAACACCTGGATCTGAGGAGGTCCAAAACATGAAGAAGAAGCTGAACGACAAGCTGGCCCTACGCAAGGAAACCGTGCGTATGCTCACCGGTCTCGATCTGGCTGGCGCCTACGGTGGCGGCACCACGTCCAACACCAACACGAGCAACGTCACGGACACCTGCGCGACCTGCATAGGGATTAGCTGTCAGCACGCCCCGATCACTACGGGCAACACGACCTCCGTCTGCTGCTAGTCTCGACGTAGGCCACCCGGCGGAGCTCCTCGATGTCCGAGGGGCTCCGCCAGGGTGCTTTCACCGCCAGCCTCATGGGAGGGCCAAACCTCTGAGCACCAGGGATTCACAACCCCAGCCGCTGCTGAGCGGTGCCGCGGCAGCGGCGGCGCGCGAAGCCGTCGAGGCGATCGTCACCGATCTCACCCGGTGGACGACAGCGGATCGGCCCCGGGGGGCGGAGGCGCCCGTCGTATCGCCGCTGGCCGGCGGCGCGGCCGGTATCGCTCTGTTTTTCGCGTACGCACATCTCGCCTTTCCCGACCGCGGCCTGGACGACCTCTGTTTGCAGGCGCTCCAGGAGGCGCTGGCCACGACCTCCGCGATCACTCTGGGACCGTCGCTGTTTTCCGGCTTCACCGGCGTGGGCTGGGTGCTTCGGCATCTCGAGGATCGGATCTTCGAGGCCGAGGAGGACCTGGGAGCGGAGGTGGAGAGCACCCTTCTGCAGGGTCTGGCCCGGTATGAGAAGATCTGGCCGGTCGAGCTGGTGGCCGGGCTGGCCGGGTTTGGCCTTTACTTTGTGGAGCGCCTGCCTGGTGAGACGGCCCGCCAGGGAGCCGCGCAGGTGATCGATCTCCTGGCGGCAAAGGCCGAGGAGGAGGACGGCGCGATCACCTGGTTCACGCCGCCCGCGGGCGTGCCGCAATCCCAGCGGGAGATGGCCCCGAACGGTTATTACAATGTGGGGCTCTCGCATGGCGTTCCCGGAGTGATCGGTTTTCTTGCCGCGGCGCATCGCCGGGGTGTGGCGGCGGCCGAGGCGCGCCGCCTGGCCACGGGAGCGGTGCGCTGGCTCCTCGCCCAGCGTCTGCCGGCAGGCCCCGGCGGCGTCTTTCCGGGCTACGCCGGCCCCGGCATCGAGCCGGCTCCGACGCGGCTGGCCTGGTGCTACGGCGATCCGGGCGTCGCGGCGGCGCTGATGCTGGCCGCCCGCAGCTTCGGCCGCGAGGATTGGGAACGGGAGGCTCTCGCCGCGGCCCGCCTCGCGGCCCGGCGCAGGGAGGGGGTGACCGGCGTGGACGACGCCGGCCTGTGCCACGGGACCGCGGGTCTCGGCCACATCTTCCACCGTCTCTTCCGGACGACCGGCGACCAGTCGTGCCGCGAGGCGGCGCTCTTCTGGTTGGAGCAGACCCTCGCGATGCGGCAGCCGGGCCAGGGGCTGGGAGGTTTCCGTCGGGCTGACTACGACGACGCCGGGCAGCGGATCTGGCGGGACGATCCCGGTCTGCTGACCGGTTCCGCCGGCATCGGCCTGACACTCCTGGCCGCCATCTCGCCGGTCGAGCCGGAGTGGGACCGCCTGTTGTTGCTGTCGGCGTGAGCCGTCCTGCGAGTGACCCGCCCCGAATTGGGAGCAGCCCGCCCCGGCTATGAGATGAGCGGCCCCGCGAGTCAGGTGAGTGGACCCGCGAATGAGATGAGCTACTTCGCGAATGAGGTGAGCTGCCCCGGGAATGAGGTGAGTCGATTCGCGGATGAGGTGAGCTGCCCCGCGAATGAGGTCATCTACTTCGCGAGTCAAACGACTCGCCCCGCGAATGAGATGAGCTACTTCGCGAATGAGGTAAGCGGCCCCGCGAATCAGGTGAGCCGCCCCGCGGGTCTGCTCATCGTCTTCCTTGGGCTGGTGACCAGCGGTCTCTCGGGGAGAGGGGGAATCTCACGAGCCGCATCGTAGCGCCGGATTCAGGCGCAATCTCAAGGAATCACCGTCATCTTACCAGATGAGCCGTTCGCCGATCCGGCGCAACGCATCGCGGCAAAGCCGATGCCTCCCGCTCCGGCACCGCTCAAGGAAATCAGTTTCGCCTTCGAGCCGGATCTAAGGAAGTGACCCGCAACGCCGGACAGCCCCGAAGATACTCTGCTCGCCGTCAAGAGTCCGGTGTTTCGAGGGCGAAGAATAGTTGTCCCTGGAAATCCGCGCCGTCGCGGAGCATGGCATGGATGGAGTGGAGGAGCTTGCGCATGACGGCGACGAGAGCTTGCATGGGTTGTTTGCCGCGTTGCAGCAGGGTTTGGTAGTAGGCCCGGATATGGGGATCGAACTGGACCGCGGTGAGAGCCGGCATGTAGAGCGCAGCTCGCAGGTGGCGGTTACCAATGCGGGAGATGTGAGCGACCTTGTGGACGGAGGTTCCGGATTCGTGGTGCCTGGGATCGAGGCCGGCGTGGGCGACCCACTGGCGGTCGGTCATGTCGCTGGGCAGCACGCACAGCTCGGAGAGGATGTGGATCGCGCTGGTGCGGGCGATGCCCTTGATCGAGGTCAGCAGCAGCAGGTCTTTGCGCAGTTGGGGCTCGTCCCAGATCAGGTCGAGGGCGGCTTGCTCGAGCTTTTGGATTTGGTGTTCCAGGTGCCGGATGTGAGCTTCCACGTCGTGCCGGATGGCCTGATGGAGGTCTTGTCCGAATTCGGTGCTGTGGAGTCGATTCTTCTCCTGCGTTTTCATCTGGGTCAAAGCGCTGATGCGGCGGCCCAGGGCCCGCAGTTGCAGGCGGTCGGAGGAGGGCGGCTGCCAGGCCCGGAAGGGCATGCGCTTGGCGAATTCCAACAGGATCCGGGCGTCGATGGCGTCGGTTTTGGCGCGCTGCAGGAAGGCTTCGGCGAAGTTGTGTGCGGCCTTGGGGTTGACAACCATGACCTCGAGGTTCGGGGCGTGGTGCAGAGCGAGGGCGAGATCGAGGCTGTAGTTGCCGGTCCACTCCAGGCAGACGCGAGCGGTGCTGCCTTTGTGGCGCAGGCGCTTGATGAGTTGTTGGTGGCCGGTCGGGGTGTTGGGCAGGTCCAGTTGCTGGGTCGTGCCGCAGTCGTCTTCGATGCCGATGGACAGGTGCCGAGCGCTGACGTCGATGCCGACGAATTGAGGTTGCTTCATGGCGGGCCTCCTAGGGTATTCTGCTTCCGGGTCCCCCGACCCTGTACCCTCGCCTGCCGACCTTGTAATGCAGGCTCTTGGGCCTCAGATACTCCTCGGCATCAGCGAAGAGGGCGGGGGGCCGATCTTCGGGACAAGCTCTGGGGCTTCAGGGGCGAACGGCCTCCCCGGAAACAGCAGTTTCTGATTCAGGAGCCGTGAGAGAAACGGTGGCGCGGCTTCTGGAGCTGGCCGGCCCTTGCCTGGATTCCTCGACTCCCACAGCCACGATGGCAGAGAGTCTCCTAAGACAACGGCTCCTCATACCCGGAAGGATACAAGGGGCGGCAGCATAAAGCCTGGGGCGTCAGCCCCAGGTAGGTGAACGAAAGAAATTTCAAGCCCTGAAAGGGCGGCAGCAGACCGGTTCCATGAAAGCTGCTGCCGGCCCTTCGGGGCTGAGGGCCGGACTCTGTTCCGGCCCCTCCGGGCCGCGGTCTCGAAATTCAAGATGCTTTCTGTCTCGGCTAGAGGCCAAGTCATCTGCCCTTAGTAAGAAAGAGGCTACGAGAGATGTCCAGACAGTCGTTCCGACCATGCCCGAAGTAATCGTCTCTCCCAAGATCGAGAATCGAAGGATCCCAAGGCTCGTCGCCGGCGTACAGGAGATCATGCCGATCGTCCCCGACGTGAGATTCCCGAGTGAAGTGGGGCGCACAGTCAGCGACGGCTCCAAGTGCATGAAAAATCTCGTGGAGCATGCTGAACTCCCAATAGCCGGGCTTGTCCTCATTCGAAGCAAACGGATTGGTAGCGCAAGGCTTCGGATCTTTGGGCAATCCCTTCAGGAACAGAGTGACGACATCCCCTTTGAGATTCGGAGGATGAGGAGCCGAAGCGCAGTGCGCATCGGTGATGCCATTGTAGTACGTAGCATAGATCTTATTGGCGGCGTGGAATCCCGCAGCATGAAGATCTTCTTCGATCCGATCTCGCGCGCGGTCTCCTGCGCTTCTGATCTCGGCAAGAGTGTGAGGGAGGCGGAAGAATGTGATGTCTGGGGCTCCTTGGTAGGTGTCGATCCGTAGAGACCGTCCTCCCGTCTGGCTCGTCAGCCACTTCTGAGAGGCGGCGACCGATCTCAGGATGTCACCATTGGTGTCGAGACCTTCGTCGGCCCCGTCGCGAGGGAGGATATACATCAGGTGGATCTGGGGACCGGAGATCTCGTCAGGCCGGTCCCGGGCAGCACGTGGCAAGCCAGAGTGTGCGGTCACACAGCCAAAGAGAAGAAGGCCTGTCAGCCCCAGAACACCTTTTGCTAAATGCATGCCGATAGAGCGTATCATGTGCCCTCCTCGATGTCGTTTAACTCTTTGACGGACGGAGGGGAGCTTTTCCCGAACGAGCATGCGGATGAGGACGCCGGCCGGTGTGAGGCCGAGCCGGTCGCGCCAGGACAAGACCCGGTCGGGGAGGCGCTCGGCCGCCTTGATCTTGCACCAGGACACGAGTTGCTTGCGGAAGCATCGCCGCCTCGCGATATGCTGGAAGAGTTTAGGTCTCTGAGGAGAACACTGAATGAGAGTTCGTCAGCGAGTCCTACGAATCCTACAAGCCGTGCTTTGGGGAGGTGCTCTTTTTTTCATGGTAACCGACCTCTCTCGCCGGCACACTTCATGGTGGTGGGTGCTGATCGGCGGCGGTCTCGCTTATCTTCTTTGGGCCTTGTCGAGTGTTCGCATTTTGGGTTTGCCCCCGACGATGTCAGCTTCACCGAAGAAGCCTCCAACCTCTCGGCCACCTAAAGTCCCTCACCTCGACCGCGTCCAATTCCTGGCCATCTATCCCGTCGTGGTCCCTCCGGAGGTCGGAGTGTCAATCTGGGCCTATGTGTTCACGAAGCTTGACCGCGACGAAGTCACCGAGGATGCCGACCTCCAAGGCCGTGGGCGCGGGCCCCTGGTGCATTCCTCGGCCGAGGGGGAAGCGGGGCTCGAACGGGGAGTGGTCCTCACGGCGACACCGCGGTGTGAAGGACTCACCTTCGATCCACCCACGCAATCCGTGGTCTGGCGTGGGCGATGGCGTCGCTTCGATTTTCACGCAGGAGTGACGGAAAAACCAACCTCTCCCGTGCAGGTGCGCGGTACGATCTCGTTCTCAATCGAGGGTCTCCTTGTCGCGGACATCCCCTTCGAGGCCATAATCGGCAAGGCACCCTTGACGGATCCCGAGATTCAGCACATCCATGGCCGGCTTTACGACGCGATTTTCCCAAGCTATAGCCACGAGGACAAACAGATCGTAGAGCGTTTGGAGCGTGCCTACAGGGCTCTCGGCCTCTCGTACCTGCGAGACGTGACGACCCTTCGATCGGGCAAGAAGTGGCGGCCAGAGCTCCGGAGGCTCATCGAAGAGGCGGATGCCTTCCAGCTCTTCTGGTCCCATTCCGCCGCAAGGTCAGAGAACGTGACGGAAGAGTGGCGCACCGCGGTCCAACTGATCGAGGACAAAAAGAAAGCCGGGACATTTATCCGCCCTGTATATTGGGAGCAGCCGATGCCTCCCGCTCCGGCACCACTCAAGGAAATCAACTTCGCCTTCGAGCCGGATTTAAGGAAGTGATCCGCAACGCCGGACAGCCCCGAAGGGGCGACAGCATAAAGCCTGGGGCGTCAGCCCCAGGTGGGTGAACGAAAGAAATTTCAAGCCCTGAAAGGGCGGCAGCAGACCGGTTCCATGAAAGCTGCTGCCGCCCCTTCGGGGCTTTGGGTTTGTGGTGGATGCTTTCCTGGGGCTTTCGCCCCAGGCTACATGCTGTCGCCCCTTCGGGGCTGTGGGTGAAGTCTCGCAATCCCACAGTGCTGCTCAGGGCAATTCCGAGCTCAGCTTCGACGGCAAGGTGAATCCGGACCAATGGGTGTCGCAATCCCACAGTGCTGCTCAGGGCAATTCCGAGTATAAAATATTGCGAGTCCAGCCTCTCTTCACCGCATTGTAATGTCTGCGTCGCAATCCCACAGTGTTGCTCAGGGCAATTCCGAGTAACTCTGGGCGTTGAGCTGATGTGGCTTATCGGCAAAGAAGTCGCAATCCCACAGTGCTGCTCAGGGCAATTCCGAGAACAACCCGCGTCCATAGGAGGAACGCCATGACCGCTGTCGCAATCCCACAGTGCTGCTCAGGGCAATTCCGAGGGCACCCTTTGCAACCGCTTGAATCGACGTAGGTTAAGGTGCCTGTTTTTCCAACCTCCTCGGAACGACGACGTTTTTCCTCTCCGGCGCTTCGTCACAGCCTGCCTCAGGTATAGGTAACTCTTTGGAGAATTTCGGGTTAGTGTCCGAGCTCCAACCGGTGTGCCAAATGGCGAAGTGGCGTTGGCGTGAATTTTGTCTCAGTTGTCAAAGAACCGGGGGGGCGAGGCGAGTACGCCGACGATCGCTGACGAGATCATAGGAGACCCCGATCAGCCTGGCAAGACCAGGGTGCTGGCCAGTCTCCATGGGGTGGGAATCCTACTCGACCCTGGGAGCGCCGGCAGGGACGCCGGCGCTCCCAGGGGGTTACGGACAGTTGAACGCCGACGTATCGGCGAACGTCTTGGAGAGCTGGCCCAGCGTGTTGGCGTAGGTCTGGGTGGCTCCCGTCTGCGTGTCGCGGACGTGGACGGTCCAGCCCTGATCGGTGAGGCCGCTCAGGTAGACCCAGAACTTGCTGTTGAAGGTGCAGGCGTTCAGCACCTTGACGCCCATCTCGAAATTGGTGGGGCTGAAGAACCACCAGAACACGGATTCATCGCTCTGAGCCTGCTGGCCGTTGAAGCTCATCACCTGACTCGCGCCAGTGGCGGTGGCGCTCTGCCAGTCGACCTTGACCTCGAACCGGCCCGACTGCAGACAGGCGGTGTTGACGTCCGGGATGCAGGCGCCGGTGGTCTGCTGCAGGGTCCAGCCGATGTCCTCGAGGAGTTGGGTGGTGACGATGTCCGCCGGGTGCAGGGTGGCGTTGGGCTCCATGATCTCGTCGGGAGTCAGCGCGGTGTCCCAGTGGGACACGGACGACCCCTGTTGCAGGGTGGCCGGGGCATACATTTGCACATGGCCGGAAGGGTGCCTCCCGGCAAGCAGGGCTGAGCTCGCCGCGACGACCTTGGGACCGACCCAGTGCAGGTCGCCGGGATCCTTGGCCGAGACCACGCGTTCGGGGTCGCTCATCTGACCCCAGGTCTTGCCGGTGCTGTGGTCCTCGAGGAAGAGCATGAAGGCGTCGTCCTGGCCCAGGGCCCGGGCGCCGGTGGCCGGGTTGACGATGGTGAGGAAGCCGAGGCCGTGCGCCAGCTCGTGGCGGATGGTCTCGTAGAACGAGATGGTGTTCGTCGGCGCCGTGCCGCCGACGCCATACCACCAGTTGAGGCCGGTCAGGCAGGTCGCGTTGCCGACGCTGCTGTTGAACTGGGCGTTGATCTCAACCGAGGACGTGTCGAGATCGAAGCCCGCGAGCTTGTTGGCGAGGGCCGAGGCGTACCAGGTGGCGGCCCGGGGCGCGTTGGGGAAGTCGGAGAAGAAGTCCGCGGCGCCCGCGGAACCGATGACGCCGGAGGTCGGCGAGCAGGAGAGGGGGTTCATCTGGGCGTGGACCGTGATGGCCACGGAGGACGAGAGCCGGTTGGCCCAGTACGCCGCGGCGGCGGCGAAGGCGTTGAGGCGCTGCTGGCCGACGGTGGTTCCGGTATTGCCGGTGACCGCCGCCAGGGGATTCGGATCGTTGAAACCCTCGCCCACGCCGTCGGCATTGACGATGGTGATGGTGGCAGCGCCGGCGGGGATCGCCGCCAGCAGGAGCAGCGCGATGAGCAGGCCGGGGACGGGCCGGTTCTTCAGTTCCCATTTCACGGCTTCTCCCCCTTCTTCTCGATCGTCGCTCGACTGTAGAGGGTGAAGCTGCCGCCGGGCAGGCGTAGGGTGCCGTTCGGCAGGACCTGGACCTTGGGCTCGTCCTGCCGCTTGTCCATGGACTCGGAGAGGATCACGGAGAGCTCCTTGAGCTGATCCTGGTTCGGCTCGACCAGGCTTTTCGTCTCGGGATCGACGAAGGCGCGCTGGCCGGCGGCCGGGGCCACGGCGGCCCGTTCGAGGAGCCTGGCGTCGAGGTCCTGGCAGCCCGTCAGGGAGCCACCGGAGGCGAGCGAGCAGATGCGCACGACGTTCTGGCCGTGCGCCGGCGAGGGAGTGGTGCCTGCCTGGGGCCGGGCCAGCATCCACACGGTGAAGAAGATCAGCGGGCTCATACGTTCTCCTGCGATAGACGGCGGCGGGTACTATCCTGGAAAGAGGGCCCTCGATTGGACCGCTCGACCGCTCGGACTTCGATGTCTGAGATTATTGTAACTCGTATTCAGGGCTCGCGCTCTGGCGAGGCGAGAAGACTTACAATTCTTACAAGCCCTTTGCAGGGTCTTGAGGCTGCCGCATTCAGGGGTACACTCACGGTCCCATGAAGCTCCTCCTCCTCGGGTTCGGCAACATCGGCCGGCGGCTGGCCGAGATCCTCGCGGACCGGGCGTCGTATCCCGGCCTCGACGGGTTGGACGTGTCAGTGGTGGGCATCACGACGGGCTCGCGGGGAGCCGCCGTCGATCCGGCCGGTCTCGATCTCGGGCGGGTCCTGGCGGTGCTCGGCGCCAGCGGCCGCTTCGGCGAGGGATACCCTGAGGCCGCGACGCTGACCAGCGAGGAGGCCCTGCGCAGCCTGGACTATGACGTGGCGGTGGAGATGACGCCGCTCGACATCGCGGGCCGGGGGGCGGCGGCCATCGGTCACGTCCGGACGGCGCTGGAGCTGGGGCGGCACGTCGTCACCTGCAACAAGGGGCCTCTGGCCTGGGCGTGGCGGCCGCTGCGCGACCTGGCGCGGGAGAAGGGCGCCCGCTTCCTCTACGAGACCACGGTGATGGACGGCGCTCCGGTCTTCAACCTGGCGCAGCGCTGTCTGCGCGGCAACGCGCTGCTGCGGATCGAGGGCATCCTCAACTCGACGACCAACTTCGTCCTCTGCGAGATGGAGCGCGGCCTCTCCCTGGCCGCGGCCGTGGCCGGGGCGCAGCGCCTGGGGGTGGCGGAGGCCGATCCGGCGACCGATCTCGACGGCTGGGACGCGGCGGTGAAGGTCTCGGCCCTGGCCAACGTCCTGCTCGACGCCGGGCTGCCGCCCGAGGCCGTGGAACGGGAGAGTCTGTCGGCGGTGACGCCGCAGCGCATCGAGGATGCCCTCACCCGCGAGCACCGCCTCAAGGTCGTCTGCGAGGCGTTCCGCATCACCTCCCAAGGAGAGAACCGGGTGATCGGCCGGGTGCGGATCCGGGAGGTCCCCGTCTCCGATCCGTTCGCCCTGGTGGAGGGGACCGGCTCCATCCTCCGCCTCACCACGGACATCCTGGGCAGCATCGTCCTCACCGAGGAGGACCCCGACCTGTCGACCACGGCCTACGGAGTGATCTCGGACCTGTTCCGGCTGCAGGAGGGGGAGGGACCAGCGCCGGCCCCCACCCCCCGGCTCAGGGAGAAAAAGGTCAGGGGGTGAGGGCCGACGGCTGGGTACGAGGGGTTCTTACCTACACGCCGCAGATCGGATGACAGGACCGGCCATTCTGGTCAACGTACTGGCAGCAGCCGTTCACGTTTCCGGTGTAGGTGCAGGTCCGATCGCCCTGCGTGTAGCTGAAGACGCAGAGGCGGCCGGCCGCGTGGGAGGTCGTCGCGCCCAGCATCGTGGCAGTTGCGATCAGAGCGGCGAATCCAAGCTTGAGAAGGGACTTTCTATTCATGGTGTGACTCCTTTCACGTTAGGCCAGCCATAGTACAACAGCTATATGTTGAGGCGCAAGCCTGTGGAGGAGCCCTTCCCTGTGGTAACCTTCCAGGCCAAGCTCGTCCTGAGGAGAACCCAACGTCATGATCCACCGCCTCCGCTCTCTCGCGCTCGCTTCCGTCCTGCTCTCCCTGACGGCCCTGCCGGCCGCCGCCACTTGTGGCGGTGGCGGTGGCGGCGGCACCGGCGGCGTGATGCCCGGCGGGATGATGGACGAACCGGCTCCGGTCTACCGCGTGTCCTGGAAGGTGCTGGCACCGGGCGCCGCGGCGCCCAAGGCGCCGGACGCGACCCTCGTCCTCTACTGGTTCCCGACCTCCCCCCGCGAGGCGCAGAGCTCGCCGCTCCAGACCTCGCGTCCCCTGTCGCTCGCCGGCTCGCGCTGTGTGGCGACGTCGCTGGTGACGCCGGACAACCAGGAGGTCCGGGCCACCTACAAGGCCCCTGCCGGCGATCAGCTCGCCGTGCTCGCAGGGCCCGACGGCACGGAGATCGGGCGCGTGGCGGCGAGCAACGGCAAGCTCGACGTGCGCGCCGTCGAGAAGCTCCTCTACGGCGAGCTGGACAAGCGCGAGGAGACCCTCCAAGCCCTGATCGACGGCGCCGGGAAGAAGGAGTCGGCCGACCGCGACGGCGCCATCGCCGACTACAAGAAGGTCTGGGAGCAGCGCTGCCTCGTCCCCAGCCTCGGCCGCAAGGCGGCCAAGGCGCTCAAGAAGCTGGGGGTGGACGTCGACAAGTCGGCCCTCCTGCGGCTGGGTCCGGACGGCCTCGCCGATCCCGGGCGCGGCTCGCGCACCGGTGAAGTCGAGAAGACCCTGCGCGCCGGGCTGGACGCCGAGATCGCCGCGCGCTATCGCGACGCCGAGCGGCTCTACGCCAAGGCGGTGAAGCTCGATCCGTCCGATGCCACGGCGCTGCGCTTCCTCGGCGAGCTCTATCGCCACCAGACCGGCGACTGGGACAAGTCGCGCGCCGTCTTCGAGCGCATCCTCGCCCAGCCCGCCGACCCCATCGCCCGTGCCGTGGCATTGCACGGCCTCGGCAAGATGACCATCCACGCCGGCCGCAACGCCGACGGGCTGGCGCTGTTCGAGAGCTCGCTGGCCGAGTATCCGCTGCCCATCACTTACCGCAACCTCGCCGTCTACTGGTTCTCCGAGAAGCAGGCGGAGAAGGCCGCCGGCTTCATGCGGCAGGCCCTCGCCCTGGCGCCGGAGGACGGCTACAACCAGATTTTCGCCGCCGTCTACCTCGCCGCCGCCGGTCACAAGGACGAGGCGTTGAAGGCCGCGAAGGCCAACCGCGGCGTGCTCGAGGCAAGCTACAACCTGGCCGCCATCTATGCCCAGGCCGGCGACCGCAAGCAGGCCATGGAGCTGCTGCGCCGGCACTTCTACCAGTACGAGCGCTTCGACGCCGTGCGGGCCATGGAGATGCAGGAGGCCCGCGACGACTACGTTTTCGCCAGCCTCCACCAGGATCCCGAGTTCGTCGAGCTGACCAAGCTGGCGCCCGGACACGGGATGATGATGAGCGGAGCGAAGAAGGACCGGTAGGGACCGGATGGAGGTGATGAGGGGCCTTCAGAGCTGGCCCGACGTCATCGCCTCCATCTTCGCCAGGTACGCGGGGTCCTGATACCGGCTGAGGGCGAATTCGGAGGCGTAGTCCGGCAGGGTGGCGCCGGTGACGTGGGCGGCGAGCAACTCGGCCGCGGCCTGCGAGGCCATGATGCCGTAGCCCGACATGCCGCAGAGGAGATAGTTGCCCGCGACCGGCGTGGGACCCACGAGCAGCCGGTTCTCCTTCGTCTTGCAGTAGTAGCCGCCGTCGACGTACGGCCGGCGCATGCGGGGGCCCAGGTATTCGGCCAGCGCCGGCACCATGCGGGAGAGGCCGCGCACCACGACCTCCGGATAGAAGGGATCGAATTTCGGCGGGAAGACCGGCGCCATGGGCTCCAGGTGATAGGTCCAGAGGAGCAGGTGCCAGCGGCTGTCCCGTCCCCCCTCGGGGCGGAAGTGGACTCCCGCCGGCAGGGGATCCAGGAGCCAGCGCAGCTCGGGCTCCTGCGCGAGCTGCTCCCGCTCCTCGTCGCTCCAGGCGAGGGCCACGGGATCGGTCCAGATCATCAGCGGCAGGTCGCGGGGGATCAGCCCCAGGTAGTCCTCGAACATCACCTTGCCGTGCAGCTCGTTGAACAGCGGCAGCTCGACGCCGCTCATCCGGCCCACGGCGGGGGAGAGCGGGCCGGCGGCGTTGACGAAGCGGCGGGTGGCGATGGCGTCCTCGCCCGAGCCGGGCGCCAGGCGGACCCCTTCGACCCGGCCGCCGCGCACGGTCACCTCCTCGATCCGCCCCTTGACGAAGCGCAGCCCGTGCTCGCGCGCCTTCTCCAGGAGGTACATGCCGAGCTGCTGGGCGGAGAGCCAGCCGCAGCGGCGGACGTGGAGGAGAGCCAGGGTGTCCGGTGTGAGGAAGGGGTAGCGGCGAAGGATGCGCTCGCGGTCCAGCACCAGGTCGGCGCCCGCGAGATCGGGGGCGAGCTCCTCGGCCCGCTCGGCGGGGAACGGCGGATCGTCCGGCCCGCCGCGATGGATGCGCAGCTCGCCGGCCCCCAGCGCCGAGACCTCGCGGGCGCCGCGCTCCAGCGCCGCGGCCTGGGCCGGGTCCGCGGTGAGGTAGGCGTAGCCCCGGCGGTTCATCACGAAGAGATTGCCGCTCTCCGCCGCCAGCTCCTCCAGGAGGTCGATGCTGCGGTTCATGAACCGGATCATCGTGTCCCCCGGCCCCGGCCACCAGTTGCGATAGCACTCGGTCGATTTGTCGCTGGTCACCGACAGCGGCGGCTGATCGTCCACCAGCACCACGTCGCGCAGGCCGTGGCGAGCTGTGAGATGATAGGCAGCAGAGATGCCGGCGATCCCGGCGCCACAGATGACGACCTCGGCGGTGCGCATGCGGCTAGCTTATCCGAAACCAACCCGTTCGCCGGCTCTCAAGAGAGCCTGAGGAGGATCTCCATGGGATGGAAGTGTGTCGCGATGCTGTTCGCCCTCTGCCTGTCCACGAACCTCGTCCGCGCCCAGAACGAGCCGTCGCAGCCGCACCAGTTTCCGCTCGTCGACCAGATGCTCCAGCCGCAGTTCACGGACCCTGATGTCCAGGATTATCGGTACTACCCTCTGCACGCGGATCCGGTGAAGCGGGCGCGTGAGATCCTCGAAGCCTCGGCCCGGGCCTACCGCGGCGCCCCCGCCCTGCGCGATACGATAACCTACGTGGTGCGGGCGCCGGGCGCGGCGAACGAGTCCAAGACGCTGGAGTACGGCTTCGGCGCGGGCGCGGACGCTTTCGTCAAGGACCCGCTGCTCGAGGCGGTGGCGGTGGGCGACAAGATGTTCCTCACCCGCAGCGATGCTCCGAAAACCTATGTCGCCATGCCTTATCACGGCGATTTCGGGGCGACGCTCAACGGCATCGCCGGCGACCAGGGCTCGCTGCTCGAGCCGCCGCAGCTCGCCATGCGCACGGGGAAGAAGCTTGACGACTGGATCGACGCGTTGCGCTTCAAGCTCCTCGCTCCTCCCCTGCGGGTCCTCGACGCCGAGCAGATCCGGTTGCGGAGAGGGAAGTACGTGGATGAGATCCGCTTCGCGGCGCCCAATGGCATGGTGGTGGTGCGAATCGATTCGGCGACCCACTTGTTCACCCTCCTCGCAGTCGAGATGCGGCCGCCCGGCGCCTCCAAGGACCAAGCCATTCACATCGACGCGACCTTCGCGCCGCAGGTGCTGCCGAGCGCCGCCGGAGTGGTTCATTTCGAGCCGGGGGACCGCACCGCCGTTCCCAGCCCCGCCGGCCTGGGCACCAAATCGCCGGGCGCGCCGGCGCCGGGGAAGAGCGCCCGAAATTATTGACGGGGACGAGGTCCGGGGGTGAGGCTTCGGAGGGCGCGTGCCCGCCAAGGTCTCTACCCCTTGGCCCCTGGCTGCCAGCCGTCCTCACCGCACCGCCGTGTACTCCGACAGCATCCCCATCTCCACCTGCCGTTCGGCTTGGGAGAACCCCGCGTCCCGGAGCGCGCCCAGGATGACGTCCGGCGGTACGCAGTTTTCGATCGTGTCCCAGTAATACTCCATCAGTGTCTGGGACGACCGGCCGCCGCGGCCGAAGCGGGCGAGGAGGGGCATGACGCGGCCGAGGTAGAGCTTCAGAAACACGGTGGCGAAGCGCGAGCGGGGCGGAGTGATCTCCAGGAGCAGCACCTTGCCTCCGGGTTTGAGCACCCGCCGGTACTCCTGAAAGGTGGTGCGCAGGTCCGCCACGTGCCGCAGGGCGTAGCCCATGCTCAGCAGGTCGAAACGCTCGTCGGGGAACGGCAGCGCCTCCGCCATGGCCCGCACCCGACGGCGCACGCCGCGGCGGCCGGCCTCGCGCAGCATGCCGGTCGAGGGATCGAGCCCCACGACCAGCCCTGAAGACCCCACGATCTCCTGTCCCTGAACGGCGACGATCCCCGTGCCGCTGCCCGTGTCCAGCAGGCTCATGCCGGCGGCGAGGCCGGCGCGCCGCAGGGCATCCCTGCGGTAATAGTTGCCGGAGCCGAAGCTCAGGGCCTGATTGATCCAGTTGTAGTCCGGGGCCGCCGCGTCGAACCATGCGCCCATCCGCCGCCGGTGCTCCGCCTCGTCGGCGTAGTAGCGCGTGAGCGGCGGATGCGGGCGGAGGGGGTCGGCTTCGACGGCCTGGGAGCTCGCCTCGGTCATGGCGGGGAAGAGTATCGCAGGCGGCTGGGGACTGGCCCCTGCGGCGGTCAGAACGCCTTTCCCGCTCCCGTCGAGTCATAATAGGGCCGACCGATCTGCCCAGGGAGAGTCCATGCCGGAATCCCGTCTCAAGGGACGGCCGTTCTTCGCGGCTGTCGAAACGGCCAGGCTGCAACGTCTGGAGGCGCAGACGGCGACGCTGAGCCGCCAGCCGCATGCGATCGTCTATCGCACGGGGGACGCTTGCGACGGCCTGTACGTCGTCGATCGCGGCGCCGTGCTGTTTCGGGCGGAGCGGCCCGGCAGGCCGGTCGAGCGGCTGCGGGAGCTCGGAGCCGGCGAGATCTTCGGCGAGAAGGAGGTGCTCGACGGCGCGCCGCGCGAGCTCACCGTGCGCTCGCTGGGCGAGACGGCCCTCCTGCGCATCCCCTTGGAGCCCCTGCGCGCGCTGCTGGCCGAGCAGCCGTTCCTGGAGACGGTGCTGCGTACGCTGGCGATCCGCCACCGCAGCGCCCAGGTGCGGGCCTCGCTGGCGCCTTCGAGCCGCCGCGAGCCACGCATCTGGGTGGGCCGCGACGTGGACCTCACCCTCGCCGGTGGCAAGCGGCTGCGGGTTCGCCTGGAGGACCTGTCTCCGGGCGGCGCCTGCTTCTCCGGGGTTCCCCTCCTGGTTGCGCGAGGCCGGCCGTCTCAGCTTTTCGCTCGGCGTCGACGGCGATTCCGAGATCCTGCGGGCCAGCGCCGAGGTGCGCTGGCGCCATCTGGACTCGATCGGAGTCGCCTTCGAGGCGCCGGGGCCGGCGCTGCGGAGGTCCGTGGAGCAGGCCCTCCGCGCGCTGCTGGCGACGGCGGCCTAGCGAGAGAAGCCCTCTTCCAGCACCTCCCGCAACGCCCCGACCTCGTTGGGAATCTCCCGCCCCAGCAACGGCCTGCCGAGAAGGTCCGACAGCGCCGGGGGGATCGCGACCTCGATCCCCAGCCGCTCGTAGACGGGGAGGAACTTGGCCGGGTGGGCGGTGCCCAGGAAGACACCGGTCTCTCCGGGTTGGAGGCGGGCGCGCAGGACGCCCCAGGCCACGGCGGCGTGCGGGTCCGCCAGGTAGCCGTGGGCGTGCAGGTCGCGGATCGACCTCTCGGTTTCCTCGTCGCTCTGCGAGCCCCAGCGCAGGACGCGGCGCAGGGCCTCCAGATCCCCTTGGAAAAGGTTTTCAATGCGCTCCCAGTTGTTGGGAGCGCCGACGTCCATGGCGTTCGAAAGGGTGGGGACCGACGGCCGCGGCCGGTAATCTCCCGTCTCCAGGTAGTCGGGCACCGTGGTGTTGGCATTGGTGGCGGCGATGAACGCCTGGACCGGCAGGCCCAGGGCCCGGGCCAGCAGGCCGGCGCAGAGATTGCCGAAGTTGCCGCTGGGGACAGAGATCACGGGCGGATCGGTGATCCCCAGCCGGCGCAGCGCGGCCACCGCCTCGGCGTAGTAGAGGGTCTGCGGCAGCAGGCGCGCGACGTTGATCGAGTTGGCCGAGGTCAGGCCGTGGCGGGCCGTCAGACCGGCGTCGGCGAAGGCGGCTTTCACCAGCGTCTGGCAATCGTCGAAGGCGCCGTCCACGGCGAGGGCCGTGACGTTCTCTCCCAGGGTGGCGAACTGCAGCTCCTGGAGGGCCGAGACGCGGCCTTGTGGATAGAGCACCACGGCCCGCACCCCGGGCCGGCGCCAGAAGGCGCGGGCGACGGCCGCGCCCGTATCGCCGCTGGTGGCCGTCAGGATGGTCACCGGTCGCCCTGGCTCGCGCACGAGCTCCAGCACGGCCGCGAAGAAGCGGGCGCCGAAGTCCTTGAAGGCCAGGGTGGGGCCGTGGAACAGCTCGAGGGCGAAGACGCCGGGTATTGCCGGCGCCAGGGGCGCCAGGGGCACGGGGAAGTCGAGGGCCTCGCGCACCGCCCGCGCCACGGGCTCGCGTCCGAGCTCGTTCGCCAGCAGACGATCGAGGATCACGGCGCAACGCTCGCTCCAGGCGAGGTCCAGCAGCTCCGGCCAGTCCGGAAAGCTGGGCAGTGGATCGGGCATCCACAGACCGCCGCCCGGGGCGATCCCCGCTAGCACGGCCTGGCGAAAATTCGCATGGCACTGCGGGTCGCGCGTGCTCACCAGCCTCATGCCAGCACCCGGGCGCCCTGCGGATCGAGGCGGCAGAGGCGGGCTGCGGAGGCGAGGCCGGCGCCCGCGAGGCCCTGCTGGAGGGCGTCCGCCACGGCCGCGGCCTGCTCGCGGCTCTCGGCCACGGCGAAGATCGCGGGACCCGCGCCCGAGAGGCTGCAGCCCAGGGCCCCGGCGGCCAGCGCTCCGGCCTGGGCGGCGCGGAAGCCCGGCACCAGGGGGGCGCGCCAGGGCTCGGCCAGCACGTCCCGCAGGCAGCGGCGGAGGAGGCCGCGGTCGCCGGACTCCAGGGCGTGGACGAACCCCGCCAGGTTCTGGGCGAAGGCGAGGGTATCGGCCAGGAGGAACGACCGCGGGAGCACCTTGCGGCTGCGCTCGGTGGCCAGCTCCAGAGCGGGGGAGACCACTGCCAGCACCAGGTCGTCGAACCAGGGCAGGGCCCGGGCCTCGGGCGCGCCGTCCGGGCCGGGGACGAGGAGCTGGAGGCCGCCGGCGAGCGAGGGGACGACGTTGTCCAGGTGCACGGACCCCGAGACCAGGGCCTCGGCGCGGCCGGCCACGGCGAACAGCTCGGACGCCGGGAGCGGCGAGCCCAGCAGGGCCTGGCAGGCGGCGAGGGTGGCGGCCACCGAGCTGGCGCTGGAGCCCAGGCCGCTGCAACGGGGGAGGCGCTTCTCCAGGTGGAAGGCCAGGGTCGGGCAGTCGATCCCCTTCACCCGCAGCGCCTCGCGATAGAGGGCATAGGTGCGCAGCACCAGGTTCTGCCAGGGATCCGCCGGGAGGTCCGCGGCGTGCGGGCCGGAGGTAATGAGGCCCACCTCCGCCGCCGGCCCGGCCGTCACCACGTCTCCCCACAGGCTGGCGTCCAGGGGGGCGAGGGCGGCGCCCATGAGGTCGAAGCCGGCGGCGAAGTTGCCGATGCTGGCGGGGGCGTAGGCGCGGATTCCCATCTCGTCTCTCTTCCGGGGCCTTCAGGCCACGATCTTGAGCACGTCCGCAAGGGCGCCCGCGGCCGTCACCTCGCCGCCGGCGCCGTAGCCGCGGACCACCAGCGGCGTCGGCTGGTAGTGCTCGGTGAGGAAGGAGAAGGCGTTCTCGCCGCCGCGCACGGCGAAGAGCGGATGCTCCGGCCCCACCGCCTCCAGGCCCACCCGGCAATGGTAGCCGGGGTAGCCGCCATCGCCGGCCTCGATGACGCCGGCGTGTCGCAGCGTCCGCCCTGCGGCGACGAGGGCCTCGCGGCGGGCGGCGAAGAGCGGATCGAGCCGCGGCAGGCCGGCCAGGAAGTCCTCGACGCTGCCCGCGGCGTCGTAGTCCGGCGGCAGCACGCCCAGCACCTGGACGTCCGCGAGCTCGATGCCGGCCCCCAGCTCGCGGGCCAGGATGAGGAGCTTGCGGGCCACGTCGAGCCCGGACAGGTCGTCCCGCGGGTCGGGCTCGGTGAACCCCCGGTCGCGGGCCGTGCGCACGGCCTGCGAGAAGGGGATTCCATCCTCCAGGGCGCCGAGCAGGAAGGAGAGGGAGCCCGAGAGCACGGCCTCCAGGCGCAGCACCCGGTCGCCCCCCTCCAGCAGGCTGCGCAGCGTGCCGATGACCGGCAGGCCCGCCCCGACGTTGGTCTCGTAGAAGAACCGGCGCTTGAGGCGCGCGCTCGTCTGGTGCAGCCGCCGGTAGTCCGCGAAGGGGGCGCTGTTGGCCTTCTTGTTCACCGTCACCACGTGCAGGCCGGCGGCGAAGAGGCGGCCGTAGGCGGCGGCCACCACGGCGTCCGACGTGCAGTCGACGAATACGGGGTTGACCAGCCGGGCGCGGGCGACCTCGGCGAGCAGGGCGTCGAGCGAGGAGGGGAGAGCGGCGGCGAGGCGCGGCGCCCAGGCGGCGGGATCCAGCCCCTCGGCCTCGAAGGCGCAGCGCTGCGAGTTCGCCACGGCGCAGAGCCGCAGGTCCACCCGGCGCTCGGCCCTTGCCTGATGCTCGGCCACCTTGCGCAGCAGCTTGGCGCCCACGTTGCCCACGCCCCAGACCACGAGCTGCAGCTCGCTCCTGCGCTCGAAGAGCTGGGCGTGGAGGTGGCGCACGGCCCGCGGCGCGTCGGCCGCGGCCACCACCGCCGAGATGTTGCGCTCGCTCGACCCCTGAGCGATGGCGACGACACTGACCCCCACGTCCGCCAGGGCGCCGAAGAAGGCACCCGCGGCGCCCAGGCGGTGGCGCATGCCGTCGCCCACCAGGGAGAGGATGGAGCCGCCGGGCCGGAGCTGGACGGGATCGAGCAGCCCCGCCGCGAGCTCGGCGGCGAAGGTCTCGCTCAGCGCGTGCACCGCCCGCGGGCCGTCGGCCTCGGCCATCGCATAGGAGATGGCCATCTCGCTGGAGCCCTGGGTGATGAGGATGACGGAGATCCCGGCGCCGGCCATGGCCTGGAAGACCCGGGCGGCGACGCCGGGCACGCCGGCCATCCCCGAGCCGGTGACGTCCACCAGGGCGATGCCCGGCAGATAGGTGATCCCCCGGGCGCCGACCTCCGCGGGGGCCGGGGCGGCGGCGCCGTGCACGAGGCTGCCGGGCCGGTCCGGGGCGAAGCTGTTGCGCACCCGCACCGGGATCCGCTTCTCCCGCGCCGGCTGGATGGTCTTGGGATGGAGCACCTTGGCGCCGAAGAAGGAGAGCTCCATGGCCTCCTCGTAGCTCACCTCGGGGAGCACGGCGGCCTGGCGCACCAGCCGCGGATCGGCGGTGAAGATGCCGTCGACGTCGGTCCAGATCTCCAGCCGCTCGGCGTCCAGGGCCCAGGCGGCGATGGCGGCCGAGTAGTCCGAGCCGCCGCGGCCGAGGAGGTTGATGCGGCCCGAGGCGTCGCCGCCGAAGAAGCCCGGCAGCAGGGCCACGGCCGGAGGATCCGAGCGCAGGGGCGCGAACGCCTGGCGGGTGGCCTCCCAGTCGGGCGACGCCGAGAGAGGCGAGCCGCCGGTGCGGATCAGGACCTTGGGATCGAGCAGGCGCACGGCGAGACCGCGGGCCGCGAGCAGCCGGGAGAGGAGGGCGCAGGCGGCCCTCTCGCCCAGCGAGGAGAGGACGGCGAGGGCCCCGGGCGGGCGCTCCAGGAGCAGGGCGAAGCCGCGCAGCAGGTTCTCCATCTCCCGCTCCAGGGCGCCGAGGTCGGCCTCGGCCGCGGCGGCGGTCTCAGCTCCCAGCTCGCTCCGCAGCTCGGCGAGGATCTCGCGGTGGAGCGAGCGGAAGCGGTCCAGGGCCGGCGCCATCGAGCCGTGCTCCGCCGCCTCCTCGGAGCCGCGCAGCAGGCCGTCGGTGACGCCCCCCACGGCCGAGGCCACCACCAGCAGAGGGGCTTCGCCAGCCTGGCCGGCGACGATCTCCGCCACGCCGCGCATCCGCTCCGCGCTGCCCACCGACGTCCCGCCGAACTTCAAAACGCGCATCACCGAATTTCCTTTCCACCGAGATCCGCCGAAACTAAAAAGCCCCGCACCCTCAAAGGTGCGGGGCCTGCGGTTTCCAGAGACTTGGAACCGAAGAAGAGTATGGCGGAGGGCAAAGGGTGGGGTCAAGCTCCCAGGGGCGCTCCCAGGTCAGACCCCCTCTTTCTCCAGAATCCGTCGCTTCCGCTCCTCCCCCCACCGATACCCGCCGGCTTCGCCGTCCCCCCGCACCACGCGGTGACAGGGAACGACGAGCGCCACCCGGTTGCTGGCGCAGGCGCGGGCCACGGCGCGGGCGGCGCCGGGCCGGCCGAGGGCGGCGGCGACCTTGCCATAGGTGCGGGTCTCGCCGCGGGGGATCTGCTGGAGCGCCCGCCAGACCTGCCACTGGAAGGCCGTGGCCTGGAGGTCCAGGGGCAGCTCCGCCGCTCCGGGCCGCCCCTCCACCGCCGGGCGCACGGCGTCCAGCCACGGTTGAAGGGCCGCGTCGTCGCGCGCGACCTCCGCGTTCGGGTACTCCCGGCGCAGCCCCGCCTCCAGGGCGCCGTCGTCGTCCCCCAGGGTGACGGCGCAGATCCCCCGCTCGGTGGCGGCCACCAGCAGCCGGCCGAAGGGGGAGGGCGCGGTGGTGTAGCGGATCTGCATTCCCCGGCCGCCTCGGGCGTAGGCGCCGGGCGTCATGCCGAGGCTCTCGTCCGCCGTCTCATAGAGGCGGGAGCTGGAGCCGTAGCCGGCGCCGTAGGTGGCGGTGGCGACCGACTCGCCGCGCTTCACCTCGCCCCGGAAGCGCTCGGTCTTGAGCCGGGCGGAATACTGGCGGGGGGACATCCCGAGCACGGCCTTGAACGTGCGGTGCAGGTGCCATGGGCTCCAGCCCACGGCGGCGGCGAGGTCGGCGAGCGTCGGGGTCTCCTCGACGTGCGACTCCAGGTACTCGCAGGCTTGGCGCACGGCCTCGGACCGGGAGGACGCCTCCCCCTGGCGCGGCCGGCAGCGCCGGCAGGGCCTGTAGCCAGCTCCCTCGGCCTCCTGAGGGTCGTTGAAGAAGCGGACATTGGTACGCCGCGGCCGGCGCGACGGGCAGGTGGGGCGGCAGTAGATCCCGGTCGAGTCCACGGCGTAGACGAACTGGCCGTCGAAGCGCACGTCGCGCTCCAGCACGGCCGTCCAGGCGGTCTCGGGGTCGGGCGTTGCGGACAGGTGTGACATGGCAGCTCTCATGATCGTTCCTCCTCTCGTCCAGGGCAAGATAGCCTTGGAGAGGAGGAGCGCTCCATCCGGATCTTGCGGTTGAAAGCTTCAGGTCTCGGGATCCGGGGTCTTGCCCTTGACCTTGTGCTCCACCTCCAGGTCCCCCGGCCACGGAGCGTCCGGCTCCGGGTCCACCGGGCCGTTGGGCAGGAGCTTGAAGCCCGCTTTCCAGCGCGGGTAATCCATCCAGGCGCGGACCGTGGGATCGAAGGCAGAGGTCGGAATGACGCCGTCGGCGAAGAAGGCGCGGAAGCCGAGCTTGTACCTCTGGATGGTCAGGGGATTGGAGAGCATGGGCAGGTGGTCCGGCCCGATGTCCGTCGTCTGCGGGAGGGTGTCCAGGTTCTTGGCGACCCAGAAGGGGCCGACGAGGTCGGGGGCCTTCGGCGTCCACCACTTGGCATTGGTGGCGTGGCCGACCTGCGGGATTCCGAACCGCTTGCGATAGATTGCATCGCGGTGATAGGACATCGTACCGCCCTTGGCCCGGGCGCCGGGGGAGACGACGGAGCCGACGTTGAGCTGGTCGTCGTCCGTTGGAGGTCCGCCTGCCGGGACGCTCATCACGGAGCACATCGAGAGGTGGTGCCGCCACCATTGGAAGGTGAGGTCACGGAGGGCCTTGGCGCCGATCGTCGCGGCGTCCAGCCGGTGCCAGGCCAGCTCGTGCAGGGTCCCCATGGCGGCGTACCAGATGAAGGCGTGGGTGTCCGGGATCATGTACTCGTTGAGGCCCACGCCCAGGTCCGGCGACAGAGCCATGTGGCCGTTGACGAGCTGCTGCTGGAAGAACGACGCGGCGCCCTTGATCGCGTCCGGAACCTGCGCCTTGTCCTGGAGCGCGATGGCCAGCGTCAGGGCCGCCTTCTGAGCCCTCTGGTTGGCGCTCTTGGCGTCGCCCGGCGGCAGGGTGATGACCTTGCCCTGGGCCCAGGCCTGCAGGGCTTGCCCGTACGCGTGCTCGATGCCTCCGGCCATCTCGATCCCCTCCCCGAGTTTTGGAGATAGCCTGGAGCCTGCGCTTCCTGTCGGACGTTGTCAAGCCGTGTCTGTCGCGTCCGGGCTCCCAGTCGGTTCTGCCGTTCCACGTGGCTCCGTGGAGGGTGTAGACTGCCCCGGTCCAAACCGCGATCAGGGGGATCGGAGGCGAGCATGGCGAGACAGAGAGAGCTGCTTTCCTTGATGGATATCGTTCAAGAGACGGGCATTTCCTATGCAACGCTGAGGAGCTATGCCCTGAAGCACGCGGACGAGATCCCGTCGGAAGGATCGGGCCGCAGCACGCGGTATCCGCGAGCGGCGGTCAAGGTCTTTGAGCGCCTGAGGCAAGAGAGCCGGCCCGGTCGTAAACCCGCTGCCTCCAGCCTTGAGCCTCCAGCATCCTCTTCCCGACCGCAGACGACCTCGCCAGTCGCGGGTCCAGTGGCGGGTGAGACCCGCGCCGACGTGAGCGGGATCGAGCGGGAGCTCGCCTCGCTCAACGTCCATCTGGGGAGGATCGCCGAGAGCCTGGCGACCCTGGTGGAGCTCCAGAAGGCCGGCACGGCGCCTTCCTCACACAGCGAGACCGTCGCCGAGGCGCCGGAGCCGGCCGCGGCGCCTGCGGCGGCGGCGGGGACACCGGCGCCTCCGGCACCTCCGGCACCGCAGAGGGTGAGCGAGCGGGAGGAGCCTGGAGGCCACCGGCGGCTTCATACACTGCCCAAGGTCCGAGGTCAGAGAGGAAAGCGGCCGGACTAGGGCGGACACTGCGCAGTGGCGCTCCGGCCTGAGAGAGCAGCGCGCCCGGCGTCCCGACCCAATTCTCTCCCTTCAGTCACACCCCAGCTTTTCCCGCGCACCTCTACATCACCGAGCCTGGCGCAGCCGCTCGTCTGCGACAGCTCAAGGAATTTGCCCGTCCGCCGAGCGGTTGCAAACTTTCCTGGCCATGAGGGTATTGCTATGAGGACATGAAGATGAGGGCGTTGCCAGGAGGACATCGTTATTGATCGCAGAGTGCCAGGGATGTCTGCAGACGGCTGCAGGGCTCGGCGCACGTCTGCGGCTCCCAGCCGATGCGCCACGGAGACGAGGATGTCGAAGAAAGAAACCATTTCCGAGATCTTGGAGAACCGGGCGACGGAACAGGGAGAGCGCCCGGCCTACGTCTTCTTGTCCTATGGCGACACCGGCGTGGTCGAGGAGCGGCTCACCTACGCGGCGCTCAACGCCCGCGCCCGGGCGATCGGCGCCTCGTTGCAGGCGGCGGGTGCCGGCGGCGAGCGCGTCGCCCTGCTGCTGCCTCCAGGGCCGGATTTCATCGCCTCTCTGTTCGGCTGCCTCTACGCCGGCGCGGTCGCGGTTCCCGCCCTGCCGCCGCGCCGTCGCGGCGCCGATCCGCGCCTCTCGGCGATCTGCCGCGACGCCCGTCCGCGCGTGGCGCTGGCCGCCGTCGGCCAGTTGCCGGCCCTGGAGAGCGCCGCCGCCGAGATCCCGGAGCTCGCCGCCGCCCGCCGGATGGCTCCCGCTCCCCTGGAGACATCGGGGGCCGCGGGCTGGCAAAGGCCGGACTCGCGCCCGGAGGCGCTCGCCTTTCTCCAGTACACCTCGGGCTCGACCTCGTCCCCCAAAGGAGTGATGGTCAGCCACGGCAACCTCCTGCACAACGAGGAGCTGATCCGCCGCACGTTCGCGCAGTCGTCGGACTCGGTGGTGCTGGGCTGGCTGCCGCTCCATCACGACATGGGGCTGATCGGCACGGTCTTGCAGCCGCTCTACACCGGGGCGGTCTCTTGCCTGATGGCTCCCGGGGCATTCCTGCAGCGGCCGGCGCGTTGGTTGGAAGCCATCTCGCGCTACCGCGCGACGACCAGCGGCGGCCCCAACTTCGCCTACGAGCTGTGCGTGCGCAAGGTGGGGGCGGCGGAGCGGGAGGGCCTCGACCTCTCCTCGTGGCAGGTGGCCTTCAACGGTGCCGAGCCGGTGCGGGCGGGCACGCTGCGGCGCTTCGCCGCGGCCTTCGCGCCCTGCGGCTTTCGCGCCGCGGCGTTTCGCCCCTGCTACGGCCTCGCCGAAGCGACGCTGCTGGTCTCGGGATGGGGAGAGCCCCGGGTGCGCGCGCTCGATGCAGAGGCTCTGGAACGGCACGAGGCTGTCGACGTCGCGGATGCTGGGGACACTGCGCGGAGCCGCGAGCTGGTGGGTTGTGGCATGGGCGTGCAGACCGTCCTGGCCGTCGATCCGGAGTCGGGAGAGCCCTGTCCGCCCGGCCGCGTCGGCGAGATCTGGGTGGCCGGCCCGAGCGTCGCCCAGGGGTACTGGGAGAAGCCGGAGGAGACGGCGGCGACGTTCGGCGCCCGTCTCGCCGGCGGCGCCGGTCCCTTCCTGCGCACCGGGGACCTCGGCTTCGTCGCCGAGGGCGAGCTGTTCCTCACCGGCCGCCTCAAGGACTTGATCATCCTGCGCGGCCGGAACCACTATCCGCAGGATCTGGAGCTGACCGCCGAGCGCAGCCACGCCGACCTGCGGGCCGGCGGCGCCGCCGCCTTCGCGGTCGATCTCGTGGGGGAGGAGCGGCTGGTGATCGTCCACGAGGTGGAGCGCCACGCCCACGCCGGCATGGCAGGCGAAAAGACCGGGGAGATCGCCGCGGCGGTGCGCCGGAGGGTGGCGGAAGAGCATGAGGTGAGCGTCGCGGAGGTGGTGCTGATCCGGCCGGAGACGCTCCCCCGGACGTCCAGCGGCAAGGTGCGGCGCAGCGCCTGCCGCGAGCTGTATCTCCAGGGCGGGCTGCGCGTCGCCGGCGCCAGCCGCCTCTCTCCCGCCGCCGCAGACGAGGAGCCGCGGACCGAGGTCCCCTTGGGATCGCCGGACTGGCTGCGACGAGCCTTCGCCGCCGCGGCGCGGATCGATCCCGAACGGGTCGCTCCGGACCTGCCGCTCTCCGCCGCGGGATTGGATTCGCTGGCAGCCGTGGAGCTGAAGCAGACGGTGGCGGAGGCGACCGGCGTCTCCTTGTCCCTCACGGACCTGCTGGCGGGGATGACCCTGCGCGAGCTGGAGCGGCGGGTGGCCGAGGGGGAGGCGGCGGCGAGGCAGCTTCCGCCCGGCCCCGGCGAAGCGGCGGGCGAGCACCCGCTCTCCTGGAACCAGCGCTCGCTCTGGTTCCTGAATCGCCTGGCGCCGGCGAGCTCCGCCTACAACATCGCCGGCGCGGCGCGGCTCGGGCCCTCATCCTCCGAGGCCCTGCGCCGCGCGCTCCAGGCTCTGGTGGACCGCCACCCCATGCTGCGCGCCACCTTCGCGGACACGCCCGGCGGGCCGGTACAGCGGGTGGCGGAGCGGGCCGAGGCGGCCTTCGAGGTCCTGGACGCCACCGGCTGGAGCGATGAGGAGATCCAGGCGCGGCTGCACGCGGAGGCGTTCCGGCCGTTCGACCTCGCGGCCGGCCCGCTCCTGCGGGCGGTCCTGCTGCGGCGCGGCGATCGCGGGGGTGAGGCCTTCCTCGCCCTCGCCGTGCACCACGTGGCGGCCGATTTCTGGTCGATGGGCGTGCTGGCGCGCGAGCTGGGCGCGCTGGTGGCGGGGGAGACCCCGCCGCCGCCGTCGGCCCTGTACACCGACTTCGCCCGCTGGCAGGAGCAGAGGCTCGCGAGCCCCGCGGGCGAGCGGTCGTGGGAGCACTGGCGGGAGCGTCTGGCCGGTACGCCGCAACTCGACCTGCCCACCGACCGGCCGCGCCGTCCGGTGGAGACCCTGCGCGGCGCTGCGCAGACGCTCCCGCCCTCGTTGGCGCGGGCGGAGGCGGTCCACCGGCTCGCCGCCGCCCATGGCTGCACGCCTTTCGTCGCCCTGCTCGCCGCCTGGCAGGCCGTGCTCTCCCGCTGGAGCGGCCAGGAGGAATTCTTGACCGGCGCCCCCATGGCCGGCCGCTCCGCCCGCGAGTGGGGAGAGGTGGTGGGCTACTTCGTCAACCTGGTGCCCTTGCGCGCCGACCTCTCCGCAGACCCGGCGGTCCGCGAGCTGATGGCGCGGACGCGCGGCACGGTGCTCGACGCGCTGGCGCACCAGGACCTCCCCTTCGCCCTGCTCACCGAGCGCCTGCAGCCCGCGCGCGACCCCGGCCGGCCGCCGCTGGTGGCGGCCATGCTGACCTTCGAGAAGGCTCCGGCGCCGGAGCTGGCGGCGCTGACCGCCTTCGCGGTGGGCGTGCCGGGCGTCCGGCTCGAGCTCGGGGCGCTGGCCCTGGAGCCGGTCCCCCTGGCGCCGCCTGCCGCCCAGCTCGACCTTTCTCTCACGGCGGCCGAGTGGGATGCGGGGCTCGCCGTCGCCCTGCAATGGGACGCCGATCTGTTCGACGGGGCGACCGCCGGACGGATGCTGGGCCATCTCGACCGCCTGTTGGTCGCGATGGCCGCGGCGGACGATCGTCGGGTCGCCGGGCTGCCGCTGCTGGCCGCCGAGGAGCGCGACCAGATCCTGCTCGCCTGGAGCGGCGCGGCGAGCGGGCCACCGTCCGGGACCGGCTGTCTGCACGAGCTGTTCGAGGCGCAGGCGGCGCGCACACCTGATGCCACCGCCCTGGTTTTCTGGGACAAGCGGGGCGAGGAGCGCTGGACCTATGACGAGCTGAACCGCCGGGCCAACCGTCTGGCCCATCACCTGCGGCGGCTCGGCGCCGGCCCGGAGCGGCGCGTCGGCGTCCTGATGGGCCGTTCCGGCGAGCTGATCGCGGCGCTCCTGGGCATCCTCAAGGCCGGAGCCGCCTACGTGCCGCTCGATCCGGCCTATCCGGACGACTGGCGGGCTTTCGTGGCGGAGGACGCAGAGATCTCCCTCCTGCTGACCGCGGAGCGGTGCGCCGTCTCCGGCGGGCCCTCAGAGAACCCGGAGTCGAACCCGGAGCCGCTGGCAGGCCCCGGAAATCTCGCCTATGTGATGTACACCTCCGGCTCGACCGGGCGGCCCAAGGGGGTGGCCCTGGAGCACCGCGCGCCGGTCGAGCGGATGCATTGGGCGCGCGCGGCCTTCCCCGCGGCAGACCTCGCCGGGGTCCTGGCCGCGACCTCCATCTGTTTCGACCTGTCGGTCTTCGAGATCTTCGCGCCCCTCTCCTGGGGCGGGACGGTGATCCTGGCCGACAACGCCCTGGCCCTGCCTGCGCTGCCGGCCCGGGGAGAGGTGACGCTGGTCAATACGGTGCCTTCCGCCATGGCCGAGCTGGCCGCGGGAGAGCTGCCGCCCGCGCTGCGCACGGTGAACCTGGCCGGCGAGGCGCTGGCGCCGCAACTGGCGGAGCGCATCTATCGCCACGAGCGCCACGCGCAGGTCGAGCGGGTCCTCAACCTCTACGGACCGACGGAGGATGCCACGTACTCGACTTGGGCCCGGGTCGAGCGCGGGGCCGCGCGGGTGAGCATCGGCCGGCCACTGCCCGGTACCCGCGCCTACGTGCTGGACAGACACTTCCAGCCGGTCCCCGGCGGCGTGCCCGGCGAGCTGTTCCTGGCCGGGGCCGGCGGGGCGCGGGGCTACCTCGGCCGTCCGGACCTCACGGCGGAGAGATTCCTCCCGGATCCTTTCGGGACGCAGCCCGGAGGGCGCCTCTACCAGACCGGTGACCTGGGTCGCTGGCTCGCGTCGGGCGAGCTCGAGCATCTGGGCCGGCTCGACCATCAGGTCAAGGTGCGCGGTTTCCGCATCGAGTTGGGAGAGATCGAAGCGGTGCTGGCCGCGCTGCCCGGAGTCCGCGAGGCGGTGGTGGTGGCGCGATCGGACGGATCCGACCGATCGGACGGATCGGTCCGATCTCAAAGGTTGGTCGCCTACCTGGTCGGTGACATCGCCGTCGGGGAGTTGCGCGATCACCTGCGCCGGCGGCTGCCGGAGCACATGGTTCCGGCCTGCTTCGTCCTGCTCCCGGCGCTGCCTCTCACCCCCAACGGCAAGGTGGACAGGAAGGCCCTGCCCGCCCCGGAGTGGCAGGGCGCCGAGGAGAGGTTGGCGCCGCGCACGCCGGTCGAAGAGGTCGTCGCCGGAATCTGGGCCGAGGTGCTCGGGCGCGACCGGGTCGGGGCGAACGACCATTTCTTTGACCTGGGCGGCCACTCGCTGCTGGCGACGCAGGTGATGTCGCGCCTGCGCAGCGCGTTTGGCGTCGAGCTGCCGGTGCGCGATCTCTTCGCGGCCCCGCGGCTGGCAGACTTCGCCGCCCGGGTCGAAGCGGCGCGCCGGACCGGCACGGTCGCGCCCGCTCCGCCCCTCCTCGCGGTGGCGCGCGAGGGAGCCCTGCCCCTGTCGTTCGCGCAGCAGCGGCTCTGGTTCATCGCTCAGCTCGAGCCGGAGAGCCCGCTCTACAACATGCCCGGGGCGCTGCGGGCCGAAGGGCCGTTGGACGGCGCGGTGTTGGCCCGCTGTCTCGGGGAGATCGTGCGCCGGCACGAAGCGTTGCGCACGACCTTCGCCGCGCCGGAGGGCTCGCCGGTCCAGGTGATCGGACCGGCCGCGCCCTTCCCGCTGCCGGTGGTGGACCTGGCGGGGCTGCCGGAGAGCGCGCGCGAGGCTCTGGCCCTCACCCTGATCCGTGAAGAGGCCGCCCGCCCGTTCGATCTCGCCCGCGGTCCGCTGCTGCGCGGCCTGCTGGTGCGCCTCGCCGCAAGGGACCACGTCGTCTTGCTGACCCTGCATCACGTCGTCGGCGACGGCTGGTCCCTGGGGCTCCTGGTCCGCGAGCTCGCGGCTCTCTATCCGGCGTTTGCCGGGGGGAGGCCGTCGCCCCTGTCTGACCTGCCGGTGCAGTACGCGGATTACGCGGTGTGGCAGCGCTCCTGGCTGCAGGGCGAGGTCCTGGAAAGCGAGATCGCCTTCTGGCGCCGGCAGCTCGCCGGGCTGCCGGCGCTCCTGGAGCTGCCCACCGACCGCCCCCGGCCCGCGGTACAGAGCTACCGGGGCGCCACCCGGCCGGTGCGGCTGCCGGCCGCGCTCACCCGGCAGGTCGAAGCCCTGGGCCGGCGCGAGGGGGCGACGCTCTTCATGGTGCTGCTCGCCGCCTTCCAGGCCCTGCTGGCCCGCTACAGCGGCCAGGACGATCTCGCGGTGGGCTCACCCGTCGCCGGGCGCAACCGGATCGAGACCGAAGGATTGATCGGATTTTTCGTCAACACCCTGGTCCTGCGGGGAGATTTGACTGGGGGCAGGGCGGGCGCGCCCACGTTCCGCGAGCTGCTCGGCCGGGTGCGCGAGACCGCCCTGGCCGCCTGGCTGCATCAGGACGTGCCGTTCGAAAAGCTGGTCGACGAGCTGGCCCCTGAGAGGAGCCTCGCCCAGACACCGTTATTCCAGGTGATGCTCGTCCTGCAGAACGCTCCCATCGAGAGCCTCGCGATCGGGGACCTGCGGCTGCGGCCGGTGAGCGTGGAGGTGCCGACGGCGAAATTCGATCTCACGGTCAACCTCGCGGAGCACGACGGCGGGCTCCTCGGCATCGTCGAGCACGCCGCCGATCTGTTCGACGCCACGACCGTCGAGCGGCTGCTGGCCGGCTTCGAGCGGCTGCTGGCGGCGGCGGTGGCGGCGGAGACCGGGCCGGATCTGCGGGTAGAAGATCTGCCGCTGCTCGGCGCGGCGGAGCAGCACCAGCTCCTGGAGTGGGGAGGGATTGGGCGGGAGCTGGCCCCGGCCTCGACGCTCCACAGCCGTTTCGCGGCACGGGCCCGGCGGGCCCCCGAGACCCCGGCCCTGACCTGCGGTGACCTGACGGTGACCTACGGCGAGCTGGATCGGCGGTCCAATCAACTGGCCCGCTGGCTGCGCGATCATGGTGCAGTCCCGGAGAGCCGCGTCGGTCTCTCCCTGGACCGTTCCGTGGACCTGGTGGTGGGCATCCTGGGAGTCCTCAAGGCGGGGGCTGCCTACGTGCCGCTCGATCCCGGTGCGCCGCGGGAGCGAACGGCTTTCATCCTGGAGGACGCTGACGTCCGGATCGTGGTGGGGGAGGAGGAGCTCGCGCGGCTGGAGGGCCTGCCGGGCGGCGATCTGGAGTCGCTGGGCGACGCGTCGAGCCTGGCCTACGTGATCTACACCTCGGGCTCCACGGGGAAGCCGAAGGGCGCTCTGATCACTCATGGCAACGTCGCCCGGCTCTTCGACTCCACCGAGGCCTGGTTCCGGTTCGGCGAGCGGGACGTGTGGACGCTGTTCCACTCTTACGCCTTCGACTTTTCGGTCTGGGAGATCTGGGGCGCCCTGCTCTACGGCGGCCGTCTGGTGGTCGTGCCCTGGGAGGTGAGCCGCTCGCCCGAGCTGTTCCTGGACCTGCTGGTCCGCGAGCGGGTGACGGTGCTCAACCAGACCCCCTCGGCCTTCGCCCAGCTTGCGCAGGCGGAGGCACAGCGTGCCGTCGCGACGGCTTTGCGGCTGGTGATCTTCGGCGGCGAGGCCCTCGATCCGGCCAGCCTGGAGCCGTGGTTCGCGCGCCATGGCGACACCGAGCCGCGGCTGGTCAACATGTACGGGATCACCGAGACGACGGTCCACGTCACCTGCCGGCCGCTGTCCCTGGCGGACGCCCGAGACGCCCGAGGTCACCACCGCAGCGTCATCGGCGTGCCCATCCCCGACCTGTCGCTGGCGGTGATGGACCGGAGCCTGAGGCCGGTTCCCCTCGGCGTGCCGGGCGAGCTGGTGGTGGGCGGCGCCGGGCTGGCCCGCGGCTATCTGGGCCGGCCCGAGCTGACGGCCGAGCGCTTCGTTCCGGACCCGTCCGGCGGCCGGCCGGGAGAGCGGCTCTACCGGTCGGGGGACCTGGGGCGTTTCCTCCCCAACGGCGAGGTGGAGTATCTCGGCCGTCTGGATCACCAAGTGAAGATCCGCGGCTTCCGCATCGAGCTGGGAGAGATCGAGGCGGCGCTGGCAGCGCAGGCCGGGGTCCGCCAGGCGGTCGTGGTGGTGCGATCCGACGGATCGGACGGATCCGACCAATCCGACCGATCACTGGGCGACCGGCGGCTGGTGGCCTACGTCGTTGGTGAGGCCACCGCCGAGGAGCTGCGCCAGTCCCTGCGCGAGCGGCTGCCGGACTACATGGTGCCGGCCGCTTTCGTGAGGCTCGCGGCGTTGCCCCTCAACGCCAACGGCAAGGTGGACAGGAAGGCATTGTCCGCTCCGGAGGCGGCTCCGGAGCAGCCCGGCTCGCGCGCGGGCCACGTGGCGCCGCGGACTCGCGAGGAGGAGCTCCTGGCGACGGTCTGGGCGCAGGTCCTGCGCCTGCCCCGGGTCGGAGTGAACGATAACTTCTTCGAGCTCGGGGGCGATTCGATCCTCTCCGTCCAGATCGTGGCCCGGGCGCGCCAGGCTGGCCTGCTCTTCACCACGCGGCAGCTCTTCGAGCACCAGACCGTGGCCGGGCTCGCCCGCCACGCCACGGCCATGGAGACTCCTGACGAGTCTTTCAGGGCCGAGGACGTCTACCCCCTCTCACCGGCCCAGAGCGGCATGCTGTTCCACAGCCTGATGGCGCCCGACTCCGGGATCTACGTCACTCAGGTCGCCTGCACCCTGCCGGCGGATCTCGATGCCCAACGGTTCCGACAGGCCTGGGAGAGGCTCGTCGAACGCCACGGGGTGCTGCGCACGGCCTTTCTCTGGGAGGGTCTCGACGAGCCCCGGCAGGTCGTCCACCAGAGCTGCGCTCTGCCCTGGCAGGACCTGGACTGGCGCGGCCTCCCCGCGGCGGAGCAGAAGCGCCGCCTGGAAGAGCTGCGGCATCGCGACCGGCATACGCCTCTGCCCTTGAGCCAGGCACCGCTGATGCGTTTCTCCCTGATCCGCCTCGACCATGAGCTGGAGCTCCTCTGGACCTCGCACCACCTGCTGCTGGACGGCTGGTCGCTCCCCATCCTGGTCCAGGAGCTCGAGGCGGTCTACACAGCCCTGCAGGAGGGCCGGGAGTCCATCGAGCCAATACTGCCGCCGGCGCGGCCGTTCAGCGACTATGTCGGCTGGCTGCAGCGGCAGGACATGTCGCGGGCCGAGCCGTTCTGGCGCGAGGAGCTCGCGGGGTTTGCCGCCCCCAATTCTCTCGGCATCGTCCACCCGGTGAGAGCGGAAAGAGCTGCCGGCTGTGCCGAGCACGGAATCCGGCTCTCCCGCGAGGTCACGGCGGAGCTGCAGGCCCTGGCGGCGCGTCACCGGTTGACCTTGCAGACCGTCACTCTCGGTGCCTGGGCCGTGCTCGTCAGCCGCTACGGCAACGCGGAGGACGTGGTCTTCGGCAGTGTGGTCTCCGGCCGTCCGGCCGCTCTGCCCGGTGTCGAAACCATGGTCGGCATGTTCATCAACACCCTGCCGGTGCGGGTGCGGGTGAACGGCGCCGAGCCCCTGGCCGCCTGGCTGCAACGTCTCCAGGAGCGCCAGCTCGCCCGGCAGGAATTCGAGCACACCCCGCTGGCTCAGATCCAGCGCTGGAGCGAGGTGCCGGCCGGCTCGCCGCTGTTCGAAACGCTCTACGTGTTCGAGAACTATCCGCACGCCGGAGACGTCGGCGCCGGCGATCTGCGGATGAGCAACCTGCGCAGCTTCGAGAGCACCAACTATCCCCTCACCCTGACCCTCACGGCTGCCGGCCAGGTCGCTCTGCGCTTGACGTCGGACCGCGCTCGCGTGGACGGCGATGCGGCGCCCCGCCTGCTGCAACACCTCGCCACGCTGCTCGCCAGCATGGCCGCAGGATTGGAGCGTCGCGTCGGCGAACTGGGCCTGCTCACCGCGGCCGAGCTCAGGCAGCTCCTCGGCGAGTGGAACGATACGCGGGCCGAGGGGATCACGGCGGTTTGTCTGCATCAGGCAGTCGCGGCGCAGGCGGCGCGGACACCCGCGGCCGTAGCCATCGAAATGGGGCTCGAGCGCTGGACGTATCGCCGTCTGGTCGGCAGCGCGCGGCTGCTGGCGCGCCACCTGCGGGAGCTGGGCGTCGGCCCGGATGCGATCGTCGGCCTCTCTACCGAGCGCTCGCCGGCCATGGTCGTGGGCATGCTGGCCGTCCTCGAGGCCGGCGGCGCCTGGCTGCCGCTCGATGCCGGCTATCCCGCGGAGCGGCTGGCCTTCCTGCTCGACGACTCGGGTGCCCGGGTCCTGCTGGTCCAGGAGCCTCTCCTCGCGCGGGTGCCGGCAGAGGGGCGCTGCGTGATCCCCCTGGATGGGCGCTGGGATGCCGGTGAGGACATGGGGCAGCCGCTGAGAACCGGCGTGAGCCCCGGCAACCTGGCCTACGTCATCTATACGTCGGGCTCGACCGGCCAGCCGAAAGGGGTGATGGTGCCGCACCAGGGCGTCTCCAACCGGCTGCGCTGGGCGCAGGAGACCTACCGGCTCGACGCGCGGGACGCGTTCCTCCAGAAGGCGTCGTTCGGGTTCGACGTTGCGGTCTGGGAATGCTTTGCGCCTCTATGGGCCGGGGCACGGCTGGTCCTGGCCGAACCGGGCCGGGAAGGCGATGGTCCATACCTCGCTCGCCTCGTGCGGGAGCATCGCGTGACCTTCATCGATTTCGCACCTTCCATGCTGGCGGTGTTCCTCGATGGCGACGAGGTGGAGGGGTGCACGTCGCTGCGCCAGGTCTTCGTGGGCGGTGAGGTGCTCCCCCCCGAGCTGCGTGACCGGGCGCTGGCGCGCCTGCCCGCTCCCCTGAACCACCTTTACGGGCCGACCGAGGTCTCGATCGACACCACGCGCCAGGTCTGCGCGCCGGGGCAGGGGGCTTGGCGGGTGCCGGTCGGCCGGCCGATCGCCAACAGCCGGATGTACGTCGTGGATCCGGAGCTGCGGCCGGTGCCGGTCGGGGTGGCCGGCGAGCTGCTGGTGGGAGGAGCGGGTGTGACGCGCGGCTATCTGCGCCGGCCCGGCCTGACCGCCGAGCGGTTCGTTCCCGATCCGTTCGGTGGCCAGCCCGGCGACAGGCTGTACCGCACGGGCGACCTCGTGTGCTGGCTGCCTGACGGCGCCCTCGACTTCCTGGGACGCCTGGACCATCAAGTCAAGGTGCGCGGCTTCCGCATCGAGCTTGGGGAGGTCGAGGCGGCGCTGGTCGCCCTGCCCGGAGTCCGTGAGGCGGTCGTGGTGGTGCGATCCGACGGATCCGACCGATCGGACCGATCCGACCGATTGCGGCTGGTGGCCTACGTCGTTGGCGACGCCACTGCCGAGGAGCTGCGCCGGTCGTTGCGGGAGCGGCTGCCGGACTACATGGTGCCCGCCGCCTTCGTGAGGCTCGCGGCGTTGCCCCTCACCCCCAACGGCAAAGTGGATCGCAAGGCGTTGTCTGCTCCGGAGGCGGCTCCGGAGCCGCCCGGCGCCGCGGCCGGGTACGTGGCGCCGCGCACCCGCGAAGAGGAGCTCCTGGCGGCGGTCTGGGCGCAGGTCCTGCGCCTGCCGCGGGTGGGAGTGAACGACAACTTCTTCGAGCTCGGCGGCGATTCCATCCTCTCCGTCCAGATCGTGGCGCGGGCCCGCCAGGCCGGCCTGCTCTTCACCGTGCGGCAGATCTTCGATCACCAGACCGTGGCCGGGCTCGCTCGCCACGTCACGGCCACGTCTCCCGCCGGCGCCGCTCCTGCCGGGCAGGGGCCGGTCGCGGGCGAGGTGCCGCTCACCCCGATCCAGCACTGGTTCTTCGCGCAGGGCTTTGCGGACCCCCACCATTTCAACCACGCCCTCCTGCTGGCACCACGGGAGCCCCTCGCCCCCGCCGCCCTGGAGCGCGCCATGGCCGCCATCGTGGAGCACCACGACGCTTTGCGCATGCGGTTCGATCTTCAGACTTTGCGGCAGGAGAACGCGGTGGCCGAGCCGGTGACGCCCTTCTACCGGGTCGATCTGTCAGGCCTGCCGGCGTCTCGTCGCGACGAGGCCTGCGAGCGGGAGACCGCGGCGCTCCAGGCGGGCTTCGATCTGTCGGCCGGGCCTCTGACCCGCCTCTGTCTGTTCGACACCGGTCCGGCTGTCCGGCTGCTGTGGATCACCCATCACCTGGTGGTGGACGGCGTCTCCTGGCGCGTGCTGATGGAAGACCTGGAGGCGGCCTACCGTCAGGCCGCGCGCGGTCTGCGCCCCACCTTGCCGCCCAAGACCAACTCGTTCCAGGAGTGGGCTCGCCGGCTGACCGCGCATGCCGGTTCGGAGGCGCTGGTCCGCGAGCTGGATCACTGGTGGGAGACGGCTCAGGTGCCCGTGCCCTGCCTGCCCGTGGACTTCCCCTCCGGCGGCGATCTCGCCGGCGACGAGTCGACGGTCTCCTTCGAGCTCAACCGTGAAGAGACCACGGACCTGCTCCAGACCCTGCCGTCGGTCTATCACCACCGCATCGACGATGCGCTGCTGAGCGCCCTGGCGCGGGCGCTTGCGGGCTGGACCGGCTCGCCGCGTCTGCGGGTGGAGTTGGAGGGTCACGGCCGTGAGCCCATATCTGGCGATGCCGACGATCTCGACCTCTCGCGTACCGTGGGCTGGTTCACCTCCCAGTACCCGGTGGTCCTGGAGGGGGGCGACGCGAGCCCGGGCGAGGCTCTGGTGAGCGCCAAGGAGCGGTTGCGCGCCGTGCCCGGACGCGGCATCGGCTACGGTCTGTTGCGCCATCTCAACCCAGAGGCGGCCCGCCTTCTGGCAACGGCCCCGGCAGCCGAGATCAGCTTCAACTATCTGGGCCAGGCCGACGCCCCCTCCCAGGAGCGCTCTCTGTTCCGGGTTTCCACAGCCCCCGCGGGCTCCAGCCGGAGCCCGCGCGGCCACCGCACCCACCTGTTGGAGATCGTCGGCATCGTCATGGATGGCCGGCTGCGGATCACCCTGACCTACGGCTCCCGGACGCACGCCCAAGAGACCGCGGAGCGACTGGCCGCCGCCTATGCCGGCGCGCTGCGGCAACTGCTCCAGCGAGCCCAAGAAAGCGAGGAGGTCTTCACGCCGTCCGACTTTCCCAAGGCCAGGCTCGATGCCCGCAGCTTTGACAGGTTGGCGGCTCTTCTTGCCGAGCCCGACTGAATCCATCGCACGAGAAACCGAAGCGCCATGAAGAACGTCGAAGATATCTATCCCCTCACGCCGCTCCAGAGCGGCATGCTGTTCCATGGCCTGATGGCACCCGAGTCCGGGGCCTATGTCAACCAGGTCACCTGCACCCTGCCGGCGGATCTCGACTCCCGGCTGTTCCGGCAAGCCTGGGAGAAGCTCGTCGAACGTCATGGGGTGCTGCGTACGGCCTTTCTCTGGGACGGCCTCGACGAACCCCTGCAGGTCGTCCGCAAGCAGGTCTCTCTCTCCTGGCAGGACCTGGACTGGCGCGGCCTCCCCGCGGCGGAGCAAAAGCGCCGCCTGGAGGAGCTGCGACATCGCGACCGGCACACGCCGCTGCCCTTGAACAAGGCGCCGCTGATGCGTTTCTCTCTGGTCCGCCTCGACCGCGAGCTCGCATTCATCTGGACGTCCCATCACCTGCTGCTGGACGGCTGGTCGCTCCCTCTCCTGGTCCAGGAGCTGGTGTCTGTCTATGCCGCTCTGCGGGAGGGCCGGGAACCCATCGCGGCAATACTGCCGCCGGCGCGGCCGTTCAGCGACTACGTCGTCTGGTTGCAAAGGCAGGACGGGTCGCGGGCCGAGCCGTTCTGGCGCGAGGAGCTGGCGGGGTTCACCGTCCCCAATTCCCTCGGCATCGTCCACCCGGCGGGAGCTGAAGGAGCCTCCGGCTACGCCGAGCACGAAATCCAGCTCTCCCGTGAGGTCACCGCGGAGCTCCAGGCCCTGGCGGCGCGGCACCGGTTGACCTTGCAGACCGTCACCCTCGGTGCCTGGGCCGTGCTCGTCAGCCGCTACAGCGGCGCGGAGGACGTGGTCTTCGGCAACGTGGTCTCCGGCCGTCCGGCCACGCTGCCCGGCGTCGAAAGCATGGTGGGCATGTTCGTCAACACCCTGCCGGTGCGGGTGCGGGTGGACGGCGCCGAGCCCCTGGTTGACTGGCTGCAACACCTTCAGGAGCGCCAGCTCGCCCGGCAGGAATTCGAGCACACCCCGCTGACTCAGATCCAGCGCTGGAGCGAGGCGCCTGCCGGCTCGCCGCTGTTTGAGACGCTTTATGCGTTCGAGAACTATCCCAGCGCCGAAGACGGCGGCTCCAGCGGCCTGCAGATCGGCGACCTGCGCAGCTACGAGAGCACCCACTATCCCGTGACCCTGACCCTGACGGCGGGGGACCGGATCTCTCTGCAACTGCTGCACGACCGCGCCCGCGTCAACGGGGAGGCGGCGCCGCGCCTGCTCGGGCACCTCGGCGCCCTGCTCGCCGGCATGGCCGTGGGGCCGGAGCGCCATGTCCACCGCGTGGGCGAGCTGGACCTGCTCAACCGTACGGAGATCCGCCAGCTCGCACGCTGGAACGACACCGCCAGGGACTATCCGCAGGCCTGCGTGCACGAGCTGTTCGCGGCACAGGCGGAGCGCTCGCCGGACGCCGTGGCCGTGGCCATCGGCGGCCGGGAGCTCACCTATGGCGAGATCGGCCGCCGCGCGCACCGGCTGGCGCAGCGGCTGCGCCGCGCGGGCGTCGGCCCCGGCTCCCGGGTGGGCCTCTGCGCCGAAAGCCTGCCGGAGATGGTGGTGGGCATGCTGGGCATCCTCGCGGCCGGAGGGGCCTACGTGCCGCTCGACCTCGCTTATCCCCAGGAACGGCTCGCCTTCATGCTGGAGGACACCGGCGCCGCCGTGCTGGTCGCCGAGGAGAGCCTGGCCGGGCGGCTCCCCACCCGCGCCGGCCTGCGCTGCGAGCTGCTGGACCGCGAGATGGACGGCGGAGAGGAGGGCGGGCCGCCTCTCGCGAGCCTCTCCTCGCCCGGCGACCCCGCTTACGTCATCTACACCTCCGGCTCGACCGGCCGGCCGAAGGGGGTGGTGGTGCCGCACCGCGCCGTCGTCCGCCTGGTGCGCGGCACCGACTACGTCCAGCTCGGCCCGGACGACCGGGTGGCGCAGGCTGCGAACAGCTCGTTCGACGCCGCCACGTTCGAGGTCTGGGGTGCGCTGCTCAACGGCGGCCGGCTGGTCGGCATCGAGCGCGAGACCCTCCTCTCGCCCGGCCGCCTGAGCGCCGCGCTGCGCCGCGAAGGCGTCAGCGTGCTGTTCCTGACCACCGCCCTGTTCAACCAGGTCGCCCGCGAAGCGCCGGGAGGGCTCGCACCGCTGCGCGTCCTGCTCTTCGGTGGCGAGAGGGTCGATCCCACGGCGGTCCGCGCGGTGTTGCGGGACGGCCCGCCCGCGCATCTGCTCCACGTCTACGGCCCGACCGAGACGACGACCTTCGCGACCTGGCAGCGGGTGGAGACGGTGCCGCCGGCGGAGACCGTGCCCATCGGGCGGCCGCTGGCCAACGGCACCCTGTACGTCCTGGCGCCTGGGCTTACCCCCCAGCCGGTAGGGGTCCCGGGCGAGCTCTATCTGGGCGGTGACGGATTGGCGCACGGCTATCACGCCCGGCCGGAGCTGACCGCTGAACGGTTCGTGCCCGACCCGTTCGGCTCATCGATGGCGGGAGGGCGCCTCTACCGGACGGGCGACCTCGTCCGGCAGCGGCCGGACGGCGCGGTGGAGTTTCTCGGCCGTTTGGACGCCCAGGTCAAGATCCGCGGCTTCCGCGTCGAGCCAGGGGAGGTCGAGGCGGCGCTGGCGGCATTGCCCGGGGTCCGCGAGGCGGTGGTGGTGGCGCGATCCGACGGATCCGACGGAGCCGACCGATCGGACCGATCCGTCCGATCGCCAGGCGAGCGGCGCCTGATCGCCTACGTCACCGGCGACGTCGCGGTCGAGGAGCTGCGTAGCTCCCTGCGCGAGCGGCTGCCGGACTACATGGTGCCGGCCGCCTTCGTGCCCCTCGCAGCCCTGCCCCTCACCCCCAACGGCAAGGTGGATCGCAAGGCCCTGCCGGCGGTGGAACCGCAGGGCGCTCCAGAGACTGACCGGGCGCCGCGCACGCCGGTCGAGGAGGTGGTGGCCGGCATCTGGGCCGAGCTCCTCGGCCGCGAGCGGGTCGGGGCGGACGCCAGCTTCTTCGACCTGGGCGGCCATTCGCTCCTCGCCACCCGGGTGACGTCGCGCCTGCGCGAGGCCTTCGGCGTCGAGATACCGCTGCGCGACGTCTTCGAGGCGCCGGTGCTGGCGGACCTCGCCGCCCGGGTCGAGGCGGCGCGCCGGTCCGGCGCGGTCCCGGCCGCTCCGCCTCTCCTGCCGGTGCCGCGCGCGGGCGCCCTGCCCCTGTCGTTCGCCCAGGAGCGGCTCTGGTTCATCGATCAGCTCGAACCGGGAAGCCCGCTGTACAACGTGGCGGCGGCGCTGCGCGTCGCAGGGCCGCTCGACGCCGGCGTGCTGGCGCTCACTCTCGGCGCGATCGTGCGCCGGCACGAGGCGTTGCGCACGATCTTCGCCGTGCGGGCCGGCGCGCCGGCGCAGGTGGTCCAACCGGCTGAGCCAGTCCTGATTCCTCTCGTGGATCTGTCGGCACTGCCGGAACGCGCGCACGAGGCGCTGGCCCTTGCCTTGCTCCGTGACGAGGCCGGCCGCCCGTTCGATCTCAGTCGCGGTCCGCTGCTGCGCGGCGTGCTGGTGCGGCTGGCAGAGGAGGACCATGCCGTCGCGCTCACCCTGCATCACATCGCGAGCGACGGCTGGTCCATGGGGCTCCTGGTGCGCGAGGTCGCCGCGCTCTATCCGGCCCTCGCCGCGGGCCGGCCGTCGCCCCTGGCTGACCTGCCGGTGCAGTACGCGGATTTCGCCGTCTGGCAACGCTCCTGGCTGCGCGGCAAGGTCCTGGAGCAGGAGATCGACTGGTGGCGCCGGCAGCTCGCCGGTCTGCCGCCGCTCCTGGAGCTGCCCACCGACCGGCCGCGGCCGGCAGTGCAGAGCCACTGGGGCGCGGCGCGGCCGATGCGGCTGCCGGCCGGGCTCACCCGGCAGATGGAGGCTCTCGCCCGGCGCGAGGGAGCGACGCTCTTCATGGTGCTCCTGGCCGGCTTCCAGGCCCTGCTGGCGCGCGCCAGCGGCCAGAACGACCTCGCGGTGGGCTCGCCCGTGGCCGGCCGCACACACCGCGAGCTCGAACCGCTGATCGGCTTCTTCGTCAACACGCTGGTCCTGCGGGGAGACCTCACTGGCGCGCCTACGTTCCGCGAGTTGCTCGGCCGGGTGCGGGAGACCGCCCTGGCCGCCTGGCTGCACCAGGACGTGCCGTTCGAAAAGCTGGTCGAGGAGCTCACACCGGAGAGGAGCCTCGCCCACGCCCCCCTGTTCCAGGTGGTGCTCGTGCTGCAGAACGCTCCCGTCGGCAGCCTCGCGATCGAGAGCCTGCGCCTGCGGCCGGTCGATGACGTGGAGACGACGACGGCAAAGTTCGACCTCACGGTCAACCTCTCGGAGCATGACGGCGGGCTCGTCGGGATCGTCGAGCACGTCACGGATCTGTTCGACGCCGCCACGATCGACCGACTGGTCATTCATTACGAAAGGCTGCTGACCGCGGCCCTGGCAGCGCCGGAGCGGTCGACCGCGGAGCTGCCGCTGCTCGGTGAGGCGGAGCAGCACCAGCTCCTCCTGGAGTGGGGAGGGATCCGGGAGGAGATACCCGCGGCCTCGACGCTCCACGGTCGTTTCGCGGCGCGCGCCCGGCTCACCCCCGAGGCCCCGGCTCTGACCTGCGGCGACCTAACGGTGACCTACGGCGAGCTGCACCGGCGATCCAATCAACTGGCGCGCTGGCTGCGCGATCACGGCGCAGTCCCGGAGAGCCGCGTCGGTCTCTCTCTGGACCGTTCCGTGGACCTGGTGGTGGGCATCCTGGGCGTGCTCAAAGCCGGGGCCGCCTACGTGCCGCTCGATCCCGGCGCGCCGCGAGAGCGGACGGCCTTCGTTGTGGAGGACGCGGACGTCCGGATCGTGGTGGCGGCGGAGCAGCTCGAGCGGCTGGATAGTCTGCCGGCCGGCGACCTGGAGCCGCTGGGCGACGCGTCGAGCCTCGCCTACGTGATCTACACCTCGGGCTCGACGGGCAGGCCCAAGGGCGCTCTGATCACCCATGACAACGTCTTGCGGCTGTTCGACGCCACCGAGGCCTGGTTCGGATTCGACGAGCGAGACGTGTGGACGCTGTTCCACTCCTACGCCTTCGACTTCTCGGTCTGGGAGATCTGGGGGGCCCTGCTCCACGGGGGCCGGCTGGTGGTGGTGCCCTGGGAGGTGAGCCGCTCGCCCGAGCGGTTCCTGGACCTGCTGGAGCGCGAGCGGGTGACGGTGCTCAACCAGACCCCCTCGGCCTTCGCCCAGCTCGCGCAGGCGGAGGAGCGGCGTGCCGCCGAGATGGTCTTGCGGCTGGTGATCTTCGGCGGCGAGGCCCTGGACCCGGCCAGCTTGGAGCCCTGGTTCGCGCGCCATGGCGACGCCGAGCCGCGGCTGGTCAACATGTATGGGATCACCGAGACGACGGTGCACGTCACCTACCGGCCGCTGTCCCTGGCGGACGCCCGAGACGCCCGAGGTCACCACCGCAGCGTCATCGGCGTGCCCATTCCCGGCCTGTCGTTGGCGGTGCTGGACCGCACCCTGAGGCCGGCCCCCATCGGCGTGCCGGGGGAGCTGGTGGTGGGCGGGGCCGGGCTGGCCCGCGGCTATCTGGGCCGGCCCGAGCTGACCGCGGAGCGCTTCGTTCCGGCCCCGGCCGGCAGCCGGCCGGGAGAGCGGCTCTACCGGTCGGGGGACCTGGGACGATTCCTCCCCAACGGCGACGTGGAGTACCTCGGCCGGCTGGACCATCAGGTGAAGATCCGCGGCTTCCGTATCGAGCTGGGGGAGATCGAGGCGGCGTTGGCGGCGCAGGCCGGTGTCCGCCAGGCGGTAGTGGTGGTATCGGACGGATCCGACCGATCGGACCGATCCGTCGGATCTCCAGCCGGCCGGCGGCTGGTCGCCTACATTACCGGTGACGCCACTGCCGCGGAGCTGCGCCAGTCGCTGCGCGAGCGGCTGCCGGACTACATGGTGCCGGCCGCCTTCGTGACGCTCGCGGCGTTGCCTCTCACCGCCAACGGCAAAGTGGACCGCAAGGCGTTGTCTGCTCTGGAGGCGGCTCCGGAGCGGTCCGGCGGGGCGGAGGGTTATCTGGCGCCGCGCACGCCGGCCGAAGAGGTCCTGGCCGGCATCTGGGCCGACCTCCTCGGGCGCGAACGGGTGGGGGCGGCCGACCACTTCTTCGACCTGGGCGGACACTCCTTGTTGGCGACGCAGGTGACGTCGCGCCTGCGCCAGGCCTTCGGCGTCGAGACACCGCTGCGCGACCTCTTCGAGGCGCCGGTGCTCGCGGACCTCGCCGCCCGGGTCGAGGCGGCGCAGAGGGCCGGCGCGCAGGAGCTCACTCCACCTCTGGTCCCGGTACCGCGCGAGGGGGCCCTGCCCCTGTCGTTCGCCCAGGAGCGGCTCTGGTTCATCGATCAGCTCGAACCGGGCAGCCCGCTGTACAACGTTCCGGCGGCGCTGCGCGTCGCAGGGCCGCTCGACGCCGCGGTGCTGGCCCATGCCTTAAGCGAGATCGTGCGCCGCCACGAGGCGCTGCGCACCGTTTTCGCCGCACCGCAGGACACGCCGGTGCAGGTGATCCAGCCGGCTGAGCCCTTTCTGCTTTCCGTGGTGGATCTGTCGGCGCTGCCGGAGAGCGCGCGCGAGGCGCTGGCCTCTGTCTTGCTCCGTGACGAGGCCGGCCGCCCGTTCGATCTCAGCCGCGGTCCGCTGCTGCGCGGCGTGCTGGTGCGGCTGGCAGAGGAGGACCATGCCGTCGCGCTCACCCTGCATCACATCGCGAGCGACGGCTGGTCCATGGGGCTCCTGGTGCGCGAGGTCGCCGCGCTTTATCCGGCCCTCGCCGCGGGCCGGCCGTCGCCCCTGGCTGACCTGCCGGTGCAGTACGCGGATTTCGCCGTCTGGCAACGCTCCTGGCTGCGCGGCGAGGTCCTGGAGCAGGAGATCGACTGGTGGCGCCGGCAGCTCGCCGGTCTGCCGCCGCTCCTGGAGCTGCCCACCGACCGGCCGCGGCCGGCAGTGCAGAGCCACTGGGGCGCGACGCAGCCGGTGCGGCTGCCGGCCGGGCTCACCCGGCAGATGGAGGCTCTCGCCCGGCGCGAGGGAGCGACGCTCTTCATGGTGCTCCTGGCCGGCTTCCAGGCCCTGCTGGCGCGCGCCAGCGGCCAGGACGACCTCGCGGTGGGCTCGCCTGTCGCCGGCCGCACACACCGCGAGCTCGAACCGCTGATCGGATTCTTCGTCAACACGCTGGTCCTGCGAGGCGATTTGACTGGGGGCAGGGCGGGCACACCCACGTTCCGCGAGCTGCTCGGCCGGGTGCGCGAGACCGCCCTGGCCGCCTATCTGCACCAGGACGTGCCGTTCGAAAGACTGGTCGACGAGCTCACCCCCGAGAGGGACCTCGCCCACGCCCCCTTGTTCCAGGTGGTGCTCGTGCTGCAGAACGCTCCCGTCGGCAGCCTCGCGATCGAGAGCCTGCGCCTGCGGCCGGTCGATGATGTGGAGACGACGACGGCGAAGTTCGATCTCACGGTCAACCTCTCGGAGCATGACGGCGAGCTCGTCGGCATCGTCGAGCACGCCACCGATCTGTTCGACGCCACGACCGTCGAGCGGCTGTTCGCGGCTTTCGAGCGGCTGCTGGCGGCGGGTGTGGCCGGGCCGGATCTGCGGGCGGCGGAGCTGCCGCTGCTCGGCGCGGCGGAGCGGCATCAGCTCCTCTTGGAGTGGGGAGGGATCCGGGAGGAGATTCCCGCGGCCTCGACGCTCCACGGCCGTTTCGCGGCGCGCGCCCGGATGGCCCCCGACGTTCCGGCCTTGACCTGCGGCGAGGTGAGGGTGACCTATGGCGAGCTCGATCGACGGTCCAATCGACTGGCCCGCTGGCTGCGCGGGCAGGGGGCGGGCCCCGAGAGCCGCGTGGGCTTGCGCCTGGACCGTTCCGTGGACTTGGTGGTGGGCATCCTGGGCGTGCTCAAGGCCGGGGCCGCCTACGTGCCGCTCGATCCCGGGGCGCCGCGGGAGCGGACGGCCTTCGTCCTGGAGGATGCGGACGTCCGGATCGTGGTGGGGGAGGGGGAGCTCGGGAAGCTGGAGGATCTGTCCGCCGGCGATCTGGAGCCCCTGGGCGACGCGTCGAGCCTCGCCTATGTGATCTACACCTCGGGCTCGACGGGCAGGCCCAAGGGCGTTCTGATCACCCACGGCAACGTCGTCCGGCTGTTCGACGCCACCGAGTCCTGGTTCGGGTTCGCCGAGCGGGACGTGTGGACGCTGTTCCACTCCTACGCCTTCGACTTCTCGGTCTGGGAGATCTGGGGGGCCCTGCTCCACGGGGGCCGGCTGGTGGTGGTGCCCTGGGAGGTGAGCCGCTCGCCCGAACGGTTCCTGGACCTGCTGGAGCGCGAGCGGGTGACAGTGCTCAACCAGACCCCCTCGGCCTTCGCCCAACTCGCGCAGGCGGAGGCGCAGCGTGCCGTCGACACGGACCTGCGGCTGGTGATCTTCGGCGGCGAGGCCCTGGATCCGGCCAGCCTGGAGCCGTGGTTTGAGCGCCACGGTGACGCCGAGCCGCGGCTGGTCAACATGTATGGGATCACCGAGACGACGGTGCACGTCACCTACCGGCCGCTGTCCCTGGCGGACGCCCGGGGCGTCCGAGGTCACCACCGCAGCGTCATCGGCGTGCCCATTCCCGACCTGTCTCTGGCGGTGGTGGACCGCAGCCTGCTGCCGACCCCCATCGGCGTGCCGGGGGAGCTGGTGGTGGGCGGAGCCGGGCTGGCCCGCGGCTACCTGGGCCGGCCGGAGCTGACCGCGGAGCGCTTCGTCCCGGACCCGTCCGGCGGGGGAGCGCGGCTCTACCGGTCGGGGGACCTGGGACGAGTCCTCCCCAATGGCGACGTGGAGTACCTGGGCCGGTTGGATCACCAGGTGAAGATCCGCGGCTTCCGCATCGAGCTGGGGGAGATCGAGGCGGCGTTGGCGCTGGCCGGAGCCCGCCAAGCAGTGGTGATGGTATCGGACGGAGCGGACCGATCCGACCGATCCGTCGGATCGCCGGGCGACCGGCGGCTGGTCGCCTACGTCACCGGTGACGTCACCGCCGAGGAGCTGCGCCAATCCCTGCGCAATCGGCTGCCGGACTACATGGTGCCGGCCGCCTTCGTGACGCTCGCGGCGTTGCCTCTCACCGCCAACGGCAAAGTGGACCGCAAGGCGTTGTCTGCTCTGGAGGCGGCTCCGGAGCGGTCCGGCGGCGCGGAGGGTTATCTGGCGCCGCGCACGCCGGCCGAAGAGGTTCTGGCCGGCATCTGGGCCGACCTCCTCGGGCTCGAACGGGTGGGGGCGGCCGACCACTTCTTCGACCTGGGCGGACACTCCTTGTTGGCGACGCAGGTGACGTCGCGCCTGCGCCAGGCCTTCGGCGTCGAGACGCCGCTGCGCGACCTCTTCGAGGCGCCGGTGCTCGCGGACCTGGCCGCCCGGGTCGAGGCGGCGCGGCGGACCGGCACGGTCACTCCCGCTCCGCTGCTCCTGCGGGTGCCGCGGGACGGAACCCTGCCCCTGTCGTTCGCTCAAGCGCGGCTCTGGTTCATCGACCGGGTCCAGCCGGGCAGCCCGCTATACAACATCGCGGCGGCGCTGCGCGTCGAAGGGCCGCTCGACGCCGCGGTGCTGGCCCGTGCCTTAAGCGAGATCGTGCGCCGCCACGAGGCGTTGCGTACGGCCTTCGCCGCGCCGCAGGGCACGCCGATGCAGGTGATCCAACCGGCTGAGCCCTTCCTGCTTTCCATGGTGGATCTGACAGCGTTGCCGGACGGCGCGCGCGAGGATCTGGTGCGTACCCTCGCCGCGGTGGAGGCCGGCCGCCCGTTCGATCTCGCCCGCGGTCCACTATTGCGCGGCCTGTTGCTGCGCCTCGGTGAGCGTGACCAGGCCGTCCTGCTGACCCTGCATCACATCGCCAGCGACGGCTGGTCCCTGGGGTGCCTGGTGCGCGAAGTCGCTGCGCTCTATCCGGCCTTCGCCGAGGGCCGGCCCTCGCCTTTGCCGGAGCTGCCGGTGCAGTACGCGGATTTCGCGGTCTGGCAACGCTCCTGGCTGCGCGGCGAGGTCCTGGAGCAGGAGATCGCCTTCTGGCGGCGACGGCTCGCCGGGCTGCCGCCGCTCCTGGAGCTGCCCACCGACCGCCCACGGCCCGCCGTGCTGAGCCACCGCGGCGCCACCCGGCCGGTGCGCCTGCCGGCCGATCTCGCCCGGCGGATGGAGGCCCTCGCCCGGCGCGAGGGAGCGACGCTCTTCATGGTGCTGCTCGCCGGCTTCCAGGCTCTACTGGCGCGCGCCAGCGGGCAGGACGACCTCGCGGTGGGCTCCCCCGTGGCCGGCCGCAACCGGGTGGAGATCGAGGGGCTGATCGGGTTCTTCGCCAATACCCTGGTGCTGCGCGGCGACCTGACCGGCGCGCCGACGTTCCGCGAGCTCCTCGGCCGGGTGCGCGAGACCGCGCTCGACGCCTGGCTGCACCAGGACGTGCCGTTCGAAAAGCTCGTCGAAGAGCTCACCGCCGAGCGCAGCCTCGCCCACGCCCCCCTGTTCCAGGCGATGCTCGCGCTGCAGGCGCCGTTCGGAAAACTGGAGATCGAAGACCTGCGCCTGCGACCGGTCGACGTGGCGGGAACGACGGCGAAGCTCGACCTTGCGATGAGCTTCGTGGAGCTCGACGGTGTCCTGGAGGGAGCGATCGAATACGCCACCGCCCTCTTCGACGCTGCGACCGTGGAGCGGTTGATCGCGGGCTTCGAGCGGCTGCTTGCAGCGGCTACCGCCGCCCCGGAGCTGCGGCTCGCGGCGCTGCCTCTCCTCTCCCCGGATGAGCGCCAGCAACTGCTCACCGAGTGGAACGACACGGGAGGAGAGGAGAGCTGGGAGGGCCCCGTGACGTTCCTGGTGGAGCGCTGGAGCCGCGAACGGCCGGACGCTCCGGCGGTGGTGGACGCGGGCGGCCGCGCGCTGACCTACGGCGAGCTCGGCGAGCACGCCGGCCGGCTGGCCGGTTTCCTCCACGGTCTGGGCTTGGGACCGGAATCCATCGTGGCCGTGCTGATGGAGCGCTCGGCGGACCTGCTGGTGGCCCAGCTCGGCGTGCTCAAGGCCGGCGCGGCCTACCTCTCCCTCGATTCCGCCCATCCCGCCGAGCGCCTGACCTACATGCTCGAAGAGACGGCGGCCCCGGTGGTGTTGACTCAAGACGCCCTGCGCGAGCGGCTGCCTGGAACGCGGGCGCGGATCGTCTGCCTGGACCGCGACCGGGAGGAGATCGCGCTCTGTGCCCCGCTGCCGCCCCTGACGCTGGAGCCGGATCATCTCGCCTACGTGCTCTACACCTCCGGCTCGACGGGACGGCCCAAGGGGGTGCAGATCCCGCACCGCGGACTGCTCAACCTGGTGCGCTGGGACCTGCGCGCGCACGGCACCGGTCCGGGAGACCATCGCACCCAGGTGGCGAGCCTCGGCTTCGACGCTTCGGTGTGGGAGATCTGGTCCTGTCTGGCCTCCGGGGCGACCCTCCATCTGCCGCCGGAGGAGGCGCGGCTGGACCCGCCGCGGCTGGCCGCCTGGATGGCCGAGCGCGGGGTCACCGTCTCCTTCCTGCCCACGCCGCTGGCCGAGGCGCTCCTCGCCGGCGGGGGACCGCGGATCCCCACCCTGCGCCGGCTGCTGGTGGGAGGCGACCGCCTGGTCCTCCACCCGGAGCCGGAGTGTGGCTTCACCCTGATCAACCACTACGGTCCGGCGGAGGCGACGGTGGTGACCAGCGCCGGCCCGGTGCCCCCGCGCCGGCGGGGAGAGACCGGGGCGGCTTTGACTCTGGGCCGCCCCATCGACGGCCTGCGGGTCCATCTGCTGGACCGGTCGCTGCAGCCGGTGCCGCCGGGGGCGGCGGGGGAGCTGTGGGTGGGCGGGCCCTCCCTGGCCCGCGGCTACCTGGGAGACTCGGGCCGCACGGCGGAACGGTTCCTGCCCGACCCCTGGGGAGCGGGGGAGCGGCTCTACCGCACGGGGGACCTCTGCCGCTGGCGCCACGACGGCGAGATCGAGTTCCTCGGCCGGGTGGATCATCAGATCAAGATCCGCGGCCAGCGCATCGAGCCCGGTGAGATCGAGGCGGCGCTGCTGGAGCTGCCCGGGGTCCGCGAGGCCGTGGTGGTGGCGCGGGAGTGGCGATCGGACGGATCCGACCGATCGGACCGATCCGTCGGATCTTCAGACAGCCGGCGACTGGTGGCCTACGTAGTGGGCGACGTGGCGGCCTACGATCTGCGTCGTTCCCTGCGGGAGCGGCTGCCGGGCGCCATGGTGCCTGCGGCCTTCGTGCCGCTCGCGGCGTTGCCGTTGACGCCCAACGGCAAGGTGGATCGCAAGGCCCTGCCGGCGCCCGCCACGCCCGCAACGATCTCCCGCGACCTGCCGCCCCAGGCGGGGCGCAGCGCGCTGGAGGACGCCGTGGCCGCCGTCTGGTGCGAGGTCCTGGACGTGCCGCGGGTGGGCGTCGAGGAGAATTTCTTCGACCTGGGCGGCCACTCGCTGCTGCTCCCCCGGGTGCAGGCGCTGCTGCGCGACCGGCTGGGGCGGGAGGCCAGCCTGCTGGATCTCCTCAGCCACACCACCGTCCGCGCCCTGGCTCATCACCTGGAGCCCGGTCTGACGGTAGATCTGGCGCTGGCGGAGCCCGCGCCCCGCGCCGCCGGAGCGCGAACGCCCGGCGGTCCCGGCAGTCATGCCGTCGCCATCGTCGGCCTCGCCGGTCGTTTCCCCGGCGCACCCGGCGTCGAGCCCCTGTGGGCCAATCTGTGCGCCGGCGTCTCCTCGATCGCCCGCTTCAGCGACGCAGAGCTCGCCGCCGCCGGCGTCGCTCCCGAGCTGCGGCGCGACCCCCGCTACGTGCCGGCCGCCGGGGTGCTCGACGGCGTGGAGCTGTTCGATGCCGGCTTCTTCGGCTACAGCCCGCGCGAGGCCGAGCTGCTGGATCCCCAGCAGCGCGTGTTCCTCGAATGCGCCTGGGAGGCGCTGGAGGACGCCGGCTACGACTCCCTGCGCGTGCCGGGGCCGGTCGGCGTATTCGCCAGCCTGGGGTTCAGCCGCTACCTGCAGCAGATCCTGGCCAGCGTCGATCCCGCGGCGCTGGGCGGGCTCGAGCTCCTGCTGGGCAACGACAAGGACTTCCTGGCCACCCGCGTCTCCTACAAGCTGGACCTCGCGGGCCCCAGCATGACGGTCCAGACGGCCTGCTCCAGCTCGCTGGTGGCGGTCCACCTGGCGTGCCAGAACCTCCGTCTCGGCGCCTGCGACATGGCGCTGGCCGGCGGCGTGTCCATCGTCCTGCCGCAGCGCGCCGGCTACCTCTACGAAGAGGAGGGCATCGCCTCCCCCGACGGCTGCTGCCGTGCCTTCGACGCCGGGGCGCGCGGCACGGTGGGGGGGAGCGGCGCCGGCATCGTCGTGCTCAAGCGGCTCGAAGACGCGCTGGCGCACGGCGACACCATCCATGCTGTCCTCCTCGGCTCGGCGGCCAACAACGACGGCGGCTCCGGCAAGGCGGGTTACACCGCGCCGAGCATCGCCGGGCAGGCGGAGGTCATCGCCGCGGCGCTCGCCGACGCCGGGGTCTCTCCGGAGAGCATCGCCTATGTCGAGGCGCACGGCACCGCCACACCTCTGGGCGACCCCATCGAGGTCGCCGCCCTCACCCGGGCCTTCCGCCGGGGGACCAGCCGCACCGGCTTCTGCCTCCTCGGCTCGGTCAAGACCAACGTCGGCCACCTCGACGCGGCCGCCGGCGTCACCGGCCTGATCAAGACGGTGCTCGCCCTGGAGCACCGCCAGATCCCGCCCAGCCTGCACTTCGCGACGCCGAACCCCGCCATCGACTTCGCCGTGAGCCCGTTCCGGGTGGCCGACCGCCTGACCGATTGGGAGGCGGATGGGGGGGCCCGCCGCGCCGGGGTGAGCGCGTTCGGCATCGGCGGCACCAACGTGCACGCGGTGCTCGAAGAGGCGCCTACCGCGGCGCCTGCCGGCCCCTCGCGCCCCTGGCAGGCGCTGCTGCTCGCGGCGCGCACGCCCGCCGCCCTGGAGCGGATGACGGACGCCCTCGCCGACCGCCTGGAGGGGGACCCGGACCTGAGCCTCGCCGACGCCGCCTACACCCTGCGGGTGGGCCGGCGGCCTTTCGCGCACCGCCGTGCGGTGGTGGCGGCGACGCGCGAGGAGGCCGCGGCGGCGCTGCGGGCACGGGACCCGCGACGGGTCCGGACCGCCGCCCCCCGGGAAACCGCGGCGGGCCGCCGCAGCGTCGTCTTCCTGCTGCCTGGGGTCGGCGACCAGTATCCGGGCCTGGCCCGGGGCCTCTACGAAGAGGAGCCGGTGTTCCGTCAGCAGATCGATCGCTGCGCCGAGCTCCTCCTGCCGCATCTGGGGCTCGACCTGCGCGAGGTGCTCTTCGCCCCGGAGGAAGAAGTCGATCTGCGCGCCCTGTTCGGGCGCGGCCGCCGACGGGATTCAGCCGCGCGGGCGCTCCTGCGGGAGACCCGCATCGCCCAGCCGGCCATGTTCGCCGTGGGCTATTGCCTCGCCCGGCTGTGGATGAGCTGGGGGGTGCGGCCTTCGGCCCTCCTCGGCTACAGCCTGGGGGAGTACACGGCCGCCTGTCTGGCCGGCGTGATGGAGCTTCCCGACGCCCTGGCGCTGGTGGCCCGGCGCGCCCGCCGGATCGGCGAGCTGCCGCCGGGAGCCCTGCTGGCCGTGCCGCTGGCGGAGGAGGAGACGCGGGCGCGGCTCACCCCGGAGCTCTCCCTTGCCGCGGTCAACGCCCCGGCGGTGTCGGTGGTGGCCGGCCCCCCCGAGGCGGTCGCCGCGCTGGAGCGGCGGCTCGCCGAGGAGGGGGGCCCCTGCCGCCGGCTGCAGGCGGACCAGGCGTTCCATTCCTGGATGATGCAGCCGGTCGCGGCGGAGCTGCGGGAGCTGCTGCGGGCCATCCCCCTGGCGCCGCCGCGCATCCCCTGGCTCTCGAACGTGACGGGGACCTGGATCTCCCCCGCTCAGGCCACGGACCCGGACTACTGGGTGCGCCACCTCGTCTCCCCCGTCCGCTTCGCCGACGGCGTCGCCGAGCTGTGGCGCGAGCCGGGACGGGTGCTGCTGGAGATGGGACCGGGCCAGACGTTGGGCAGCCTGGCCCTCCAGCAGGTCCCTGCCGCCGGGGCTGCAGGAGGGGCGGACCGCGCCGTCCTCTCCTCGCTGCGCCACGAGCTCGACCGGCAGCCGGACCAGCGGTTCCTGCTGCAGACTCTGGGCCGCCTCTGGCTCGCCGGCGCGGAGATCGACTGGTCCGGCTTCCACGACGGCGAGCGCCGCCGCCGGGTGCCCCTGCCGGCGTACCCCTTCGAACGGCAGCGGTATTGGATCGAACGGGGGATCGAGACAGACCGCACGGGCCTGCCGGGCCTGCCTGGGACAGGGGCTCCCGTCGCTTTCCTGCCGGCGGGAGCGGATCCGGCCTGGGCCGCCGCGCTGGAGGCGCGCGGCGTCCGGGTGATGGCCCTCCCGCCGGGGCCGCCCACGCCCGCAGCCCTCGACGAGCTGCTCGGCCTCAAACCCCGGCCGGCTGCGGCGACGGCGCTCGCCGAGGTTCCCCCGAGCTCCGGCCACGTCCGGCCCGGGATCGACACGCCCTACGAGGAGCCGCGCACCGATCTCGAGCGGCGGCTCGCCGCGATCTGGGGAGAGCTGCTGGGGATCGACCCGGTGGGGGCCCACGACAGCTTCTTCGCCCTGGGCGGCCATTCGCTGTTGGGCCTCCAGCTCATCTCGCGCCTCGAGGCCGGGCTCGGCGTGGCGATCCCCCTGCGCACCCTCTTCGAGGCGCCCACCGTGGCCGCCCTCGCGGCCGAGGTGGAGCAGAGGCGGGGCGAGGCGGCGGGCGCGCCGCCCCTCGTCCCCGTGCCGAGGCAGGGCCCCCTGCCTCTCTCGTTCGCCCAGCAGCGGCTCTGGTTCGTCGATCAGCTCGAGCCGGGCACGCCGCTCTACAACCTGGCGGTGGTGCTGCGCGTCGCAGGGCCGCTCAAACCCGCGGTGCTGGAGCGCTCCTTAAGAGAGATCGTACGCCGCCACGAGGCCGTGCGCACCGTCTTCGCCCTGCATGGGGACTCGCCGGTGCAGGTGATCCTGCCGTCGGTTCCCTTCCTCCTGCCGCGGGTGGACCTGTCGGGATTGCCGGAGCCCGCGCGCGAGGCGGCGGCCCTCGCCCTGGCGATGGAAGAGGCCGGCCGGCCGTTCGACCTCGCCCGCGATCTGAAGCTGCGGGCCGTGCTGCTGCGTCTGGCCGCGGAGGACCATACCGTCGCCCTGACCATGCACCACGTCGCGAGCGACGGCTGGTCGATGGGCATCCTGGTGCGCGAGGTGACCGCGCTCTATGCCGCCTTCGCTCAAGGGCAGCCCTCGCCCTTGCCAGAGCCGCCGGTGCAGTACGCGGACTTCGCGGTCTGGCAGCGTTCCTGGCTGCACGGCGAGGTCCTGGAGCGGGAGATCGACTGGTGGCGGCGGCAGCTCGCCGGTCTGCCGCCGCTCCTGGAGCTGCCCACCGACCGGCCGCGGCCCGCGGTGCAGAGCTTCCGCGGCGGGGCGCGGCCGGTGCGGCTGCCAGCCGGGCTCATCCGGCAGGCCGAGGAGCTCGGCCGGCTGGAGGGAGCGACGCTCTTCATGGTGCTCCTGGCCGCCTTCCAGGCCCTGCTGGCGCGCTACAGCGGCCAGGACGACCTCGCGGTGGGCACCCCTGTGGCCGGGCGCAACCGGGTGGAGGTCGAGGGGCTGATCGGGTTCTTCGTCAACAACCTGGTGCTGCGCGGCGACCTGGCGGGAGATCCCACCTGCCGCGAGCTGCTCGGCCGGGTGCGCGAGACCGAGCTCGCCGCCCAAGCCCACCAGGACGTGCCGTTCGAAAGGCTGGTCGAGGAGCTGGCCGCGGAGAGGAGCCTCGCCCACTCCCCCCTGGTCCAGGTGATGTTCGCCCTGCAGAACACCCCCGGCGGGAGCCTGGAGGTCCAGGACCTGCGGCTGCGGCCGGTGACTCCGGAGGCGACGGCGGCGAAGTTCGACCTCACGCTCAACCTCGAGCAACACGACGGCGGGCTCGGCGGCACGATCGAGTACGCCGCCGATTTGTTCGACGTCGCCACCGTGGACCGGCTGGTCACGGGCTTCGCGCGGCTGCTGGCGGCGGCCGTCGATGCCCCGGATCTGCGGGTCGCGGAGCTGCCTCTCCTCTCCTCGGGCGAGCGCCAGCAACTGCTCACCGAGTGGAACGACACGGGCGGGGAGGAGGGCTGGGAGGGCCCTGTGACGGTCCTGGTGGAGCGCTGGAGCCGCGAACGGCCGGAGGCTCCGGCGGTGGTGGACGCGGCGGGCCGCATACTGGCCTATGGCGAGTTCGGCGAGCACGCCGGCCGGCTGGCCGGTTTCCTGCATGGTCTGGGCGTGGGCCCGGAGTCCATTGTGGCCGTGCTGATGGAGCGCTCGGCGGAGCTGCTGGTGGCCCAGTTGGGCGTCCTCAAGGCCGGTGCGGCCTACCTCTCCCTCGATCCCGCCCATCCCGCCGAGCGTTTGGCCTTCATGCTCGCAGAGACGGCGGTCCCGGTGGTGCTGACGCAAGGAGCTCTGATCGACCGGCTGACCGCACAGCAGGCGCGGATCGTCTGCCTGGACCGCGACCGGGAGGAGATCGCGCTCTGCGCCCCGCTGCCGCCCAGGGCTGTGGCGCCGGACCATCTCGCCTACGTGCTCTACACCTCCGGCTCGACGGGACGGCCCAAGGGGGTGCAGATCCCGCACCGCGGACTGCTCAACCTGGTGCGCTGGGACCGGCGCGCGCACGGCACCGGTCCAGGAGACCATCGCACCCAGGTGGCGAGCCTCGGCTTCGACGCCTCGGTATGGGAGATCTGGTCCTGCCTGGCCTCCGGGGCGACCCTCCACCTGCCGCCGGAGGAGGCGCGGCTGGACCCGCTGCGGCTGGCCGCCTGGATGGCGGAGCGCGGGGTCACCGTCTCCTTCCTGCCCACGCCGCTGGCCGAGGCGCTCCTCGCCGGCGGAGGACCGCGGATCCCCACCCTGCGCCGGCTGCTGGTGGGAGGCGACCGCCTGGTCCTCCGCCCTGAGCCGGGGTGTGGCTTCACCTTGATCAACCACTACGGTCCGGCGGAGGCGACAGTGGTGACCAGCGCCGGTCCGGTGTCCCCGTGGCAGCGCGGGGAGGCCGTGGCGGCTCCCACCTCTTCCCCCACGTTGGGCCGTCCCGTCGACGGCCTGCGGGTCCATCTGCTGGACCGGTCGCTAGAACCAGTGCCGCCGGGGGTGACGGGGGAGCTGTGGGTGGGCGGCCCCTCCCTGGCGCGCGGTTACCTGGGAGACCCGGGCCGCACGGCGGAACGGTTCCTGCCCGACCCCTGGGGTGCGGGGGAGCGGCTCTACCGCACAGGGGACCTCTGCCGCTGGCGCCGCGACGGCGAGATCGAGTTCCTCGGCCGGGTGGACCACCAGGTCAAGATCCGCGGCCAGCGCCTCGAGCCCGGCGAGATCGAGGCGGCGCTGCTGGCGCAGCCCGGGGTCCGCGAGGCGGTAGTGGTGGCTCAGGAGTGGAGATCGGACCGATCCGACCGATCTTCAGAAGACCGGCGCCTGTTGGCCTACGTAGCGGGAGACGTGGTAGCCGACGAGCTGCGCCGCTCCCTGCGCGAGCGACTGCCGGACTACATGATGCCGGCCGCCTTCGTGACCCTCGCAGCCCTGCCCCTCACCCCAAACGGCAAGGTGGACCGGAAGGCCCTGGCGGCGCTGGAGTCGCAGAGCGCTCCCGAGACCTGGCTCGCGCCGCGCACGCCGGTCGAAGAGGTGGTGGCCGGCATCTGGGCCGAGCTCCTCGGCCGCGAACGGGTGGGACTGGACGGCCATTTCTTCGCCCTCGGTGGGCACTCGCTGCTGGCGGCGCGGGCGATCTCGCGCCTGCGCCTCGCCTTCGGCGTCGAGCTGCCGGTGCGCGATCTCTTCGAGGCCCCGACGGTGGCCGGTCTCGCCGCCCGGGTCGAGGCGGCGCGCCGCACCGGCGCGCAGCCGGCCGTTCCCCCTCTCCGGCCAGTGCCGCGGCAAGGGCCCCTGCCCCTGTCGTTCGCCCAGCAGCGGCTCTGGCTCATCGACCAGCTCGCGCCGGGCACGCCGCTCTACAACCTGCCGTTGGCGTTGCGCGTCGAAGGGCCGCTCGCACCCCCGGTGCTGGAGCGCTCCCTGCTGGAGATCGTGCGCCGGCACGAGGCCCTGCGCACCGTCTTTGCCCTGCAAGGAGACTCGCCGGTGCAGGTGATCGTGCCGCCGGCGCCCTTCGTCCTGCCGCAGGTGGACCTCTCCGGGCTGCCGGAGCCTGCGCGGGAGGCGGCGGCGCGCGCTTTGGCCGCCGAAGAGGCGGACCGGCCGTTCGACCTTGCCCGCGGTCCGCTGCTGCGCGGCGGGCTGCTGCGCCTTGCCGAGCGAGACCATGTCGTCGCCCTGACCCTGCACCACGTCGCGAGCGACGGCTGGTCGATGGGCATCCTGGTGCGCGAGGTGACCGCGCTCTACGCCGCCTTCGCCAAGCGGGAGCCCTCGCCTCTGCCGGAGCTGCCGGTGCAGTACGCGGATTTCGCGGTCTGGCAGCGCTCCTGGCTGCACGGCGAGGTCCTGGAAAACGAGATCGACTGGTGGCGCCGCCAGCTCGCCGGGCTGCCGCCGCTCCTGGAGCTGCCCACCGACCGGCCGCGGCCCGCGGTGGAGAGCCACCGCGGCGCCACCCGGCCGCTGCGGCTGCCGGCCGGGCTCACCCGGCAGGCCGAGGCCCTGGGCCGGCGCGAGGGGGCGACCCTCTTCATGGTGCTCCTGGCCGGCTTCCAGGCCCTTCTCGCGCGCGCCAGCGGGCAGCACGACCTCGCGGTGGGCTCGCCCGCGGCCGGCCGCAACCGGATCGAGACCGAAGGCTTGATTGGGTTTTTCGTCAACACGCTGGTCCTGCGGGGAGATTTGACCGGGGGCAGGGCGGGCACGCCCACGTTCCGCGAGCTTCTCGGCCGGGTGCGCGAGACCGCGCTCGCCGCCTGGCTGCACCAGGACGTGCCGTTCGAAAAGCTGGTCGAGGAGCTCACCCCCGAGAGGAGCCTCGCCCACGCCCCCTTGTTCCAGGTGATGCTGGTCCTGCAGAACGCTCCCGTCGAAAGCCTGGAGATCGAGGCTCTGCGCCTGCGGCCGGTCGACGTGGAGACGACCACGGCGAAGTTCGATCTCACGGTCAACCTCGCGGAGCACGACGGCGGGCTCGCCGGCACGGTCGAATACGCCACCGATCTGTTCGACGCCGCTGCCATCGACCGGCTGGTCCACCAGTACGAAAGGCTGCTGGCTGCGGTCCTGGCAGAGCCGGAGCGGCCGGCCTCGGAGCTGTCGCTGCTCTCCCCGGCGGAGCGCCACCAGGCGATCGCCGAGTGGAACGACACGGCGGTCCTGCCGGAGGACGAGGCGCTCCTGCTGGATCTCCTGCCGAACCTGGCTCCGGATCGGCCCGCCGTCGTCCACGGGCGGGAACGGCTGACGCACGGCGAGCTCGCCGCCCGCTCCGATCGCCTGGCCGGTCACCTCCGAGCCCTCGGGGTCGGTCCCGATGTCCTCGTGGCCCTCTTCCTCGAGCGCTCGGTCGATCTGGTGGTGGCCCTGCTGGCAGTGCTGAAGGCGGGCGGCGCGTACCTGCCGCTCGACGCGTCCCTGCCGCGCCCGCGCCTGTCGTTCCTGCTCGACGACTCCCGCGCGCCCCTGCTGCTCACCCGGACGCGGCTGCTGCCGGCACTCCCCGAGCATGCCTCCCGCGCCGTCTGCCTCGACGACCTCCCGGAGACCGTCCATGCTGCTCCGGCGCTGCGGCCGGCGGCCGACAACCTCGCCTACGTCCTCTACACCTCGGGGTCGACCGGTGCTCCCAAGGGCGTGGCGGTCACCCACCGCGGGCTCGCGAACTACCTGCTCTGGGCGGCGCAGGCCTATCCGGCGGGCGAGGGGCGGGGGGCCCCGGTCCACTCGCCGCTCGGCTTCGACCTGACGGTGACCAGCCTCTTCCTGCCGCTGCTCGCCGGCCGCTGCGTCGAGCTGGTGCCCGAGCAGGAGGGGGTCGAGGGATTGGCCGCGGCGCTCGCCGGGGGCGGCTTCGGGCTGGTCAAGCTCACGCCCGCGCACCTGGACGTCCTGGAGCGGCTGCTACCGCCCGAGCGGGTCGCGGGGTGCGCGGGTGCCTTCGTCATCGGCGGCGAGGCACTGTCCGACGAGCAGCTCGCCTTCTGGCGCCTCCACGCTCCGGCCTTGCGGCTGATCAACGAGTATGGGCCCACGGAGACGGTGGTGGGGTGCTGCACCTACGAGGTTCCGGCGTCGATGCCGCCGGCCGGTGCGGTGCCCATCGGCCGCCCGATCGCCAACACCCGGATCCTGATCCTGGACGAGCGACTGGGCCCGGTCCCGATCGGGGTGGCGGGTGAGCTCTGCCTCGGCGGCGCGGGTGTCTGCCGCGGCTATCTCCACCAGCCGGACCTGACGGCCGAGAAGCTGATACCCGACCCCTTCGGGATGCAGGGAGGGCGGCTCTACCGGACGGGCGACCTCGCTCGTCGCCTGCCGGACGGGACGATCGAATTCCTGGGCCGCGCCGACCATCAGGTCAAGGTGCGGGGATTCCGCATCGAGCTGGGAGAGGTCGAGGCGGCGCTGCGCTCCCTGGCCGGCGTCCGCGAGGCGGTCGTGCTGGCGCGATCGGACGGCTCCGACCGATCGGACCGATCCGTCCGATCGCCCGGCGACCGGCGGCTGGTGGCCTACGTCACCGGTGACGCCACCGCCGAAACCCTGCGCACAGCGTTGCGCGACCGGCTGCCGGATTCCATGATCCCCGCCGCCTTCGTGACGCTCGTGGCGCTGCCGCTCACCGCCAACGGCAAGGTGGACCGCGAGGCCCTGCCGGCGCCGGAACGGCAGCGCTCGCTGGCGACCTGCCTGGCGCCGCGCACGCCGGTCGAGGAGGTCCTCGCCGGCATCTGGGCCGAGCTGCTCGGGCTCGAGCGGGTCGGGACGGACGACCATTTCTTCGCCCTGGGCGGCCATTCGCTGCTGGCGACACAGGTGATGTCGCGCCTGCGCGCCGCCTTCGGCGTCGAGATGCCGCTGCGCTACCTGTTCGAGGCCCCGACGGTGGCTGGTCTCGCCGCCCGGGTCGAAGCGGCGCGCCGGACCGGCGCGGAGCCGGCCGCTCCCCCTCTCCGGCCGGTGCCGCGGGAGGGATCGCTGCCCCTGTCGTTCGCCCAGCAGCGGCTCTGGCTCATCGACCAGCTCGAGCCGGGCAGGCCGCTTTACAACGTGCCGCTGGCGCTGCGCGTCGAAGGACCGCTCGCAGCCGCGGTGCTGGAGCGCTGCCTGGGCGAGATCGTGCGCCGCCACGAGGCGTTGCGCACGGTCTTCGCCGCGCCGGAGGGCAAGCCGGTGCAGGTGATCCGACCGCCGGCGCCCTTCGTCCTGCCGTTGGTGGACGTGTCGGGGCTGCCGCAGCCCACGCGCGAGACGGTGGCCCTCGCCCTGGCCGGGGAAGAGGCCGGCCGGCCGTTCGACCTCACCCGCGGCCCCGCCGGCGGCCCACTATTGCGCGGCGCGCTGCTGCGCCTGGCTGAGGGGGACTACGTCGCCGTGCTGACCCTGCATCACATCGCGAGCGACGGCTGGTCCCTGGGGCTCCTGGTGCGCGAGGTCGCCGCCCTCTACGTGGCGTTCGCCGCCGGCCGGCCGTCGCCCCTGCCCGAGCTGCCGGTGCAGTACGCGGACTTCGCGGTCTGGCAGCGCTCCTGGCTGCACGGCGAGGTCCTGGAGGCCGAGGTCGACTGGTGGCGGCAGCAGCTCGCGGGCCTGCCGCCGCTCCTGGATCTGCCCACCGACCGGTCGCGCCCTGCCGTGCAGAGCCACCGCGGCGCCACCCGGCCGGTGCGGCTGCCGGCCGGGCTCGTCCGGCCGGCCGAGGCCCTGGGCCGGCGCGAGGGAACGACGCTCTTCATGGTGCTCCTGGCCGCCTTCCAAGCCCTCCTCGCGCGCTACAGCGGACAGGACGACCTCGCGGTGGGCTCACCCGTGGCCGGCCGCACACACCGCGAGCTCGAACCGTTGATCGGGTTCTTCGTCAACACCCTGGTCCTGCGGGGGGACCTCGGGGGCTCCCCCACGGGCCGCGAGCTGCTCGGCCGGGTGCGCGAGACCGCGCTCGCCGCCTGGCTGCACCAGGACGTGCCGTTCGATAGGCTGGTCGAGGAGCTCACACCGGAGAGGAGCCTCGCCCATGCCCCTCTGTTCCAGGTGATGCTCGTCCTCCAGAACGCTCCCGTCGGCAGCCTCGCGATCGAGGCGCTGCGCCTGCGGCCGGTCGAGGTGGAGACGACGACGGCGAAGTTCGATCTCACGGTCTACCTCACGGAGCACGACGGCGGGCTCCTCGGCACCGTCGAGCACGCCACCGACCTCTACGACGCCGCCATGGTCGACCGCCTGATGGCGGGCTTCGAGCGGCTGCTCGCCGGCCTGGTTGAAGGGCCGCAGCAGCGCATCGGCGAGCTCAGTCTGCTCACCGCCGCCGAGGCCCTCCAGCTCCGCGCCTGGAACGAGACGGCTACCGCCTACCCCCTCGACCGCCCGCTCCATGCCTGGATCGAAGACCAGGCCGCCCGCTCGCCCGAGGCCGTGGCCGTCGCCTTCGAGGGCGAGGAGCTGACCTACGGCGAGCTCGACCGGCGGGCCAATCGCCTGGCGCGCCGGCTCCAGGCCCGCGGCTGTGGCCCGGAGAGCCGCGTCGGCGTGCTCCTGGAGCGCTCCTGCGCGCTGCTCGTCGCGCTGCTCGGCATCCTCAAGGCGGGCGCCGCCTACGTCCCCCTCGATCCCGAGCACCCGGCCGACCGGCTCGCCTTCCAGGATCGCGATGCCCGCCTGCGGCTGATCGTGACCCGCGCCGGCCTGGCCGCTCGCCTGCCGGTTGCCGGCGAGCGCTGCCTGCTCCTGGAGCACGGCGAACCGGTGGCAGGCGACGCCGGTCCGCTGTCGGTACCCGTCGATCCCGACCATCCGGCCTACGTGCTCTACACCTCCGGCTCCACGGGCAGGCCCAAGGGCGCGGTAATCTCCCACCGCGCCATCGCCAACCGGCTGCTCTGGATGCAGGAGGCGCTGCAGCTCTCCGCCGCCGACCGGGTGCTGCAGAAGACCCCGTTCAGCTTCGACGTTTCGGTCTGGGAGCTGTTCTGGCCGCTGATGACCGGCGCCCGCCTGGTGGTGGCGTCGCCCGGCGGTCACCGCGACAACGCCTACCTGGCGCGGCTCATCCAGGAGCAGGGGATCACGGTCCTGCACTTCGTCCCCTCCATGCTGCAGCTCTTCCTGGAGGAGCCCGGGGCAGGGGAGTGCCACACCCTGCGCGACGTGGTGTGCAGCGGCGAGGCGTTGCCCGCCGCGCTGGTCCGGCGGTTCGCCGCCCACCTCGGCCACGCCCGGCTGCACAACCTCTACGGCCCCACCGAGGCCGCGGTGGACGTTACCTCCTGGGTCTGCGAAGCTTCAGACGGCGCGCACGACCGCGGCGGCATCCCCATCGGGCGGCCTATCGCCAACACCCGCATCCACCTGCTCGATCGCCATCTGCTGCCGGTGCCGGTGGGCGTGCCGGGCGAGCTGTTCATCGCCGGCGTCAACCTGGCGCGCGGTTACGTCGAGCGCCCCGATCTGACGGCCGAGCGCTTCCTGCCGGACCCCGAGGGGAGGGAGCCCGGCGGACGCGTCTACCGTACCGGCGACCTGGCGCGGTGGCGCCGCGACGGGGCCCTCGAGTTCCTCGGCCGTCTGGACCACCAGGTCAAGGTCCGCGGCGTGCGCATCGAGCTCGGGGAGGTCGAGGCCGCGCTGCTCGCTCTGCCCGGAGTCCGCGAGGCGGTCGTGGTGGCGCGATCCGACCGATCGGACGGATCGGACGGATCCGTCCGATCTGGGGAAAAGCGCCTGGTCGCCTACGTGGTGGGGGACGCCCCGGCCGGCGCGCTGCGCTCAGGCTTGCGGGAGCGGCTGCCGGAGCCCATGGTGCCGGCCGCCTTCGTCAGGCTCGCGGCGCTGCCCCTCAACACCAACGGCAAGGTGGACCGCAAGGCCCTGCCGGCTCCGGAGCCGCCCGGCGCGCGCGCCGGCTACGCGGCGCCGCGCACGCGCGAGGAGGAGGTCCTGACGGCGGTCTGGGCGCAGGTCCTGCGCCTGCCGCGGGTGGGGGTGAACGACAACTTCTTCGAGCTCGGCGGCGATTCGATCCTCTCCGTCCAGCTCGTGGCCCGGGCGCGCCAGGCCGGCCTGCGCTTCACCATGCGGCAGGTCTTCGAGCACCAGACCGTGGCGGCGCTCGCCCGCCATTCCACGACCACCGGCATTGCCGGCGCCGTCCGGGCCGAGCAGGGGCCGGTGACGGGGGAGGTGCCGCTCACCCCGATCCAGCGCTGGTTCTTCGCGCAGGGCTTCGCGGACCCCCACCACTTCAACCAGGCCCTCCTGCTGGAGCCGCGGGAGCCCCTCGCCCCCGCCGCCCTGGAGCGCGCCGTGGCCGCCGTGGTGGAGCACCACGACGCGCTACGCATGCGGTTCGATCTCCAGCGGCAGGAGAACGCGCCGGCCGAGCCGGTGGCGCCCTTCCACCAGGTGGACCTCTCGAGCCTGCCGGCGCCTCGCCGGCGTGCGGCCTTCGAGCGCGCGGCCGCGGCCCTCCAGGCGGGCTTCGACCTGGGGGCCGGGCCGCTGACCCGCCTCTGCCTGTTCCCTGCCGGCGGCGCCGGGCAGCCGGCACGGCTGCTCTGGGTCACCCACCACCTGGTGGTGGACGGGGTCTCCTGGCGCGTGCTGCTGGAAGACCTGGAGGAGGCCTACCGCCAGGCCGCGCAGGGTCTGCGCCCCAGCTTGCCGCCCAAGACCACCTCGTTCCAGGAGTGGGCCCGCCGCTTGGCCGCGCATGCCGGCTCGGAGGAGCTGGCCCGCGAGCTCGACTACTGGCGAGAGATCGCCCGGGTTCCCGTCCCCCGCCTGCCGGTGGACTTCGTCTCCGGCGACAGCCTCGTCGGCGACGAGACCTCGGTCTCGTTCGAGCTCAGCGCGGAGGAGACGTCGGACCTGCTCCAAACTCTGCCTTCGGTCTACCAGAGCCGCATCGATGAGGCGCTGCTGAGCTCCCTGGTGCGGGCAATCGCGGGCTGGACCGGCTCGCCGCGCCTGCGGGTGGACCTGGAGGGGCACGGCCGCGAGCCGATGTTTGGCGATGTCGGCGATCTCGACGACCTTGACGTCTCGCGCACCGTGGGGTGGTTCACCTCGCTGTACCCGGTCGTCCTGGAGGGGGGCGACGCGGGTCCCGGCGAGGCCCTGGTGAGCGCCAGGGAGCGGTTGCGCGCCACGCCCCGGCGAGCGATCGGCTACGGCCTGCTGCGCCATCTCCCGGAAGCGGCTCCTGCGGCTGCGGCGGAGATCCTGTTCAACTACCTGGGCCAGGTCGACGCCGCCGCGGGGGAGAGCTCTCTGTTCCGGGCTTCCACGGCCTCCGCCGGGCCCAGCCGGAGCCCGCGCGGCCACCGTACCCACAGGTTGGAGATCGTCGGCATGGTGGCCGGGGGCCGGTTGCGGATCACTTTGACCTACGGCTCGCGGACGCACGCCCAAGAGACCGCGGAGCGTCTGGCCGCAGCCTATGCCAGCGCGTTGCGGCAACTGATCCAGCACGTCCGGGAAAGCAAGGAGACCTTCACGACTCCGCGACTCGAGGAGGAGGGCGGCCCCTCCTGGTCGCCGCTGGTGCCGATCCAGCCTCGTGGAGCGCGGACGCCGCTTTTCTGCGTCCATGCGCTCGGGGGAGAGGTCCATGGCTATTACCAACTCGCCCGCCAGCTCGGTACCGAGCAGCCCGTCTACGGCCTCCAGGCGCGCCCCCTGGATGGGGAGGCCGGGCAGGCCGAAGCGCCGCAGGTCACGATCGAAGAGATGGCGGCCGAGTACCTCGACGCCGTGCGGAGCCTGCAGCCCGCCGGCCCTTACCTGCTGGCCGGGTACTCCTTCGGCGGGGTCGTCGCGTTCGAGATGGCGCGACAGCTCAACCAGGCCGGAGAGGAGGTGGCGCTGCTCGCCGTCCTGGACCAGCCGGTCTCGCCGGGCGACGAAGCTGCGGAAGTCGACACCGCGGCCATCATTACCGAGATGCTGAAGCATCACGCCCGCGGCCAAGGGCGTACGCTGGAGCTCACTGCCGATGCGCTGCGCGGCCTCCCCCTCGACGACCAGCTCGCGCGGGGCGTGGAGGTCCTCGGAGGTCTGGAGGCGCTCGGACCGGGTTTCGACGTCCCACTGCTGCGCGATCTGGCCCTGGGGTGGAGCTTGCGGGCGACGGCCTTCGAACGCTACCGGGTTTCCCCCTATCCTGGGAGGATCACCTTGCTGCGGGCGAGCGACGTCGATCCGCTCGCCCTGGGGGAATTGACCCGGGAACGGCGGCAGATCTTTGCGGACCCCACCCTCGGCTGGGGTGCCGTCGCCGCGGGCGGAGTGGAGGTCCACCTCGTCCCCGGCAACCATCAGACGATCGTCGAGGCGCCTCACGTGGAGGCCGTCGCCGACATCCTGAGACCGTGCATCGCGTGGGCCGAGCAAGGGAAAGGGGCGAACAGCCTGCCCCATGGAGCGGAGCGCCGGTTGGCACGTTCGATTTAGGGTGGGTCAACGCGTCTACGTCCACCCGCCTGAAGTGGCGCAGGAACGTGAACCGGGGATTGCCGGCCGAAGGCGAATCTATCGCTTCTTCCCTTTTCCTGCCGCCCCCTCCAAATTTCTCTTTGCTCTGAGCTTCACGAGCTTGCGGATCAAGTCGTAAGGAACAGGCTTGTCCAGCGGAAATCGTAGCGAGCTCTTCGCGCCCTCATAAGCCGCTATCTCCTCCGCGAGCTCCTCAATCCCTCTCGGCGCGGGATAAAACCCGATATGGTTTTTGAAGGCAGCGAAATAAACCAGATTCCCCTTCAGAGTGAAGGTCGGCATTTTGTACTTGATAGTTTCCTCTGCCTCCGGCGCCGCTTCTCTGATCGTCCTTCTTATCCCTTCCAGGATCTCCTGGACTTCCTTGGGGAAGCCCGCAATGTACTCGTCGATGTTCCTGGGAGGCGGTTGATTCGTTTTCATAGGCAGATCACGCACCTACTCCGCTGCTCGAAGATATCTGGTGAAGTCCGCGTGGCGGCCGCTTTCCGCTTGCTATCGCGACTGGGTCTTGATCCAGGCGTCCACGCGTGCCTCCAGAAGGTCGAGCGGCAGCGCTCCGCCGTTGAGGATCTCGTCATGGAAGGCCTTGATGTCGAAACGAGCCCCAAGCTGCTTCTTCGCGCGCTCGCGCAGCTCGCGGATCTTGAGCTGGCCCATCTTGTACGCCAGCGCCTGACCCGGCCACGCGATGTAGCGGTCGGTCTCCGATTGCGCGAGGACCTCGTTGACGTCGTTCGCGCGCATGTAGGTGATCACCTGGTCGCGGGTCCAGTCCTTGTCGTGGATGCCGGTATCGACCACCAGGCGCACCGCGCGGAAGAGCTCCGAGCTCAGCCGGCCGTAGTCGGAAACCGGGTCCTTGTAGAAGCCGATCTCCTTGCCGAGCTGCTCCGCGTACAGCGCCCAGCCTTCCGTGTACGCGGACAATCCTCCGGCGCCGAGCAGCCGGAACTTCGGCAGTCCCTGCAGTTGTTGCGACACGCTGATCTGCAGATGATGCCCGGGCACGCCCTCGTGATAGGCGACCGCCTCGTCGTTGACCAGCGTCCGGTGCGTCGGGTCGGCGACGGCGACCACCACGCGTCCCGCCCGCTTGCCGTCCGGAGTGCCGCGGACGTAGTGGGTCGACGCGGCCGCCTGGAAGGATGGGATGGCCTCCACCGTGACCGGCGCCTTCGGCAGCAGGCCGAAGAGCTCCGGCAGCCGCGGCTGCATCTGATCGATGTATCTCTTGAAGTCGGCGACGATCTGCTCCTCGTTCCTCGGCTTCCACTTCGGATCGCTGTTGATCGCGGCGCGGAAGGCGGCGAGGTCCTTGTACCCCTGAGCGTGCGCCAGCGCGGTCATCTCCGCCGTGATGCGCGCCACCTCGCTCAGGCCCAGAGCGTGAACGGCCTCCGGTGTGATGTCGATGGTCGTCATCGCCTTCACCGCCTCGGCGTAGCGCCGCTTGCCGTCCGGCAGGCTCTCGATCGAAAGCGCTGTCCGCCCCTTGGGCGCGTACTCGGAGCGCAGGAACCCGGCGAATTTCCTGTATGCCGGCAGGACGTCCTCGTTGACCGCCTGAGTCATCGCGGCCGTCAGCCGTTGCTTCTCCGCGCCCGGGAAGCTCGCCGGAAATCTCTTCAGCGGCAGCAGGAACGGGTCTTCCTTGACAATGCCTTCGCACTGTCCCGGCAACTGGTCGACCACGACCTTCGGCGGCATCAGGCCATCCTTCAGGCCGGCACGCAGCACCTCGGTGGTCTGCGCCAGCACCCGCGGAATCTGGTGGAGGCGCGCGATGTAATCCTCGTAATACTTCACCGAGTCCAGCGGCACGCTCAGCGGCAGGTCGGCCAGGCCGGTGTGGATGCCGTTCTGCTGATTGATCGGCATCTCGTAATTCTTGAGCTCGTAATTCACGTCCGCGCGCGTGAGCTGACGCTCCAGGAGCTCGTGCGACAGCCGGTCGGTCTCCGCCATACCATCGGTCGGGATCGCGCGCAGCCGCGTCAGGAAGGCGTCGCTCTCCGCGTGCTGGCGCGCGGTCGCCGCCAGCGACACGTCGGCCAGCAGCGCGTTGTAGCGGTAGTCGCCGACCGAGGTCGCCCGCTCCGGCGCGTTCTTCAGCCCGGTCTCATAGTATTCCTCGAACAGCGCGTTCTGTTTCGCCACCCGCTCGGCCACGGAAGGGGCCTGAGCCTGGGCATACGAGCAGACGCTGACGGCAAGCAGAAAGCAGGCAAGGTTTCGCATGCGCGGGAGCCTAGCACAGTCCACACCTCCCGACGGCAGGCTGCACCCTCTATAATGGGGCTGTACCCCTCTATAATGGGAATATCGCTCCGTTGATCGGATCGCTGCCATTGACGAGGAGAGTGAGCTCATGATGACGATCGGAAATACGCCGCTGGTGCGTTTGAAGGTCCTCCCCGAGGCGGGGAGCGCCGAGGTCTATGTGAAATGGGAGGGAGCCAACCCGACGGGCAGTATGAAGGACCGCATGGCCCTGTCGATGGTCGAAGGGGCCGAGGCCCGCGGCGCGTTGCGACCCGGCGGGCGCGTCGTCGACTACACCGGCGGCAGCACGGGCAGCTCTCTCGCCATGGTGTGCGCGGCGAGGGGGTACCGGGCCCACTTCGTCTCCTCGGACGCGTTCGCCGAGGAGAAGCTGCAGACCATGAGGGCCTTCGGAGCCGTGGTGGAGCTGATCCCGAGCGTCGACCGGAAGGTGACGCCGGAGCTGATTCAGGCCGGCTTGCGGCGGGTGAGGGAGCTCGTCGCCGAGCCCGACACCTTCTGGACCGACCAGTTCAACAACCCGGACAACCGGGCAGGCTACGCGCCCATGGCCCGCGAGGTCCTCGAGGAGCTCGACGGCCGGCTCGACGAGTTCGTGATGGGGGTCGGCACGGGCGGCTGCTTCTCCGGCAACGCCGAGGTCTACAAGCGGGAGGTCCACGGGGTGCGCTGCGTCGCCATCGAGCCCGAGAATTCCCGGGCCCTGTCCGGCCAGGGACCTTACGGGGGGCACCGGCTCGAAGGGATGGGCGCCGGCTTCGTGCCGTCCATCTGCCGGCTGGACCTCGCGGACGAGATCGTGGCCGTGAGCGACGAGGACGCCCTGGCCACCGGGCGCCGGCTGGCCCGCGAGGAGGGGGTCTTCGGCGGCATCACCTCCGGAGCGAACGTCTGGGTGGCCCTGCAACGGGCGAAAAAGCTGGGCCCCGGCCGGCGCGTGGTCACCGTCATCTGCGACAGCGGGCTGAAGTATTTGCAGGGCGAGCTGTACCGGTAGAGTGCGAGGGGAATCGGAATGGGCAAGGGGCGTCTCGAAGCGTTCAGCGACGGCGTGATCGCGATCATCATCACCATCATGGTGCTGGAGCTCAAGGTGCCACCGGGGGCGGACCTGGCCGCGCTCCGGCCGCTGATCCCCGTGTTCCTGGGCTACCTGCTCAGCTTCACCTTCGTCGGCATCTACTGGAACAACCACCACCACCTGCTGCACGCCGTCCAAGGGGTGAACGGCAACATTCTATGGGCCAACCTGTTCCTTCTCTTCTGCCTGTCCCTGGTCCCGTTCGTCACCGCCTGGATGGGAGAAAACCATTTTTCAACCATTCCCGTGGCGATCTATGGTGTGGTCCTGCTGCTGTGCGCCATCGCCTTCACCATCCTGGCCCGCCTCCTGGTCGCGCACCATGGCCAGGATTCGACGCTGGCGAAAGCCATCGGGAGCGATCACAAGGGCAAGATCTCGCTCCTCCTCTATGCCGTGGCGATCCCGCTGGCATTCGTGGACCCGCGGATCTCGCTCGCGCTCTACGTGACCGTGATGGTCATCTGGTTCCTTCCCGACCGGCGGATTGAGCGGTTGATGGCGGAGTAGCGGTCGGCGATCGTCCTGCTTCACCGCACCCGGAGACAGGCCGACGCTCGGCGGAGCTATCGCTCGCAGCGGATAGCGCCAAATCTGCCGGTCGGCCCCTCCTCTAGCGGCCGGGCTCGGCGTCATCGTCGTCGCCGGACTCGTCGTCCGTCGCGTGACCGGGGTGGCCGGTCGGCTTGACCTGTCGGTCTCCGTGCAAGGGCGTTGGGCGCGGAGTCTACCACTTCCGCTCCTACTTCCCGCACCCAAGGCTCACACTGCCGCCGCCTCTTCGCCCTCACCCCTTACGGCGAGCAACTGAAGGCCGAGGTGTCCTGGATCGGCGCGAAGGCCGTGCCGCGCGGGTTGTGGTAGGTCTTGCTCTCCCCGGTCTTCGTGTCGGTCACCGTGATGGTCACCTCGACGTCGGTGAGCCCGCCGGCGAAGAACCAGAAGTGCCCTCCCAGAGCACAGCCGTCGAGCACCTTGACGACCGCCTCGATGTTCGAGAGGCTGAAGAACCAGAGCAGCCCGCTGTCGCCCGCCGGCACGACGTGAGCCTGGCCGGCAAGGCCGTTGCCGGTGTCGAACGTCGCCCTGACCTGGAACCGGTCGTCCATGAAGCACAAGGTGTTGGCGTCAGCAACGCAGCCGCCGCCCGGGTTCGCTTCCACGACCATGTCGTCGTAGCTGACCTGGAAGCTGCCCCCGGAGTCCGGGGCCATGTAGCCCGAGACCAGGATCGACGGCCCGAAGGGAACGATCGTCCCCGTGCTCTCGGTCCAGGTATCGAGTGCGGTGACGGCCGGCGTGGGGTTGAAGGCCGATGGCGGCGGAATCCCCGCGCACCCTGCTTCGGGATAGGGGATCGCGAGGAAGAAAGCGCTGCCGGTGGTGCCCTGGCCCGACGGGATGAACGCCTTGCCGCCGTAGTGATAGGGCACGCCCGGCGTGACCGCGACGCACTGCGACAGGGCAGGAACGAACCCGTTCACCGTCGCCGCCTGCCAGACGGCCTTGGCCGAGCCGGAGGTGAACGAGCCGTCCGCATCCCGGGTGCCGTCCCACGCCAGGGTTGCGTTGGAAAACGGCGCCGTCTGCCAGCCGGCGACGCCGACGTCGAAGTGGGGGTTCATGAGCAGGTTCTGAGCCGACGCCGGGGCGGCGGTCAGCCCGGCGATCACGAGGGCGAGCGCAACGAATGGAGCGAATCGGGTCGTCACCGCGGTTCTCCTTTCTCCAGCGAGTCGGCGCTATGCTATCACGGCATACAAAGAGAGGCAAGGCCCCCCGGAGAATGGCCTGCCAGACGCCTACAGCCAGCCGCGGTACAGCTCGGGCCGGCGGCGTAGTGGCGGGCGCAACGCGCCGAGCTCGACCAGCAGAAGCAGCTCCTCGCCGAGCAGGGCGCGCGCCGGCAGAAGCTCGAAGCGCTCCTCGCGCGCCAGGCCGAGGGAGATCAGCGCGGCCGCTACAGCATCCGCGTGAACGATCAGTACCGCTTGACCTTTCGGTGGGAAGGAAACCATGCCTACGAAGTCCGATGCGAGGATTATCACGCGTGACCCTGCTGCGTTGGGGCCCGCCATTCATCCCGGTGAAATGCTCTTGGAGGAGTTCCTCAAGCCTCTGGGTTTGACGCAAGCGGAGGCCGCTCGCCGACTGGGGATGTCTCTCAATCGGCTCAACGAGCTCGTGCTGGGCAAGCGGGGAGTTACGGCGAACACTACCCTTCGCCTGGCCCGGCAATTCAGCACTACGCCGCAGCTTTGGATGCACTTGCAGGCCGACTGGGACCTGCACGAAGCGCTGCGGAAGGGGTCGGCGGCCTGACAGGCCTGCCTAGGGAGAGGTGTATCCAGGCCGGCCGGGGCACCGGCCGAAAAGACGCCGTGGGTCCGCTCTTCAGCGCTACGAAGGGTCAACCACGCGCGATCGGCGTGAAGATCCTCAACGGGTCCCTGGCACCTCTGCTCAGCAGCTCCTGGCTCGATAGAGATATTCTGCGCCAGAAACCTGTTCAGGAAGACGCCTACCGACACCGCGGATTTCCAATCCTCCTAAGATGGGGCCGAGGGGTGGCCGCTTTGTTCACGGACGCGCTCGACGAATTCACGGACTAGCCCGTAAATAGAATGTGGACTGTCTTGGGCGAATGCTTGTTCATCGGAAGGAAAGCGCGGCGCATAGACGCCTCCGGTATTAGTCCAGCGATTAATTGCCTCGTCGAGTCCGCGTTGCACCAAAAGCAAAATCGGCTTTGCCTGACCTTGTAGAAACCCGTATTCGTGGGGAATGTTTCTTCCAACGGGATCCGGATCTTTGATATTCGAAATTAGAATTATACCAGCCTCGGCCGCCCAAAGATGTGCTGAGACCTCGCGAAAAATCAAGCGTGCGCCTCGAACGTCATCTCGACCGGATACCTCTAGCACGTGGCAATTATGAGCAATTAAAGCCGAACGGAGATGCTCAGCATAAGTGATGGCACCGCGATCCTCGACAAAGCGATGTGAAAAGAAGGCTGCCAGTTTTCCTTTTGGGATGCCTGACCGAATCTCGCGCACCCTCTGGACGAGATCTGTCGGAATTCGCGCAACAACTGTCCAGGGTTCCCTTGGAGCAATGCATTCCTTGCAGTCAATACCTTCGTCCAATCTAACGGAGACCTCCAAGTCCCCTGGAAGTGAATCAAGCTCTCGCCTCATGGCCTCGTATGAATCGTCGGCACCATTGGCAGACCGAGGTTCGCAGACAGCGACAAGAGCAGCTTGGCCTGGCCGCGCTCCACCGCGCCTGAGCAGCATAGAAAGAATATTAAAATCATGGCGAACCAAAACATCAGTAATTTCCTTTAGAATGCCCGGATGATCCAGGTGCCTTACACGAATGGTCCGAGCCCCTTTGAGTGGGAAAACAAATCGAAGCAATCGGTTGGTGGTATCTGCTGAGACGACTGCTTTACCGAGATCGGTCCCGCTAGTTCGCTTCGGATCTATTTTTTTCAATAAATGATCCCGCCATGGAATACTTCGAATCCAACCGCCTTCCACAACCTCGCCGCGATCCATCCATTCTACAGGTAATGCTCTATATCGATGGATCTCGGTTTGAGCATCCTGATATCTGGCTCGCAACTCATCGTCTGACGGCACTGATGCAGCGCGATCTTTCGGCTCGCACACTAAGGTGACTTCGTGAAGTTCCCCCGTTTCGAGCGTCGCTGACTCTGCAAGTGCGATGTTCAGGTCAGTAACACCTGATATCACCCTCGTCACTACACCAGGTTCATCAGGTTGAGTAGATCGGACTCGAACAATCCGCTGATAGTTATATGGGTTCAGGACTGAGACAATGACATCTGGCAACTGCCTTTTATGGCTGGTGATCAGCGCAACGTAGCACCACGTTTTGCTTTGGAGACCGAGCGATGCCCTATGCCACCATGGCAACGGAAGGTCGTTATTGTCCGGAAGCTTAACTAAGTCACCGAGAACTTGCATGCGGGTCATTTTCTCCCTGATCCGAGTTCTTATATTGTACGTCCCCATCGCGCCGCTATGGACCGAACTCGCAGATTTGCTCGCGATCATCGACAATCTGGTAACGCGCCGCCTCTACTGACCGCCAACTTCTAAGTGACCTGTATCCGTCCCCCCAAAAAACCTTCCCGACAGTCTCCGTACCGAGTCCTACTCCTTTGGGTCAAGATGTATGTGACTCATTCTACGGAACGTAGACACTATACGCTGATTCCTAATCCCCGTCAACACACGGGGCTTGTCGGGTTGGCTACTGGAGGCCTGAGCTCGCTTCAAACTTAGCCAGACAATCCTCCGGCGGGCTATCTTGCTGATGCGAAGCCAGTTCACGGCGGCCGTTGTCGGCTAGGCGGTGCGGGGAGACTATAGAAGAGCGCTCGCGGGTAGCTCATGGTCATCCTCTTATATCTATCTCACCATGCACCTAAGGGCGGCGGCGGTTTGCTCCAAACGAGGAGCTGCAGAACCAGGTTCTGGAGATCCTGGAGCTGTACCAGGCCGTCCGCTGGCCGCCTTGCCATGGCGCCTGGTGTAAGCTCCGCCGAGCATGGCGAACCCGGGAGCGTTCGAGCGGTCGCTCGGCCCGCTGCAGGCGGTGGCGATGGTCGTCGGGACGATCATCGGCGCGTCGATCTTCGTTCAGCCTTCGGAGATCACGCGCCAGATGCCGTCTTTGGGCGGCGTTCTCCTGGCGTGGCTGGGGGCCGGGGTCCTGACGCTGTGCGGCGCTCTGACGTGCGCCGAGCTAGCCTCGGCGTTCCCGGCGACGGGCGGCGTCTACGTCTTCTTGCAGGAGCCTGGTCTCCCGCCCTCGGCTTCCTCTGGGGATGGGCGATGTTCTGGAGCATGCACACCGGGATCATCGCCGCGCTGGCGACGGTCTTCGCCCGCTATGCAGCGACTTTCGTGCCCCTCGGCGAGACGGGCCTGCGAGTGACGGCGGTGGGGCTCATCGTGGGGCTCTCGGCGGTCAACTACGCCGGCGTGCGGCACGGCGGGCGGGTGCAGACCCTCTTCACCGGCGCCAAGCTCCTCGCCATCGCCGCGCTCTCTCTGGCGGGGCTCTTCCTGGCGGGGAGGATGCACCGGCTGCCGGTCCCGCCGGTCGCGATGGGGGAGGCGGTCACGGCCCGGGGCTTCGTCCTCGCCCTCGCCGCCGGCCTTTTCGCTTACGGCGGCTGGCACATGGTGACCTACACCGCCGGGGAAACGAAGGACGCGGCCAGGACCATTCCGCGCGCACTCGTCCTCGGCATTCTCGTGGTCACCGTCTGCTACGCGGGCTTGAACGCCGTCTATCTGCAGGTGCTGCCGCTCGCCGCGGTGAGGGCTTCGACCCGCGTGGCCGCCGACGCGGCGGACGCTCTGTTCGGCGGCGGCGGGTCCGCGCTCCTCTCCGTGCTGGTCCTGGTTTCGACTCTGGGGTCGGTCAACGGCATCATCCTGACCGGCCCCCGCGTTTATTACAAGATGGCGGAGGATGGCCTGCTCTTCTCCTGGCTCGGCGCGCTCCATCCCCGCTTCCGGACGCCGCACCGCGCGCTGCTCCTCCAGGCGGTGTGGGCTTCGGTTCTCGCCTGGGGCGATAGCTATCGCGGGCTCTTCACGCGCGTCATCTACACCGAATGGATTTTTTTCGCGCTGATGGCGGCCGGTCTTTTTCGTTTGCGGCGGCGGCTGGACTACCGGCCCGCCTATCGGCTTTGGGGATATCCGGTGGTGCCAATCCTCTTCATCCTCGCGTCTACCGTCATCGTCGTCGTGCAGGTGCTGGCCGAGCCGAAGAGCGGTGCCTGGGGCCTGGGCCTCGTCCTGCTGGGGCTTCCGTTCTATTTCATCTGGTCCAAAAAGAATCAGGTCAAGAAGGAGAGCTGAATGCCGATCGTCGATTTTCACAATCATTATTATCCACCCGAGTACCTGGACGCCCTGGGCCCGTCCGGCAGCACGCTCTCGCTCTCGACCGATCGCGAGGGCAATCCGGTGGTCCACTACCCCGGCGACTACAACGTCATGGTGCGCGGCCATCGGGACATTGCCTACCGGCAGTCGGTGCTCGACGAGCAGGGAGTGGACACGCAGATCATCTCGCTGACCACGCCCGGCACTCACGTCGAGGTGCCAGCCGTGGCGGTGACGCTCGCGCGGATCACCAACGACGCTTTCGCCCGCGTGCACGCCGAGCGGCCGCGGCGCTTCGTGCCGCTCGCGACTCTGCCGCTCTGCGACCCGCAAGCCGCGGCGGCGGAGCTCGAACGGGCCATGGATCAATTAAAGATGCCGGGCGCCATGCTGTTCAGCAACGTCAACGGCGTGGGGCTGGACGACGAGCGCTTCCGGCCGCTCTACGAGGTGGCGGACGAGCGCGACGCCGTGCTGATGATCCATCCCACCTCGCCGGTGGGAGTCGAGGCGATGTCCGAGTACTGGCTGATGCCGCTCAACGGTTTTCTTTTCGACACCACGCTCGCGGCCTCGAAGCTGGTTTTTTCCGGCACCGTCCGCCGTTTCCCCCGCATTCGCTGGGTGCTCGGCCACCTGGGCGGCACCATTCCCTACCTCGCCGAGCGTCTCGACCGCGGCTACCGTGCCTTCGAGGACTGCCGCGTGCACATCGACCGGCCGCCGACCGAGTACCTGAAAAAACATTTCTATTACGACACGGTGAACTTCGATCCGAACGCGCTGAGGCTCGCGATCGAATTCGCCGGCGCCGATCACATTCTGGCCGGGAGCGACTACCCGCACCAGATCGGCAGCATCCCCCTGATGCTCGAATCGCTCCGCGGCCTGCCGATCTCCGACGAGGCCAAGGAGGGGATTCTGGGCGGCAACGCCCGGCGGCTGCTACGGCTCTAGGGGTCTGTCAACGCAGGATTGCTTAGACCCGTAGGGTGCGCCGTGCGCACCAGGAACGGTTGTGGTGCGAACCAGAGCCGATCAATGTCCATGTGTGTATGTCTGGCGGCGAGAGGTCGGGCCGGCCCCGGGGGCGGAGCCGGCCGAGAGGTTGTGGCTCGTGAAGTCAGGCGGGGATCAGAAGGCCCAGCCGAGGTGGATGCCGGCGGTCACCGCCGTCTGTCCCCGGTCGAAGGCGTCGCGTTGGAAGCGGACCGGCAGCACGAATTCGACGAAGAGCGTGGTGCCGTTGGCCTGAGGAAAGCCGTAGTTGATCAGCGGCGTGAAGCCATAGGCTTTCTGATTGACCTCGAAGGCGGCGCGCAGGCCGGCGGTCCAGGGACCGGAGAGACTCCACAGGACGCCGGGGTGGACGGTGAGGTCTACCCGCTTGGTGTCGCTATGGATCAGCGGCACCAACTCGAGGTCGAAGGCGGTCCTGCCGCCGGGCTTGATGGTGATCCCGGTGGGGAAGCCGACGTTGAACTGGTCCGAGATCGTCGTGTTCTGCCCGTCGACCCGGGTGACCAGCGGCACGAGGACCCCGAAATGTCCGCCGACCTGATCCGCGGCTTGTGCCGCCGGCACCCCGAGCAGGCACACCGCCGCCGCCAAGGCCCACCGCTTCCAGCTCGTTTTGCAAATCGCAGCCATATAGACTCCTCCATACAAGAGAAAGCCTGCCCCCTTCGCTGGGGGAGCAGTAAGTTAGGCTGCGGAGTATATACGTAAGAGACTATTGGAAGGTCAATTGCTGATGCCATTCATTTGAGATAACGCCCGAACCACTCGAGGATGCGCCGATAGCGGTCGCGGTCGTCCTCGGGCTTGACGAAGCGGTGCCCCTCGTCGGGGTAGACGACGAGCTCGGTCGGCACGCCGAGGGTCTTCAAGGCGTGCCAGAACTCGTAGGCCTGGGGAGCAGGCACCTCGGCGTCGCGCTCGCCCTGGAGGACGAGGGTGGGCGTCCTGGTGCGGGTGATGAAGGTGATGGGGGAGCTCCGGGCGTAGATGAGCGGGTCGGCGTAGACCGAGGCGCCGAAGTAGGGGATCATCCACTGGTCGATGCGGTTCTGCCCGTAGTAGCTCTGCCAGTTGACGATCCCGGCCCCGGCCACGACGGCGCGGAAGCGGTCGGTCTGGGTGACCGCCCACATGGCCATGTAGCCGCCGTAGCTCCAGCCGTAGAGCCCCACCCTCCCTGAGTCCACGGGCGCCCCTGAGCGGGCGACGGCCTCGACCCCGGCGAGGATGTCGCGCAGGTCGCCGTAGCCGAAATCCTTGATATTCCCCCGGGTGAAGGCCTCGCCCTGGCCGTAGCTGCCGCGCGGGTTGGGCAGGAAGACGAAGTAGCCCTGGCTCGCGAGCACTCCGGCGGAGACCGGCCAGCCGGAGCGGTGGGCCGAGGCCGGCCCGCCATGGACGACGACGGCGAGTGGGTAGCGCTTGCCAGGCTCGACCCGCGGCGGGGCGAGGAGCCACCCCTGGACCTGGCCGGCGTCCGTCGTCCAATGGAGGCTCCGGGCCTCGCCCCAGGCCGGGGTGAAACGGGCGTTCGCGCGCGACACCTGCTTCCAGGCGCCGATCGGCCCGGCCCACACCTCGGGCGCGTGGCCGAAGTCGTGGCGGATGGCCGCCGAGGCGCGGCCGTCGCGACCGAGCGCTATCCCCAGGCCCTGGCCGTCGGAGAGCGTCTCGGGGCCGTGCCAGAGGGTCGTGGCCTTGCCGCCCGGCAGGTCCAGAGCGGTGAGTGCCGTGTCCTGGTCGGCCAGCTCGGCGACGAGGATGCGGCTGGGGGAGGTCCAGGCGAGCCAGGCCGGGGACGCCGCGCGGCCCGGCGTCAGGTCCCGGGCCTCGCCGCCGGCGGCCGGCACGAGGTAGACGTCGCCCCCGGTCAATCCCTCGTCGCTCATGATGCCGCCGATCAGGGCGATGGCGCGGCCATCGGGGGAGATCCGGGGCACGGCGATCTGGACGTTGATCGGGGGCTTCCAGAGCGAGCGCATCTCGCCGCTCTCCCGGTTGAGGGTGTAGAGCTCGGCGACGTACCAGTTGTCGTCCCCCGAACCGTGGGCGGCGGTGGCGGCGAAGCTCCGGCCGTCCGGGGCCCAGTCGTACTCGTAGACGTAGAGGTCGGAGGGGGAGAGGGTGCGGACGTCGCCGCTCGCGAGATCCGCGACGGCCAGGCGCTGCTCCTCGGGATGCTCGCCGACCACTCCGGCGTCTCGGGCGGTGGCCTGGAGGGGGCCGGCCGGCCCCTTGCGTCCTTCGATGTAAAGGAAGGCGATGGCGCGGCCGTCGGGCGAGAAGCGCGGGGTGGAGAGGTGACCGTGGAGCCGGGTGACCTGCCGGAGCTGCGGCTCGGGCTGGGAGAGGTCGACGAGGAAGACCTGCTCTTCGCCGCCCGCGGCATCGGAGACGAAGGCGAGCCGCCGGTTATCAGGAGACCAGGTGGGCTCGCTCTCGGCGATCTCCGCTGTATTGGCGTCGTGGGCGGCCTTGGCGGCACGGGCGGTAACCTGGCGCGGGGAGCCGGTATCTCCTCCGGTCTGGGCGAGGTCGGCGATGAAGACGGCGCTCCGCGGGGTGGGCCGGCCGTCCTTGTCGCGGACGGCCTCGACCCAGGCCACCCGCGCGCCGTCGGGGGAGAGGGCCACGCCGCGGAAGGTCTCGCCGGCCGTGGCCGTGTCGAGCACCTGCTCGATGGGCGGCGGAGCGGCCTGCGCTGCCGCCGGCAGCGTGCTCGCCGTCACCAGGAGACATCCGAACGTTGCTACGCGCAGTCTCGCCATGGGTTCCTCCTCCCGAGGTGATGGTCTGGGGGAGCTTAGCTGAAAAGGCGGGCCGGCCCCCAGCAGCCCTCTCTTCGCTTTCACACTTGCGCGATCGGTAGCGTCACTCCGGAGAAACCTGAACGCGCCCCGCCATGGTGGCTTGAACGAGCTCTGCGAGAGAGGTGTGTGCCGGAGGCGGCTCGTGAGGGCCGACCCCTGCCCGGTGGTGCATCGAAGGAGCGTACTTGCGCACTACCGGTACTGCCTGTCCCTCCCCTGCGGAATCGAGGACCGCCTGTTCCTCCAAGGACGAGCTCTTCACGCGCATCTGGCTGCAGCATCGAGCCGAAATGCTCGGTCTGTGCCGGCGTTGCACGCGCCAGGAAGCCGATGCGGAGGAGGCCTTCAGCCGTGCGAGCCTGCTGCTCTACCGCAAGCTGCCCACCTATCTCGAACGCGTGGAGAACCTGCGCGGCTGGATCCTGCGTCTGACGTTCAACGCCTGCATGAGCCTGCACCGGGAGAGCCGCCGGCGGAGCGAGCAGAGCCTCGAAGAGATGGGCGCGGAAAGCCTGGCCGACGCGGGCTTGCTCGATGCCTCTCCCGAGGGAGATCCCGAAAGCTCTTACCTGCAGAAGGAGATGAGCCAGTTCCTCCGGAGCTCGATCGAAAACCTGCCCGCACGCCTGCGCGACACGATGATCGGCCATCTCTCCCTGGGCGGCTACCGGGAGATCGCGGACCGCCTGGCGATCAACGAGGCCAATGCGCGCAAACGCATGCAGGAGGCCCGCGAGGTCCTCTCGCGCGGCCTGGCCCAGTACCGCGCCGGCGTCACCCGGCCGCCCGCGCCGCCGCCGGACCGGCCCGCGCAACCCCGCAGCGCCGCCGGCGCGAGCGCGGCCGGAGATCCTCCGGAGCGGGTCCGCGCCCTCCGCGCCGTGACCGCGACCCTGCCCGGGGGCGTCGAGAGGGAGAGGCTTCTGCCGCTGCGCCTCTCGCTCGGCAAGGAGCGCCGGCCCGCGCTGGAGCGCTACGTCGAGCAGCACCCGCGCGGCGGGACGAAGCGGCTGGCCCTGGCCCGCGCGCTCCTGGAGGAGGGGCGCGCCGCGGAGGCGCTCCCGCACCTGGAGCACGGCCTCGAGAGGCAGCCTCGCCAATTGGCCGCCTGGCTCGACCTGATCGCGACCTACCGCTTCCTGGAGCGGCCCGGGGCAGCGGCCGGCGCCTGCGAGCGGGCGCTCGCCATCCACCGCGGTCCGGCCGCCGCCCTCCTCCAGGGGCTCCACGCGCAGTGCCTCGGCCGCACGGCCGAGACGGAGCGGGCCTTCCTGGAAGCCCGGCAAACGATGCCGGAAAGCCCCGCTCCCTGGATCGCCCTGGCCGAGTTGCAAGGGGCCACCGGCCGCCCGCACGAAGCCGCCGGCTCGCTCGACGAAGCCCTCGCCCGCAGCCCCACCGACGTGGCGGCGCTGGCCCTCGGCACCGAGCCCTTGCGGCTCCTGGGCCGCTCGGCCGAAGCCCGGCGGCGCGACGCCCGTGCCTTGGAGGTGGACGCCGCGAATCCTCCCGCCCTGGAGCGTCGCCTCGCCGCCACCGCCCGCCGCGCCGGCGGACGGCTCGCGCCGCAAGGCGACTTGTGGCGCGGAGTCGAGAGGCTGGTTCGGACGCGGGCGGCGGCGCTGGGTCTCCTGAGCTTCCTCCGCGTCTGCGGCGGCGACCTCGCGGCAACCGGCGAGATGGCCGCCTTCGTGGCCGAGCGGCCGCAGCTCCTCGCGGCCCGCATCGCGCGCGCCCGGCTGCTGGACGCCCTCGACCGTCCCCTGCTGGCACTCCAGGAGATCGAAGCGGCCCGGACGCTCCAGGAGCCGTCCCGGGAGCTGGACCTGCTCGCCTGCCGCCTCTCGCTCCGCGGCGGCCTGCCCTGGCGAACGCTCCAGGAGAGCGAAGACCTGCTGGCGCGCTACGGCGACGTCTGGGACACCGCCTCGACCGCGGCCTGGGCCCTGGTCCACCTCGGCCGGACGGACCGCGCGATCGAGCTCTCCCAGACGGCCGTGGCGCGACAGCCCGGCCTGCCCGCGGCCTGGCTCGAGCACGGCCGGGTGCTCGCCCGCGCCGAGCGCCTGCGGGAAGCCGTGGCGGCCACGGAAGCGGGGTGGTCCCTCCTGCCGGAGGACGACGGCTGCGACCTGGCAACTCCCGCCGCTCTCGACCTGGCCGTGCTCCACCGGCGCCTGGGCTATCCCGAATGGGCGCGCCAATGGGCGCTCCAAGCCCTGGAGTCCTGCGCCGCGCTCGCCGAGGCCGATCCCGTCCGCGCGCACATCTTCCGGACTTGGATCGAGGCGGAGCTCGGCGCGGAGGCTGCGCCGCCCGCCGCCGGGCCTGAGGGCCTGTCTCCGTCTTTCCTATGGATCGAAGAACGGCGGCTGCTCACAACTCAGCTTTCCGAGGCGTCTTGGGATTGAAACACCGGTTCATCCCGAAGGAATTTCTGACCGGAAAGCGTTTCGAGAGCGGTCTGGATCAATGGCTGAGATCCAGACCTCTCGCCCTGCGCGAAAGGACAACCGCCGTGATATCCGATGATACCTCTGCCGCAGCCCCTTCCGCTTCTCCCTGCGACTGGAAGCCGGCCGGCTCCGTTCTGCAAAACCCTTCCTGTCCGCAGGAGCTCCTGGGCATCCTCGCCGTGCGCCCGCCGCTGTTGCCGGTACCGTCCAGCGGTCCGCCTCTCGGCTTCGTGATCCTCGCGGACCCGGAAGATCTGCCTTTCTATCAAGAGCTGGCGCAGCTCCGGACGGAGCCGGACGGCTGGCAGGAGATGATCGCCGCCGCCCGCGAGTTTGCCACGGGCAGCCTGGCGTTCGTGAGCCGCCTCGCCGGCCTCGGGACTCCCGTGGCGGCCTATCCGCTCCTCGCCTGCCAGCTCCGCGGTCTTCAAGGAGAGGTGAGCCTGGAGGAGATTCTGGTCACTGTGGAAACGTTTCTGTTCGCCGCCGGAGTCGGGCCTCTTTCGAGCTACCTGGAAAGCGATGATCTGAAAGATGTCGAGGAGCGGGTGTGGCAGTCGCTCTTCGCCGTCGCTCTCGGCGCCCCTGCCCCCCCGTCGTTGCCCGACGAGCTGATCCTGGTGCTTCAGGTCGACCACTTTCTGCGCGAGCTGCAGCGGGAGTGGACAGCGGGGGAATCCTGCTGGCTCAGCCCGCTCACACAGCCGGAAACGCGCGCCGAGGTGCTCAATGCGACCGTCCTGCTACCTGCCGGCGTCGTCCCGATCGATCCTGCCTGCCTGAGCGAGCCGCCCTCCCTGGGCGCCGGCTGGGTGAAGGCGCTGGGAGTCGGCGAGCTCAAACGCCTCTTCCAATGCCTCCGAGGCTACGAGCTCGGCGAGGTGGCCGATGTCGTGAACGCTATGAAGCACGAGCGCCTGGAGCTCTCCGCCCGCGAGCTGACCCGGCGCGAGGAGGTCGAGGAGACGCGGTGGAAGGCCGTGGATGCGCGCGACGAGCAGGAGGAGAGGGCCAGCCGGTCGGACCTCCGCAACGAATTGGAGGACGTGGTCGCCGCCGAGGCCCTGTGCAGTCAGTTCAATAACCTGACCCAGACCTTCAACGGCACCCAGATGACCCTCAACGGCTCGTGGCAGGGCTTCGAAGGGCTCCAGCAGCGCTCCGACCGCGAGGCGCGCGACTTCGCCGAGACCCTCACCCGGCGGGCCGCCTCCCGGGTGGCTCTCACCGTGGCCGAGTCGCGCGTTCGCCGTCGTCTCAGGGAGCAGGAGTGGATCAACTTGCGGGACATCGACAACCGGCAGGGGACCACCCGGCTGTTGGGGATCTACCGCTGGCTTCACAAAGTCTACGAGATGGCTGTGCGGGACGCGGGCAAGAGGCTGGTGATCGAATTCGAGATCGCCGATCCCGCCGCGACATATCTCCTCCACCTGCGCAATCTCGATGGCGTTCCCCTCGTCCGTCCACGGCCGCCCGAGTCTTATCAGGTGGGCTCCTGGCAGGCCGTGACGCCGGCCAAGGCCGCGCTCCTTTCGAGTCTCTACCAGGTCGAGGTGGCCCCGCCGCCGCCAGCGGAGATCTCGCTCGTCCGCAGCTTCCAATCGCAGCCGCCAGTCTTCCAGGCGGAGCTGGAAATCCCTGACGGCTACGCCGTGAAGACGGCGAGCTTGAGCTATATGCTGGGCGACGAGTCCGACAACCTCGTGGGCTTCGTCGGGAATGTGCAGGTCATGAAAGCGAACACACCGGCGACCCCGATCCCCGGCCTGCTCGAGCCGCCGCCGTCCAGCGGCGGTTCTGGCGGGACTCCCTGCCCGAGTCCCACCAATCCTTTCGCCTATCTCCAGGTCCCATACCAGCCGGTCTCGAGCCAGGTGATGATCGATCCTACGAAACTTACGGGTCGCCTCCCAGTCGCCCTGCTGACCACGGCCACCTGGTTCACGGCGTCCCTGACGTTGACCTGTGCCCTGCCGGCCGGCAGCGAGCTCATGACCTCCTGGCAGATCCGGACCTACGACGCGCTCGTCGCGGGGTACCTCCGCGCCCTCGAACGCTACGAAGCCGAGATCCGGACGCGCATCGGTGCGGACGGTGAGGAGAATCGCCGGCGGATCGAGCGCCAGCAACTCAAGCTCCGCGCCTTCCAGATCCTCGGGAGCCGGCGCGCACCTGAGGTCCCAGTCTCATCACCGCGCAGCCTGGAGCTCTTCGAGCGTGCGTTCGCCTGGGACGAGATGACCTACGCGTTCCATGCCTGTCCGCCGCCCCAGGAGCCGTGCCTGCCCGCCCCCTGCTGGACGGGCCAGGTTCTGACCAACGCCGAGGCGGACGGCCTCTTCAACAGCTTTCTGCACGCCCGCTCGGCCCGCGTCCTGGTGCCAGTGCGGCCGGGCTGCGCGGCGGCCGTCCTTTTCTACCTCCATTTCGGGCTGCCCTGGCCGGGCGCCACCGTGGCGGCGCCTGTCGCTGAGCCGGACCTGCCCGTGCTCGCCGACTTGCGCGTGCCGCAGGAGCAGGACGACGGCACCTGCTGGCGGATCGAGATCCCCACGTCGATGGTCGTGCTCCAGGCCGACAGCGACTTCCCGACGTTCCCCTGCCCTCTGGAGTGCCTGCCATGAGCCTGGGCCCTGCGATCCTCTCTCCATTCCCGCAGACCCAGGTGATCCCGGTGGGAGTCCCGGTGGGCGCGGTCATCCCCTATGCCGGCCCGATCGACGAAGGCGACTCCTCACAGGCGCCGCCGCTCCGGCAGATCCTCGCCGCCCAGGGTTGGCTGGTCTGCGACGGCAGCCTGGTCCCGATCTCCCAGTTTCCCGTCCTGGCGGCCCTGCTCGGCAATGCCTACGGAAACCAGGAGAACGGCCAGTTCCGCCTGCCCGACTACCGCGGAGTTTTCCTACGCGGAGTCAATGGCAACCGCGAGCCGCCCAACGATCCGGACGCCGGCAACCGCACCGGCTCCGGCCCGGGGGGAGAAGGAAACACTGGCAATCATGTCGGCTCCCTTCAGAAGGACCAGTTCCAGGAGCACGAGCACCAGTACACAGCGGCCACGGTGACAAATAAATTCCAATCCCAGCCCGAAGGATTGCCCGCTGTGATGGCTACGGCCCAATCCACCACGACCGCCGTGGTCTGCAAGCCGAGAAACGAAACCCCTCCCTGCTTCGGCGCCGAGACCCGGCCATTGAACATCTACGTTTATTTTCTGATCAAGGCGGCGGTGGACGTTCTCGCGTTCACCGTACCACCACCGGCCAGCGGCTTCGCGCCCCTCAGAGGCGGCTTCGCTGACACGTCTGCCGGCGCGTCGCGGACTTCCGATCAGATTTTCACATCCTTCCTCTCCCCACCGTCTCCTCCTTGAAGACAAAACGACAACCCGGGGCTCCTGCTCCGGAGTTTTCTCAAGGAGGATAGCTCATGTTCAAGCCCGCCGTCCGCCTGTGCCTCGCAGCAGCGCTGATCATTATCATGGCACGTCCCGCCGCTGGCGAGCCCATCGTGCCACCCGAAAAAAAGCGAAATGAAATTCGAGTGACTTTTGTAAACGTGGGAGCCGGACTATGCACCGTGATTGAGTGCCCGAACGGCGAGCCGCCCATCCTTTATGATTGTGGGTCGAGCGGAGTCGGGGACACAGGGATGAAGCGTTCCCTTGCTATTGCGTATGTCCGAAAAATCCTCGTACGCTACTACCCTCTCCGTCCACGAGTCATAGTGAGCCATCCCGACGGTGATCACTACAACTACATCAGTGAAATCATTGGGAACACGCCTGCAGCCTCAATATGGCTGGGGGGGTAGCCAGGACGATTATAGCTTTATCTTTCGGAACTGGCTGGAAGAGCAGCAAAAGAATCAAGTAAAAGTTGAAGACCGTTTACCAGAGGGGGCCTCTAGCAAGGACAATCCTGTAGAAGGGCTCAAATGCGGTACCGGCACCGCCCTTCTTACGGTCAATGCGGGCCCCACGAGGAACGACAAGAGCATGGTCCTGCGAATCGTGCACAACAAGTTTTCGGCTACCCTGACTGGCGACGCTACAGGAGAGAGCCTCGCAAGTATTCTGGAGAACATCTCACAAGCCGGAAACGGCGCCATTACTACCACTCTCCTCAGTGCACCCCACCACGGTGCAGTGAGCGATGGGAGCAACAGTTTTCTATGGCAACAGGTCTTCAAGCCCGAAATTGTGGTCTTCAGCGCGGGAGAGCGTTACTTCCATCCCCGGTGCGAGGCTCTTCTCACCTATGCAAGGGGAAATACCATCCAAAACGCCAACAAACATCCAATGCAGTGCGGCGAGGACGGCGCCTACTGGCTCCTTGACCTGGAAAAAGCCCAGTACCTCACGGAGAGCAACGGTGATATCTGGGTCACCTCGAATGGCGAGACTGCTACCGAGGTCACCTGTGATGCCGTAATAAACGATAATCAGCGAGTCAATTGTCAACTCGTACATCCCATAGACCCATAGCCGTACCCTGCTCCGCCGAGCCACCCTTGCGGCTCCAGCTTGGAAACTTGGAATTCAAAGCGTCGCAGTCGCCATCTGGCCGGTTCGGGAACTCCGCACAACCGTGTACACAAGGACGCTGCCCCATCAACAAAAACGAAGCGATTGAGCTTGCCGATATAACATGATGATTCCTCACGTCCCGAATCTTCACGACTCAACGAGTGGAAGCGTTTCTTAGGTGACAGACACGAGCGAAGACCCGCGGGAAAGCGCTGGTCCTGATCCTTGAACCGAGAACGCATGACACCCGAGAGCGGCGCGTCGAGGCTGCGACGCAGACCGCTCGTCCTGCGGCCTCAAACCTTCAGCCGACGAAAGGAAAGTAAATGTCCTCCCAGATCACGATTGTTAACAGCACCGACAACAACGAGTTGGTCCGCATCGCCATCTACAAGAAGCCGACGGTGACGCCCCTGCTGAGCACTGTCGCCTGGCAGATCGTTGCTCCCCCGCCGGGTGGCATGACGGTGGTACCGATCCCCGAGACCTACCAGGTCTACGCCGAGTACTCGAAGGACCCTAACTATCCGGACATCACCGTGCCCGGCGTCACGGTGAACCAGACCAACATCGTGAATTTCCTCCAGACCACGGCTCGCTTCCAGATTCTTTCGGCAACCTCGCAGGATAACAAGGCCACCGGCGCCTACATCACCCAGGTGTTCACCGGCCTTCAAACCAACGAAGTCCGTCTGGAGAACGACTTTTCCCAGGGTGTCATGAGCCACATCCAGAAGGACAACGTGGACATCTTCGCGCCTCAGGTCCTCTGGCCTGGCGCGGTGCGGATCGAGAACATCCTCTCGAGTCTCTACCTCGCCGTGGTCGGCCAGTTCGTCTTTCAGGGGAGCCAGCTCCTGGACGAAGACATCCAACTGACCGAGACGCCGATCGTGGAGGGCGGCACCGCCGTGGTGACCGGCTCCATGTGGAAGGGCTATTCGATCAGCACGGCGGCCTAGTCACGCGAGGAGCCGGGCCGGGCGGTACGCCGGCCCGGCTCCTTCGATTCGAATCGACAAGACTTTCAAACGGAGGAATTCATGCCGATCCATAATGCCCCGTGTGGGGGGCAGTCCCCCGCTGGCACGAAACCATCGCCCTCACGGCCCTCCCAGCCGGTCTCGGGTACCTGGTTCCAGAAAGAGCATCCCCAGATCCTGATTCAATGGACGCTGAGCCCGCTGCATCGCATCTCGCCGAGCGGCGATCCTGAATACAGGGCCGAGGTGGGGATCTATCAGTTGATCTTCGATACAGAGTTCCCAGTCCCAAATCGGACCGACTCTACCGTTCCGTTCAGCGTGATGGACCCTGCCAATGAGACGACCCCCTATCTTCAAGGCAGCCTCGTTCTCTTGCAGCCCTATTCCGAAAGCCCCCACGGTCACAAGCCTGACCACAGGAACCCGCCGGGAGCCAAAGACTTGCAGTCCTCTTCTAAAGGCGACCACGGTCCCATACTCAAAGTGGTGAACCTGCAGTTTCCGGGCTTCAAGGCTCTGAACGTCCCTCTTTTTCCGGCGCCATCGATAGGACCGGGGACCGGGGGATACAGCTCCTCCGCAGGGCCGGCGGCAGGAGAGAGCACAGGAGACTGAAGTGGCGGACCAGCGCGGAGGAACCATGAGGAGCTCGGTCTCAGCCGGTAGATCTCGGATTACGGTCGTCAACGGTACCCGCTACGCCGTCTGGGTAGCGATGTACAAACGGACTCCTCTGTGCACGGACGAGCCTCCGATCGCCTGGCAGGTGGTCTCCCCACCCCTCCACGGGAAGACTACTATTTTCATCCCAAGGGACTACCAGGTCTGTGCTCGCTATTCCTTCGAACCGGAAAACCCCCGGCGGTCGGTGAATCAGACCAACGTTCTCCAAGTGCCCCATGCGCCGGCCGGCGCCGGCTTCGTGATCGAAGGCGTATCGTCGCCGGACCGGCGCGCCTGGGGCGCCGTGCTGACCCGGGTGGCCGAGAGTCCGGGTTGGTACCGGATCCGGGTCGTCAACCATTTCATGATCGGTGTATGGAGCCACGTGAGGCAAGGGGGGCAGGACATTTTCAGACCTCGGCTCCTGCCGCCGATGGCAGCCTTGACCGAGGACCTGGACTCTCCCTTCTATCTCGCCGTGCTGCCGTTGCCCCGTGTTGCCGGCGACCTGCTCCAAGACTCTGAGATCGTCATGACGGAGATCGTCGTCAAGGAAGGGGAGACCGTCAAAATCCAGGGGGGACCGAACAAGGGTTTCAAGCTCTCAAAGATCCCTGCAGGAAGCTCTGCGCCGGAAAAGAAACCGAAGGCGCAGGCCAAGCCCAAAGTGGAGATCAAGGTGCGAGAGGTCGTGAAGAAGGCTTCCAAGGAGCCGGCGAGACGTCGGCGTGAACGCGAGAAAACCACGAAAGCCCCTTCGCGCCTGATTCCACCTTCCTCCGGCGAGCCGCAGACGAGCGCCTGATGTGGCGATTTTCCAAAATTCACGAGCTTCCCGCCGTTAGCGTCCTTCGGCTCGAGGTACTTAAAACTTTGCGTCGCTCTCTCAGCGGCGTGCTTTCCCGGAAGTGATATAAGAGGAAAACTCGATGGAAATCCGCGACTGCCGTCCCCGTACCGCCGGTACCGCCCCTATCGCCGCCCTGCTTGTCCTGGCGCTGTTGACCTCGAGCGGGGCAGCTCACGGCGATTTCACCCTTGCTTCTCAGAACTGCCTCCATCTAGGATGGGGCAAACAGGCTTATCAGACCAAAAAGAACAATCTTCTGAAGCACTTCTACAAAAATGTGGGTTACGATGTGATTGTTCTCCAAGAAGTTATGAGGCAGGCCGACATTGGACTTATGAATCCAGGTGATTACTGGGTTACCAACACCATTGTCCAGGGGGCTTCGACGTACAAGGAGGCGTATACCTTCCTGGTGAGTAAGGCGAAATTCACCACCCTCAGGGCGGCCCCTACCGCGAGGATCTCAACGACTCCAGGCTTCTCCCGGCCGCCTGCCGGCATACGCATCAGGGAAGGTAATAGCTGCACCTGGGTTCTCGCCTATCACGCCATATTTGGTCGAAAGGCCGATCGGCTTAAGGAGGTGAAGAAGGTACGGGAAGTGTACGACGAGTTCAGCAAATTGGACCGGGCCTGCCAGCACGTCGTGATCGCCGGCGACTGGAATCTTGCGGCCAAGGAGATCGAGGACTTCTTCGGCAATATGAATATCGACGTGGTGCCAACGGAGAGGACATCGCTCAATCCAAAAGGCGAACGCAGTGAGCCGTACGATCATTGTCTCGCAACGGCGAAAGTGATCAACGCTTCCAATGTGCTAATGCCCTCTATAGGGACAAAGAGATGGCGTAAGGAGGTCTCGGACCACCTAGGAATCGGATGCCGCATTAAAACACGATGACGCCTCACAAAGGAGAGAATTATGCAATACCGAGCGCTCCCGCTGGCCCTAAGCCTCGCGCTGGCTGCTGGCCCGCTTCGTTCTGACATCGTGACCTGTCCGTGCGGGAAGCCCGCGAACACGGCTACCCCTATTGCTTATAGATTTAAGAACTGCGGACGAACCTACACGCAGGATAAGGACCAACTCGCTTTCTGCCCTATCCTGGGAGCCCAGAAAAAGGATCTCAGCGGCAACTGGGAGGATTTGGTTTCGCCCATCCAAGTCGAGGAGATCCGGGTCAATACCGAGGGGGGCGCAGCGACGGCTACGGTATCGTTCCCTGAAAAGGGCAGATACCGCCTCATTCTGTCCTACACCCCCTTCGTCTACTCGCAGTCACAGGAGATCCCTATTGAGGAGGGGGAGCCTTTGGAATCCAGGGTCGTCTCGTTCCCTCCGCCCGAGCCCTCGTCCTTGGTGGTGGTCAGAGTTAACACCAGGATTGTGGACAACTTGCCGGGAAACCTGGATCTTACGTTCTCCAACCCGATACCATCAGTCGACCCCTACGAGGCGGTAACTAGGCCCCATGGGACGTTCCTGATCCAATGCTTCACGAGTCCGGTCTATGCATTCATCAACGATCTCCGAGGCTGCTTCCAGGGTTCCATAGCGTTACAGCCCAATACGCATATAATCAATATAAATTTAGAAGACTGCAAAGGCTTCTGAGCCGGGTAGCCCTCAAGGAAAGATCACGCACGCCGGCTCCCTGCGCCACGCCGTGGCGCACTGGTCGGGAAGGCGCCCGACCCGGAGCCATGGTTTGCGTCGCTTTTCACTTCGACTTTTACGTGGCTGGACCGCTGCCCGGAATCCTCGCTACGCGGTCGATGCGAACCGTGTCGAGATAAGCATCGCTCTTCCGTCCCCTTCCGAAGCCGGCTGCATCGGCCCATGAGGAGAGCGCGACAAAGATTTCTGTAATCGGTGACTTCAAGAGCTCAGCGGTTGACCAGAATAGACGGAGCTAAATCCCGAGGGAGCTCTGCCGCACCAGCGAGCTGCGGGGGCAGGATGGGATTACCGGAACGCGCTTCGCCTCTCGACTTAAGAAATTCACACCCCCCACCGGCACTGCGTCTCAAGGTCAACGACTTCTTGAGGAGCTTTTTCATGACTCGACGCGAGCAGGCTTATCGTCTCGTCCTCTGTGGCAGCCTGGCCCTGGCGATGCTGGCGGGCTGCCAGACGCACTCCACCTCTTCCTCGCCCACTCCCTTGCCCACGGAAACCGTGAGCATTTTCGTCGGCGGGCAGTGCCACGTGGCGGCGAACACGATCGTGTGCCGGGACGCGTCCCGGTCCGAGCCCCAGAACCTCCTGACGGCCGTGGGTTGGGAAGTGTTCAGCGCCTCCACCGGGCTCTCCCAAGGGGCCTCGCCGAGCTCGCCCGGCGGCGAGGTCTCCTTTACGGGGCTCGCGGCTGATACCTATCAGGTGAATCAGACGGTTTCCGCCCAAGGCGGGGTGTCGCAGGGCAGGACCTATGGGCCCTTGACCGTCAGCTCGCAATGAGCCTCCCCGGCGGAGGAGACGTCCCGCCGTCCCCGTGGCCTCCCAATCGGTATCGTTCAGGACCTGGGACGTCTCCTCTACCGCCTTCGCCGAATCGTGTTATCCTGGCGGCAGGAGGAGCGATCGATGAACGTCCTGTCGCGTGTACAGATAGTTCTGTTGGTCCTCTGCTTCGTCTGCTTCGCCGCCTGTGCCTCCTCTCCGCGCCAGGCGGCAAGCCCTGCCTCTCAGGACGCAGCGTGCAAGGCCTATTCCTTGTCGAACAACCCCGACGTCACGCCTCCTCGCCTGTTGCATGGCGAGCAGCCACCGCCGCCGCAAGGCGTCCAGAGCGGCTATGCGTGCATCCGGGTGACGATCACCGACTCGGGGTCTGTCGTCGATCCCGTCGTCGTCAAGACCGACAATCAAGAGTTCGCTCAGGCCTTCGTCCGCTCCCTGGCGCAATGGCAGTATGCACCTGCGACTCGCGGCTCGGCGCGGGTCGTGTATCACACCGTGCTCATCGCCCGCTTCCCACCGGGCTAAGAGCCTGTCAGGAAACGGTCACGCCCAAAGGCAGTCTCCGCTGGGGCAAAACCGTTTCAAACCGCCGGTAACCTTCGGGGGCACGCCGCAGGTGCCTTGGTTACCCTCAGCCGTCAAAGGGGTCTTCCTGTTCCTTGATGTCCTTGCCTTGCTTTATCTGTCCGGCCGGTTCCTGTATTGAAAAGAAGCGTTCGTGTGGCCCCGAGGGGCATTTGCCGGGTTGAATCGGTTTTGCCCCAGCGGAGACTTCCCGGGGCTCGGCGCTTCGCGCCAGCCCCGGGCTACAGGCCTGAGCCCCTTCGGGGCACATGACGTAACGCGAATCTTGTTATTCAGGCCGAACTGGCCCCGCTCTCGCTACAGGGGGGTGGTGACGCACTCACATTGGAAGTTCGTCGGGTCGCTGGGGCAGGTGTCACCTGACTGTGACCGGCAGGCTCCGAGACGGCCGAACACTGCGCAGGCCTGGCCGAAGTTGGCGTTCTTGCACGGGTTGGTGCTGCACGTGCCGCAATGGGTGGCCAGCGGAATTGCCGGCGGGTTCAGGCCCTGAAGGTCTTCGATAGATCGAGCCGCGGAGGTGCAGGCAGCCGGCGCCCCGGCGGGAACCGCGGCGACCTTCGCAGGCGCAGTGGGTGCGCTGTGGGCGTCGACTGCAAACCCTGTGGCGGCGAGACCGAGGCAAACCAGAGCACAGCAAACAACGAGAGCCGTCTTTCTCATCATTTTCCCCTTTCGGTTAGCCGAAACGGCGGGGAGTATAGCAGAGCTCCGGACCGGGAGACGGTGATGCTCGAGCCTCTTCCGTGCCGGGGCCTCTTGCTCCAAGCGTTTCCCTATCCGAAAACGTGCCCTGCTCCCGCCGAGCCGAAGAGGGCTCGCTCGAGAGCCTCCGGAACACCTAAGGTTGTAGCGACCACCGCATTGCGGGCGTGGATGCTCGCGATGCTTGCCGTCCTTTGGGACAAGGAGGTTTGCGTGAGGAACAGAAACATTCTCGCCGTGTCGATCGTCTCGCTTTTGGCTGGTCTTTCTCCTCTTGCCGCGGAAACCTCGATCCAGCGTGGCATCGACGTTTTCGCCACCACGGCCAACGGGACCTCCTACTACGACTTTGCAAAAAATCCCATTCCCGCCGGTTTCTTCTGCGAGGGCTCCAGGGCTTTCACCGGTCGAGTGGCGCTCAAGGGACTGCCCCTCGCGACCGGGGAGCCCGGGCAGATGGGGAGTACCGACACGATTATCGAGCGTCTTGACGACGCCGAGTTCGACGCCGACGGCGTCGCCGTGACCCGCCTCCAGTTCCGGGCCTTGTCCCTGGTGAGCATTGCCCCCGTCAAGACCGTCTGTGGGTCCTACCACGTCTACGTCTCCCTGGCCGGCAAGCAGCGTGTGACGACGATGACCATCTACCGCACGGAGGAAGGCGGCGGGAATTTCGTCGCGCCTCTCGCGGTCAACGCGCGCCTCACCTTCATTCCAGTAAAGCCTCTGACGACCAAGAACGCGCGGACCCTGGCCCTCACCGGAAGCTTCACTTTCCCCGCCAGCCCCTTCCCTGGAGCTTCCCGAGCAACACGAAGGCGAAGAGGATCGCTGCCGTGGTCGTGGATACCAATGGCGACCTTAAACCGGACACTCTGCTGCCCGGTACCTCAAACTTCCTGGCGGGCTTGTCGCCAAACCGGCATTCAGAGACCAAGTCCTTAGAGGGAGGGTGCGATCCGTGTCCTCCGTATGTGTGCCACACCGATCCCGCCACTCAAGAAGAGCACTGTGCCTACGTTCTACAGCCTGGATGCATGGCCATGATTTGCCCGGTGAATTGAGGAGCTGAACGGGGGGCGGCCGAAATGGGGCCGCCTCTCGCCGACAGGCAATCGTATCCGTACGACGGCAAGATTCTTGAGGCCCAACGGGCCGCCCTCCCTTAGCCCGGGGCAACGCCCTGGGTCCAGGGAGATCGGAAAGACTCAATGCGGCCTGAAGGGCCGCGCTACTCGTAACCACCGGACGGCAACCGCGCTTTGCGCGCTTGCCGCGCGGTGAGCTTCCGAGGCGTTGGACGTGGTAACTTCGCGCCGAGCGAAAAGGAAGGAGCAGCTATGAGGCGAATCTTAGGGCTTTTCCTGGCGGTTGGGTGCGGCGTGGCGGCGATTTCGGCTGCGGCCGCGCAGCATACTTCGATGGAGGGTGCGCGGGCGAATCGATCGAAGGTAACGATAGAGGGAACTGTGCGCGACGTTGCTTGCCCGATTCAGAATCTGGATGGGAAGGCGACGAGCATGAGTCTGAAGTGCGTCATGGATTGCGTGAAGGGCGGGTCGCCAATTGCGATTTTGACGAAGGATGGCGATTTGTATTTGCCGATTTCGGACAAGATGCCGGACTACGATCAGCGACAGAAGTTGATGCCGTTTGTGGGGAAGTATGTGCGGGCGACGGGGATTGCGTTTGAGCGGAAGGGAATGCGGGCGATTGTGATTTCGGAGATTGCGGAAGTGAAGGATGTGAAGGTCAGGGATGAGGGGGAATAGGCGGGATTGTGCACAAAATTCGGCGAGGCGCCACGACCTCTTCGACCGGCAGCTTTGCGCTTATGAGTTTTTCCTCCAATCTCCATTGACGACGGCTCGGGGTCCATCCACATTGCGGCATCTCTCGCCGTGGCGCCGCAATGCCGGCCCAATTCGCGGCATGGGTGTGAAACGCCATCATGTTGCCACGGGGCAATGCTGCAATGTGATCCTCGGAGGCCTGAGATAAGCAGACAATGCTGCAATGGCTGGTTATGCCAAGTGGCTTTCATCCGAAGAGTGCCGCAAATTCGGGCTCCTCGGAGAGGACTTCTTTACAAATTGCGGTACTGCTCGACTCTTTGCCGCGAAGCAAGGATGCTTCGCCGTAAAGCGAAAAGGCATCACAGTAATGTATTCATGGATCGTGGCAATGCATCGGGAGAACGCGGTGATGAGCGGAGATCTGTTGCGGTGTGTAGCAGATCTGCGGTGATGTCTCTCGGAATCGCGGCGAAGATAGCGCAGGTTGCTGGGTTTCGTAAGGGCTTTGCGGGAAAAACAGAATTCATTGCGGTGAAATATGCGCGACGATAATGGGAGGAGGGCGGGATAAGAGTGTACAAGCTGACATTGCGGGAAAATCAAGCCGCCGCGTGAAAGGTCCTCGAATCTCTGCGGCAAAAGATCTGCCGCTACCGCAATGTATGGATGCATCGCGCCAATGTATGGATACAATGCGGCATTGTCTGGATACAACGCGGTGCATTTGGAGGTTTTGCGGCGATGTTCCTGACGGCTCAGCCTTGGCGCGCCCGCTTGCGGCGCTTCGCCCTTGGGCAGCCATGACTCGTACCTCCGGCCGCCAGGTTGGAGCAAAGTTTGCACGGGAAAGCGCGAGTCCGGCCTCGGACGCCGCGGTAGCGGACGGTGTCCGGCGCTGGCTCGGAGATGCGAAACCATGGAAACCAGCAAGCTCGACACGGGGAAGGTTGACCCTCACCCCCCACGACAGCGCCGGTCCGTATCTGGGGCCGAAAGATGCCGCCGCAAGTTTCTCCGGTTTTTTCCGCGCGGGTTCCAGGATGAGACTTACCTGGATTGGGAACGGGATTACAAGCGGAAGGCGCACGAGCAGTGGAGCGAGCTGCTCGGCCGCGCTGCTCTTCGTTCGCTGCTGCGGCAGGGAGAGTTTGCCGAGATTGCGGCGCGCGCCGTGCGGATCGAATCGCGGACGAATCTCCTCTTCTCTTTCGAGAAGATGGCCCTGCGCGACGCCGTGAAGCCAACGGAGGGGGCGCGGTTGTTTGCCGAAGGTCTTTACGGCCTCCTTTTTGGTGCAGGGACCACGGAACGCAGGTTTGAGCGCTGGTGCGAGATCGTCGCGGCACTGCCACGCAAGCAGACGCGAGTCCTCACCTGGCCCGTGGTGACGGTTTTCGGCTTCATCGCGCAGCCGGAGACCCACATCTTTTTCAAGCCGAACGTCACCCGCACCGCGGCCCGCGAATACGGCTTCGATCTGCAATATAAATCACGGCCCTCCTGGGAGACCTACGCGAGCCTCCTCGAGCTCGCCGCGGTCGTGCGGCGCGACCTGCGCGCTCTGCGGCCCCGGGACATGATCGACATCCAATCGTTCCTCTGGGTTCAAGGGTCGGACGAGTACGAGGAGTGACGGCCGCCCAGGCATTGAACGACGGGCCTGTTGGGCATTACAATGCGCACCATGTCCGGGGAACCCGCATCCGACGGCGTGCTGCCGGCCGGAGGCGGGCTCGCACTACAGGGCAGGCGTCGAGCTCGGCCGTGCTCTCGCGTGGGAGCGGACGCCTCGAACGGCTGCGGACTCAGCAGATCCTCCAGCGATGGCGCGAAGGAAAATCGATCGATGAGCTCTCCCCGCGACCTGCCGATTCTGGAATTCAAGCAGCCGGAGGATTGGACCGATTGGCTCGAAGAAAATCACGCCATTTCGTCCGGCGTCTGGTTGCGCCTGGCGAAGAAGGCCTCGGGGATCCCGTCGATCTCCTACGATCAGGCGCTGGAGGGGGCTCTCTGTTTCGGCTGGATCGACGGCCAGAAGAAGAGCCACGACGAGAAGGCGTGGCTGCAGAAGTTCACGCCTCGCGGGCCCCGGAGCATCTGGTCGAAGATCAACCGGGAGAAAGTGGCGAAGCTCAGCGCCAGCGGTCGCATGCGGCCGGCGGGCTTGCAGGCGGTCGAGCGCGCCAAACAGAACGGGCAGTGGGAGGCCGCCTACGACGCCCAGAGCCGTGCGGCCGTGCCGCCCGATCTTCAGGCCGAGCTGGACAAGGATCAGGATGCCAAAGATTTCTTTGCCACACTGAACAGTCAGAATCGCTATGCCATCCTCTTCAGGATTCAGACGGTGAAGAAGGCGGAGACCCGCGCGAAGCGGATCCGCGAATTCATCGCGATGTTGAAGCGGAAGGAGAAGCTTCACCCGTAAGGTCCGGAGGCATGCCGGCCAGAGGCGAGTCCGAGCCGTCCGCCTTGGGCAGGCGCGGGCCCGTGCCGTCGTTCAGGGGCGAGGGCGGGATCGGGTCCGGCATCACCTCCAGGCCGGGAATCGTCCGCAGCCCGGGCGGCAGATGGCCGTCGTCGAAGGCGATGACGCGGAAGCCGTCGCGCCGCAGGCCGGCGATCTGCTCCGGCGTGGCCAGTTTGCGGTAGGCAATGTAGGGCGTATAGAACATCACTTCGAGCGGCCGGTCGACGTTGAGCAGCACCGCCTCGCCCGGTCCGAGTCTTGATGGGAGTTGTCGCATCGCGCGGACCCAGGGGGGATCCCGGTCGTAGCCCGGAGAGAGCTTCAGCCGCTCGACGGTGTAGCGCAGCGGCAGCACGACGAGGAGCGCCAGGGCGGCCCAGCGCAGCCCCCGCCGCCATGCCGGCCAGGGTCGCGCATCCAGGTCCAGGAGCCACAGCCAGAAGAGCGCCTCGACGAGGAAGAGGGCCGGCGCGGCGGGCATGACGTAGCCGGCCATCTTGGTTGCCGCCAGCGAGAAGGCGGCATACGGCAGGAGGAGCCACACGCCCAGCCGCAGCAGGGCGGGCTGACGCTCGCGCGCCAGCTTCACCAGGAACCAGGCGAGGGGGAGGTAGACGAGCTCGCCGAAGTAGCGCGCCATGTGATCGAGGTAGAAGAGGGGGGAGCCGCCCAGCCCCTCGATCGGCACGAACAGGTGCCGCAGGTTGTAGGCCGACTCCCAGGCCGACTCGCGGGGGAAGGCGAGGCGGGTATAGACCTGCCAGGGGAGCGCCACGGCCGCGGCGACGAGGCCCACGACGGCGAGGTCGAGGGCGATCCGCCGCGGCCTCTCCCGCCCCCAGGCGAGGGCCGCGAAGACGGGCACGGCGAGCAGCCCGGGCAGCCACTTGGTGAGCACGGCGAGCCCGACCGCGGCGCCGATCGCCGGCAGCAGCGCGCGGCGGCCGGATTCAAGGTAGAGGACGGCGAGGAAGATCCCCAGCTCGACGAAGAAGGCGAGGTCGTTGTCGACGTGGTCGACGGGCGCCCGGCCGCCGGGAAGCTGCAACAGGTAGCCGTTGGTGGCATGGAAGAAGGCCGCGAGCAGCCCGGCGCGCGGGCCGCAGAGATGGACGCCGATGCGCCAGGTGAAGTAGATCGCGGCGACGGAGAGGAGCAGGCCCGGCAGCCGCATCGCCAGCTCTCCGTACCCCAGTCCTCCCCCCAGCCACAGGCTCGCCGCCATCAGCCACAGGGCGAGCGGCGGTTTGTGCAGCCAGACGTGGTTCGCCCGCCAGTCGCGGTAGTCGTAAGGCAGCACGGCCCGGTCGTAGAGCGTCGGCGTCAACGGATGGGCCAGCAGGTGCCGGGCGACGAGCGCGTGGTAGCGCTCGTCCCAGGTGTGGAGGAAGAGGTCGGCGCTGGCGTAGAGGCGCAGCACCAGGCCGGCGGCCACGATGGCGAGGATGGCCCGCCGGTCGTCGCCGCCGCGGTGGGCGCGCCAGGCCAGCGCGAACAGGAGCGCGGCGAGGGCGACCGCGGCCACGCCCCAGGCCAGGTTCAAGGCGGCGGCCCTCGCCGCGCCGCCAGCAGCACGTTGGCGTAGGGGGTGCCCATGCCCATGGGCTGGACGTCCACGGCGAGGCCGAGCTCGCCGAGCCGCCGCCGCCACTCGGCGGCGCTGCGGTAGTGGAAGCGCGGGCGCAGGTGGCCGCGGAGAAGGGAGGAGAAGCGCTCCTGGAGGCGGATGGCGGCGAAGCGCCAGCCGGCGGCGGCGTCGGCGTCGCGAACGAGGAGGACGCCGCCGGGAGCGAGGGCCGCGGCCGCCCTGGCGAGGAGGTCGTCCTGATCGGCGGGGGGGAGGTAGTGGAGGACGTCCAGGAGCAGGATGGCGGCTGCCGCGGGGAGCTCAGCCGTTTTCAGGTCCGCCGTCTCGATCTGCGCTGCCTCTCCCACGGCGTGGCGGGCGGCGGCGGCCGTTTTGGGACGGCCTTCGATGCCGTGGAAAGTGAGGTGCGGCGGCGGGGGCGGCCAGTCTGGAGGCCAGGTTCCGCGGCGGTGGAGGTCGCGGGCGGCGAGGATCAGGGCGAAGGCGATCCCCCGCCCGCAGCCCAGGTCCAGGAGCAGGCCCTCGGGGGGCAGGAAGCCCTGGCGCAGGAGGTTGAAGTAGAGGGGGTCGTGCCGCAGCTTGCCGCGCACGAACTCCCAGTGGACGAGGCCGGTGTCCAGGTAGCGGCGGGCCGCCTCTTCGAGCAGGGTCGCGAGCTCGGGGTTCAACTGCCGCTTGCGCGCCGCCCACAGGGTGAAGAAGCCGAGGAGCGCCGCCACCACGCCGCCGACCACCAGGGTGCCGAGCGTGAGGTCGATCCCCACCTGTCGCCAACCGAGCTCCCGCAGGTTGTGGAGGTGAATCCGCAGGTAGCTTTCGCCGCGCATCCGGCGCCCGATCTCGAGCTCGGCCATCATGAGGAACGGCCAGACCCCCGGCAGGCTGACGTGGGAGGCGAGGTAGGCCAGGGCCGGGTTGACCCGGAACAGCCGGGCGAAGAGGATGCACAGGCCCAGGTGGAGCCCGTAGAGAGGGGTGACGCCGATGAAGGCTCCGAGGGCCACGGCGATCGCCTGCTCGCGCGGCGAGGTCCCCTCCGTGCGCAGCCGGTAGAGGAGGTCGCGCAGCCCCTTGGTGAGCTGCTCCTTCTTCCACTTCAACCGGCAGCCTCCGGCCCGTCCCCGAGGGCGACCGGCCGCAGCCCCCGTGCCGCCAGGGCGTCCAGCAGCCGGGGGAGGACCTCGAGGACCACGGGATTGCCGCCGTGCGGGCGAGTGGTGGAGCCGTCGTGGAGGAGGAGGACGTCGCCCGCGGCGAGGCCGGTGAGGAGGCGGCGGAGGACGCGGTCCGGGTCCTCCTCCAGGGCGTCGAAGCCGCGGCGGGTCCAGGAGACGAGGCGCAGGCCGGCGCGGAAGAGCACCCGGTCGAGGAGGGGGCTGCGCAGGCCGGCCGGGGCCCGGAAGAGCCGGGGGACTCTGCCGGCGGCGCGGGCGATGGCCTCCTGGGCGTCCTCGACCTCCCGCCGCAGGGCCGGCGCCGGGTAGCAGGAGAAGAGGTGGGGGTGGGTCTGGGTGTGGTTCTCCACCCGGTGCCCGCGGCGGGCGATCTCGGCCGCGACCTCCGGATGGACCCGCACCCGCTCGCCGATGCAGAAGAAGGTGGCCCGTGCGCCGTGGCCGTCGAGGAGGTCCAGGACGCGCGGAGTGACGTCCGGATCGGGGCCGTCGTCGAAGGTCAGGGCCACCTCGCCCCGGCGGGCGGCGGTCGCGGGCAGAGCGCTGAGATTGGCGCCCACCCAGGAGCTGCGTGGCCAGAGGCTGGCGGCGGCGAGGACGAGGTGGTCCGCCATGAGAGCGCCGGCCACGAGGCGCCAGTGCCGGGGAGCCACGGCGAGGGCCAGGGCGCCGGCGGCGTGGAGGGCGAGGGAGCCGGCGACGAGCGGCGGCCGGCGGTAGCCGCGGCCGTCACGCACGGGGATCGGTTCCCAGCGCGAGGAGGGCGGAGCGGTCCAGCTTTCCCCGGGCGTTGCGCGGCAGGGCGGCGACGAGGATGACGCTGCGCGGCACCTTGTGGGCCGAGAGGTGGGAGCGGCACCAGCCCACCACCTCCTCGGCGGTGAGCCGGCCGGGCCGGCAGGCGACCACGGCCCGCAGCACGTCGCCGCTGCGGCCGGCGGCGGCCACCCCCAGCACGGCGGCCTCGTCGACCCCCGCGAGCTGGGCGAGGACGCCCTCGACCTCCCGCGGATCGACCTTCTTCCCCTTGATGTTGACCACGTCGTCCAGCCGGCCCCGCAGCACCAGCTCGCCGTCGCGCCAGGCGGCGAGGTCGCCGGCCCGGAAGCGGCCGCCGCCGAGGCGCTCGTCCCCCTCCGGCAGGTAGCCGCGGCAGACCGCGGGGGACTCGACGGTGACGAGGCCGATTTCTCTGTCGCCTTCGTCGACCGGCGTCAGGGTGATGCGGACTCCGTCGACGGGGGAGCCGACGGTCCCCCGCTCGGCGGCGCCGCCTTCGCGGTCGTAGCAGATGCCGCCGCACTCGCTGGAGCCGTAGAAGACGTGGACGGGGACGCCGAACCGTTCACGGAACCGGGCCGAGGTGGTGGCGGCGAGGGGGGCGCCGGCGGTGATCACCAGGCGCAGGCAGTCCGGCCGGGGCGGCGGCTCGGAGGTGCGCACCAGGGCGTCCAGGTAGGCGGGGACGGTGGGATAGAAGGTGGCCCCCAGACGCGCGGCGGTGACGAAGGGCTCGTAGACGCTCCCCGCCTCGGGGATCACCAGCGGCGTGCCGCGGACCAGGGCGGGCACCGCCAGGCTGGAGAGCCCGTAGGAGTGGGAGAGGGGGAGGGTGGCGAGGAAGCGTTCCTCGGACCCCAGCCCCATGGTGGCGGTGAGGGCGTCGTCGTCCGCCATCAGGGCCTCGGAGGGGGTGGCGATGCCGCGGGGGGTGCCGGTCGAGCCCGAGGTCAGCTTGACGAAGCCGGCGCCCGCGATCCCCGGACCACCGTCTCCCGGAGGGGTCAGGGATGTCGTGGTGAGGGTCCAGTCCGCGGGTCCCGCGGGCCAGCCGGCCGGGCAGCGCAGGAGGGCCGGGGCGCCGAGAGAGCCGAGGATGCGCAGGGCCTCGGCGTCGGGCGTGCGGGCGTCCAGCAGCAGGACGGCGAGCCCGGCGCGGCGCAGGGCGAGAACGGAGGCGAGGAACCCCGGGCCGTTGGCGGCGGCGAGGCCCACGGCGGTGCCGGGTGCGAACGCGAAGGCACGGCCCTTGCAGCCGGCGAGGAGAACCGCGCCGGCGGCCCGCGACAGGGCGTCCACGTCCTCCACCGTGGCCTGCCGCTCGGGCGAGACCACGAGCGGCGCCAGCGGATCGCGGCGGACGAGGCGCTCGAAGGCGCGGAGAATGGGGTCCCGGGGCGTCAAGGTGTACGGCTCTGCTCCTCTCCACGATCATCCGTCAGGGGGCCGAGATCATACTAGAGGACGGTGCGGCGGGGGTGGGCGTCCCATCCGCAAGGACTTGATGAAGAAAGGGTTGGGATTGCCAGCCCTCCCCGGCGCTGCTAGCATGGGGGAACCGGTGCATAGAGAACCTGCGGAGATGACCGCACGGTGGACTGAAGCCCGCCGGACATCAGAGGTTTGCAGAATGTCGGAAGTCGCCACCACCTCGGACCGCATCAAGCGCCTGATCGTCGAGAGCCTCCACCTGGAGGGGATGCGGCCGGAGATGATCGAGGACGAGGCGCCGCTGTTCGGCGAGGGGCTGGGCCTGGACTCGGTCGACGCCCTGGAGCTGGTGGTGGCGCTCGAGAAGGAGTTCGACATCAAGATCAAGAGCCAGGAGATCGGCCGCGAGGTCTTCTCCTCGGTCTCCACGCTCTCCGAGTTCATCGAGGGTCGGACGTAAGACCCGCGAGATGGCACCCCTGGACCTACCCCCCATGCAGCGCGAGCACCCGCGAGAGGGGCGGCGGGTGGCCGTCACCGGCGTTGGCGCCGTCTGCGGCCTGGGCTGGGGCGTCGCCGCCCTGTGGAACGGGCTGCGGACCGGCCGGCCGGGGATCGGCCCCTTCCACCGCTTCGACAACTCCCGCCACCGCACCCACCTGGCCGCCGAGGCGCCGCCGGAGCCGCTGGCCGGCGTGGGGCCGGGCGGGCGCCGGCTGTCGATCGCCGACCGCTTTGCGCTGTTTGCGGCTCGGGAGGCCCTGGAGCAGGCCGGCGAAAATCTCAAGGACAGCAGGGACGGCAAGGACGAAGACGTCGAGATTGGGGTGTACTTCGGCTCCAGCACGGGGGGGATTTACGAGAGCGAGCTCTTCTTCTCCGAATTTCTGCGGGATTTGCGCGAGCCGCGGCGGGCGCGCCTCTCCGCCCTCGTCTCCCAGCAGGTGAACGGCCCCGGCGACGCCGTGGCCCGCGAGCTTGGGGTGACCGGGCCGGTGACGACCTTCTCCTCGGCGTGCGCCTCCGGGGCGCTGGCCCTGGGCGCGGCCCTGGAGGCGGTGCGCTCGGGGGAGGTGGAGGTGGCCATCGCGGGCGGCTCCGACTCCCTGTGCCAGCTCACCTATGCCGGCTTCAACGCCCTGCGCTCGGTGGACGAGGTTCCCTGCCGGCCATTCCGGGCCGGCCGCGCCGGCATGTCGTTCGGCGAGGGGGCGGCCGTGCTGGTGCTGGAGCCGCTGGAGCGGGCGCTGGCGCGGGGGGCTGAGCCGCTGGCGGTGCTCGCCGGCGCCGGCTCCTCCTGCGACGCCCACCACATGACGGCGCCGGACCCGACCGGCGCGGGCGCCGCGGCGGCGGTGGCGGCAGCGCTGGCGGACGCGGGTCTCGGGCCGGAGACGGTGGACTTCGTCAACGTCCACGGCACGGGCACGCCGCTCAACGACGCCGCCGAGTGGCAGGCGCTGCAACGGGTGTTCGGCGAGCGGGCCGGGGAGCTGCCGCTGGTGGCCACCAAGGCGCTGATCGGCCACCTGCTGGGCTGCTCCGGCGCCCTCGAGGCGGTGGCGACGCTGCTGTGCCTTCATCATGGCGAGCTGCACCCGGTGCCCGGGGATGGGGAGGCGGATCCGGCGCTGCCGGTGTCGCTGGTCCTCGACGAGCCCCTCCCCCTGCCCGGCGCGCGGGCCGCGGTCTCCACCAGCCTGGCGTTCGGTGGGTCCAATGCCGCGCTCGTCTTCTCGCGGTGGACGGGTCCGGCTTGAGCGAGCCGGTCGTCGTCACCGGCCTGGGCACCCTGGGGGCCTGGGGGAGCGGCTCCGACCGTTTGGCCGCGGCCCTGGCCGCGGGCGCTCCCCTCACCTCCGAGGTCGACCGCTCGGCCGGCTACCACCTTCCCTGCGGCGCGCGCCGCGCCTGCCTGGTGCCTCCGGGCCAGTTTGCCGGCTGGCTGTCGGCGCCCGAGTCCCGCCGCATGAGCCCGCCTTCGAAGCTCGCGGTGGCGGCTTCGCGCATGGCCCTGCGCTGCGCGGGCCTCGCCGGCGCCGAGATGGAGGAGGCGGCGGTGGTGATCGCGACCGCCTTCGGCCCCTCCACCCATACCGAGATATTGCTGAAGCAGATCCTGCTGGAAGGCCCGGAGTCCGCGTCCCCGTCCCTGTTCATGGAGAGCGTGGCCAACGCGCCGGCGGCGCAGATCGCCATCGCCCTGAAGGCGCGCGGAGCGAGCGTCACGGTGTGCCAGCGCGAGGCCGGGCCGCTCCTCGCTCTGGGCCTGGGCGCCCGCGAAGTCGCCTCCGGGCGCGGCGGCCGGGTAAGGCGGGTGCTGGCGGGGGCCGTGGACGAGATGATCCCGCTGCTCCATGCCATCCTCGACCGCTTCGGCGCCCTGACCCGCGAGGAGGTGGCGCGTCCCTTCGACCGGCGGCGCAGCGGTTTTCTGGCCGGGGAGGGGGCGGCCGTGGCGGTGCTGGAGAGCGAGCCGGACGTCGTTGCCCGGGGGGGCCGGGTCCTGACCCGCGTCCTCGCCTGGGGGAGCGGCTTCGATCCCACGGCGCCGCCGTCCGGCTGGGGACGGGGGCACCGCTCCCTGGCGCGGAGCCTGGGGCGCACCCTGGAGCGCGCCGGCCTCAGGCCCTCGGATGTGGACCTCGTCGTCTCCGGCGCCTCGGGAGCCCGGGACGGCGACCGGCTGGAGGCGGAGGTCCTCCATGCCGCCTGGGAGGGGGCGCCGCTGCCGCCCGTGGCCGCGCCCAAGGCGGTGACGGGGGAGTACGGCGGCGGCCTCCTCGCCGCGGCCGTGCTGGCCGCCGCCGGCTCGCCCCTGGGGCCCACCCCCGGCTTCGAGGAGGTCGATCCCGAGTTGAGGGTCTTCCCCCATGACGGCTCGCCCGTAGAGCCTCCCGCCGTGGTCCTCGCCACCAGCCTCGCGGCGGGTGGGGCGGGGGCTTGGGTGGTGCTGGGCAAGGCATGAGAGAAGTCGGCTAGAATCCCGCCACCCGGAGGCGTGCGCCCCGGGAACTGCATCTTCTGAAGAAGGAGCCGTTTTGAGCCCGCGGATCGCCGCCGTGATCCCCGCCTATCAGGCCGCGCCATCGGTCGGGGAGGTCGTGCGCGGCACCCTGCGCTTCGTGCCCGAGGTGCTGGTGGTGGACGACGGCTCGACGGACGCCACGGCCGAGGAGGCGCGGCGGGCCGGGGCGCGGGTGATCTCCTTCCCCAAGAACCGCGGCAAGGGGGCGGCCCTCGCGGCCGCCTTCGCCGACCTGTTCGGCCGCGGCGGCTTCGACGCCTTCGATGCCGTCATCACTCTCGACGCCGACGGCCAGCACCTGCCCGCGGAGATCCCCAAGCTCCTCCAGGCGGCCGAGGAGCAGGGGGCCGACCTGGTGCTGGGCATCCGCGACCACCTCTTCGGCAAGATGAGCGGCGTGCGCCGGGCGAGCAACCGGCTGTCCTCCCGGGCGATCTCCTTTTTTGCCGGGCAGCCCCTCGCCGACATCCAGACCGGGTTCCGCTTCTACTCCCGCCGTCTCATCCGGACGGTGGGCTTCCCCGAGGCCCGCTTCGAGGCCGAGAGCGCCGTGGTGGTGCGGGCCGCCCGGCGCGGTTTCAAGGTGGTGACGGTGCCCGTGCACTTAGGCTTCGCCGACGGGCGGACGACGAGCCACTACCGGCCGCTGCTCGACAGCCTGAGGATCGCCGGCGCGGTCGCCCGCGCCCGCCTGGAGATGCTGGGTTGGGCCCGGTCCTCGTAACCGGCGGCAGCCGCGGGCTGGGGCGGGCGATCGTCGCGGCCCTCGCCGCCGAGCCCGGGGCTCGCGTGGCCTTCACCTTCAGCGCCAGCGAGGCTGCGGCCCGCGAGGTGGAGGCGGCCACCGGCGCCCGCGCCTTCCCCTTCGAGCTGCGCGACCGCACCCGCGCGGACGACCTGGTGGCCGAGGTGGAGGCCGCCCTCGGCCCCCTCGACGGCCTGGTCAACAACGCCGGCCTGCGCCGCGAGTCGCTCCTCGCCCTGACCTCGGACGCGGACTGGGACGCGGTGGTGGATGCCAATCTCGGCGGGCTCTTCCGCTGCTGCCGGGCCGTGCTGCGGGGGCTGATGGTGCGGCGGCGGGGGGCGATCGTCAACGTCTCCTCCCTCTCCGCCCTCCACGGCGTGGCCGGCCAGGGAGCCTATGCCGCGGCCAAGGCCGGCATCCTGGGGCTCACCCGCTCGCTCGCCCGCGAGGCCGGCAGGCGGGGCGTGCGGGTCAACGCCGTGGTGCCCGGCTTCGTGGCCACCGACCTCACCGCCGGCCTGCCCGCGGCGGCCGTCGCCCAGCTTCGCGCCGGCGAGTGCCTGGCCCGCGGCGTGCAGCCGGAAGACGTGGCCAGGGCCGTAGCGTTCCTGCTCTCGGACCGCGCCGCGGGCATCACCGGCCAATCCCTGGTGGTGGACGCGGGTGCCTCCGCCTGAGCCGGCGGTCCCCCGCGGCGATTCAACCATGCTGTCCCGTCTCTCCTCCTCCCTCGCCGCGTTCATCGCCCGCCGGCCGCGGCTCGTGCTGGCGGTCGCCCTCCTGCTGACCCTGGCGTCCGTGGTTCCGGCCTCCCGCTTCCGCATCGAGACCCGGCTGGAGGCCCTGCTGCCGGAGGGGGCGCCGGCGTCGGCGGGCTACCGCACGTTCCTGCGCACCTTCGGCGGCTTCGAGAAGGTCTTCGTCCTGGTGCGGGCGCCCGGCGGACGACGAGACCGCGCGGTCGATGCGGAGACCCTGGTCAACGCCGCCGGCGAGCTGGCCGACCGCCTGCGGGAGAGCCCCCTGGTGGCCGACGCGCGCGCCGGCCTCACCGAGGAGGACGAGCGCTTCTTCTTCACCCACGTCGCCCCCCGCATGCCGCTCCTCGTCCATACGCCGGGCTGGCGGCAGGACCTGGCCCGGCGGCTGGAGCCGCCGGCGATCCACGATCGTGTGGTTCAGATGCGGCAGGCCCTGCGCAGCCCGGCGGGCGCCATCGCCGCGCCGCTCTTCGCCGCCGATCCCCTGGGGCTGTCGGAGGGGCTGCTGGGAGCCGCCGCGGCGTCGCTGCCCATTGACCCCTTGAGCGGCGCCTTCATCTCCCCCGACGGCGAGGCGGCGCTGGTGATCCTCACGCCGGCGCGGGCCGAGGTGGATCCCGAAGGGGGGAGGGCACTGCTCGCCGCGCTCCAGGGGGCCTGCGGCGCGGTGCGCAGGTCGGTGGCATCGCCGCTCGACTTCCAGGCCGTGGGGGGGCCGATCTACGCCGCCCAGGACGAGGCCATCTTCCGCGCCGACCTCGAGAAGACGGCTTCGGGCACCGTCCTCGGGCTGGCCCTGGTGATGGTCCTCGGCTTCGAAGGGCTCTTCCTCCCCGCCGCCATCCTCGCCGCCGTGGCCGCGGGTACGGTCTGGATGGTGGCCGGGGCCTCGCTGGAGCTCGGCAGCATCAGCGTCGTGGGGGTGGGCTTCACCGCCGCCCTGCTGGGGATGGGAGTCGACTACGGCATCCTCGGCTCGTCCCGGTTCCGGGAGCGGCGGCGGCGCGGCGAAGAGGTCGCCCCGGCGCTGGCCGCGGCCTTCCGGGAGACCGGGCCGGGGATCGCCACCACGGCCGTCACCACGGCTGCGGGCCTCGCCGCGCTGAGCGTGGCCCACTTCCGGCTGCTGCGGGAGCTGGGGCAGGTGCTGTCCGTGGGTGTGATCGCGACGCTGATCGCGACCGCGACCGTGTGCGCCGCGCTGCTCGCGGGCTTCCCCCGGGCCTCGGCCCGCTTCCGTCCGCTGCGGCTGTGGCCCCGGCTCGGCCAGCCGGTGCTCGCCGGCATCGCCGGGCTGTCGGCCCGGCGGTGGCGCGCCTGCCTGGCCTTGACGGTCCTGATCACGGCGCTGGCCGGCTGGGGGATCTCGCGCCTGGAGCTCTCCACCGACCTGCGGTCCCTGCGGCCTGCCGATGCCCCGTCGGCGGCGGCCGAGCGGCTGCTGGTGGAGAAGTTCTCCCTGGGGCTCGACACCTTCTCCGTGGTGCTGCGCGGGCGCGACCTGGGAAGTGCCCTGGACCGCGCCGCGGCGGCGCGGCAGGTCCTGGAGGCGCGGCTGGGGCCGCGGGCGGAGATCACCTCGCCCGCGGACTGGCTGGTGCTGGGTGGCCGGCTGCGGCAGCGCCTGGCGGAGCTGCGCGGGCTCCCCCTGGAGCGGGCGGCGGACGACTTTCAGCGGGAGCTGACCGCGGCGGGCTTCAAGCCCGATCCCTTCGCCGCCGCCCTGGCCACCCTGCGGGCCCTGGGCCGGGGGGAGGACCCGGGGGCGCCGTCCGTCGCCCAGTGGCCGCGCTGGATGTCGGAGCTGGTGCGGCTGACTCCTGCGGGAGCTGCCGTCGCCGTGCACGTGCGGCTCCCCCTGGGGACGGGGGCCAGGGTCGACCCGAAAGACCTGGCCGGGGACCTGTCGCGGCTCGCATCCGATCGACGGGACGTTGTCCTGGCCTCCATCTCCTGGGTGGGGGCGGAGCTGCGGGACATCGCCCTGTCGGACCTCGCGCGGTCGAGCGGCCTGGCCCTGGTCCTCGTCGGCGCGGTGGTGCTCTTCTCCTTTCATGGCCGGGTGCGGGACGCCCTGCTCGCGGCCCTCCCCCTGACCCTGGGTTGCCTCTGGACTTTCGGGCTCTGGGGTGCCCTGGGCCTTCCCCTGGACTTGCTGTGTGCCTTCACCGTCCCCCTGCTCCTGGGCACCGGCACGACGCTGGGGGCGAACGCCGTGCACTGGCAGCGCCTGCATCCGGAGCGGGGGCTCGAGGGGGCGGCCACGGACATCGGCCTGGGGCTCACCCTGGCGACGCTGACGACGGTGATCGGGTTCGGCAGCCTCGCCGGCTCGCGAGTTCCGGGACTGCGCCACGCCGGCATCCTCGTGGCCCTGGGGCTCGCCGCCTGCCTGCTGGCCACCGTCCTGGTGCTGCCGGCCCTGGAGGCGCTCCTCGCCCGCCTCCGGCAGTCGCGGACCCGAGCGTGGGAAGATAAAATAGATGAGAGCTCCCGGCCATGAGCATAGCCATCCCCCGCGAGACCCCACCGCACGCACCCGAGGCCGGCTGGGCCCGCCGGCTGCTGGGGCCGTTTCACGTCACCGGCGTGTTCTGGTTCCGTTTCCATCAGCTCGGGGTGAAGCACCTGCCCGGCTGGATGCTCTGGGTGGAGGTCAGCGTGTTCACCACCTTCTTCTGGGTGGTCCTGCGGCGGATCCGTGACGCCATCGCCGCCAACCTCGAAGCGGTGCTCGGTCCCTGCGGCTGGTGGCAGCGCCAAGTCCGCATCTATCGCACCTTCTGGACCTTCGCCTGGTGCCTCTCGGAGCGCTACGAGCGGCTGAGCACCCGCCGCACCTTCGCGGTGGAGGTCGAGGGCCTCGACGGCTGGCGGGACCTCGCGGCCTCGGGACAGGGCTTCATCCTGGTCACCGCCCACCTCGGGAACTGGGAGGTGGGCTCCATGCTGCCCGCCTCGCGGGAGCGCCGGCGCATCCACGTGGTGCGCGAAGCCGAGACCGATCCACGGGCGCAGCGGTTCATCGAGGACCTGATCCGCCGCTGCGGCGGCGACCTCTACCTCACCCACTTCGCCGAGGACGATCCCCAGCTCGGCATGGTCCTGCTCGACGCCCTGCGGCACGGCGAGGTGGTGGCCCTCCAGGGCGACCGCCCGCGCGCCGGCGGCCGGACGACGGCGGTGCGGCTGTTCGGCCGTCCCTATGACCTGCCCATCGGCCCCGCCGCTCTGGCCCGCGCGGCCGGCGCGCCCCTGGTCCCCGTCTTCGTCTTCCGTGAAGGCCGGCGGCGCTACCGCTGCGTCATCCGGCCCGCCATCCGCGTCGCCCCCACGGCCGACCGCCAGCGCGACCTCGAAGCGGTCCTGGAGCGCTTCGCCGCCGACCTGGAGGCGGCCATCCGGAGCGATCCCCATCAGTGGTTCTGTTTCCGCAAGCTCTGGAAAAAAGAGGATACAATAGGAGAGAGATCCATTGCTTTGACGTCTTGATGGTGGAGGCCGGTGTAGGGGCAGGTCGTCGCGCGGACGGACAACCCGGACGATCTCAACCTATGAAAGGAGTGAAACATGGCTTCCCACCGTCACCCCGCTTTCCTTCTGGTCCTCGCCCTCCTGCTCTGTCCGGTCGCCGCGCGCTGCCAGCAGATGACCCTGGAGCTGGAGCCCGGCGCCGTCGTGCTGAGCACTTGCGACACGGGCCACCGCTTGTCGACCTGCGACACCTTCCACGTCGATGCGGCGTCCGCTGCGAGCGTCGGCGGGACGTTGAAGCTCAACGACCAGCCCTACGTCATCGACTGGATAGGACCCGGCTACCACCTGGATTCAGGGGTGATCCTGGAGCTCCAGGGCGAGACGAAGGCCAACCTGGAGGGGCAGAGCTGGGTCGAAGTGTATCCCCACGAGGGCAGGGTCCACACCTCCAGGGAGTGGAAGGACAGGGACGACAGCCGGGGGCTGTCGGTCTCTGACACACTGAAATTGGAGGACGGCCGCACGCTGCAAATTCGGGAGGTTCGTCTGCACCTGCGTGTGACGCCGGCGAAGCCGCACTGATCCCTCGGTAATGATGGGGCCGCTGCGGAGCCCAGTTTTCAAAGCCGTGCGGAGATGCTAATCTTCGCGTTGTCCGAGCTCAAAGAGAGGCGATCCTTCAGCCCATGGAGCCACCGTTCTCGAGCGTGAGCGTTCGCCTGCCGCGCGATCTGCGCTACGGCTTGCGGAAGATGAACAACGACGCCGGCTTCACGGCGGTGGCCGTGATCTGCCTCGCCCTGGGGATCTGCGCCAGCATCACCGTGTTCAGCGTCGTCGACGCCCTGCTGCTGCGGCCTCTTCCCGGGGTGAAGGAGCAGAGCCGGATCGTCTCTCTGGGGACCAGGCCCACCCCGGTCGACGGATTTCCCGAGGGTCTGACCCTGGGCCTCTCCTATCCGGGCCTCCTGCGCTACCGGGAGGCCAGCCACGCCTTCTCCGGGCTCGCGGCCTACGTGCCGCGGCCCCTGAACCTGCTGGCCGGGGAGGAGCCGGTGCGGGTGCGGGGCCAGGTGGTCACCGACAACTACTTCAGCGTCCTCGGACTGCGTCCCGCGGCGGGCCGGCTGCTGGTGCCGGGAGAGGGCGCGCGGGCGGCAGGGGGGATGCCGGCCGTCATCAGCTACGAGCTCTGGCGGCAGACCTTCGGCCTCCGGCGTACCGTGGTGGGGAGGGCCGTGCGGCTGAACGGCGGCGTGTTCACCATCGTCGGCGTGGCGCCGAAGGGGTTCAGCGGCACGCTGCACAGCGATCCCGCGGACGTCTGGCTGCCGGTCGAGGGGGCGCCCCAGGTCCTGCCGACGGTGACGCCGGAATCGCTCTACCAGCCGAAGCCCGGCTGGCTGCTGTGGTTCTTCGGGCGGCTGGCTCCGGGAGTCGACGCGGAACGGGCCCAGACTGAGCTGGACCTGGTGGCGAGCCGGCTGGGGCAGGGGTTGCCCGAGGCGGAAAAGCCCTCCGGGCTCCAGGTCTACCCGGGCCTCGGCGTCTGGCCGGGCGGCCTGGGCGAGCTGGCCCGTCCGCTGGTGCTGGCCTCGGTCCTGGTGGGGCTGTTGATGCTGGTGGTCTGCGCCAACCTCGGCGGCCTGCTGCTGGTCAAGGCGGCGGCGCGCCAGGAGGAGATCGGCGTGCGGCTGGCCCTCGGCGTCACCCGCGGCCGGCTCGTCCGGCAGCTCCTGACCGAGAGCCTGGCCCTCGCCCTGGCGGGCGGGGCCGCCGGTTTCGTCCTGGCCCTCTTCGCCATCGATTCCATCCACGGCCTGGCGTTGGGACAGTACCTCCCCAAGGTCTACAACCTGAAGGTGGATGGCCGGGTGGTGGCCTTCGCTCTCGGCATCTCGGTGCTCGCGGGGGTGCTCTTCGGCCTCGTCCCGGCGCTGTGGGCCACCCGGCGTGAGCTGGTGCCCCTCCTGCGTCCGGGAGCGGGCGCCGGCGCCCTCGACCGCGGCCGCACCCGCCTGCAGGAGATCTTCGTCGTCGGCCAGATCACGATCTCCCTGGTGCTCCTCATCAGCACGGGGCTCTTCGTGCGGACGCTCTTCAACCTGCAGTCCATCGATCCGGGCTTCGACGCCGGCGGCGTGGCCGACCTGCGCATCGACCTCCTGGGGCCGGGGTACTCGGAGGCCAGGAGCGCCGCCCTCTACGATCAGCTCCTGAGGCAGGTCCAGAAGCTGCCCGGCGTCGCATCGGCGGCACTGGCGCTGACCGTGCCCCTCTCTCAGACCAACGGCAGGGGGGGCCTCGCCGATCTGCGGCCGGCGAGCGAGATCGCCCGGAAGACGTTGACGGCGGAGTACTCCGTCGTCTCCCCCGGCTTCTTTCACACCCTGGGCATCCCGCTGCTGCGCGGCCGCGACTTCACCGCCGCCGATCGCCGTGGCGCGCCGGGCGTGACCATCGTCGACGAGGAGCTGGCAGGCACCCTCTGGCCCGGCAGGGATCCTCTCGGCGAGCGCATCGTCCTGTCGCCGGCGAATGAGTCGTGGGAGGTGGTGGGCGTGGCCCGCAACGTCAGGGTGCGCAACCGGGAGACCGCGCAGCCGTACTTCTACCTCCCCCTGGCACAACGCTATCAGCCGGACATGGCTCTCCTGGTGCAGGGCGCGGGCGGCGACCCGATGCGGCTGGCCGGCCCGGTCCGTGCCATCCTCCACCGGCTCGATCCCAACCTGACCGTCGACGCGAAGCGGCTCGACGAGGAGGTCCAGGCCACGCTGGCCCAGCCCCGACTCTTCTCCTGGCTGCTCGGCAGCTTCAGCCTGGTGGCGATGCTGGTCACCGCCATCGGCCTCTACGGCACCCTGGCCTATGCCGTCAGCCGCCGCACCCGCGAGCTGGGCATCCGCATGGCGCTCGGCGCCCGGTCCTCGGAGATCATGGCGCTGGTGATCCGCCGGGGCCTGGCCCTCACCCTGACCGGCCTGATCCTCGGCCTGGTGGGCGCGGCCTGGGCCACCAGCGTGTTCTCCAGCCTCCTCTTCGGCGTGACGCCCACGGATCCGGCCGTCTTCGTCTCCGTCGCCGTGCTGCTGGCCCTGGTCGGGCTCGCCGCCAGCTCGCTGCCCGCCTACTCCGCCACCCGGGTCGATCCCATGGCGGTGATCCGTCACGAATAGGGCGCGCCTCCCCTACGGATCCGCCAGCAGGTAGGTGCTGAGCGTGCCGGCTGCGAGCTCGCGGCCGGTATCGTCGAGGCTGCCGGCGGTCATGGCGTAGACCGAGAGGGAGGAGGCGCCGCCCTCCAGCCGGGCGGCGACGCGCAGGGGGCGCCCCGCCGGCAGCCACGGCACGGCAAAGCGGGCGTCGCGGATCCCCACCAGGTAGCCGATCCGGGGGCCCCGGGGCTCGTGCCGGCCGAGCGCCTCCAGCGCCGCGGCGGCCTGGGCCGCGGCCTCCAGGGCGAGAAAGGCGGGGAACCGGCCGGCCGTCACCAGGGGGTGGCTCGGGGAGACCTCGGCGACCGCGGCGATCGCGGTGATCGCGGCAATGGCGCCCGGCGAGACCTCGACGATAGCGCGCAGGAGGAGGGCCGGGGGGCGGTGAGGTAGGAGGGCCGGCGGCGGGGGGAAGCCCACCGCCGGAAGGTCCACCGCGCCGGAGTCGCCGGCCGCCGGCTCCGGACCGCTCCAGACCTCGACCACGCCCTGGCTCACCGCCGCGCCGTCGCAGCGCACCTCGAACCGCGCCACGCCGTCCTCGCCGGGAGCGCCGATCCGGAGCTCCAGGCGGTCGCCCGGGGCCACGGGCCGGCGCAGCTTGAGGGAGCGGACGGCGGCGAGGGCGACCTCCCGGCCGGTGACCTCCTCCAGGGCCCGCCGGGCCAGAGCGAGGTGAAGGATGCCGGGGAGGAGGGGACGGCCGGGGAAATGGCCGGCGAAGAGGGGGCTCGCCCTGGGGATCTCGACGGCGAAGCCATGGCCGCCCTGGCCAGCGCCGGTCGCGGTCCCTCCGGTCAGCCCGGTCAGCCGGAAGGGCTCGGCCGTCGCGGCGCTCATCCGGCGGAGCTTACCGGGGGGGTTGGGGGACGTCAACACGATGTCATCCCTGGGCCCTCGGGGAAGCGGCAGGCGATGAACCCGCTCCAGGCCCGCCACAGCGCCTCGTCCCCCGCCTGGTCCAGAAGAAGGTCGAGCCGGTCGAGCAGCGGGTCCAGGGCCTGGGGCGAGCGGCTGCGCTCCAGGCGGCAGAGCAGGGCGACGAGGTTGTCCTCGCCGGCCGCCGGCGGCAGCGCGTCGTGACCGGCGTCGAAGACCAGATAGGGGATCCGGGGCAGGTGACGCTGGAGGGGGCCGGGGATCGGCTGGAAGAGCTCGAAGGCGTCGCGCGGCGCGCTCCAGGGCGAGCCGCCGCCGTAGAGGACCACCGGCAGCACCATCGGCAGCGGCCGCCTCCGGCGTGCCTCGCGGTTGTCCTCACGGTAACGGAGGAGGTACTGATAGAGCAGGCCGCGGTCGGCCCATAGGCGCACGGCGGCGAAGCGGTCGTCCGCCGCCAGCGGTCGCAGGAGCAGGTAGACCGCCGCCGATCCCCCCTGCCAGCGCAGTCGCCAGAGGAGGGTCTCGGCGAGCAGGCCCGGCGGAGCCTCCGCCGCGGGGACCACCCGACGCTCCAGGGTGCCGGGATCGAGCCAGCCGATCCACTCCTCGTGCAGGAAGCCGCGCAGCAGGTCCCGCACCATCCGGGGTTGCGAAAAGAGAAGCCGGTATCCAGTTTCGTGTCTCTCGTCCATAGGTCTTTTTTCATCCTCCTGCCCCATAGAGACGGAAAAACCGGGTCCGATCTTGCAACCCCTAGAACCTCTAAGGCCGATCACGCACTTTTTCCCGGGGTCCGTGCCACTCTTTGCTCTCGGATCTCCTCTGGCGGTCATGGGGACTGCTGCCGGAGACCCGGCTGAGAGGAGATGCAGTCATGATTCATATCCCCCCCCGCAGAACCGCTGTCGCGGTCGTCCTCGTCCTCCTGGCCGCTGGCGCCGCGCCGGCCCGCCCGGCCTCGTCCGCCCGCCCGCCGCACGCCGTTGCGGCGAGCGCGCCGCTGCTGCCGGCCGTCTGGGACTGGCTGGGCTCCCTCGTCTCGCAGCGAGCGGCTCCGCCCGCCACCCCGGCGGCGCGACGGGGCATGCCGCCGAAGGCGGGGTGCGGCATGGATCCGGATGGCAAGGCGATCCCCTGCCCGCAGAGATAGGCTTTGCCGGCCTGCTTTCCTGCCTGGGAGGGGTATCATGAAGCGGCCATGAAGCCGGAGGCCTGTCGATGAAGGTCCATCCCCATGATTTCCTGCTGGAGGAGCTCGCCACGGCGCTGCCCGGCGAGCACCTGGACCTGCTGCAGCACCTGGCCGGGTGCGCGAGCTGCCGCGAGCGGCTCGCCCGGCAGACCCGGCGCGCCGGCCCCCTGACGGCCCGGCTCGCCGACGTCCTCCCCTGGCCGGCGACCGAGCCCGAGTACGACCGCGCCCTGAGCGCGGTCCGCCAGGAGCTGCTGAGCCATGCCCGCACCCTCGCCGCGGAGCGGGCCGAGGCCCCGGCCCGCCTCGCCGAGCTGATGGAGCAGACGCCCGAGCGACAGCGGATGCTGATGCGCAACCACCCCCGCTTTCAGACCTGGGGTCTGCTGGAGCGCCTGGCGGAGCACGGCCGCGAGCGGGCCTTCGACGATCCGCGGGCCGGCGAGGAGCTGGCGCGCCTCGGCCTCTCCCTGGCGGACCAGCTCGACCCCGGGCTTTACGGCGCCGACCGCATCGACGACGTCCGGGCCCGCCTCTGGGCCTGTCTCGGCAACGCGCGCCGGCTGCGATCGGACCTCGGCGGAGCGGAAAAGGCGTTCGCCGCGGCGCTGCGCCACCTGAAACGGGGGACGGGAGATTTGTTGGAGCGGGCCGTCGTCCTCGACCTCCAGGCCTCCCTGCGGCGCGATCAGCGGCGCTTCGACGCCGCCCGGCGCCTGCTGACCCGCGCCCTGCGCATCTATCGCGACCTCGGCGAGACCCACCGGACCGGCCGGCTGCTGGTCAAGATGTCGACCCTGTACGAGCACGCCGGAGCGTCGGGGCGGGAGATCCCCCTGCTCTATGAAGCCCTGGAGCTGCTCGACGCCGGGAAGGAGCCGCGGGCCCACTTGGCGGCCCACCACAACCTGATCACCGGCCTGGCGGAGGCGGGGCGGTTCATGGAGGCGCAGCGCCTGCTCATCCAGGCCCGCCCCCTCTACGCCCAGTTCGCCGACGGTTGGACCCGGTACCGCCGGGCCTGGGTGGAGGGCCGGATCGCGCAGGGGCTCGGGCAGCTCCCGGAGGCCGAGCTCCACCTGCGCACCGCCCGGGACGGCTTCGCCGCGGAGGGCGTGGCGTTCGATGCCGCCCTGGTCGGCCTCGAGCTCGCGGCGCTCTACGCCGGCCAGGGACGGACGGCGGACCTCAAGCGGTTGGCGGAGGAGATGCTGGCCATCTTCTCGTCCCGCCAGATCGAGCGCGAGGCCCTGGCGGCCCTGGCCTTCCTGCGGGAGGCCGCCGCGGCCGAGCGGGCGAGCCCCGAGCTGGTCCTGCGGGTGACCTCCTTCCTCAAGCGTCTCCACCTCAAGCCCGGCCTGTCCTTCCAGGCGCCCGGGTAGCCGGCGGTCAATACAAGGCCACGGTCGTGCCGTCGGCGAGGCGCGCCGCAGGCTGGCGCGTGCGCAGAGTCCTGCCCGCCAGCCGCAGCTCCTCGGCGCCGAGGAGGGGAAGCCGGAGCCGGACCCGTCCTCCAGCGGGAGTGAGGGGACCAATCGGCGATCCCGCAACGCCGGTCAGGCGCTCCCAGACCTCCCGGCGACGGCTCCGGCGCAGGTGGATGGGATCGATCCCATACCAGGAGGCCTCTGGCTCCACCAGCAGGGCGCCGAGTTCCTCGCCCAGCCGGCGCAGCCGCGCGTCGAGTTCGCGGGCGCGCTCCAGCAGCCCCGGCCAGGGAGCCGGGCGGCCCGGGAACAGCAGCGAGACGGCCAGCCTGACCTCCCAGGGGGCGAGCCTCTCCAGACGGGCGAGGGGCAGGAGGGTGAGGACGACCCGGGCCTGCTGTCGCGCCAGCCGGTCGAGACAGATCTCGACCCAGCGGACGATCGCGTCGACGTCCGCGCCGTAGACCAGGTCGTTGCCGACGTCGGTGAGGAGGGCGAGCGTGGACAGGGGAGGCCGGTCTTCCAGGGCCGGCCAGAGACCGCAACCGGCGATCCCCGGCAGGTGGCGGATGAAGAGGAACCGGCTCCAGGCGCCATAGGACCGGCCGTGGCCGCAGGCGGCCAGCACCTCGACGGGTCCGCCGGCCCGTTGCCGCAGGAGATCGACGACGAGCGGCAGGGCCGCCCGCAGATTGCTGGCACCCAGGAGGACGGCCCGCTTCATAGTTGCAGCCGCTCGACGGCTTCCTGGATCCGCTCCTCCGCCCCCGGCGCGGCCAGGTCCTCCAGGCGGAGGTAGGCGAGGGCGGCGAGGGTGAGGGCCGTCTCGGCCGGAGCGCGGCGGGCGTCGAAGCGCTCCAGGCTCAGGGCGGCTTCGCGGATGAGCCGTTGCAGCACGCGGTATGCGCCGTCGGAGAGCGGCGGCTTGCCGCGGTAAAGGTCGAGCCGAGCCCCGGCGCGGTAGCGGGGGAAGTCCTCCAGGCCCAGGAAGCGCAGGAACCAGTCGGCGCGGAACCGTCCCACGGCACCCACCAGGCCGGCGTAGTCGGCCATCAGCTCGTCCAGGAGATTGTTGCGCATCGAGCCGAAGAGCCGGCGCGTCAGGTAGTGGGCGCACTCGTGATCGCGGCGGATCACCAGCGACAGCTCCCGCCATTCCGCTTCGCCGAGACCCAGGTCGCCGGCCGGCACGGCGCTGTAGGGGCCGTCGGAGAGGAGGATGAAGCGGTCCTGGTAGAGCTCCTTCCGCGGCTGGAGGCGCTGGAATTCCTCGCCCCAGGTCGCCGTCTCCCGGGCGGAGGGCTCCAGGGCCTCCCAGCGGCGGCGCAGCTCCCGGATGCGGCTCCAGTTGTTGTAGCCCGCCACCATGAGGGCGCCTTGGGCGGCGGCGACGGGCTCGGGCTCGTTCTTCCGTGTCAGCGCCTGGACGAGGGTCTCGAACTCCGGCCGCCGGCGGACGACGAGCAGAGGGATGCGCCCCGCCGGGCTGGGGTGGAGCACCACCTCGACGGCTTCGGGGTGCTCCAGCTCCAGGCCCGTGGCCGCGGGGATCGATTCGACTGGCACGCCCCGCAGGGTGGCGTCGCGGTAGGTCTCCGTGCGGCTGATTCCCTCGCGGATGGGGAAGGCGAGCTGCGGCAGGCGCTGCCGCAGCACGGCGAAGGCGCCCCGCGTCCGGCTCTCCTCGACCACCGCCGCCCAGAAGGCGACGAACGGCTCGTCGGGCAGGGGGAAGCGCGTCTGCGGGCTCAATCCCCCCAGCTCGAAGACGTTCTGGTTGTACGCCCGCAGCTCCGCGGCCTCCTCCGGGGCGGCTCCGAGGCCCGTCAGCACCGAATCTTGTAGGTCTCTGCTCATGCTGGTAGGCTGAATCGGCTTGATTCTATGCGTAGTTCTCGGTTCCATCTCGCCGTTTTGCTGCTCGCGACCTGCGGGGCCTTCGCGGTCGCCGCCGCGGCACAGGAGCCGCCGTCCGGTCCGGGCCTCAGCCTGCTGGAGACCGTGCACTCCACCCTGGAGCGGGACCCCAACCTCGCGGTGCAGAAAGCGCGGCTGGAGAGCGCGCAGGGCTCGCTCGCCATCGCCTCCAGCCAGTTCGACCCGGTCTTCACCTCGGGGCTGACCGAGGTGGACGACCGGACGCCCCTGACCCCGAGCTCCAGCCAGCAGACCCGGACCCTGCAGACCACCGTGGGCCTGGCTCAGCAGTTCCGCACCGGCCTGTCGATCGAGCCGCAGGTCGGGATCGTGCGCTCCGAGGACGTCACCGCCGGCTCCGGCGCCGCCAACGCGGGCACCGTCACCTTCCTCGTCCGCCAGCCGCTGCTGCGGGGGCGCGGCCGGACGGCGACGGCGGCCGGCGAGCTCTCCGCCCAGCGGGAGCTGGCCGCGGCCGGGCTCGACGTCCGGCACCTGACCGCCCAGCGGCTCGTCACCGTGGTCTCCCAATACTGGACGCTGGAGGCCACGGCGCGCAACCTCGACGTGCTGCGGGCCAGCGAGGCGAGCTCCCGCTCGCTGCTGGAGAACACCCGCAAGCTCATCGCGGCCGACCAGGTGCCGGCGGCGGAGCTGGTGCAACTCGAGGCCAATCTGGCGGCCCAGGAGTCGGCCCGGATCGGGGGCGAGCGCCAGCTCTTCGCGGCCCGCCAGGACCTGGGCCGCGAGATCGGCCTCGACGGCGCGGAGATCGCACGGCTCCCGCTGCCCGCCGATCCCTTTCCGGCCGTCCCTCCGGAGGCGGTGCCGCCGGTGACTGCGGGGGCGGGTCCCTATGTCGCCGCAGCGCTGCGGCAGCGGGCGGACCTGCGCGCGGCGAGGGAGCGCCAGGCGGAGACGGAGATCCTCCGCCGCGCCGCCGAGAACGCCTTGCTGCCCCAGCTCGACCTCCTGTTCTCCCCCGGCTACTCGGGGCTGGTGACCGGTGCCGACCCCGCCAGCTTCTTCTCCCCCTTGTACCGCAACGTCCCCGGCGCCAGCGCCTCGGTAGCGCTCAGCCTCGCCTGGCCGATCTTCAACCGCCGGGCCCGGGGCGAGCTGCTGCAGATCGACGCCTCGCTACGGCAGAACGCCCTGGCCGTCGACCTCATCGCCAAGGCCATCGGCGCCAATGTCCCGGCCGCCCTCGACGCCGTGGGCCGCGACGCCCGGCAGCTCGAAAAGGCGCGCGAGGCCGAACGCCTCTTCGAGCGGGCGGTGGTCAACGAGGAGAAGAAGCTGCGGGCCGGTACCTCGACGCTCCTCGACGTCATCAACCAGCGGGACCGGCTGACCGCCGCACGGCAGACCGAGGTCTCGGCCCAGCTCGCGCTGGCCATCTCCCTCTTGCAGCTTCGCTTCCAGACGGGCACTCTCATCGGCGAGGATGGCGCGGCGGGTGAGGTGGGGACCGTCCAGGTCTCCCGGCTGACCACCCTGCCGTCCGTCCAGGAGGAGCGCACGCCGTGATCTTCCGCAAAGTGGCGCTGGAGAGGCTCTCCTCTCCCGAGCAGCTCGACCAACTGGTGCAGGTCACCGATCCCCGCGGCTGGCTGTCGCTGACGGGGCTCGGCGCCCTGCTCCTCGCCGCCCTCGCCTGGGGGATCTGGGGCTCGATCCCCTCCCAGGCCCACGGCGAGGGGATCCTGCTGCGCCAAGGCGGCGTGTCCGATCTCGTCTCCGCCGCCAACGGCCAGGTGGCGGAGGTGCTGGTGAGCGTCGGCGATGCCATTTCCAAGGGGCAGCCCGTGGCGCGGATCCGCCAGGACTCCCTGATCCGCCAGATCCGCGACAACAAGTCCAAGCAGGCCGCCCTGCAATCGGAGTACGTCACCCTGCAGCGCTCCGCCGAGGAGCAGAAGCGGTTGCGGGCCCGCGACCTCGCCCAGCAGCGGGCCAACCTCGAGCGCAGCATCGACGCCTTGCAGAAGGACGTGGCCCTGCTCCAGGAGCGGGTGGCCGCCGGCAAGGGGCTGCTCGACGACGGCCTGATCACCAAACAGACCTACCTCACCACGCAGCAGGACCTGAACACCAAGCGCGACCAGCTCGCGCAGCAGAAGCTCGACCTGAACGGCCTGGAGCTCAAGCGCCTGGAGGCGGACCAGCAGCTCGACCAGCAGCTCGAGACGCGCCAGGCCGCCCTGCGCGACCTGGACCTCCAGATCCGCGAGCTCGGCGCCCAGCTCGGCGAGAACGTCAACGTCCTCTCCCCGTTCTCGGGCCGCGTGCTGGAGATCCTGGCCAACCGCGGCAGCGTCGTCGCACCCGGCACGCCGCTGCTGAGCGTCGAGGTGCTCTCCGAGGACCTGATGGCCGTGCTCTTCGTCCCCGCCTCGGCGGGCAAGCAGGTGCAGCCGGGCATGAGGGTGCAGGTCTCGCCCAGCACCGTCAAGCGGGAGGAGTTCGGCTCCATCCTCGGCCGCGTGGTCTGGGTGGCCGAGTTCCCCTCGTCCGCCCGCGGCATGACCCGCCTCCTGGGCAACGAGGCCCTGGTCACCAAGCTGATGACCGAGGGGCCGCCCATCCAGGTCAACGTCGCCCTGCGGCGCGACGCCGCGACCCCCACCGGCTACCGCTGGTCCTCCTCGCGCGGCCCGAGCCTGAAGATCAGCAGCGGCACCCTGGCCGCCGGCGACGTGGTGGTCAAGGAGGACCGCCCCATCACCCTCGTCATCCCCACGCTGCGGGAGAAGCTGGGGCTCTGATGCCGTTCCTGGCCGGCCTCCTGGCGAAATTCCGGCGATCCCCCTCAGGGGAGCAGCCGGAGCGGCCCGAGAAGCACCAGGGGCGGGTACGCACCCCCACCGTCCTGCAAATGGAGGCCGTCGAGTGCGGCGCAGCGGCCCTCGCCATCGTCCTCGCCCACTATGGCCGCTGGGTGCCGCTCGAAGAGCTGCGGGTGGCCTGCGGCGTGTCGCGCGACGGCAGCAAGGCCAGCAACATGGTCAAGGCCGCCCGCACCTATGGTCTCGACGCCAAGGGCTTCAAGCGCGAGCCGCAGAGCCTGCGCGCCGTCCGGCCGCCCATGATCCTGCACTGGAACTTCAATCACTTCGTCGTGCTGGAGGGCATTCGCAAAGGTCGCGTCCACCTCAACGACCCCGGCACCGGGCCGCGGACGGTCAGCGAGGAGGAGCTGGACCAGGCCTTCACCGGCGTCGTGTTGACCTTCCAGCCCGGACCCGATTTCGCCAAGCGGGGCGAGCCGCCGCGCCTCGTCCCGGCCCTGAAGAGCCGGCTGGCCGGCACCCGCGCCGCCCTGGTCTTCGTGCTGCTGGCCGGTCTGGCCCTGGCCATCCCGGGTCTCGTGGTGCCCGTGTTCTCCAAAGTGTTCCTCGACAGCGTGCTGCTGGAGGGGCGCCACGAGTGGCTGCCGCCCCTGCTCCTCGCCATGGGCTGCGCCGCCGTGCTGCTGGGAGCCCTCACCTGGCTGCAACAGAGCTACCTGCTGCGGCTGGAGACCCGCATGGCGGTGGGAGGGTCCAGCCGCTTCCTCTGGCACGTGCTGCGCCTCCCTGCGGAGTTCTTCACCCAGCGCTTCGCGGGGGACATCAGCTCGCGGGTGGCGATCAACGACCGCGTGGCCCAGCTCCTGTCGCGCGATCTCGCGACCAACGCCCTGGGCGTCCTGATGATCGCCTTCTTCGCGGTGCTCCTTTTCCAATATGACGCGGTGCTGACCCTGGTGGGGATCGCCGTCGTGTCGCTCAACGTGGCGGCCCTCAAGTACGTGTCGCGCCGGCGGGTGGACGGCAACCGCCGCCTCGTCCAGGACCAGGGGAAGCTCCTGGGCACGGCCATCGGCGGGTTGCAGACCATCGAGACGCTGAAGGCCACGGGCGGCGAGTCCGACCTCTTCGCCCGCTGGGCCGGCTACCAGGCCAAGGTGGTCAACGGCCGGCAGGAGCTGGAGCGCTACACGCAGATGCTCGACGCCGTGCCGGCCCTGCTGTCGGCGCTCAACTCGGCGCTGATCCTGGGGATCGGGGGCGTGCGGGTGATGAACGGCGGGCTCTCCGTGGGCGGCCTGGTGGCCTATCAGCTCCTGATGGCCGCCTTCATCGCTCCCGTCACCCGGCTGGTGAGCCTCGGCGGCCGGCTGCAGATGGTCGAGGGGGACATGAACCGGCTGGACGACGTGCTGCGCTACCGGGTGGATCCCGGCGCCGCGGGCGGCTTGGACGATGAAATGCCGGCCGAGGGGACGCCCGTAAAGCTCGCCGGCCGCCTGGAGCTGCGCAACGTTTCCTTCGGCTACAGCCTGCTCGATCCGCCGCTCATCGCGGGGCTCACCCTGATGCTCAAGCCCGGCTCGCGCGTCGCCCTGGTGGGCGGCTCGGGGAGCGGCAAGTCGACGCTCGCCCGGCTGGTCACCGGCCTCTACCAGCCCTGGGAGGGGGAGATCCTCTTCGACGGCCGGCCGCGCGCCGCGATCCCGCCCGCCGTGCTGGCCGGGTCGCTGGCGACGGTCGATCAGAACGTCTTTCTCTTCGAAGGCACCGTGCGGGAGAACCTGACGCTCTGGGACTCCACCGTCCCCCTGCCCGAGGTGGTGGCGGCGGCCAAGGACGCCTGCATCCACGAGGACGTGGCGGCACGGCCGGGGGGGTACGACAGCCCGGTGGAGGAGGGGGGAGCCAACTGGAGCGGCGGCCAACGCCAGCGCCTGGAGATCGCCCGCGCCCTGGTGGGACGGCCCTCGATCCTCGTCCTCGACGAGGCTACGAGCGCCCTCGATCCCACCACCGAGAGCCGCATCGACGAGAGCCTGCGCCGCCGCGGCTGCACCTGCCTCTTGATCGCCCATCGCCTGAGCACCATCCGCGATGCCGACGAGATCCTCGTCCTCGACCGCGGCAAGGTCGTGCAGCGCGGCACCCACGACGAGCTGCGGGCCGTCGAAGGCCCCTACTCCCGGCTCATCAGCAGCGAGTAGGATCATGGCCGCCGAACCGAAACCGCAGCCGGTCCTGACTGGAGAGCCCGACCCCGCTCCCGCGGACATCTCCATCGCCGGCAACGCCCCCCTGCCTCTCGACTCCGGCGGCGACCTGTGGCTCGTCGAGGAGGGGACGGCCGAGGTATTCGCCGTGCCGCAGGGCGAATCCGGCCCCCGCATCCACCTGTGCACGGTGGGCTCCGGCGGCCTCCTCTGCGGCTTCGAGCCCCCTCGCGCCAGCGGCCACGGCCTGGGGCTCCTCGCCGTGGGCGCTCCCGGCACCCGCCTGCGCCGGCTGCCGGCCTCTCGCCTCTCGGACCTGGCCGCGGGCATCGACGCGTGGCTGGCGGGTCTCTGCGGCGGCCTCGTCCGTCCCGCCGCGCCGCGGGTCTTCGACGAGCTGCGCCCCGGCGCCGAGACCCGCCTCGAGCAGGCGGGGCGCCCGGCCCGCGTCCGGGAGGGTGTCGCCTGGGTGCGGCACCTGGAGGGGAGCACGAGCCTGCTGGGGGACGAGCGGCTGCGGATCGAAGGCGCCGGGCTCTTCCCCATCCCCGAGCCGGTCTGGCTGGTGGCGGACGGCGAGGCCCGGCTCGCCTCCTGCGCCACGGCCGAGACGCTGCGGGACGGCGAGCTGTGGCCGGCGCTCGCCCGCTTCCACGACCTCCTGCTCGCCGGCATCGCCCTGCAGCGCGAGAAGGGCGAGCGGCTCGACCGCGAGCGCCTGGGCCGCAAGCGGGACCTCGACCGCTCGGTATTGCGTGGCGCCTACGCCCGGCTCGGCTCCGTCCTGCAGCCGTCCTCCAGAGCTGGGGCTGGCCTCGCGGCGGAAACCGACCCCCTCCTCGCCGCCTGTCTCCTGGTGGGGGAGGCCCAGGGGATCGAGATCCGCGACCGCCCGGAGGGGCAGCCGGCCGGCAAGCAGGGCGACCGGCTGGCGCAGATCTGCAACGCCTCGCGCATCCGCTCCCGCCGGGTCATCCTGCGCGACGACTGGTGGCGCCGCGACAACGGCCCCCTGGTCGCCTTCCAAATCCCGGCGGACGATCCCAAGGCCCGCCGTCCCGTGGCCCTGCTCCCCACCTCGCCCCGCAGCTACGTGCTGGCCGATCCGGCGGCGGGGACCCGCACCCCCGTCGACGCCGCCGTGGCCGAGACCCTGAGCGGCGACGCCCACATGCTCTACCCGCCCCTGCCCGCGCGGCCGGTGGGGATGGGCGACCTCGCGCGCCTGGCCTTCGCGGGCCGCCGGCGCGACCTCGCCACCATCCTCCTCATGGGCCTGGCGGGCGGGCTCCTGGGATTGCTGGTGCCCGTCCTCACGGGCCAGGTCTTCGGCAGCGTCATCCCCGGCGCGGACCGCAGCCAACTGCTCCAGATCACCCTGGCGCTGATCGTCACCTCGGTCGCGGGCTCGACCTTCCAGGTGATCCGCAGCCTCGCCGTCCTGCGCCTGGGGGGAAAGGTGGACGGCGCCGTTCAGTCCGCGGTGTGGGACCGGCTGCTGGCCCTGCCCGTCACCTTCTTCCGGCGCTTCACTGTCGGTGACCTGGCCGACCGCGCCCTGGGCATCGACACCATCCGCAACCTGCTGACGGGCAACGTCCTCACCCTCGCCCTGGCGGCGATCTTCTCGGTCTTCAGCTTCGCGCTGCTCTTCTACTACAGTTGGCGGCTGGCCCTCCTAGCGACCGGCATGGTGCTGGTGCTGATGGCGGTGACGGCCGGGCTCGTCTGGCTCCAACTCCGCCACCAGCGGGCCATCCTGGCGGTCCAGGGCCGCATCGCGAGCCTCCTCTTCGGGCTCATCCACGGCATCTCCAAGCTGCGAGTGGCGGGCGCCGAGTCCCGCGCCTACGCCCGCTGGGCCGAGCGCTTCGCCGAGCAGCGCCGGCGCACGCTCGCCGCGCAGCGCGCGGCCAATGCCCAGACGACGTTCAACGCCGTTTACGGCGTTCTCACCTCGCTCGGCGTCTTCGCCATGGTGGGCTTCGTCTCCGCCGAGTCGCTGCCCCTGGGCGAGTTCCTGGCCTTCAACGCCGCCTTCGGCCAATTCCTCTCGGCGGCCCTGTCGGTGGTCTCGGTTTTTTCCAGCGTGCTCGCGGCCGTGCCGGTCTACGAGCGTCTGCGGCCGATCCTCGAGACCGTGCCCGAGGTGGACGAGTCGAAGTCCGAGCCGGGAGAGCTCTCGGGCGAGATCGAGTTCAGCCACGTCTCCTTCCGCTACCATGAGGACACGCCCCAGGTGCTGGACGACGTCTCCTTCCGCGCCGGCCCCGGCGAGCTCATCGCCGTGGTGGGGCCGTCCGGAGCGGGGAAGTCCACCTGCCTGCGCCTCATCCTCGGCTTCGAGAAGCCGACCTCAGGGTCCATCTACTTCGACGGCCAGGACCTGGCGGGGCTCGCCGTGCAGTCCGTGCGCCGCCAGATCGGCGTCGTCCTCCAGACCGGCCGGCCCATGGCGGGGAGCATCTTTTCGAACATCGTGGGCAGCGCCAACTTAGGGATCGACGACGCCTGGGAGGCGGCGCGGGCCGCCGGCCTGGAGGACGATGTCAAGGCCATGCCCATGGGAATGCACACCGTGGTGAGCGAAGGGGCCGAGACCTTCTCCGGTGGCCAGAAACAGCGCATCCTGATCGCCCGCGCCATCGTCCACCGGCCGCGCATCCTGCTCTTCGACGAGGCCACCAGCGCCCTCGACAACCGCACCCAGGAGATCGTCAGCCGCAGCCTGGAGCGCTTGAAGGCCACACGCATCGTCATCGCCCACCGCCTGAGCACGATTCAGAACGCCGACCGCATCTACGTCGTCGAAGGGGGAAGGGTGACCGAGCAGGGCACCTTCCAGGAGCTGCTGCGGAACGGCGGCCCCTTCGCCCGACTCGCCGAAAGGCAGATTGCCTGAAGGAGTCTCATTATGCGCAAAGTCCTCTTCCTCTTCGGCCAGCTCAACGACGACGACGTCGAGTGGATGCTCCGCGCCGGTCAGAAGCGCTTCGTCCCGGCGGGAGGCGTCCTGATCGAGCAGGGGGTGCCCGTCGACTCCCTCTTCATCCTCCTGGAAGGCCGCCTCGCCGTCTCCCTCCGCCCTCGCCGTGGAGCGGAAAGGGAGCTCGCCCGCCTCAACGCCGGCGAGATCGTGGGCGAGATGTCCTTCGTGGATGCGAGGCCCCCCTCCGCCACCGTCCGCGCCGCCGAGAACTCCACCGTCTTCGCCCTCTCCAAAGCCACCCTCAACGCCAAGCTGGCGGCGGACCAGGGCTTCGCCGCGCGCTTCTACCGCGCACTTGCGATCTACCTTTCGACGACCGTCCGCGAGCGCCACCGCGACCTGGGAACCGGGGTGAGCGTGGAGGGTGAGGAGGAAGAGGACGACGCCGACGAGCTGGACTCGAACATGCTCGACGGGGTGTATCTGGCGGGGGAGCGGTTTGACCGGATGGTGAAGCGGGTGATGGTGACTTAAGCTCTAGCTCTCCTCTGAGCTTGCTGCTCATGCGTGTCAGCAGTTGACACGCGGCGACAGTTCATCTATGATTGCTACTCTTCCAACGGCCTCACGCTAGTTCCGGCGCGAAACCCGGTAGCGTGAATCGGATGGCCCTCTGGCGGTCGATTTCGAGAGGATTCCGATGCATGAATCGTCCTCCTGCCTCTTCCCTTCCCCGCTCAGCGCGTCTGATCCCGTGACTCCTACAGGAGATCGCCCATGGCCATCGGTATGACGAGCAAGTTCAACATCCTGCAGCAGTCCCCTCATGATCTGCTACCTGCTCAATTCCAAAGTCCATCGGAACCAGGCAAGGAGTATTGGGTTCCCTCGCGCTACAACATCCGGGCGGTTACCGGCGATGGCCGGCTGATCCTCTGGAACAGCCTCCGGGGAACCATGAGCGTCTTCGAAGCGCCCCAGCGGGCGAGGATCGAGGGCCTGCTCAGCCGAAAGGGGTTTGAGGCAGAACCCAGAGGAGCTGTGAAGTATCTCGCCGACCGCGGTTTCCTGATCAAAGCGGGGACGGACGAGTATCGCCGTATCCAACTCGGGTTCGGACAGCAGCACTACAGGACCGACCGGCTGGAGCTGATCCTTCTCGCTTCCGAAGACTGCAACTTCCGTTGTGAGTACTGTTACGAGGACTTCACCCGGGGCACCATGCAGCCGCAGGTGCGGGCTGGGATTAAGAAGCTTGTGGAGAAGCGTCTCCCCGGACTGAGGGCGCTGTCGATTGCATGGTTCGGTGGCGAGCCTCTCTACGGCATGCCGGCGATAGAGGAACTGGCACCTTACTTCGTCGAAGTCGCGGAGAAGAATTCCTTGCGGCTCGGGAGCAACATGACGACGAATGGGTACCTGCTGACGCCGGAAGTAGCCGAGAAGCTGCTGGCTTGGAAGATTCGACGGTTCCAGATCACTATCGACGGACCTCCGGAGAGCCATGATCGGACCCGCCCGACTCGGGAGGGCGAGGGAACTTTCGAGACGATCTTCGAGAACCTCAAGGCCCTGTCTCTCAGGCCAGAGCCCTTCAATGTGGACGTACGGGTCAACTTCGACCGGAACAACCACCCGCGCATGGGGAAGTTCCTCGACCTCCTCGAGAAGGAGCTTGGGAGAGATGCCCGGTTCAAGCTCCGGTTCCGGGCGGTGGGTAAATGGGGCGGTCCCAACGACTCGGGTCTGGCGGTCTGTGGGACCGATTCGGACCGGATCCAGGCGGAGCTCAAGGAGGAGGCCCGCAGTCGGGGCCTGAACGTCACGGATGACATTCGCGAGGTCAAGGGAATGGGAGCTCAGGTGTGCTACGCCGCACGCCCCTACAACTTCATCATCGGCGCCAACGGCAACGTGATGAAGTGCACGATCGACTTGGACAAGAAGGACCGCAATGTCGTCGGACACCTCGACGCGGAGGGAGAGCTTAACCTCGACACCGATCGCTTCGCGCTCTGGACCGAGCCCGCCTTCGAGCGGGACCCCCAGTGTCAGAAGTGCGTCGTCCTCCCGGTCTGCCAAGGCGTCTTCTGCCCTCAAGTGCGGTTCGACACCGGACACTCCCCTTGTACGCCCCTTCGGATGGGTGCGAAGAAGGAACTGCGCCAAGTCGTCCAGACCGCGGGGCAGGAGGCCCGCAGGGTCATGGTCGGAAATCACGGGAAGTTGCCTGTCGCGCCGGAACCGCCGGCCGAGCTGGCCTAAACCGGAAACCGAGCCGGAAACGGCTCAGTAGAAAGGAGAGATCCATGGATAAAGAGCGGCCTGAGGAGCTGCAGGACTTCGAGGTCACCGAGTTGGAAGATTCCGATCTTGAAGACGTCGCCGGAGGAGACAACACGAACTGTGGCTGCAATACGAACTGCGGCTGCCCGGGCGATCCTGGGGAAACTCCTATCTTAATCAGCGGCGAGTCCTGAAGGGAAAGAAGAGAAAGGCCCTGGGACATTCCCGGTTATCGAGTATCTCTGAGCAGAGGCTCGCGGCTAAGCCGTGGGCCTCTGTGATTCTTTCCCGCCCAGGACCGTGAGCCGTGTGGCCGGATACTCCTTCGAAACGAGAGCTATGTCTGCCATATTGAGCGCCGTCCCCGCTGCTCCAAGCCGAGAGTTCTTCCTCCAAGAGGGCGTCCGGATCGCCGAGCAGGTCCGTGATCGGCGGGTGCGGGCACAGGATGGGGGCTTCACCTGGATGGGGCCGGCCGGCTATGGGACCGAGCTGAATCCGCTGGTTGTGAGGAAGCTCGGTCCTCACCTGTATGACGGCATTGGCGGGGTCGGCCTTTTCCTCGCTGCCGTCGCCCGGCTCACCGGAGACGATGGCTTCCGGAGGGACGCCCTCGAGGCAATCGCCCCTCTGCGCCGGAAGATCGCGGACCTTGTTCAGGACCCGGAGAGGGCGTCTCGCCTGCAGCTCCAGATCGGGGGGCTGATGGGTGTTTCCTCTTGGATCTACGGCTTTTTGAAAGCCGGGGAGTGGCTCGATGAGCCGGAGCTCGTCGCTGACGCCCACCGCGCCACGAACCTGCTCACCCCCGAGCGGATCGCTCGTGATGACTGCGTTCGTATCCAGACCGGCGCCGCCGGAGCGGTGCTCGTGCTCCTGGCCCTCCACCGGAAAGTCCCGGACGCGAACGCCCGGGGCGCCACCCCCCTCGACATTGCTCGTGAATGCGGCCGGCATCTCCTGGCCCGGCGGATCGCCTTCGACGGGTTTCCCAGGTCGTGGCTCCTCTCTCCGGGCAAGCCCCCCTTGGCAGGCTTTTCTTACGGGGCCGCCGGTATCTGCTATGCCCTCCTCCGGCTGGACGAGGCCTCGCCGGACTCCGAGATCCGCAACGCCGCCTTGGAGGGGCTCTCCTTCGTTGACGGTCTCTATTCGGCCGAGCACCGTTCCTGGCGCGATGTCCGCTCGGTTTTCGAGGCCCGCTACGAAGCGCCCAGACGAGGGACCTGGAGGGACTGGTGGGCCTCCGGCAAGCTCGAAGAACTGATGCCGCGGAAGACGGCGATCGAGCCGGAGCCGACTTGGAGCGAGTTCCCGGCTAGCTGGTGCCACGGCGCGCCCGGGATCGCCCTCGGACGGCTCGCGAGCTTCGATCTGGCTGGAGGGTCTTATGACCGTGAACGGGTAGAAGCGGCCCTCGACCAGACTGCGGCCACGGCCGAGAGGTTGGGCGATTCGGGGCCGGACGATATCTGCTGCGGGCACATGGGTAGAGTCGAGGTTCTGCTCGCAGGCGCCGAGCGCCAATCGTCGGAGCAGTGGGAACTCGCCGCCCTGAGCCTGGCCGGCCGGATCGTGCGGCGCGGCCGGGAGGGCGGCGGATATCGGGTCAGTGCCGCAAGGGGAAGCGAGCACTTCTCTCCCGGGCTCTTCCAAGGCCTTTCCGGGGTTGGCTACGGTTTTCTCAGGCTCGCCAGGCCGGAGACGTTGCCGTGTCTGTTGCTCCTCGAATGAGCCAGACCACGGGAGGCCCGTTTGTCTTGGCGGAACCGGAGTCACCCGAGTACCCCGACCCTCAACTCGCAATGAGCCTCTACTGCGCGGGCCGCTTGGACCGTGTGATCCACGAGGTCGTCGCGCCGTTTCGGCGAGAGCTCCGCGCCGTCGACCCAGAGCGGCGCTATCATCTCTGGATGCTGCGCTACGCCCGCGGCGGGGAGCACCTCAAGGTCCGCGTTCACGGCCCACCCGAGCACGGTCCGTTCCTCCGAGAGCGGCTCGAGGCTGCGGCGCAGAAATTTTTCGACGGGCTCCAGGACTCGGCGGAACCCGTGTCACGGCGCCAGGGAGCGCCTCCTGTGGATGAGGCGGATCTGGAGGGCGGAATCCATCCGGACCGCACCCTGGTCTGGACACGCCACCGGCGAAGCCCCATCGTTCTCGGCGACCTCTTGCTGCTCGGAAACGACGCATACGTGGCTCGGCACACCGCCTGCCTGAGCGCTGGCTGCGAAGCAATCCTCGATGTTTTCGAGCCGGACGACAGAGGGGGCTTCCCTTTCCGGCAACGCCAGCTCATCCTGAGCCGCCTTCTCGCGGCGGGCCTGAGAGCGGTGTTCCCCGCCCTCGCCGAGCGTCGGGCCTTCCTTGCCTACCATCGCGACTGGGTGGCGCGGAGCCTCCTTCTCGGAGCAGGTGCCGGCTTGGAGAAAGCGGCATCCGTGCTCGAACGCTTTCGGGCGGAGGCCGAGCGAATGGGCCCCGGCGGTCTCGCACCCCTGGCGAAGCTCGTAAACTCCTTCGACGCGCCTGGACGGGAGGCCGATCCCTGGGAGGCGGCGTGGGGTGAATCTTTGACGGCGCTGAGGTCGTTCCTGGATTCCCTCGTTGAAGACCCGGCCTACGACCTCGATCCCTTCGCCGCCGGACCCGTGTTTCCCGCATGCTTCAAGGTGTTTCATGGGATCGCCAACCCGCTGGGCATTACTCCCATGAACGAGGCCCTCACCCATCACCTGCTGCTGCGGGCGACCGGCGAGGACGACTTCGTCGACAGGTTTGTGCTCGTACCGGCCTGAGCACAGGCGCGAGGAGCGGTCATGAGCGCCAGCGGCTTCGATTTCGAGACGGGCTACGACTGGGCCGCGATGATCGCGACGAGCGGAAACCAGGGCCGCTCGTGGCTCGAGAGCTACCAGCGCGACCAAGGCAACGTCGCGCTGTGGGTCCGCGAGTCTCTCGGGCATCTTCGAGACCGGAGGATCGATGAGGGTCTGGCGCTTCTCCAGCGCGCCCGAGCCCAGTGGATTCCCCTGCGCGCCACCAATCCGGCAGTGTTCCATGCCCTGGGACGCTTTTACCACGGGGGAATCGCCTACTACTTCTATTGCGTCGAGGACTTCGCCCGTTCCGAGCGATGGATGAGGCGGGCACAGTGGTCGATTGCGCAGGCGATCAGCACCGCTCCCTTCCTGCTCCCATTTGCTGCGCTATGTATGGATGTTCCACTTAAACTCGTCCAGATCGCCCGGGCGCGGCACCGCTGGTCGGAGATGAAGGAGAAAGTCACTGAGGTGCGAGAGATCACGGACGACCGGCAGCCGCTCTGCACGCTACGGAATGGAACTCCGGTCTATCACTGGACCGTCGGCGACTATCTCCGCACCCTCTCGGGTCTCGACGAGACCCACGACGACGCCGTCCGGTACCTGCAGGACCCACAGTTCCGCCGCGAGGTCATCGATCGGATGCTGCGCAGGCTCTACCTCCTCCCCGGTTTCTTGATCTCCTACCCTTGAGCCCACCGATTCTCCCGCTTCGAGAGCTACTCGGTGCGGATGGCGAGGATCGGGTCGATCTGCGAAACCCGCCGCGCCGGAATCCAGGTCGCCAGCAGGGCCACGGCGCCAAGGGCGACCGCGAGGGCGGCGTAGGTCAGGGGATCGCGGGTGCTTACGCCGTAGAGGAGGCTCTCGAGCACTCGGGTGACCGCGAAGGCGCCAAGGAGACCCAGGATGAGCCCCGCACCGGTAAGTCGCGCCCCTTGGCGCATCACCAGGCCGAGGACATCCCGTTTCTGAGCGCCGAGCGCGATGCGCACGCCGATCTCCCGCGTGCGCTGTGCGACGAGATAGGAAATTACGCCGTAGAGGCCCGTGGCCGAGAGGACGAGGGCAATTCCCGCGAAGATGGCGAGGAGCCAGAGGTTGAGGCGGCGGCCGGCAAGAGATCTGTCGATCACCTGCTCCATGGTGAGCACGGCAAAGAGCGGCAAGGTGGAGTCCACACTCTTTACGGCGGCGCGGACCCCGTTGGTCAGGCTCTCGGGCGGTACGGCCGTCCGGATCACCAGGACCGGATCGTCGAGCACCCCGGCGGCCCCCTCAGCGGCGTAGGGCCGGTAGATTTCCGCGAGCGGCTCATGGTCGAGCCCAGCCTGCCGGACGCTGCCCACGACCCCTATGATCGTGAAGGTATCCCCTCCGAAGCGCAGCCTCTGGCCAAGGGGATCTTCTCCGGGGAAGTGCTTGCGCGCCAGCGCATCGTTGATGATCGCCACTCTCGGACCGGATTCGCCATCCGACTCGCCGAAGTCGCGCCCCCTGAGAATGGGGATCCCGAGGGTTTGGAAGAACCCTGGGCTCGCGACGCGAAGCTCGGCGAGGGGCTCTTTCCCCGGAGGAGGGGCAGCGCGGCCCTCGATGGTGAAGTCGCCGTTCATCCCAGCCTTCTGGATCGGCAGCATGGAAGTCAGCGCGGCAAAGCGCACACCCGGAAGAGCGCGGATCTTCTCGAGCACAGGCCGGAAGACCCGAGGGGTTGAGCCTGCAAGCTGTGCCTTTGGCACGGCGAGGTGAACGGTCAGAACGTTCTCTTTGACGAGCCCCGGTTCCGTGCCGCTCAGGACGAGGAATCCACGGAGAAGCAGGCCGGCCCCTACGAGCAGGACGAGCGAGACGGCGATCTCCAGGATCACCAGAGCGCTGCGAAGGAGTTGCTGGTGGCTTGTCCCGGTGAGCTTACCGCCGGCTTCCGTGAGGCAACTCCGCACATCCTCGCGGGAGGACCGGAGCGCCGGCACAATCCCGAAGGCGAGCCCCGAGAGCACCGCGACAGCGACGAGAAATCCGAAGACCCGGCCATCCAGGAGAAACTCCCTGAATACAGGCAGGGCACCCTTGGCCAGTGGTAGCAGGGCGTCGAGGCTCCATCGTGCCAGGAGCAGACCGAGGAGTGCGCCGGCGAAGGAGAGGACGAGGCTTTCTATGAGGAGCTGCCGAACCAGACGGGCGCGGCTTGCGCCGAGTGCGAGGCGGATGGCCACCTCGTGTTGGCGTACTGCGGCCCGGGCCAGGAGGAGATTGGCTACGTTCGCACAAGCGATCAGTAGCACCAGACCGACCGCGCCCAAGAGGATGAAGAGCGCCGGACGCACCCGGCCCACCAGGGTCTCTCGCAGGAGTTGGACCAGAACGCTCCGGCCCGCCTGCTCGGCTGGATGGTCCTTCTCAATCCGGGCCGCCACGGTCACGAGTTGCGCCGTGGCCTGTCGCAAGGTCATCGCGAGCTTGAGACGGCCGACCACGGAGAGGGCGTGAGTATTCCGTGAGCTCGCCATTTCCGGTGAGGGCTCGAGGAGCACCCAGACATCGGTCGCGGCCCCGCCTGCCGGGAAGTCGAACGAAGCCGGCATGACGCCGACGACAGTGTAAGGGACGCCATCCAGCCGGATCGTGCCACCCCCTTGCGTCGGGTCACCTCCTAGCCGGGTTTGCCAGAGCTCTTCGCTCACCACGGCAACCTTGGACTTTCCGGGTTCGTCCGTTTCGGCGGCGAAGACACGGCCGAGGAGAGGGCGTGCGCCCAGGAGAGAGAAGAGCTTGGGGGTCGCCTCCACGGCCCGGATGCGCTCGGGATCGCCGGTCCCCGACAGGAGGTTGCGGCTTCCCACCCGGTAGGCAGCGAGTTGCTCGAAGCCGGTGTTCTGCTCGGCCCAATCCCGGAAGTTGGGGAAAGAGACGGAACCGGGGCCTACGCCGGAGATCTCTTCATAGATGCGGACCAGGCGGTCGGGCTCGACGAAAGGGAGGGGACGCAGCAGGACGGCATTCAAGACGCTGAAGAAGGCCGCATTGGCTCCAATACCCAACGCGAGGCAAGAAATGGCCGCCGCTGCGAATCCTGGTGAGCGAAGGAGGGAGCGTAGGCCGAAACGCATGTCACGCCAGATCTCCTCCAAGACCAAGGGGGTTCTCATGACCTCCTCCTCTGTTCAAGGGTATAAGTATGTATAAAGACCTCCCTCCGTTTCAAGCGGAGAGCGGCGTAAGCCGGAGACCTCCAATCGCAGGCCCGCCTCCTCCCCCGCGGGGAGACGCAGTCTCTCCCAGGAGGCGGGCCGCCTTTCGGGCGGGACGGCGGCGTCCTTGGACTCGGCGGCCGCCATCCCTTCTCAATTGTCAAAGAGCCTGAGATCCGGCACCCCTCCTCGCGAAGAGCGGACGCCGGGTCCCTCCTGCGAGGGTATACGGATCTCGTCTCGCTTTCGTCACGGAAACCGCGCCTCTCCCCCGGGAACGACGCTTCTCGCCGGCACCGGCGAACGCTCCGCCGGCCGTCGCAGCTCTGCCGCCGGAACTTGCGAGCCCCTCGCCTGAGGCGACGAGCCCTTCGCCGGGAGCCGCAGAGACCTCGCCGGCTCTGGCGAGTCTCCCGCCGTCGTCGGCAAGACGTCCGCTGTCTTCGACGAGCCCTTCGCCGGAGCCGGTGAGACGTTCGCCAAAACCGGCTTGGGTGTTTTTGCTGCCCGGATCGTATGAATCTCTGTCCCGTAGTCAAAGTCCGGCGACGAGACTTCGCCGGCCGGGACCGCAGGCTCTTTGACAACTGAGAAGGGACGGTGGCCGCCGAGTCCAAGGACGCCGCCGTCCCGTCTGAAGGAGGCCCGCCTCCTGGGGAGATCGCATCTCCCCGCGGGGGGAGGAGGCGGGCCGGTGGGTCGAGGGGTGTAAACTGAGGTGGGGTACCCCATGAAGTGCTCAAAGTGCCAGTTCGAGAATCCCGCAGGCATGAAGTTCTGCGGAGAGTGCGGCGCCAAGCTCGCGGCGCTCTGCCCCCAGTGCGGCACTGAGAACCCGCCCGGCTTCAAGTTCTGCGGCGAGTGCGGGTCCCCGCTTGGGGCGTCCAAGACAGAGGCGCTGCCGCCGCCTCCTCCCGCGGAGGCTTCCCCGCCCGCTCTCTCGGCGCGTAGCTACACGCCGCCCCACCTCGCCGCGCAGGTCCTCCAGTCCAAGTCCGCCTTGGAGGGCGAGCGCAAGCAGGTCACCGTCCTGTTCTGCGATCTCGTGGGCTCAACTTCGCTGGCCGAGCGGCTGGGGCCGGAGACGATGCATCTGCTGCTCAACCGGTTCTTCGAGCTGGCTCTCTCGGAGGTCCACCGCTACGAGGGGACCATCAACCAATTCCTCGGGGACGGCTTCATGGCGTTGTTCGGGGCCCCGATCGCTCATGAGGACCACGCCCGCCGGGCGGCGCTGGCGGCTCTCGGTCTCCAGAAGCTGCTCGCGGAGCACCATGCCGAGCTGGGGGAGCGCGGCGGCGTGGAGCTCCGGTTCCGCATGGGGATCAACACCGGCTGGGTCGTGGTGGGCGGTATCGGCGACCAGCTCCGCCGGGATTACACGGCCATCGGCGATACGACGAACCTCGCCGCCCGGCTCCAGCAGCTCGCCGCGCCCGGAGCCATCCTGGTGAGCGAGGACACGAGCCGCTTCCTCCAGGGCTCCGCCCGGCTGGAGCCGATGCCGCCGCTCCAGGTCAAGGGCAAGGAGGCGCCGGTCCGGGCGTTCCGGCTGCTGGGCGTGGGCCTCCTGCAATCCGAGGACGCCGTCCTCGGCAGCACGGCCCGGTCGCCGTTCGTCGGTCGCCGGCGGGAGATGGCGATCCTGGAGGAGCTGCGGGAGCGGGCGGCGGCGGGGGAGGGGCAGGTGGTGGGCATCGCGGCCGAGGCCGGCTCGGGCAAGTCCCGTCTGATCTATGAATTCCGGCGCCGGCTGTGGGACCGTCCCGTCCTCCGCCTCGCCGGGCGGTGTCTCTCCTACACCAGCGGTGTGCCCTACGTGCCCATCCTCTACATGCTCCGCAACGCCTGGGAGATCGGCGAGTCGGACGATGCCGCTGCGGTGACTGCCAAGGTCGTGGCTGGCCTACGCCGGGCCGAGATGGAGGTGGCGGAGGCTCTGCCCTGTCTCCTTCATCTGCTCGGCGTCCGGGAGGGCACGGAGGTAATCGCCGAGCTCAGCCCCCAGGCGTTGCAGACCCGGACCTTCCGGCTGCTGCGGCAGATGATCCTCAACGAGTCGCGCCACCGGCTGGTGGTGCTGGAGATCGAAGACCTCCACTGGGTGGATCGCACCTCGGAGGAGTTCCTCTCCCTGCTGGTGGAAGGGCTGTTCGCCGCTCACGTGCTGCTCATCGCCACCTATCGCTCCGGCTATCGGTCGCCCTGGATCGAGAAGTCGAATGCCACCCAGATCCCTCTCTCCCGGCTGACGGACGCGGAGAGCGAGGCGGTCGTCCGCGCTGTGCTCCGCCGCGCCGAGCTGCCGGAGAAGCTGGTGGCCGAGGTGCGCGGCAAGGCGGAGGGGAATCCCTTCTTCCTGGAGGAGTTGGCGCGTTCGCTGCTCGAGCATCCGGGCGTCTCGGTCCCCGACACGATCCAGGGCGTGCTCATGGCCCGCATCGACCGGCTGCCGGACGAGCACAAGCGGCTCCTTCAGACGGCGTCCGTGCTGGGTCGGGAATTCCCTTTGAATCTCCTGGCGCCGGTCTGGGAGCAGACAGGTGACCTGACGGCCCTGCTGTCGGACCTCAAGCGCTGGGAGTTCCTCTACGAGGAGCCCACGGCCGAGGAGCCCCGGTACCTGTTCAAGCACGCCTTGACTCAGGAGGCGGTCTATCAGACTTTGCTGACGGGCCGCCGGCGGACCCTGCATGGGGCGGCCGGGCAGGCTTTCGAGTCCCTTTTCGCCGGGCGTCTGGAGGATGTTTACGACCGCCTCGCCTACCACTACTCGGAGGCTGGCATCCCCGAGAAGGCGGTCTCGTACCTGGCCCTGCTTGCGGAGAAGGCCGCTCGCGGCTATGCCCACGCCGAGGCTGCGAAGGCTCTGAGGGAAGCGCTCTCGCACGCCGAGCGGCTCCCGGATTCGGAGCGCGACCGCCGCTCGCTGGAGCTGATCGACCAGCTCGCGAGCTCGCTCCTCCCTCTGGCCTGCTTCTCCGAGACGCTGGAGGTCCTTTTCGCCCATCAGGGCGCCATGGATCGCTTGGGAGACCCTGCGCTCGCGGGTCGCTATCACTTCTGGCTGGCTCACACCTACAGCTATCTGGGAGACCAGATCGAAGCCGAAAGCAACGCTCAGCGCGCTATCTCGGCGGCGCGGGAAGCGGGGGATACCCTGACGGAGGGCCAGGCCTGGTACGTGCTTGGCCGGGACGCCTTCTGGTCGGGCCGGTTCTCGGAGGGGATCCAGCACGGCCGGCAGGCGGTTGCCCTGCTGAAAAGGAGTGCGGACCGCTGGTGGCAGGGGCAGGCCTACTGGGTCGCGGGGTTTCACCACTACGTGCTCGGACAGTTTGAGGACGCTCTGGAGATGATGGCCTGCGCCCATGAGATTTGGGAGGCTCTGCAGGACCCCCGCCTCGATCCCTCCTGGAGCACGGGCTACTTCCACGCCTCCCTGGGAGATTGGGATCTGGGGATCGAGGAGTGCAAGGGCGGTCTCCAGCGAGCCCGCGACCCTCTCAATACCGCTGCGGCTCAGGGCTTTCTCGGTTACGCCTATCTGGAAAAGCGCGACTTGCCGCGGGCCATCGAAGCGCTGGAGGGCTCGGTCGAGCAACTGAGGCAGGCTGGCATGTTGCAGCTCTACGGATGGTTCTCGGCCTTCCTCGCCGAAGCCCGGCTCCTTTCGGGACTTCCTGCCCAAAGAGCCAGAGAGACGGCCCTGGAAGCCCTCTCGGCGAGCGAGAGCTCCAACTTTCCCTACGGCCTCGGGATCGCCCAGAGAACGCTCGGCCGCGTCGCCCGCGCGGCCGGCGACCGGGAGGAGGCGGAGAAGTGGCTCCGGGAGGCGCTGGAGAGCTTCCGCGCCCTGGAGGCTCCCTTCGAGGTGGCCCGCACCCGGCTCGATCTGGCGCTGCTGGCCGGCGCCGGGTCGGAGACGGCGGCGGGGCAGCTCGGCGAAGCCCGCCGGATGTTCGCGGAGCTGGGGGTGCCGGTCTACGTGGAGCGGACCGACCGTCTCGCCGGCGAGCTGGCTGCGGCCCGATAAGAGGCCAGCAGATAGACCTTCGCCTCCGGCGGCCGGCCCGGCTGTGCCACCACTTTGACGTGGCTCAAGGCTCGCACGCAGAAGCCACTCATTCCGCCGATACCGGCCCGCTCCAGGGGCCAGTCCGCCGTCGCCGTCCAGAAGGTGTCGTACCCCGGCCAGGCCAGGATGGCGTCCCGCTCCGCGGTCGTGCAGAGGCCGCGGGCCACGAGACGCGCGAAGAGATCCGCCCAGCGGGGCTCGCGCTGGCGGGCGAAGGAGCCTTCCAGGCCGACCCGCGGCAGGATCTCCGTGCCGAGGTCGAAAGAGAGGTGGGGCCGGTCGATCCCCTCGAAAAGGGGCGCGATCTCGGTCAGCGGAGGAGCGGCATGGGGGGCCACGCGATGCAGGTAGGCCAGGGCGCCGGCCGGATCGAGCCCGAAGATCTCCATCCGTACCGGGCTCCCCGGCCGGGAGAGCAGGCTGAAGACGTAGAGGAGGCAGCTCTCCTCGGGGATCTCGCCGTGGCATCGCCGCACCAGCCGGCTCTGGGCCTCGCTCAGGGGACGGCCGTGCAGAGAGGGCAGCAGGGACTCGACGATCCCGTCCAAGTCGGCGTCCCGCGGCAGCCGGGCGCAGACCGAGGGAGTGGGCAAGCCTTCCCCTGGACCGTCCAAATCAAACTCCAGCCAGACGCAGGGAATGCTGGAGAACGGGCCCTCTGCCTCGGACCACCGCAACAGGAAGCTCCGCAGATGGGTGGGCAGAGACCGCTCCGCCATCTGCCGGGCCTGTCCGATCTCCTCGACGCGGACCGACAGGTCGACGGCGCCGCCATCCGCTCCCAGATGGACTTCGATGGCTCCCTGGCAATCTCCCGGGAGATGAGCGCTGGCCGCGAGCAGGCGATCCAGGGCCTGGGGGCTGCAAAGAGGCCGGGTCAGATGCCGCCGCGCCACCCGCAGCCAGTCCCCATAAGCCGGGGATGGGACGGGTGTCATCGGGAGCTTAGGGACCCGGGGGTGGCGGCGGTGGCGGCCATGCGGTGTCGCCGCCGGCTACCTTGTCGAGCTCGTCGTCGGAGAGCTCCTGATCACCTCGGAGCTCGGTGATGTCGTCCGGCGTCAGGTGACATCCCTGCTCGCGAGCCCACTGGATCGCGGCATCCGGGTCCTGAAGCCGGGACCGGAGCTCCTCCAGTAGCTCGGGTTTCGTGCGCAGGCTCTGAAGAAAACTCTTCAGCTCTTCGCTCATGGTCTCGACCTCCTGTGGGACGGTATGCCCGTCCTAATCCTCCCGCGCCGCCGGCGGGTCCACGACGGTGAAGTGGAAGGTGGTGCCGATGCCGGGCTCGCTTTCGAGCCAGATCCTGCCCCCCATCTGCTCGACGGCGGAGCGGGCGATGGCTAACCCTAAGCCGGTGCCGTCGGCGATGGCGGGGTGGGCGCGGACGAACTGCTCGAAGACCAGCTCCTGCATGTCGTCCGGGATGCCCATGCCATTGTCCGAGACGGAGATGCGCCAGTAACCCTCCTCGTCCCGCTGCACGGCGATGCGCACCCAGCGGTCCTCCTCCGCGGGATCGGAGTACTTGACTGCGTTGCCCACCAGGTTGATCAGCGCCAGCTCGACCCGGATGGCGTCCACCTGCACGTCGGGGATCGGCTCCTGCACCTCGATGCGGACCGCTTTCTCATTCGCGATCCCCCGCAGCTCTTCCACCGCCTCTTCGAGTAGGGTCCGCAGCGACAGCCGTCTCCCCTGCGCCCCCTCCTCGCTCCCCTGGGCGATGGCGAGGGAGTGGACGTCGTCCGCCACCCCCTTGATGCGCCGCAGGGTGTTGCGCAGGGTGCGCAGCGTCCGCTCGCGGGTGGCCGGGTCGACGCCGTTCGCCTCCAGCAGGTGGAGGGCCGCCTCGGCCGTGCTCAGGCGGTTGCGCAGCTCGTGCGCAAGCTCGCGGCCGAAGCCGCCCAGCAGCCGCGCCCGCTCCCGGCGGTCCCGGAATCCCTCTTCACGAAAAGTCGTGGCCGTGATGGTGGTGATCGCCGTCAGCGAGCGGTAGAGGCGCTCGGCCACCTCGATGGCATAGTCCGGGGCCACTTTGCGCCCGAACCGCCGCGCCTCCTCCCGCAGGGCGTTGTAGAGGATCTCGCCCAGGATCTCGAACTCGGCCAGGATCTCGTCGATGTCGTAGCCCTGCTCGCGCCGCAGCCGGGCCATCTTGCCGAACTCGGTGTGCAGCATCTCCTCGTGCTCCAGGGCGCCGTCGGAGCAGAGATAGTCGGAGATGGCCCGCAGCACCTCGGGGATGTGGTTGAGCAGGGCGTCCGTGGGGAAGATGCGGCGCGGATGCACGTCCAGCCGCGCGATCAGCCGGTCGAGCCAGGCGCGGGTCAGCTCGGTGGAGCGGCGGTGGAGCTCGTTGCCCAGATGGGCCTCGAGCTCGAGGACGTCCTTCCTGCTCTGTTGGTTCATAGGGCCCTGCCGCGCCACTGGCGCCAAAGAGGTTTCCATGGGACCTGCTGATTGTACCCTAGAGACCGTCGTATCGCGAACGGTGCACGTGCTGGCGCAGGCCGTGGAAGATCCACGGCAGCGTCGACTCCGTGCCGCGGTCGACAGCCCAGTGCGGGGTGAGGCCGCCCGGGTCGGTGAAGAGGCGGCAGACGGCCAGGGTGCGGTCCGGGCCCAGAGACGTCAGCCGCCACGAGCCGTGGTGGCCGGCGACGTTGCCCGAGCCCTCGACGTAGGCCCAGCGGATCCACCAGATCTTCCCTTCCGGGCCCGCCTCGGTGCCCTGGGTGAAGCGGACCTGGTACCGGCGCTCGCCGAGCGGGGAGGGGAGGGCCATCACGTGCCGGCTCAGCACCGAGCCGTCCGCCTGCGGCCGCGCATCGGACCGCTTCAGGAAGGGCATGAACTCCTGCCAGTGAGCATAGTCGGTGAGCGCCCGGAAGACCCGCTCCGGCGGCGCCGCGATCACCCCGCGGCCGACCCCCTCGTGCGGTTTGCCGGCCCCGGCGCTCACCCTCTCCACCCAGACCTCCCCCGTTGGCGTCGGCCAGGCCTGGCCCGGATAAGGGGGGGCCGAGGCGGCGAGGAAGAGGAGGGCGAAGAGCGTCAGGCGCGGCATGGGGGCGCATTCTACAGCCTGGGGGCTTCACGTCTTAGAATGGGCCCATGGCGAGCCGAGGTCAGCCGGCAACTTCCGTCCTCCTATGAGCTGGCGCAAGGTCGTCCTCCGGCTGCTGGGGCTGGCCCTGCTGCTCCTCTTTCTGATCTGGTCCTATCCCTATCTGAAGAATCTCGTCCGGGTGGTGAAGCTGTATCGCCAGCCGCCGCCCTCCTCCCTGCCCGTCCCCGTCGAGGGGGTGGTGCCCTCGGAGCTGACGGACACCTGGGGCGCCGCGCGCTCCGAGGGGCGCCGGCACGAGGGGATCGACATTTTCGCGCTGCGCCGGACGCCCATCCACGCCACGACGCAGGGGGTGGTGGTGAGCAAGGGGTGGAACCGGCTGGGCGGCAGGACGGTGACCGTCTTCGGCCCCGCGGGCTGGCGCCACTACTACGCCCACTTGGACGCATGGGAGACGCCGGCGGTCGGGGACTGGGTGGAGGTGGGGACGGTGCTGGGCTACGTGGGGGACTCGGGCAACGCCAAGGGGACGCCCACCCATCTCCACTACGGTATCTATGTGGGCGGCGAGGCGCGGGACCCCTATCCGCTGCTGGCGGGTGACGCTCACCAAGAGAGAGCTACGCCGGTCCGGCGGCCTCCAGCCGCTCGCGAACGGTCCGCACCTCCTCGACGGCGGCGGGGCGCCAGAGGCCGTTCTGGCGGCGCTTCTCGATGACGGCGGGGTTGTAGCGCACGGAGGTCACGAGCTTGCCCGCGAGGCTGAAGACGTGGGCCCGGCCGCGGTCGCCCACCACCACCAGGGTCTCGCGCCGGGTGTCGAAGAGGAGGTTCTCGGGCGTTGCGCGGGCGAAGTCGGCGAGGGCCATGCGGGTGGGGCGATCCCCCTCGCTGTGGCGCTGCTGGCCGTGACGGGTGCGGCGCTCTTTGCCCCGCCACCCCTTCTCCAGGCGCCGGGCCACGGCCTGGACGAGCCCCTCGATCCGCTTGTCCACCACCTCGGGAGGTGTGCGGGGAGCTCTCTCGAGCTGCCCCTCGATCCCCAGCAGCACCCCCTGGGCCCAGCGCACGGCGTCGCCCCAGGGGACCTCGCCGAGCTTGTCGAAGAGGTTCTCCAGCGGCTCGCTCCCCGGGCCGATCCCCACCACGTTGACGCCGAAGCGGCGGTGGTGCCGGCGCGCCCGGGTGGAGATCACCTGCAGCGAGACGGCGAGCGGCCGCCGCCAGCCGGCGACACCGGAGGGATCGGGCGCCTGGTACCAGCCCGCCGCCACTTGGGCGTGGATGCGGTAGCTGTCCTCCCGCTGGCCGAAGACGGGGATGAGGTCGCCGGCCAGCTCCGCTTCGGGCACCACTACGGTGAGGAGCTGGGGCGGGTCGCGGTAGAGGAGGTCCACCCGCGGATCGCGCCGCGCCAGCAACCACTGGCCGAAGTCGACGAAGCGGGGGAGGCCGGTCTTGCCCCAGCCGGCGAAGACCTGCCGGCTGTCAGTGGGCGCCGCGTGCTCGCAGGCCGCCGTCTGGCAGCGCAGGCAGAGGACGCGCCCGGGCATGAACACGGCGCTGTGATGAAGGAGGGCCTGGACCGCGGCGTGGAGCGACTCCGCGGCGTCCTGGCCGGCCTTGGCGATCTGGCCGTCGCGCAGGGCCGTGGGGAGGGAGAGGCGCAGGTCGATCCGCTCGCCCCGGCCGGCCACCAGGTGGCCCAGGGGATGGCGGTCGATCCGTTCCCGGACCTCGTCGATCAGGAGCTGAAGGGCCTGGCGGATGCGTTCGTCGCGGTCGGCTGAATCGGGCACGGCGTCCTCTCCCGGAAGGACCGAGAGTGTAAACGCGGCGGGGAGAGGGGAATTCCCCGGCGCCGGCCCGTTTGGGGAGCCAAAGCACGGACAGCAAGGACATCAAGGACGACGAGGACAACTCCGATCTTTCCAGAGTATCTTGGTCTGGATGTATCCAGAGGATTCCGAGATCGAACCGCGCGACGCCGCTCTGCCCAAGGTGCGGATCGGCATCTCCGCCTGCCTCCTTGGCCAGGAGGTGCGCTACAACGGTGGCCACAAGCGCGACGACTTCCTCGTGGACACCTTCGGCCAGTTCGTGGAGTGGGTGCCGGTCTGCCCGGAGGTGGAGCTGGGGATGGGCACGCCGCGGCCGGCCATTCGTCTGGAGCGGATCGGCGGCGGCGTGCGGCTGCGGATGCCGAGCACCGGGGAGGACCTCACGGACGCCATGGGCGAATTCTCCCGCGCCCGGGTGGAGGCCCTGGCCGGGCTGGAGCTTGACGGCTACGTCCTCAAGAAGGATTCGCCGTCCTGCGGCATGGAGCGGGTCAAGGTCTATCCTCCCGCGGGGGGCGCCGGCGCGCCGGCGAAGGACGGCCGCGGGGTCTTCGCCCAGGCGCTCCTCGCCCGCCTGCCGCACCTGCCGGTCGAGGAGGAGGGGCGGCTCAACGATCCGCGGCTGCGCGAGAGCTTCGTCACCCGCGTCTTCGCCCACCACCGCTGGCAGGAGGGCGAGAGGGAGGGCTGGACCCGGGCCGCCCTGATGCGCTATCACGAGCGCCACAAGCTCGTCCTGATGGCCCGCAATCAGTCCGCCATGCGCCGGCTGGGAAAGCTGCTGGGCGACGCTGGCCGGAGCGACCCCGTGCGCGAGCTGGCGGACGGCTACCTGGCGGGGCTGACCGCGACCCTGAGCCGGCCCGCCTCGCGCCGCGGCCACGCCAACGTCCTCCATCACCTCCTGGGGTTCGTCTCGGACGGGCTCGACCGCGACGACCGCTCCGAGCTGGTGGAGACGATCGAGCGCTACCGGCTGGGCCTGGTGCCCCTCGTCGTCCCCCTGACCCTGATCCGCCACCATGTGCGGCGACAGGGGGTCGAGTACCTCCGCGATCAGGTGTACCTCGAGCCCCATCCCCACGAGCTGATGCTGCTCAACCACGTCTGACCCCGAGCCGCCGGGGCCCGTCCCCTACAGCATCGTGCTCGCCAGGTTCGCCAGCGCGGACCGCTCGCCCTTCTCCAGGTTGACGTGGGCGTAGAGCGGGTTGCCGCGGAGACGGTCGATCAGGTAGGAGAGGCCGTTGCTGTGGGCGTCGAGGTAGGGGGTGTCGATCTGGAAGATGTCGCCGGTGAGGACGATCTTGGTGCGCTCGCCGGCGCGGGTGATGATGGTCTTCACCTCGTGGGGCGTGAGGTTCTGGGCCTCGTCGACGATGAAGATGACGTTCGACAGGCTGCGTCCGCGGATGTAGGCCAGGGGGACGATGTGGAGCTTCTCGGTCTCCACCATCTCGTCCACCTTCCTGTACTCCCGCTCCTTCTCGTCGAACTGGTTCTTGATGATTCCCAGGTTGTCCCACAGCGGCTGCATGAAGGGGTTGATCTTGGAGTTGACGTCCCCCGGCAGGAAGCCGATGTCACGGTTGGAGAGGGGGACGATGGGCCGGGCGAGATAGATCTGCCGGAAATGCCGCCGCTGCTCCAGCGAGCCGGCGAGCGCCAGCAGGGTCTTGCCGGTGCCGGCGGCGCCGGAGAGGCTGACCAGCGGCACGTCGAGGTTGAGCACGGCGTGCAGGGCGAAGGTCTGCTCGGCGTTGCGCGGCGAGATGCCGTAGGCGATGGGCTTGACCACCCGCTCGATGCGGTCGGTGCGGGGGTTGTAGTAGGCCAGGGCCGACTTCGAGCCGCTGCGCAGGATGAAGTATTGATTGCCCGGCGGCCGGCTGTTCAGCACCGCCTCGACCGGCAGCCACTCGTCCTGGTAGAGGCGGTCGATGGTGGCGCCGTCGGCGATCTCGACCTCGTTCTTGCCCTTGGGGAGGTGGTCGAGGTCCTTGATCTTGACCGTCTCGTAGTCTTCGGCCGGGAGGTTGAGGGCGCGCGCCTTGAGGCGGAGGTTGACGTCCTTGCTGACCAGGATGATCCGGCGGTCCGGATGGATCTGGGTGAGGGTGAGCGCGGCGTTGAGGATGCGGTGGTCGGCCTTCCTGGAGCCGAAGACCTCGCCGGCGTCGAGGCCCGCGCCGGCGTCCGTGACCACCCGGAACTTGCCGCGGGCGGGGCCATCGAGGGGGATCCACTCGTGGAGCATGTTGTGGCTCGACAGCTTGTCGAGCTGGCGGATGAACTCGCGGGCCTGGAGGTTGAGGACCGAGTTCCCCTTCTTGAACTGGTCCAACTCCTCCAGCACGGTGATGGGGATCGCGACGTCGTGCTCCTGGAAGTTCTGGAGGGCGTTGAAGTCGTACAGCACGACGGAGGTGTCGAGGACGAAGATTTTGCGCAGCGGCTCGGGCATCTCGACGATCGGGTCCTTTCCCTGGTCCAACGGACAGGCTAGCTCAGGAGTGTGACGAGGGCAAGGCGCACCCCCCAGAGAAGGATAAGATCCCCCGTCACCATGCCCCTCCGCCCCGAGTCCACCTCCCTCTCCGCGCGCCTCAGGGTGCTGGCGGCGGCGGCGCTGTTCTCGTCGGGCGGGGCGGCGATCAAGGCGGTGCACCTGGCAGGGTGGCAGGTGGCATGTTTCCGGTCGGCCATCGCGGCGCTCGCCCTGTTCGCCCTGCTGCGGGAGGTGCGGCGCCGGCCGACCCTGCGGGTGCTGGGGGTGGGGCTGGCCTACTCCGGTACCCTGATCCTCTTCGTCCTCGCCAACAAGCTCACCACGGCGGCGGGGGCGATCTACCTCCAGTCGACGGCCCCCCTCTACGTGCTGCTCCTCTCCCCCTGGCTGCTCAAGGAGCCGGTGCGGGCGCGGGACGTCCTCTACATGGTGGTCCTGGCGCTCGGGCTGGGCCTCGTCTTCGTGGGGCTCGATCCGGTCTCGGCCACGGCGCCCAATCCGCTGCTGGGCAACCTCCTGTCCCTGGTCTCTGGGGTCACCTGGGCGCTCACCATCATGGGCCTGCGGGACCTGGGACGCCGGGCGGGCGAAACGGGGGGGTCGTGGGGTCCGGCCGCGGCGTTCTGGGGCAACCTCTTCGCCGCCCTGGGTTGCCTCCCCCTGGCCCTGCCGGTGGTCTCCAGCCAGCCCATGGACTGGGCGATCCTCAGCTACCTGGGCGTGTTCCAGATCGCCATCGCCTACCTCTTCCTCCTGCGGGGGCTGGAGAAGGTGCGGGCCTTCGAGGCGTCGCTGCTCCTCCTGCTGGAGCCCGTGCTCAACCCCATCTGGGCCTGGCTGGTCCACGGCGAGCGGCCGGGGGCGGGGTCGCTCGCCGGCGGCGGCGTGATCCTTCTCGCCACTCTAGTGAAGAGCTGGGTGGATTCGCGCAGCCCTGGGGGCGGGGGGCGGCCAGAGCCGGTGCGGGATTAGGGCAGGATTAGGGCCTCTACTTCGCCGCCCGCACGTCCTTCCGCATCGTCCCCGGCTCCACCCACACGGGCGGCTCCTGGGCCAGCGCCTGCTCGAGCTCGGCGTCGTGGCCGTAGATGTCCTTGCGAAATTCGACCGTGCCGTCGGCGTCCGCCCAGGCCGTCCAGTAGAGGATGTGGACGGGCAGCGGCCGGGGAACCGAGACGGTCCGGTGCTCGCCCGAGTCGATCGCCTCCTGGATCGCTTCGGGCGTCCATTTGGGGTCGTCCTTCAGGAGATAGGCCGCGAGGTCGAGAGGTTTCTCCAGGCGAATGCAGCCGTGGCTGAAGTCGCGCTCGGTCTTGGCGAAGAGGTGATGGGACGGCGTGTCGTGAAGATAGACGTCGAACTCATTCGGGAACATGAACTTGATCTTCCCCAGAGGGTTCTCCTCTCCGGACCTCTCGCGCAGGTGGTACGGCGAGCCGTGGCCGAGGCGGGAGAGGTCCACCTCGGAGGCGTCCACCACCTCCTCCTTGCCGCCGGAGCGCTTGACCACCTCCATGTCGTGGCTCCGCAGGTAGCCGGGGTTCCTGGCCAGCTTGGGCGCAACTTCTTTGGCGACGATGTCGTCCGGCAGGCTCCAGGAGGGGTTCAGCTCGATGAAGGTCATCTTGTCGCTGAAGGCCGGGGTGCGGCTCTGGGTCTTGCCCACGATCACCCGCATCGACAGCGGGGTCTGGCCGCCGTCCACCACGTCGAGGCGGAACTCGGGGACGTTGACCAGGACGTAGCGGTCACCCAGGGAGGCCGGCATCCACCGCCAGCGCTCCAGGTTGACCTGGAGCTGGCCGATGCGCTCCGCGACGGGGACGTTGAGCGCCGCCAGGGTGTCCGCGTCCACCCGGCCCGCCGCCTCCAGGCCGTGGCGGCGCTGGAAGTGGGAGACGCCGGCCGCGACGGCGTCGTCGTAGGAATCGGCGGCCGGCGCTCCTGGCGCCGGAGCCGCGAGGTCGCCCGAGGCGGCGAGGCGGGAGCGCAGGGCCGCCACCCTGGGGCCGCGGTCGCCGTTCTTGAGGACGGGCCCGGGGGGCACCTCGCCCCAGCCGCCGCGGGCGGCGATCCCCCGGTAGCCGGTCAGGGCCTGGACCAGGCGCTGGTAGCCGGCATAAGGCGGGGTGAGGCTCCGGAGGATCTTCACGATCTCCCCCGGGCTGTCCGCGGTCAGCGCCTGGTCCAGCCGGGACTCGATGTCGACGTTGCGCCGCTTGGTGTACCAGTCGACGCGCAGCGTCTCGGGCTGCAGGCGACCGGTGGCCAGGTGGGCCGCCAGCGCGAGGCAGGTGTAGGTGAGCTCCACGTCGAGGTCCACCAGCCGGCGCTGGGCCTGGGGGTCGTCGAGGGACTTCGCCTCCCGCACCTCCTTGACCAGGGCTGCGAGGCGCTCCGCCGGGTAGCGCCGGAGGTCGAGCCCGTCGGCGGCGAGCGGCGGGATGGCCCGGATCAGCTCCATGGCCTGGGGTCGCGGGCCCCGGTCGTCGGACCACGCGGGCCGGTAGCCGCGCTTGTCGTAGAAGCTCCGGAGGTCCTGCCACGCCCGCTGCAGCTCCTTCTGGTCTTTGAAAGCCGCGGGGAGAGCCCGATTCTGCACCGTCTCGCGCAGGAGCTGGCTCACCTGGGGGGGCAGGGGCTCGCGCTGGTGCTGCCCGGGCTTCCGGGCACAACCGGCCATCAGGGCGAAAGCGGTGATTGCCGCCAGGGCCGCCAGGACCCAGGGTCGGATTCGATATATAGACTTCATGGGTCGTCCTACTTCATCCCCACGGCCTTCTTCATGGCTGCCGTGATCGACTGGCGGACCTTGCCGAAGTCCTCCCAGGGGTCGGCGGGAAGGGCTGCGAGGCGGTCGGGAAGGTTCTGCACGGTCCAGGTGTTGGCCTTGACGCCGCTCTCCAGCTCCTCCCAGAAGAGGGGGGCGGAGACCGGCGCGCCGGGCCGGGCGCGGGTGGAGAAGGGGGCGATGGAGGTGGCACCGCGGCCGTTGCGCAGATAGTCGATGAAGACCTTCCCTTTGCGATCGACCTTGGGGAGCTTGGAGGTGTACTTCGCCGGCTCGGCGGCCACGACGGTTTCGGTCACGGCCTTGGTGAAGGCCTTGACCTCGTCCCAGGTCCACTCGGCGCGGCGGGTGAGGGGGAGCACGACGTGGAGACCCTTGCCGCCCGTGGTCTTGAGGAAGGTCCGCAGGCCGAGGTCCGCCAGGAAGTCGCGCACGGTGATCGCCCCTTCGACCACCCGCTCCCAGGCGAGCCCCTCGTCCGGGTCGAAGTCGAAGACCACGTAGTCGGGCTGCTCGATCCTGTCGCGGTGGGAGCCCCAGACGTGGAGCTCGAGCACGCCCATCTGCACCAGGGCGAGGAGGCCGTCGAGCGAGTCCACGGCGCCGTAGGGCTGGGTTTTGCCGCTCTCCTCGACGTCCACCCGGTAGACCGACTCCGGGAACTGCTCGTTGACGTGCTTCTGATAGAAGCACTGTTTGGCCTGCCCCTCGGGACAGCGCACCAGGGTGAGGGGACGATTGGAGACGTGGGGGAGTATCCAGTCCGCGATCCGGCTGTAGTAGACGGCGAGGTCGCGCTTGGTCACCCCCTGCCCGGGGTAGAGAACCTTCTCGGGATTGGAGAAGCGGACCCCGGCGATCAATACCTCTTTCTTGCGGCTCCGCCCCTGGGGAGGCACCTCGGCCTCCTCGGGCGCGGGCCGGACGGGAGGCTTGGGACCCTTCTTCGCTTTCACGGCGCTGACCTTCTTTCTCGCCGCCGGGCTTTTCACCGATTTTTGCGCCGCGGCTGCCGGCGGCAGCTCCTGGGGGCGCTCGCGCACGACCTCGGCCGGCTTCTTGTCCTCGCGCAGCCCCTGGAACGTAGGATGGCGCAGGATGCCCTCGCGCGTCCACTCGGTGAAGGCCACCTCGCCCACGAGCTGCGGCTTCACCCAGTGGCTGCGCCGCGCCTCGGCCCCGCGCGGAGCGTTCTTGAAGGCCGGCTTGTCCACGACGATCTTGTCCAGCCGCCGGCGCAGATCGAGGAGGATGCGGTCGGTGAAGCCGGTGCCCACCTTGCCGGCGAAGACCAGCTCCCTGCCTTCGTAAACCGCGAGCAGCAGGGCGCCGAGGCCCACGCGGGAGCCTTCCGGGTCGGTGAAGCCCACGATCACGAACTCCTGGCGCTTCAGGCACTTCACCTTCAGCCAGTCCTTGCTGCGGCCGGCGCGGTAGGGGAGGTCGGCCCGCTTGCAGACGATCCCCTCCAGGGCGAAGTCGCAGGCCTGGCGGTAGAAGCCCTCGCCGCCGCCGAGGATGTGGTCGCCGAAGCGCACGGCACCCACGCGGCCGGAGAGGAGAGCGCCGAGCGCCTCCTTGCGCGCCGCGAGAGGAGCGGGGCGCAGGTCGTAGCCGTCCAAATGGAGGAGGTCGAAGGCGAAGTAGACGAGGTCCTTGCCGCGGTTCTCCGAGAGGGCGTTCTGGAGCGCCTGGAAGCTGCTGGTGCCGTCCGCTTCGAGAACGACCACCTCGCCGTCGAGCACCGCTTCGCGGGCGGGGAGCGTCGCCGCCTCCCGGGCCACGGGCGCGAAGTGGTCCGTCCAGTCCTTGCCGGAGCGGGTGATGAGCCGCGCCTCGCCGTCCTTCAGATGGCAGAGGGCGCGGTAGCCGTCGTACTTGATCTCGTGGATCCACTCCTCGCCCTGCGGCACCGCGTCCACCAGGGTGGCGAGCTCGGGCTCGATCACCGCCGGCATCTTCGCCTTGCGCGCGCCGGGGAGGGTCGAGGGATCGAGAGCCTCCACAGGGCGGGTCGAGCCCCCTCCCGTCCGTCCAGACCCGCCCCTACCCGAAACCTTCTTCGCCGCTTTCGTCGCCTTGGCCGCGATCCTGGCCTTGAAGCCATCGTCCGCGCTCTCCGCCCGGTTCGACTGCCACACCCGCTCGGGATCGGCGGCGACCTCCTCCAGGCTCTGGCCGGACTCGACGCTCTCCGGCCGCTCCTGGACGATGGCGTCGCCGCTGCCGGGCCGGGCCGTGTCGTCGTTCTCTTTGATGAGGAGCCAGTTCTCGCCGTTGTCGCCACCCTGCCGGCCGTGCATGCGCACCAGGGTCCAGCCGCCGTGGAGCTTCTCGCCGTCGAGGCGGAACTTGAGCTTCCCCTTGCGGTAGGCCGCGACCGGATCGCCCTCTTCTTCGGGGCTCCAGGTGCCGCGGTCCCAGAGCAGCACCGTGCCGCCGCCGTACTGGCCCTTCGGGATGATCCCCTCGAAGCCGCCGTAGTCCAGGGGGTGGTCCTCGACGTGGACGGCGAGACGCTTCTCGCCGGGATCGAGGCTCGGCCCCTTGGGCACTGCCCAGCTCCGCAGCACCCCCTCCATCTCCAGCCGGAAGTCGTAGTGCAGGCGGGAGGCGGCGTGCTTCTGGATGACGAAGGACTGGGCCTTCGTCTTCCCCTTGGCCTTCCTCTTCTTCGGGGCCGCCTCGCCCGCGGGCTCGGGGGTGGCCTTGAAGTCGCGCTTGCGGCGGTACTCTTCGAGGGCCATGGCGATCTGTCTCAGGCGCTCTTGCGCTGGCGTTTTCTGGCGGCCGCCGGTTTCTTGGCGGACTTCCTGGCGGGTTTGCGGGCCGGCTTGGCCGCGGTCTTCCGGGCCGGGGCCTTCCTGGCCGGCTTCCGGGCGGGCTCCTCGTCGAGGCTGCGCTTCAAGAGAGCCATCAAGTCCACCACCTGGCCGCGGGCTTTTTCCGGCTTGGGAGCGGGCGCGGTCGAGCCTTCGAGCTCGCCGGCCTCCACCCGCTCCTCGATCATCTTCATGAGGTCGTTCCGGTAGTCGTCCTTGTACTCGTCGGGGTCCCAGGCCTCCACCATTCCCTCGACCAGGCGCTGGGCCATCTCCAGCTCCTTCTCGGAGACCCCGGCCTTGCCGCGGGGCACTTCCAGCTCCGACGGGTCGCGCAGCTCGTGAGCGTAGCGCATCAGCTCCAGGGTGAGGACCTCCGCCTCGCCCCGGGCCACCACCGCGGCCAGGTACTGGCGGGTGCGGATCACCACTTTGGCGATCCCCACCTTGCCCGTCCGGCGCAGGGTCTCGCGCAACAGGGCGTAGGCCTTGGCGCCCTTGGCGTCGGGGGCGAGGAAGTAGGGCTTGTCGAAGTAGAGGGGGTCGATGTCCTCGAGGTCGACGAAATTCACGATGTCGATCGTCTGCGTGGCCTCGGGAGCCGCCCGCTTCAGGTCCTCGTCAGAGAGCACGACGTACTTCCCCTTCTCGAACTCGTAGCCGCGGACGGTCTCTTCCCAGGGGACCTCCTTACTGCTCTCCTCGCTCACCCGCTTGTAATGGATGGGTGACATCGTTTTCTTGTCCAGCAGCTTGAAGCTGATGTCGTCCCGCGTCTCGGCCGAGTAGAGACCCACCGGGATGTTGACGAGGCCGAAGCTGATGCTCCCTTTCCAGATCGCTCGCGCCATGGGAATGGCCCTCCGCGCGCCGTTGGAACGCAAGATGCATGCCGGTCCAAGCCACTATTCCTCTCTCATGAGCACGGTCCGCGCCATCCAGTCCTTCTTCGGCCCCGGGCTCCACCCCGTTTTCCTCGTCCTGACCGGCCTGGGGACGAGCGTGGTGTTGTGGAGCCTCCTCGCCCTCTACTACTGGCTGGTCGATCCCCGGTTCGGCCGGCGGCTGGCGATCACCTTCGCGGCGTCCATCCTCGCCAACCACGTCCTGAAGGGCGCCTTCGGCACCCAGCGCCCCTACGTGGCCGATCCGACGCTCGCCTCCGTGGTGGACCGGCGGACCGGTGGCGGCGCTGGCTTTCCCAGCGGCCACAGCATGAACGCGGCCACCTTCTACCTCGCGTTCGCCTTCCGCTACCGCCGGCCGCTGCTGTGGCTGGCGGCGCTGCTCCTGATGGCGGGGGTGGGATTGTCGCGCCTCTACCTGGGGGTGCACCTGCCGGAGGACGTGGGGGGCGGCTTCATCCTCGGCGCGCTCTTTGCCGGTGCCGCGGGCTGGTGGTCCGGCCCGCCGGCGTGGCCCCTAAAGCGCCGGATCCAGGTCCCCCTGGCCATGGTGGCCGGGCTGGCGGTGGCCGTGTTGACCGACCCGCTCTCCTGCGGCCTGTTGCTGGGCTCGCTCCTCGCCAGGCCGGACTTCGAGCCCCCCCGGGACGGCAAGGGCCGGGCGGTGATCGTGGGGGGAGGGATCGTCCTCGTCGCTCTCCTGGGCGGCCTGCTGCTCTGGCTGCCCGAGAAGCTCGCGCCGGGCCTCGTCCACCGGGCGCCCGTGGCGTTCCTCATCTATATGGTGATCGCCTGGGTGGGGCTGGACGTGTGGCCGCGGTGGGCGGCCCGTTCCTGGGGATCGGGGCGCCATCAAACCCTGTCTGTGAGAGACTAGCCCCAATGCGACCACGCGCCGCCAAGCCGAGCAAGACAGGCACCCGCGTCTGGCGGGTGGGGCCGGAGGGGGTGGAGGAGCGGCCGGACCATCTGGCGACCGAGGAGCCGCTGGAGATCCGGCTGGTCCAGGAAGGCCGGCGTCGGACTGTGGCCGTCACCATGCGCACGCCGGGCGCGGACGCCGAGCTGGCCCTCGGCTTCCTCTTCGCCGAGGGGGTGATCGCTGCGCGCGAGCAGGTGCGGCGCGCGGCCCCCTGCCTCGATCCCAAGGAAGGCGATGCCTGCGACAACATCCTGGAGGTGGAGCTGGCCGAGGGGGTGCCCGCGCCCGAGCTCGCCGGCCTCGACCGCCACTTCTTCGCCACCAGCGCCTGCGGCGTCTGCGGCAAGGCGGGGCTGGAGGCGCTCAGGCTGCGGGTCTCCGGGCCGGTCGCTGCAGGGCCGGAGGTGGCGCCCGAGGTCCTCGCCACGCTGCCCGTCAAGCTGCGGGAGGCGCAAGGGCTCTTCGACGTCACCGGCGGCCTCCACGCCGCGGGCCTCTTCGACGCCGCGGGCCGCCTCCTCGCCGCCCGCGAGGACGTGGGCCGCCACAACGCCCTCGACAAGCTCATGGGCTGGGCCCTCCTCCAGGGCCTCCTCCCCCTGGCCGGCCACGTGGTGATGGTGAGCGGCCGGTCGAGCTACGAGATCCTGCAGAAGTGCATGGTGGCCGGCGTGCCCATCGTCTGCGCCGTCTCCGCCCCCTCCAGCCTCGCCGTCGACCTCGCCGAACGCTTCGGCATGACCCTCGTGGGCTTCCTCCGCGGTGACCGCTTCAACGTCTACAGCGGCCCCGAGAGGATCGCCGGAGCCCTGCCGCCCGGCTCGCCTCGCCGGCGGGAGCGGTCGGTGTTGCGGACGGTGTAAGGATTACAGAGGAGAGAGACGGCCCGCCCCGAAGGCGCGGTGGGGCGGGCGGGTAACCGAACGACCCGTACTAGGCGCCGGCCTTGGCAGCCGGGGCGATGGCCTCGACCTTGATGGCGGTGCCGTCGGCCTCGCCGGTGACCTTCACCTCGTGACCGAGGTTCGCCTTGGCCACGTCCTGGTTGTCCAGCGAGTAGAGCTTCTTGTCGGCGTTGTTGTAGAACACCAGCTTCTGGCCCTTGGCGATGCACTTCTCGGCGCACGCCTTGTGCTCGGCCTTGGCACCCTTGGCGCCGCAGCTCTCGTCGGTGATCCAGCCGGTCCAGGAGCCCTTGGTGCCGGCAGCGGCCAAGGGCAGCGCGAGCATGGTGAGGGCCAGAAGGGTGAGGAGCAGGACGGTCGTCTTCTTGTTCATCGCGGCTTTCCTCCAGTCGAGTGATAAAGGTTGGACCCGGAGAGGGTCCGATGAGTCTTGTCGAGAGGGGAATCTTAGCACCTCTCTCGAAGGTTTTCACCGTCGCCGGCGGCGGTCTGCGATGATCCCTGCAATAATCCCGCGGATGCCCACCTACCGGCTCACCCTGGAATACGAAGGCACCCGGTATCACGGATGGCAGGAGCAGAAGAATGCGCGCTCCGTGGCCGGGGAGCTGCGCCGGGCGGTGGAGGAGGCCGGAGCGATGGTGCGCGAGCTGGGCGGCTCGGGGAGGACGGACGCGGGCGTGCACGCCCTGGCGCAGACGGCCCACCTGCGGCTCCAGGGCGCCGTCGATCCCGAGCCCTTCCGGCGAGAGGTCAACGACCGCTTGCCGGCGGACGTCCACGTCCTCTCCCTCACCGCCGCGGCGGACAGGTTCCACTCCCGTCACGACGCCGTCTCGCGCTCCTACCTCTACCAGATCTCGCGCCGCCGCACGGCGCTGGCCAAGCGCTGGGTCTGGTGGGTGAAGCGCCCGCTGGACGACCGGCGGATGGGCTCGGCAGCCGCCTTCTTCGCCGGCCGCCACGATTTCCGTCTCTTCGCCGAGAAGCCGTCCGAGCAGCCGAGCACGATCGTCGTCGTCGACAAAGTCGAGGTCGCGACGGCCGGCGCGCTGATCCTCGTCCGTGTCACCGCTTCGCACTTCCTCTGGAAGATGGTGCGGCGGCTGGTCGGGACGCTCGTCAAGGTCGGTGCGGGGGAGCTGGACCGGCGAGCCCTCGAGGAGCTGATCGCCGCGAAAGCTCCGAAGTCGGGCAAGGGATTGCCTGCCGAGTGGACGGCTCCCCCTTCCGGATTGTTCCTGGAGAAAGTGGTCTATGTGGGAGATCCACCGTTAGGGGCGATCGAACCGGCGGTTCCGGTCTCGGGGGATTTTGGATTTTAGATTGAGGAGATTTGGCATGAGCCTGCTCTACACCGCTCACGTCCCGGCCGGCGACGGTCCTTTCCCGGCGATCATCCTCCTCCATGGCTGGGGCGCCAGCGCCCATGACCTCCTGGGGCTCGCCCCCGCGCTCCACGGGGGACGCGCCCTCGTCCTCTGTCCCCAGGGTCCCGTCGCCGTGCCGTTCGGCAACGGCGAGTATGGCCACGGCTGGTTCCCCCTCCGCGTGGGCGGGCCGGTCGACGTCGAGGCTTTCGAGCGCGCGGCGGACGCGCTGCGGCAATTCGTTGACCAGTCCCTGCAGCGCTATCCCATCGATGCGCAGAAGGTGGTGCTCGCCGGCTTCAGCCAGGGCGGGGTGATGGGCTACGAGCTCGCCCTGCGCGGGCCCTCCCGCTTCGCCGGCCTCGCGGCGCTCTCGACCTGGTTCCCGCCGGAGCTGGCCGAGACGCTGCCGAAGCTGCCGGAGCAGGAGGGTTTCCCGGTCCTGGTGGTCCACGGCACGCGGGACGACCGGATCGCGGTGGAGAGGGCTCGGGAGTCGCGCGAGGCGCTACGCCCGTACGGCGTCAACATCACCTACCGCGAGTTCGAGATGGGGCACGAGATCCGGCCGGATGCCCTGCGGGTGGTGCTGCAGTGGCTGGACGGGAAGGTGCTGAAGGGGGAGTGAGCGTCCTACGGCCCCTTGCCTCCCTTCGTCTCCTCCAACGCCCGCACCCGGTCCTTCAGCACCTCCGACTCCCGTTCGAGCTGCTCCAGCCGCTCGCGCAGAGCCTTCTCCTCCTTCCCGGCAGCGGCCTTCTTCTTCTGCAGGTCGTGGACGGTCTTCTCAGCGTGGAGCCGCTGGCGGATGTCCACCTCCAGCCGGCCCCGGCGCTCGACGGCGGGGATGGCGGCCGCATCCCCCAGGGTGGCAATGGCGGCATAGACGCCCTCCCGGAACACGTAGCTCGGATCGTCGAGATAGCCCACGAGCACCTTGCGGACCTCCTCGCGCCGCCGTGAGCTCTTGCTGCCGATGTCGGCGAGGGCGTTGAGGGCGGAACGCCGGCTGTCGATAGGAGCGCCGTACGCCGACAGGCGCTGAGCGGGGGCGAAGGCCCGGTCGGGATCGAGCTTGCCGAGGGCCCTGATGGCCGAGCCGCGGACCACCTCGTGGAAGCTGGTCTGCTCCAGAGCGGCGACGAGCAGCGGCGCGACCTCCTCGCGGCGGCTCTCGAAGTCGCCGAGGGCCGTGGCCGCCGCCGCCCGGGCGAAGTAGCTCTCTTCGTGCTCCAGGGCGTGGCGCAGCAGCGGGATGAGCTCCGGGTGGGTGGGGAAGTGCTGCAGGGCCTCCAGGGCGTCGGTCCGCACCCGGCTGTCCTTATCGGCGAGGCCGGGGCGCAGGGCTTCAAGGGCCGCGTCGCCGCCGATCGCTCCCAGCGCCTTCGCGGCCTCCTGGCGGGCGAGGTGGAACGGCTCCTCGCGCAGAGTGCGGCCGAGAGCCGCCACGGCCTCGGCTCCGCCCAGGGCGCCCAGGGCACGGATGGCCTCCAGCCGGGCTGGGAGCTCCGTGGCGGTGGCGAGCTGGACCGTCCACTCGGCGGCCGGCTTGTCGAAGTCCACCGTTTTCAGGATCCAGCCCTTGGGGTCGAGCACCACTGTCCGCGGCCGCTCGTCGCTGGCACTGGGTAGATAGAGGTCCTGGATCGCCCGGGCCGCCACGGGCAGACGCCGCACGACCGTCTCCTTCTCGCCGACCAGGGCCACCTCCAAGGGGAAGGAGAAGAGGCCCGTTTCGGCGGTAATCTCCTGGGTCTGCCGGATCTCCAGGTGCACCTGCCGCGTCTCCGGCTGCCAGCTCCAGCGGACCTTGAGCTCGGGATGGCCGGCGCCGTAGACGTACTGCTCGAAGAGCGGGCCGAGGGAGGCGCCGGTGGCGTCCTCCAGGGCCTCCTGGAGGTCGTGCGTCACCACCGTGCGACCGGCGAACCGGTCCAGGTAGGCGTGGATCCCCTTCCACCACCCCTCGTCGCCCAAGAGGAAATGGACCATGTGGAGGACCAGCGCTCCCTTGGCATAGGTGTGGCCGTCGAACATGGCGATGGAGTCGGCGTAGCGCCGGGTGACGATGGGGCGCCGGTAGCGGTTCGCGTCCTCGCGCAGGTAGCCACGGCGGTACTCGTCCAACTGGGCCTGGAGCTCGTCCGGGCCGTGGGCGTTCCCCGCGTAGAGGGCGGTGAAGTAGTCGGCGAAGCCCTCGTTGAGCCAGGCGTTGGACCAGTCCTGGCAGGTCACGAGGTCGCCGAACCACTGGTGGGCGGCCTCATGGGCCACCAGGCCCTCGCTGGTGAAGTCGGGCTCGGCCCGGGCATCGTGGAGAGTACGGGCGGTCTGGGTGGTGGCGGAGATGTTCTCCATGCCCCCCCACATGTAGTCGATGACCGTGGCCTGCGCATACTTGGGATAGGGGTAGGGGTGGCCGGTGACCTTGGAGTAGAAGTCGAGGACGGCGGGCGTCATGCCGAAGGAGCGCCGGGCCTCCTCTGCGGCCCTGGGCCCCTTCGGGACGTAGTAGTCGACCGGGATCCCCTGCCACTGGTCGGACACCTTGGCGAATTCGCCGATGACCACCGAGAGGAGGTAGGTGGCATGGGGGAAGTCCATGCTCCAGTGCCAGGTCCGCCGGCCGTCGGGGCGGTCCCTCACTTCGACGAGCTTGCCGTTGCTCACCACCTCGAAGGGGGGCTTGACGGTGGCCACCACCTCCGTGGTGGTGCGGTCGTTGGGGGAGTCCCAGGCCGGGAACCAGAAGCGGTTGAGGTCCGACTCGCCCTGGGAGTAGATCTGGCGGGGCTTGGCCGGATAGGCCTTGTCGGGGCCCACGAAATAAAGTCCCGCCTGCGGACGGGCGGCGTAGTCGATGGCCGCCTCGATACGGTCCGCCGGGCCGTAGGGCCGGTCGAGCCTGACGGTGAGGGTCTGGGCCTGCGGGTCCAGGCTGAACGGCCGCTCGGCGCCGTTGACCCGCACCTTGCCGATGTCGAGCCCGGCGGCGTGGAAGACCAGGCTGTCGAGCCCGGGCAGCAGGGGCGTCAGGGTCTCGGTGGCGGTACCGGCGACGCTCCTGGCGTCCCAGTCGAAGGCGAGGTCGAGCTTCAGGTGCTGGAGGTCGTACTGCCTCGCGGGCATGTACCTGAGCGGCGTCCCCTCGGGAGCGAACGGCTCCCGCTCGGCGACCCCCGGGAGGGCCGTCAGGACGAAGAGCAGGAAGACGAGCAGGCGGGCCGCCTGGGAGTGCTGGGCTGTCATGGATCCTCCATGGTGGATTCGCGGGCCGCATCATTCTACGGTGCGGCATAGAATGCCGCCATGGCCCGCTATCGCATGGCCCTCGCCAAGGAGGACTTCAAGTTCTCCTCCGCCCACTTCACCCTCTTCGCCAATGGCGCCGCCGAGCTGCTCCACGGCCACAACTACCGGGTGCGGGTGGAGATCTCGGGCGCCGGCCTGGACGCCGAGGGGCTGCTGCTGGACATCGAACGCTTCAAGCGCGAGCTGCGCGCCCTCTGCGCCCGGCTGGACAGCCGCACCCTGATTCCGGGCGAGAGCTCCCGCCTGTCGTGGTCGCGCCGGGGGGAGTCTGTGGAGGTGTGCTGCGGCGAGCGCTCGTACCGCTTCCCGGCGGCGGACACGCTGGTGCTGCCGCTGCCCAACACCTCGATCGAGCTGCTGGCGCGCATGCTCTGGCTGGACCTCGCGCCCCACCTCGCCGGCTCATCCGTGGAGACCCTCGCCGTCGCCGTCGAGGAGTCGGCCGGGCAGCAGTGCTGGTACGAGGCGGAGCTGGGCCCGTCATCGGCTTCGCGAAGCCGTTGACGCGTACGTTGGCCTCGCCGGCTATAATGGGCGCGGAAAGGAGGGCGAGGTCCATGCCCCATGTCGTCATCGAGTACTGCACGGCCTGAAACTACTACCCCCGAGCCGCCAGTCTGGCGGCCGAGATCGAGAAGCAGTTCGGCGTCACACCGCAGTTGATCAAGGGTCGCGGTGGCGTCTTCGAGGTTACCGTCGGCAACGACCTGATCTTCTCCAAGAAGCAGTCGGGACGCTTCCCCCAGCCCGGTGAGGTGGAGAGGGAGCTCAGCTCACGGGTCGGCGTCTAGCCGGCCGCCACGGACGCGCTTGTCTCTCGTCCTCGCCACCTCCCTCCTACTCGGCGCCGGCTTCTTCGGGCTGGCGCTGCGGACGGAGGAGCGGCGGCGGCAGGCCCCTGAGCTCCCCGGTCCGCTCCTCCCCGCCCCCGAGACGACCGTCCTGCTGCCCATTCGCGACGAGCGGCACAACGTCCTCGACTGTGTGGAGACGCTCCTCGGACAGACGGCAGCGCCGCGCGTGCGGGTGATCGACGACGGCTCGGCGGACGGCTCGGGTGAGTTGGTGGCGGCGCGGGCGGTCATCGAGCCGCGCCTCGCCCTGCTCGCGGCCGGGCCCCTGCCGCCGGGCTGGCGGGGGAAGGTGCACGCCCTCTGGGCGGGGGCGCAGGGGGCCACGGCCCCCTGGCTGCTGACCACTGACGCCGACACCCGCCACGCGCCGGACCTCCTGGCCCGGGCCCACGCCGCAGCCGCCAAGTGGGGCCTCGACGCCGTCTCCCTGGCCGGCACACAGGAGGTGCGGGGTCTCGGCGAGAACCTGCTGGTCCCTCCCGTCTTCGCCCTGCTCGACGCGCTGCTCGCCGACTGGGAGGGGGCCGCCGCCGGCGCCGGCCCGCCGGTGGCCAACGGCCAGCTCATCCTCCTGCGGCGGGCGGCGTGGGAGGCCTGCGGCGGCTTCGAGGCGGTGCGCAACGAGGCCATCGACGACGTCGCGACCATCTCGCGCCTGCGGGCCGGCGGCTTCCGCACCGGCTTCCTGCGGGCCGCGGGGCTGCGGGTGCGCATGTATCGGGGCTGGAGGGAGGCGTTCCGAGGCTGGCGGCGCAACCTGGGCGGGCTGCTCGGCCCTAGCCCCCGGACCGTGGCGACGGCCCTCGCCGTCCTCCTCCTGCCGGTCGCGGCCCTGGTGACGGCCGTCCTCGCCGGGCTGGCCGTGGAGGCCACCCTCCTCTGGGGTGCCGGCGCCGCAGCCTCGATGCTCCTGCGCTCCGGCGGCAGCCACCGTCCGGCCTGGGGGCTGCTTTATCCGCTGGACGTCCTGGCCCTCGCCGCCGTGCTCGCCCTGGGGACTCGCGACCGGCGGCGGGGGCGGCTGTCGAGCTGGAAGGGAAGAGAGATGCGGGTCTGAGCCCGTCCCTGGGCCACTGATTGAGAGAGGAATGAAAGAGCACATGCCCGTGTTTGCATCGTATAAGGTGCGAGGAGGCGCCAAAGCGGGACAAGAGCCCGCAGAAAGTTTCCACGACCCCTAGATTTTGGGTATGGTCCTGAGTATAATCGAGATTGTTCAACATCGCTGTGAGAGTGTGAGCCTGATCGACCGAGGTCCAGGAAGGTCTCAAGAGCTTGTAGTCCGTCCGGCGGGTGCACCGCCGGAGGGTGCAAGAAGGTACGCAGTTTGCATTGCATGAAACATGGAGGTAAGAAATGAAAGGTGAGGCGCCGAACATGTCATCGAAGGAAATGGCCCAGATCCGGCAGAACCTCGAGGGGACGCCGGACATCGAAGAGGCGGCGGAGCTGATGAACCTCGCCGGGAATTCCACCCGGCTCAAGCTCCTCTACCTGCTCGAGAACATGAAGGAGCTGTGCGTGTGCGACCTGGCGGAGATGCTCGGGGTGTCGGTTTCGGCCGTGTCCCAGCACCTGGCCAAGCTCAAGGCCTACGGGCTGGTGGCTCCGCGCCGCGACGCGCAGACGATCTACTACCGTCTGACCGACCACGAGTTCAACGCCAAGCTGCGCGACAACTTCTTCAAGCAGTTCCAGGTCTGAACACCACAACACCCCCGGACTGCGGCGGCCCTGCGGGGCCGCCGCAGGTCGGTTCTCCGAGCGGCCGTATCCCGGCCGCTTTTCCTTTTCAGGCGACTTTCAGACTCGCGCGAAGGTCTCGACCAGGCGCAGGCAGGTGGCGACCGTGCGCTCCGCCTCTTCGGCGTCCGCGCGCTCGAAGCTGAGGGCGGAGAACGTCATGGCGGCCGGGGGAGGGAGCGCTCCCAGGGTCGCGAGCACGTCGTCAAGGCGCGCGCCGTCCGGCTCGGGGAAGCTCACGGCGGGAGCATCGCGCGGATCGAGACCGTCGAGGTCGACATGGAGATAGAAGTTGCCGGCTCCCGTAAGGTGGCGGAGCCGCTCCCGGGCCTGCTCGCCGGCGAGCTCGTCCGGGGGGACCAGCGCCAGCCCGTGCCGGCGGACGTTGCCGGTTTCCAGCGGATCGAAGGCCCGTCCCGCCACGTGGAGGACCCGGTCCACGGCGAGGGGATGGAAGCCTGGGACGAGGCCTCGGAGATCCGGCAGGCTCACACCACAGACCGCGGCCAGGGCCATGCCGTCCCAATAGCCGCTGGGGCTCGATTCCGGATTGTTGAAGTCGCCGTGCGCGTCGATCCAGAGGACGGCGGGATCGATGCCCGCTTGCTGCAGGCCGGCGACGACGCCGACGGCGGCCAGGCAGCCGCCGGAGAGGATGAGCGGGAACCGTCCCTGCGAGCGGGCGAGAGCCACGTCCTTCGCGATGGCGCAGCCGATCAGGGTCACCCGCAAGGACTTGGCCTGGCCTAGGGGAAAGGGTTCGACGAGGGTCTGGCGGACGTCGAAGCCCGCCCCCCGCAGCCGGTCGGGGAAGCCGCGGGCCAGCAGCTCGCCGGGCGCCCGCGCAGCACTGGTGTCGCGGCGCTCGACGTCAAAGGGGACGACGATGAGGTCCAGGGGAAGGCCGCTCATTTCCTCAGAATCTTACCGCTTTCGGCCGCCGGCTCGGTTAGAATCCGCCGTGCACGAAGGGAGGGAGGCCATGAGCAACCATCCGCGTCCGAAGTTCACGTATGTCGGCCACGCCACCGTCCGCTGCGAGCTGCCGGGAGGCGAGGTGGTGCTCATCGATCCCTGGGTGCAGGGCAACCCCGCCTGCCCCCCGAGCCTTAAGAAGCTCGACCGCCTCGACGCCGTGCTCATCACCCACGCCCACTTCGACCACATCGGCGACGCGGTGGCGCTGTGCAAGGAGCACCGGCCGAAGAAGGTGGTGGCCAGCTTCGAGACCTGCCACTGGCTGGAGAGCAAGGGGGTCGAGAACTGCTCCGGGATGAACCTCGGCGGCTGCCAGGACGTGCTGGGGCTGCAGGTGACCATGGTCCGGGCCGACCACTCCTGCGGCATCAGCGACGGCGACCAGATCCTCTACGGCGGCTCGGCTGCGGGCTACATCGTCAGGCTGCCGGGCGGCTATACCTTCTATCATGCCGGCGACACCGCCCTGTTCTCGGACATGCAGCTCTTCGGCGAGATGTACCGGCCCGAGCTGGCCTTCCTGCCCATCGGCGACCTGTTCACCATGGACCCCGGCCAGGCCGCCCGCGCCTGCCGCTACCTCGGCGTGCGCAAGGTCGTCCCCATCCACTGGGGGACCTTCCCCGCTCTCACCGGCACGCCGGAGAAGCTGCGCAAGGCTCTCGGCAACGACGGCGTCACCTGCGAGCTGATCGTCCTGAAGCCGGGCGAGAGCTACTGAGGACGCGAGCCCTCACCAGCGGATGGCGGCGCCGAAGCCGGTGAACCAGTCAGGGTGGGGGGCGTCGAAGCCCTTGCCCAAGCGGACGTCGAGCGCCAGGTCCTTCGAGATCAGATAGGAGAGGCCGACGTCGGCAAAATGGGTGGCGGAGCCGTCGACGCTCTCCTTGGAGAAGACGTATCCCTCCAGGAAGCCGCCCACCTTTTCGTTGAGCTGAAAGCCGGCCGAGGCGCTGGCGAAGATTTGGTCGAACCGCCGATCGCCGTCCGCGGCGCGGGAGTAGCCCAGGTTGCTCTCGAGCGACCAGTCGGCGGGCAGGTCCCAATGGAGGGCGAGAGCGGCCGTGGGCTGCCAGACGTCGCTGGTCAGCGCGCGGCTCCCTGCGGGGACGGTGGTCTGGACGAGCAGACCCAGCGCCGGAACTCCGGGGGCGCGGTGCTTCGCCTCCGCGTCGTTGAGCCGGACCTTTACCTCGACGAAAGGGTCCTCGAAGCCGGAGATCCGCCTCTCGCCGGGCACGCCGCTGTCGATCCAGTCATAGGAGTTCAGCCCGAGCCGCGCCTCCCAGCGGTCGTCGAGGGCGTAGCGCAGGAGGATCTCCCCCAGGGAGCTCGAACGCTCAGACCCGGTCCGCGCATAGGTGTAGCCCGTCTCAAGTTGGAGGTGTCCCGGCGCCACCAGCGAAGGCCCATTGGTGAAGTCCGGACGGTCGGGGTTGATCGGCTCCTCCAGGCCGGAGAATTCCTGGGCTGCGAGCGGCGCGGCGGTGAGCACACACGACAGCAGGACGGCGAGAGCCCGAGTCATCATCCCTTCCCTCCTCTCGAGAGGCTTCAGGAGAACTATCCTATCGTTCTTACCATCCGAACCATCGCGCCCGTACCAGGAACCCGATCCGGGCGCCCACTCCCAGGCGAGGGGGCGAGGCCAGAAGGTCGCGCTCGGCATCCTCGAGCTCCGTCAGCAGGCGCAGGGCGGCGAGCAGGGAGAAGACGGCGGCGCGGCGGTAACCGGCGGGGAGGTCCGCCAGGCCGCGCGGGGCCTTGAGGAAGCGGCCCCGGAGGCGCTCGCACTCGCGGCGGGCCGACGCCAGGAGCTGGCCCCGGTCCCACTGGCCGGCCTCCCCTTCGGCGACCTCGGCCGCCGGGAGCGGGCAGCGGCGGCGGTCCACCTCGTCCCCCAGGTGCTGGAGCGACCAGAGGCGGACGAGGGCGCTGGCCAAGCCGTCGATCTCCGCGTTGAGACTCTTCTCCAGCAGGGCGGAGGCCACGGCTCGGCCCAGGCTGAGGGCGTCCACCTCGGCGTCGGCCACCATCGCCGGCTGGCGGCGGAGGGCCCGGCGGCGGGCGGCGGCGGCGAGCTCGTCGAGGGCATCGACCGGCCAGCGGCGGCGCTCGTTCTCCCGCGCCATCCGCAGGAAGATGGGCTGGCCCACCGGCTGTCCCGAGAGCGCCGCCTCCAGCGTGAACTCCCAGCGGTTGATCTGCGCCAACCTCTCCCCCTCCACGCCGTGCTGGCGGGCGAAGTCGAAGAGGGTGTGGGCGTAGGCCACGAGGGCCTGGGCCCGCCGGCGCTCGGTGCCGGGGAGGAGGAGCAGGGCCGGCGCGAAGTCCCCCAGCAGGCCGCGGGTGATGTCCGCGCACAGGGCGGCGGCCTTCTCCTCGTCGAAGTCCTCCGCCGGACGGCTGATCTCGGCGTCGAGCCGGCTATGGCGGCTGCGCGCGAGGGAGTCGGCTCGCCAGGACTCCCCCTCGGGCCCCTCCGGCCGCTCGCCCTGCGGCGAGCCCGGCCGGGGCCCATTGCCGAGGAGCGACTGGAGAGGGGAGGGGCGGTCCGGCGGAGTCATCGGGGAGAGCGTAGCAGGCAAGACAGGGGAAGAACACGGACGAGCAGGGACGGGCACAGGCGAATAAGGACGAAGCATCCTCCCCGTCTTTGCAGTCCGTGCCAGTCCTTGTTCGTCCGTGCTCGTCCGTGTTCGTCTACGCCAGCAGGCGCAGGAGCTCGCGCTGCGGCTCGGCGCCGGTGATCTCGGCGGCATCGGCGGTCAAGGCGACGTTGATTTCGCTGCGCACGCCGAAGTCGCCGGGCAGGTAGATCCCAGGCTCGATGGAGAAGCCCGTCATAGCCAGGAGCTGGCGGGTGTCATGAGTCTCCAGGTTGTCCATGTTGGCGCCCTGGCCGTGGTCGGAGGTACCGATGGAATGGCCGGTGCGATGGAAGAAGCGCTCGCCGTAACCGGCCTTGCGGATCACCTCGCGGGCGGCGTCGTCGACCTCGAACCCCTGGACCGGCTGGTGGGGGTAGCGGCTGCGCACCAGCTGCAGGGCGGCGTCGCGGGCCGCCGCGACGTGGCCGAAGACCTCGGCCTGGCGAGCGGTGGGCGACGGGGCGCAGACCCCGCACCAGCAGATGTCGGCGTAGACGCTCTGCGGCGCCCGCTCCTTGGCCCACAGATCGATGAGCAGGAAGTCGCCGCGCCGGATCGGCGACGAGCTGTCGTGGCTCGGCTGGTAGTGCGGATCGGCGCTGTGAGCGTTGACGCCGACGATCGGGTCGCTCTCGCTCCACAGCCCGGCCTGCTCGAAGGCGTCCAGGATGCCGCGCTGCACCGTGTACTCGTCGATCTCGTCGCCGCGCGCCAGGACGGCGCCGACGCGGTCGAAGGCGGCGTGCACGATGGCGTGCAGATGGGCGGCGGCGCGGCGGTGTCCGGCGAGCTGCTCGACGCTCCAGGTGGCCGCGAAGCGCTGCGCGAGGTCGGCGGCCGAAACCAGCTCGACTCCCGCCCCGCGCAGCAGCTCGGCGGTGCCGGCGTCGAGCCGCGACACGCTGGGCAGCTCGTTGCCGGGGCTGTACTGGGCCGCCAGCCGCCGGTACCCCCCGACCAGCTGGCGCAGCTGGTCGTGGTGCTCCTGCCAGGTGAGGTACACCGACTTGCCGCCCGGCAGGTGGTCGAGCATCGCCGGCTCCAGGGCGTGGACGAGCTTGCCGGGCTCGCCCTGCCGCGGCACCAGGTAATAGCAGCGGCGGGTGACGAGCTTGCCCTCGCCGGCGAGCCCCAGGAGGTCCATGGCGATGGGGTCGTTGTGCTGGAAGCAGGCGAAGAACCAGCCGTCGAGGTCGGCCTCGGCGAGCGCCGCCTGGATTTCGGGGATGCGGTCGGCGAGCATCGTTTCCTCCCGGTCAGGGGGT
>DATARR010000052.1:0-4041 GCA_036264085.1 Thermoanaerobaculia bacterium | reverse complement strand
GGCGGCGACGGCGGCCGCCGGCCCGCCGCTCGAACCGCCCGGCACCGTGCCTACGTCCCAGGGATTGCGGGTCTTCTGGTAGGCCGAGTTCTCGCAGGAGGAGCCCATCGCGAACTCGTCCATGTTGGCGCGGCCCACGGGAACGGCGCCGGCGGCGAGCAGCCGCTCGACGGCGGTGGCGGTGTAGGGGGCCACGTAGCCGGCGAGGATGCGCGAGCCGCAGGTGAGCGCTCGCCCCTCGAGGCTCAAGTTGTCCTTGAGCGCCACCGGCACGCCGGCGAGCGGCCCCGGGTCCTCGCCGGCCGCGAGCCGGCGGTCGATTTCCGCCGCCCGCTCGCGCGCCTTGTCCTCGAAGACCTCCAGGTAGGCCGCCACCAGGGGCTCCACCTTGGCGGTGCGGTCCAGGCACGACTCCAAGACCTCGGCGGCCGAGACCTCGCGGGAGCGCACCCGGGCTGCGATCTCCTCCACGGAGAGCTCCCAGAGCTCAGCCGGCGTCGGCGTCATTGCCGCCTCCGCCCTTTACCTCGGGCACCAGCAGGAAGCCGTCGAGCGACGCCGGAGCGTTGGCCAGGAAGATCTCCCGCGGCAGGCAGGGGACGGGCTGGTCCGCGCTCTCGTGAACGCCGCGGGAGCCGGGATCGACCTCCGCGCCCTCATAGGTCTGCAACTGGTCGATGTAGTCGACGATCCTGGCGAGCTGGCCGGTGAGCCGCGCCTCTTCCTCCGGGGTGAACCGGAGCCGGGCCAGGGTGGCGATTTTCTTTACTTCTTCGTGGGTTAGTGCCATGACCTTGAAGTGAAAGTTTAGCTCCGCTCCAACGGGAACGCAAACGGGGGAGAAGAATGAGGAGGCGTGGACCGGCTCTACCGCAGCGCCACCGGCCGGGCGAGCACCGTGCCGCTCTTCTTGCGCAGGTCGATGCTGAGCTCGCCGGTCTCGTCGGGCAGTTGCGAGCGGTCGAGCGTCAGGACGTAGTAGCCGGAGATCGCCCGCGCCAGGACCTCGGTCGCCACCTGCGGCAGCCGGTAGGTCTTGAGGTAGAGGCCGCCGGTGGCGTCCGCGACCGCCTGGAGGCCGACCTCCAGGGAGTGCTCGTCCGCGCTGGTGACGTCGAGCACGAAGACCGAGGCGTGAGCCGCTGCGAGGGCCTGGACGGCGGGCTTGTAGTCGGGCGTCATGCGCACGCCGTCCGAGCCGTAGCGGCCGAGGCCGTAGCCGAGGAAGATCAGGGCCTTCTCACCGGGCAGCGGCTCCAGGGCCCGCGCCACGACCTCCAGGGCACGCTCCGCGGAGGCCGCGTGGAAGGCGTCCGCCCGGTCGAAGTGATCGGCCAGCGAGACAGGATCGCCCGGGGCGACCGCGTGCTCGTGGCTGTACAGCATGGCCTCGCCGAGGGCCGCGTGGAGGGCCGCGCGGTCGGCCGTGAAGTCCTGCCATAGCTTGAGATGGGAGTCGAAGGAGACGACGGCGGCCCGGTCCTGCGGCTGGAGGGTCGCGAGCAGCTTGCGGGTGTAGGGCCGCAGGCGGATCTGGCCGCTGATCCGGGTCGGGGTCAGGTCGGCCTGGACGAAGAAGACGACGAGCCGGCCCGGCGCCGGCGGCGCTTCCGCCGGAGCTTCTGCGGCGGGAGCGGCGGGGGCGGCCGGAGCCGGCGGGGGAGCCAGGGTCTCGGTCGCGGTCTCGCCGATCCAGTCGAGGGCGACGACCGGGACCTCCCGCCTGCCCACCCGAACCCGGAAGTCCTCCGGCTTGAGGCCCAGGACGGGGCGGCCCCAGGTGTCCACGACCCGCACCGCCACCGGCAGCAGGGAGACCGTGATCTCGCCCGTGAACGTCTTGTCCTTCTTCTCCTGCTTCTCCTGCCCGGTGGCTCCCCCCGCCGAGCCGAGCAGGAGGAGGCATCCGAGAACGAGTCCTGTCGCGCCTCGCAGCATGGCGGCAGTGTAGCATCCCGCGGTGACCTCCCGGACCTTCCCCATCCTCCTGCAGCACCGCGCCGTGCGAGCCCTCGCCGCGGCCTGTGGCGAGACGGAGTGCCACCTGGTGGGGGGCTGCCTGCGGGATCGCGCCCTGGGGCTGCCGAGCCACGACGTGGACGCCGTGGTGGCGGGGCGTGGCCGGGAGATCGCGGAGCGCCTGGCCGCGGCGCTGCCGGCCCGCCTCGTCCTCCTCGGCGGCAAGGACTTCGCGGCCTACCGGCTGGTGGGCCAGGACCTGACGCTCGACCTCTGGGACCGCGCCCGCACCACGCTCCACGCCGACCTCGCCCGCCGCGACTTCACGATCAACTCCTTCGCTCTCGGCGTGCGGGACGGCCGCCTCGCCGATCCCTTCGAGGGCCTCGCGGACCTCGGGCGCCGCCTCCTGCGGGCCACCACGCCGGCGAGCTTCACGGGCGATCCCCTGCGGGTGCTGCGCCTCCCCCGGCTCGTCCTGCGCCTGCCCGGCTTCGCCGCCGATCCAGAGACCTTCCTGCTCGCGCGCGCCTCCTCCCCCTGCCTGGTGGACGTGGCCGCGGAGCGGGTGCGCGACGAACTCGCCATCCTCTTCGAGCACCCCGAGGCGCACCGCGGGCTCGGCCTGCTGGTGGCGCTCGACCTCTATCCGGGCCTCTGGCTGGGCGCGCCCGGCGAGCCCGGCCGCCCCGGCGGCGCGGTGACCGAGCTCGAAGCCATCCCGGAGCGCTGCCGCGAGCTGCGGGAGCTTGATGCCGCGGCCGCCTCGCAGGTGGCGGCGCGGGCCGCCCGGCTGGCCGCCACCTTCGCCCACCTGCCCGTCCGGGCCGGCCGCGGGCCGCGGGATTTCCTCGAGCTTTTCCGCGACGTCGGCTATCTCACCCGGCAGGCCGCCGCCGAAGTGGCCGCTCTCCTGGTGGAAGAGGAGGTCCCGGAGGACGAGCTCGGCCGGCGGCGGTTCCTGAGCCGCACGGGCCGCCTCTGGCCGACCGTCGCCGTCTCGCTGGGAGCCCGGACGGCCGACGCCGCACGCTGGCGCGCCGCCCTGCGTCCCCTGGTGGACCTCGCCCGGCGCGAGGGCGCCCTCCTGCTCGACCCGCCGCGGCTGATCACGGGCGAAGAGGTGCAGAAGATTCTGGGGATCGCCCCCGGCCCCGAGGTCGGCCGCGCCCTGGCGGCGGTGCGGCAGGCGCAGGTCGACGGCCGGGTGCGGACGCGGGAGGAGGCGGTGGAGCTGCTGGGCCTGGCTGAATCCTGAATTCCGGTCCGACCTTAGCGGAAAATCCCCGTCTTCGGCGCCGCGCCGGTCTCGCCGCCGCCCATCAGCCGCTGGTTCAAGTCCTTGATGCGCTCCATGAGCTTGTCGATCTTCTCCTGGGCCTCCTGCCGCAGGCGGGCGTAGTCCCCCCGCAGGCGCTCCCGCTCCTGGCCGAATTCCTGGAGGCGGACCTTCAGCTCTTCGAGCTGCTCGTCGCGCTGGTAGATCTGCTGTTGCAGCTCGCCCATCTGCTCGTCCTTCTCGGCGAGCTTGAGCTTGACCTTCTCTTCCTGCTCCTCGTAGAGGCGCTTGAACTGCTGGAGCTCGACGATCTGCGAAAAATCCGACGTGGTGGGGCTCAATTCGCCTCCCTTCTCCTCGATCAGGGGGAACATCTTGCGCAGCTTGAGGGACAGGTCCTCCGGATCGGACGACTGCCGCATCGCCTCGGCGTAGGTGATGGTGCCGTGGACCAGCAGGGCGAGCAGCGACTGGTTCATCGACTGCATCCGGTAGTAGCCGACCGAGGACTCCACCTCTTCGAGCAGCCCGCTCGTCTCGCCGTCCTCGATCATGCGGTTGATCTTGGGCGAGGCGCGCATGATCTCCAGGGCCGCCACCCGCCCCTGCCCGTCCGCTCGCTCCACCAGCTTCATGGAGACGACGCCCTTGAGGATCTGGGCGAGCTGGGCCCGCACCTGCGACTGCTGGTCGGCGGGGAAGGTGTCGAGGATGCGGTCGACCGTCTGGGTGGAGCTGTTGGTGTGGAGGGTCGAGAAGACGAGATGACCGGTCTCGGCGGCGGTGATCACCGTCGACACGGT
>DATARR010000015.1:0-1739 GCA_036264085.1 Thermoanaerobaculia bacterium | reverse complement strand
AGCTGCCAGGTGGCGAGCAGGTTCACGCCGATGCCGGCAATCGCCACCGCCAGCATGGGGAGTCCCTCGACGCGCGGTGGTGCAATCAGACGATGGATGGCCTCGTAGACCACGAAGGCGCCCAGGACGAGCAGGGTCGCTCCGTTGACGAGGGCAGACAGGATCTCCGCCCGCTTCAGCCCGAAGGTCAGGCCGCCCTCCGGCGGGCGGGCCGCAAGGTTGACCGCCACCAGCGAGAGCCCGATCGCCCCGGCGTCGGTGAGCATGTGGCCGGCGTCGGAAAGGAGGGCAAGGGAGTGGGCCAGGATGCCGACGACCACCTCGCCGCACAGGAAGGCGAGGATCAGGGCGAGCACCACGCGGAGGCGACGCTTGTCGGCGTTCGGGTCGATCGCCTGGTGGTGGTGTCCTTCGTGCGGACCGCGAGGTGCCGTCATGTCAGCAGGCGTCGCAGCAGGCCTGCCCACGCCAGCTCTCGATGCCCTCCCGGACCGCGACACCGGCGATGAGGAGCGCGGCGAGGGAGTCGGCCCACCAGGCGCCGACCGCAGCGTTGGCTCCGAGGCCGACGAGGAGGGCGACGGAGAGGTAGGCGCAGACCATGTTCTGGCTGCCTTCACTCACCGTCGCCGCCGAGCCCAGCCTTCCGCCGACACGCCGCTTGGCAATCGCCAGGAGGGGCATGGTCGCAGCGGTGAACGCGGCCAGGGCGATGCCCGGCCAGCTCACCTGGGGATGGCGGCCCCCCGCGAGGGTCCGAAGTGTGTCGACGAGGACATAGCCAGCAAGCAGAAAGAAGCTGACCGCCACCAACTGCTGAGCCCGGCGCTCGGCGGCGGCGGATTCACGGCGGCGACGGCCGAAGCGCCAGATGATCACGGAGCTGGCGAACACCTCGACGAGGGAGTCCATGCCGAATCCGACCAGCGCGGTCGAAGAGGCCGCCACTCCCGCACCCACGGCGACGGCGAACTCGATCAGGTGCCAGACGTTGCCGGTCCAGGCGAGCGCCCCGGCACGAACCGCCAGCCTGTCTCGCTGGACGGCAAGGCTGTCAGCCAAGCCCGGGCCCCGTCCCTTCATGACCCAGGTGCTGCAGGCCCACGTCGAGGAGAAGCCGGATGTGCGCGTCGTCGAGGGTGTAGAAGACGTTGCGGCCGCTCCTGCGGTAGCGGACGATACGTCCGGCACGCAGCAGCCGGAGGTTGTGCGAGCAGGCAGTCTGGCTCAGGCCCGTGACCGCCGCCAGATCGCAGACGCACAGCTCGCCGCCCTCGAGCAGCGCAAGGATGAGGCGGACCAGGCCGGCGTCGGCCAGCACCCGGAAGGTCTCCGCAAGCTCCTGGGACATGGCCTCGTCGGGCAGGCGCTCCCTGACGGCGGCAGCCTTCTCCGGCTCGACGCATTCCTCCTGGCAGCGCTCCAACGGCACGACGGGATCTCGTGATGTATTCATATATGTGAAGATATCACGGCGCGGGGTTGCCCGAGTGGCGACCGAAGGAGGTTGGTCCAAGAACGCGCGTATGCGCGCGTTCCTGACCTAACGTCCGGCCTACTGCGGCTCAGACGAGGTTGACGGACCGGAGGAGCTCAAGGTTTGACAGGAGCTCGCTGGGCGTCCCCTCCGCCACGATCGAATGGGCTTCGGAGAAGACCGCACAGCGGTCGGCGACGACGTCGGGCACGTCGAGGTCATGGGTCGCCATGACGATGGTCTTGCCACCCCGACCAAGCTC
>DATARR010000138.1:0-25129 GCA_036264085.1 Thermoanaerobaculia bacterium | reverse complement strand
CCGGTGACCCGTGTAGCGGAGCACTTCACGTACCGCGTCGATCACGCGCGTCCGTTCCATCGTTCCCACGTTGACGGCCGCCCCATTGTCGATCTTCTCGGCGGCCAGCATCGTGCCCGAGACGATGTCGCTCACGTGCGTCCAGTTGCGGATCTGCTCGCCGGTTCCCCAGACGACGAACGGATTCTGGCGGACGAAAGCGCGGGCCACGATCGCCATCACCGCATGATTCTCGTGGCCGCGCTCGCCGTAGACCGTGAAGTAGCGGCAGCACGCCGACTTCATCCCCGTCTCGGCGTGGAGCGCGCGCAACGTCATCTCTGCCATCAGCTTCGCCCAGCCGTACATGTTGTCGGCGTCGTAGGGCGGCCCCACCATCTCCTCGGAGAGGTAGACCTCCTGGTTGACGTCCCCCTGAAGGTGGTTGGGGTAGACGCAGCCGGACGAGGCGAAGACGAACTTGCCAACACCCGCCTCGTGGGCGGCCTTGATCAGCAGGCCGTCCAGCGCCAGGTTCTGGGCACAGGCGGCCTGGTGCAGGTCGACGAAGCCGCGGCCGCCGTGGATGGCGGCGAGGTGGAAGACGACGTCGATCCCCGCCACCATGCGCTGTGCCACGCCGGGAGCCAGGAGGTCCTCGCGGTGGAATTCCACGACACCTGAGTCGACGTGGCCCTGGATATTGGCCAGGCGGCCGCTCGACAGGTCGTCGACGACGCGGATGCGCCGTGCGCCCTTCGCCACGAGCAGGTCGATGAGGTGTGAGCTGATGAACGAGGCCCCGCCGGTGACGAGGACACTCCGCTGCTTCCAATCCATGGCCGATCTCCGTCTGTGAAGCCCGAGTGGCGGTGCCCTAGTGTAATCGAAGGACAGGTACAGGCAAACCGGGCGGCCGGGCCGAAGCTACAATGAGCTGCAGGATGGCTCCTTCCCCCCAGGGCCCGCTACGCGTGGCGAGCATCGTCGGCCACCGCCAGGTGGAGATGGCCGTCCTCTGTCTCGGGAGCCTCCTCCGCTATTCGGCGGAGGAGATGGCGCTGCGCCTTCACGACGACGGCTCTCTCACCGCAGCGGACCGGGAGCGCCTCGCCGGTGCGCTGCGGGACCCGGAGGTCGTCTGCCGTGCCGAGGCCGACGAGCGCACCGGAGACTTCCTGGCCCGCCACCCCGCCCTGCGCGCCTTTCGGCGAGGCAACGTCATGGCCCTGAAGCTGATCGACGCCATGCTCTTCGCCGGCGACGAGCTGGCCTACTGCGACAGCGACATCCTCTTCCTGCGGCCCTTTTCCGGTCTGTATCACCGGCGCGAAACGGCGGCGGGCGCGCTGTTCATGAGCGACCGCCAGAACGCCTACTCGATCCGCTCCTGGCACCTGCTGCGCCACCCCGGCCTGCGCCTGCCGCGGCGGCTGAACGCCGGCATCACCGCCTTCCGGGCCGCGGGCTTCGACCTCGATCTGCTGGAGTGGTACGTATCGCGGCCGGAATTCCAGCTCGCGCCGGTGTGGATGGAGCAGACCGCGTGGGGCCTGCTTGCCGAACGGGTGGGGTGCCGCCTGCTCGACCCGGACCAGGTCGCCATCCCCGTTCCCGGCGAGCCGGCGCCGGAGGGGATCGTGGCCCTCCACTTCGTCTCGCCGGTGCGCTCGTTCCTCGCCGGGTACGCCGGCCGCTCCGAGGTCGAGATCCGCGAGCCGGTGGCGCTCCGCAGCGCGCCGGCCCGGCGCTGCCGCGCCGCCGACCTGGCCGCCACCGAGGCCCGGCGCTGGCTCGCCCGCCGGGTGTTCCGCTGAGCCGGGGGCCGGCCCTTCCCAGAGGAAGAGGTGGACCGCGGTGTTGCGATACGGGAAGCTCGCGACGACCCGGGCGCCGTCGCGGTACGGAGCGAGGACGTCGTAGGAGACTCCTGCCCGGTCCCCCAGGAGGACGTCCCAGGACGCCCGCGGCTGGTCGAGGACGCCGACGAAGTAGACCTTCCCCCCTCGTTGCCAGGCCGCCTCGACCTGGCGGTCGAGCTCCCCCCGTACGCCCCCCCGGAGCGCCAGGGCAGCGGACGGGAAGTCGAGCCGGTGCCGCCGCGGGCTCCAGCCCCAGACCGTGCCGTAGAGCACCGACACCTGGTCCCAGTCGAGGACGACGAGGTCGCGCTCGGCCGCGGTCTCGGCCACCCGCCGCGCCGCCGCCAGGTACGGGGTCGTCCCGCGGTGGGCGGGTATGGCCCAGCCGAGGTTGAGGGCCGCGAGGGCGAGGAGGGCGAAGGCCCCCCCCCGTACCCAGGCCGGGCGCCGTGCCGCAGCCGGCAGGCGGCTCACCCCCAGGACCGCCAGAAAGCTCCAGCAGCCCAGGGGCTGGAGCCAGAGCTTGTCGTAGAGGGGGTCCCACACGACCGGCCCGAGGAGCGTGGCGGCGAGGCCAGTGACGCCGCAGGCGAAGGCGAAGCGATCCCGCGCCGCGAGCTCCCGCCAGGCGCGCCGCAGCCTCACGAGACCTGCGAGGGTGAGGCCGGTGAGCGCCAGGGAGACGGCCGCCGCCCCCGGAGCGGCGAGACCGCCGTGGGAGCGCAGGAGGGAGCGCAGGCCGGCGAAATCGTCGGGGAGGACGTGTACCAGGTTGTCCGCCAGCCCCAGCGGCAGGAGGGCGAGGTTGCGGAGTGAAAGGCCGCCAAAGACGCCGGCGCCGGTAACGACGAGGAAGAGTTCGATCTTGCCGCGGACCCCGGCCACTCCCATCGCCTGGTAGGCGAGGCCGTACACGAGGAGGATCCCACCCAGCCCACCTGCCGCCGTGGCGAGGAGCCGGGCGATGCCGCGCCGGTCTTCCGGCTCCCTCACCGGGTCGGCCGAGCCTTCCGGGCCGGCCCAGCAGAGGACGGCCGCCAGAGGTGCCACGAGAATCGTGCTCTGGTAGGTGGCCAGGCCGAGCGCGAGGAGCCCACCGGCGGCGAGGGCGGCCCAGAGGCCGCGCCGGCGCCAGGGCAGCGCGAGGAGCAGGAGGGCCAGACAGCTCCAGAGCAGGCCGACCATCGGCTCGGCGGAGTTGGTGGCGTGGCGGAGGAAGGCGCGGGAGAACGCCCACAGGGCCGCCCCTCCCAGGGCGGCGGCCGGAGAGCCCGTGGCGAGGAGCGCGAGGCGATAGAGCACGGCGGCGCAGCCGGCGGCGGCGGCGGCGTTCATGACCTGGGTCAGCGCCAGGTACTCGAACGGAGAGGTGGCCCTCACCCCGAAGAGGGAGAGGAGGCGGTGCCAGGCGAAGACGTCGACCGGATAGAGCAGGTGGTTGTTGGCGTGGAAGAAGAGCTCCTGCCGGTGGAAGACCTCCAGGCAGCGGACGGCCCCGTCCACGTCCGTGTAGAGATGACTGCGCAGCGCCACGAAGAGAGCGCAGAAGGCGGCCCAGACCAGGAGGGTCTGGAGGGCCGGGCGGCTCAGGGCCGTCTCCCGGGCCCGGCCTGGAGATGGTCGAGCACCTGGCGCAGGTCGTCCACCAGCAGGTCGGGAGCGCAGCGTGCGAGATGCGCGTCGCCGCGGATGCCGCTGCGCACCGCGATGGTTTTCAAGTGGAGGGCCCGGCCGCTGGCGATGTCGATCTCGGTGTCGCCCACCAGCACCGATTCTGGAGGTATCGGAATCCCTGCGCTGCGCAGCAACCACGCCTTGGCTTCGAGCGTCCCATCGCCAGGACCTGAGACGACCCTGTCGAAGTACCGGTGGAGATCGAGCTCGCCCAATTGTCGGAGCAGCCGGTCGGGATGGCGCCGGAGGGTGACGAGGACCAGCGGGGCGAGGCCGGCGAGAGCTGCGAGGGTGGGAAGGGTCCACGGCCAGGGCCGGTCGAGGATCAGGTACTCGGGGCTCTCGATCCCTCGCCCGCGGGCGGCCTCGACTGCGGCGACGGCCTCGGGGGAGAGGCCCGTGGGCGCCAGGATCTCCGCCTCCGGAACGCGCTCGCGCTTCGCCCGCCAATAGGTCGCGCGGTCGAGAGGCCGGCCGCCGTGCTGCGAGACGAGGTCGCTGTGCAGGCGGTGATAGCGCTCCGAGACGTCCAGGAGCGGTCCGTCGAGGTCGAGGAAAACCGCGCCGCTCATTGCGGGCGGAACCCCCGGCCGTCCAGCCGCGCCATCAGCCACGGCTTCAGCATTGCGTACCAGTCGCGGCCGGCGCGGATCTTGGTATAGGGTCCGGCGGCAGGGTAGCGCATGGTGACGGGCCGCTCGGTCCAGCGCAGGCGACCGTCGAGCAGGACCTTGGCATAGAGGTAGTACTCGAGGCCGTAGGTCGAGAGCCAGGAGGCGTGCCAGTCGAAGCCGGCGCGGCGCAGGATCTCCAGCCGGAAGGCCCGGAAACCGCAGGTGGCATCGGTCAGCGCGGCGCCGGTCAGCACGCGGACGAAGAGGTTGACCAGGGGGATCGAGCGGCGGCGGAACGGCGGCAGGTTGGGCGAGCCGCCGCCCGGCAGGAAGCGGCTGCCGGTGACGTAGTCCGCCTCGCCGGCGAGGATCGGCGCCAGCAGGCGCGGGATCTCCGCCGGCAGCATCTTGCCGTTGGCAGCCATGGCGCCGAAGACCTCCACCCCGCGTTCCAGGGCCCAGTCGAGGGCCAGGGCGCAGGCGCCGCCCACTCCCCGGTTGCACGGCAGGTCGAGATACGGATGGCCGCTCTCCCGCACCAGGCGCTCGGAGCCGTCGCCGGAGCCGTTGTTGACCAGCAGCAGGCCGGCCTCGGGAAGTGCCGCCGCGGCGAATTCCGCCAGCACCCGCGGCAGCTCCCGGGCCTGGTTGAAGACCGGGATGAAGAAGACGGTCTTCACGCGACTATAATCCCCGCTCCGATATGGCACCTCGACGCATCCTGGTAACCGGCGCGGGCGGCTCGCCCTCCACGAACTTCGTGCGCTCGCTGCGCGAGAGCCCCGAGACCTTCCATCTCATCGGCGCCGACTGCAACCGGTACTACCTGCAGCGAGCCGAGACCGACGAGCGCCACCTGGTGCCCGAGACCTCCGATCCGGACTACGTCGCGATCCTCCGCGGGCTGGTCGAGGAGTCCGGCGCCGAGCTGATCTACAGCCAGCCGGACCAGGAGGTCCTCGCCATCTCCGCGCATCGCGAGGAGATGGGAGCCCGCACCTTCCTGCCCGCCCACCGCACGATCGAGACCTGCCAGGACAAGCTCGCGTCCTTCCGCTGCTGGAAGGCCGCCGGGCTCACCGTGCCGGAGACGATGCTGGTGCGCGACGAGCAGGACCTCGAGCAGGCGTTCGCGGCCTTCGGCGCGCCCGTGTGGCTGCGCGCCATCGTCAGCCCGGGGGGCGGCAAGGGGAGCTTCCGTGCCGAGAGCCCGCGGGTGGCGCGGACGTGGCTGGACTTCTGCGAGGGCTGGGGATCGTTCACCGCCGCCGAATGCCTGGAGCCCGGCTCGATCACCTGGACGGCGCTGTATGACGACGGCGAGCTCGTCGTCGCCCAGGGGCGCCAGCGCCTGTACTGGGAATTCGGCAACCGCGCCCCGTCGGGGGTGACGGGGATCACCGGCACCGGCGTGACGGTGAGCGACCCGGTGCTCGACGAGCTCGCCCTGCGCGCCATCCAGGCGATCGACCCGCGGCCGAACGGCATCTTCGCCGTCGACCTGACGTACGACCGGCGGGGGGTGCCGAACCCCACGGAGATCAACATCGGCCGGTTTTTCACCACCCACCTGTTCTTCACCCGTGCCGGCCTGAACCTCCCTTACCTCTTCGTCAAGCTGGCCTTCGGCGAGGCTTACCCCGCGCCGGCGCGCCGGCTCAATCCCCTGCCGCCCGGCCTCGCCTGGGTGCGGGGGATGGACTTCCTCCCCGTCCTCACCGACGTCGCGGCCATCGAGGGTGCCGTGGACGAGCTGGCGGCGCGGCGCCGGCGCCTGCCGCGCTGAGGCCGCGTCCGTCACCCGCCCAGGGCCCGCCGCAGGGAGGCGGCCACCCGCTCCTGCTGCTCCGGGGTGACATGGGGGTCGAGGGGGAGGGAGAGGATCTCGCGCGACGCCCGCTCGGCGGCGGGGAAGTCCCCCTCGCGATAGCCGAGATGGCGCAGGGCGCCGTGCAGGTGGAGGGGCGTCGGGTAGTGGACGCCGGCGCCGATCCCCTCGGCGTTGAGCTTCGCGAGCACCTCGTCCCGCCGCGGCACGCGCACCATGTAGAGGTGCCAGACGTGCTCGTTGCCGGGGAGGGTGCGCGGCGTCTCGACGCCGGGCAGGCCGGCGAGCAGCTCGTGGTAGCGGGCGGCGGCGCGGCGACGCGCCTCGTTCCAGCCTTCGAGGCGCCGGAGCTTGGCGGCGAGGACCACGGCCTGCAGAGTGTCGAGGCGCGAGTTGAAGCCCAGCTCCGGATGGTGGTACTTGCGTTCGCTCCCCCAGTTGCGCAGCCTGCGGACGCGGGCGGCGATCTCGTCCGAGGCGGTGAGGACGGCGCCGCCGTCGCCGTAGGCGCCGAGGTTCTTGCCCGGGTAGAAGCTGGTGGCCGCGGCGTCGCCCAGCGCGCCGCTCGCCCGGCCGTGGCGCCGCGCCCCCTGCGACTGGGCGGCGTCCTCCAGCAGGGCGAGGCCGCGGGGTGCGGCGATGTCGCGCAGCGCCTCCATGTCGGCGATCTGGCCGCCGAGGTGGACGGGGAGGAGGGCCCGCGTGCGCGGCGTGATCCGCGCCTCGACCTGGCCGGGGTCCATGAGGAAGAACGCGTCGCAGTCCACCGGCACGGGGGTCGCCCCGGCCCGCAGCACGCCGAGGGCGGTGGCGATGAAGGTGTTGGCGGGGACGAGGACCTCGTCCCCCGGTCCCAGGTCCAGGGCGCGGATGACGAGCTCGATGGCATCGGTGCCGTTGCCCACGCCGAGGCAGTGAGGGACGCCGCAGAAGCGGGCGAACGCCTCTTCGAACTCGCGCACGGCGGGGCCGAGGATGAACGCCGTCTCCGCGATGACGCGGGCGAAGCCCGCCTCCACCTCGGCCGCGATCTCGGCGTGCTGGGCCTTGAGGTCCACCAGGGGGATGTTCTCGGGGGTCATACCGTCTCCTTGCGGCCGCCGTGGCGCATCGAGCGGTCGATGGCGGCGAGGACGCGCACGGCGGCGGCGCCGCTCCAGCCGTCGGCGAGCGGCCGAGCGCCGGTGGCCACGCATTCGAGGAAGTGGTCGCACTCGGCCTTGAGCGGCTCGTTGGGGGTGACCTTCGGGATCTGGATGTCCCCCTCGCGGATGCTGGTGCGGAAGGAGGCGAAGGTGTCGACGAAGCCCGGCGTGCGCGTCTCGGTGACCTGCTTGTCGTAGAGGCGCAGCGGCTCGGCGAGGTTCATGTCGTCGAAGGTCAGCATACCTGTCTCGCCCACGACCGTGATGTCGCGGACCTTTCTCGGGCTCAGCCACGAGACGTGGAGGTGGGCCATCACGCCGTCCGGGTACCAGAGGGTGGCGAAGACCGCGTCCTCGATGCCGGCGTTGATCCAGGAGCCCCCCTGGGCGGCGGCGCTCTCGGGCGCGGCCTGGAGCCAGGCGTTGGCGATGGCCACGTCGTGGGCCGCGAGGTCCCAGGCGGCGTTGACGTCCATGCGGATGGGGCCGAGGTTGGTGCGCACCATGGAAATGTAGAAGACGCGGCCGATGCGCCCGGCGTCGAGGTAGTCCTTCACCCGGCGGATGGCGGCGTTGAACAGGAAGACGTGGCCCACCATCAGGACGAGGCTCCGGCTCTCCGCCAGGGCGCAGATCTCCTCGGCGTCGGCCACGGTGGCGGCGATGGGCTTCTCCACCAGGACGTGCTTGCCGGCCCGCAGGGCGGCGGCCGCGAGCTGGTGGTGGGTGACGGTGGGGGTGGCGACCACCACCGCGTCGACTGTGGGATCGTCCAGCGCCGTGGCCGGGCCGGCCGCCGTGCGCACGTCCGGGAAGCGGCCGCGCGTCAGCTCCAGGCGCGCCGGGTCGCGGTCCACCACCCAGGCCACCTTGCTCGTCTGGTGGTTGTGGAAGTTGCGGATCAGGTTGGGGCCCCAGTGGCCCGCGCCGATCACCGCGATGCGCAGGAGCTTGCTGGGATGGCTCAAGGGACCTCCAGATCGCTGAACCAGAGGACGACGTTGGCGTGGGCCGGCGCCGGGGCGGCCTGCCAGACCCGGGCCTGGGGAAACCGCGCCTGGAGCCGGGGCAGCTCCCCCCCGGCGGCCAGGCTCTTCGCCACCACCAGGACGACGCGCAGCGGCCGGGAAGCCGTGAGCGGGCTGCCACTGCGCAGGCTCGCCGCGTCGCGGTAGCCGGCGCCGAGGGGGTCGAAGAACGTCGTCTCGGGGAGCGTCCGCCAGGGAAACTCGAGCCACATCATGAGCGGGGATCCCCAGCCCAGGGGGCCGGCCAGCACGACGACGTCGCGGGGCGAGCGCAGGGCCGCGGCCACGGCGGCCTGGACCTCGGGCACGTTGCGCGGTGAGATCTCGGGCATGAAGAGACCTGTTGAGGAAGCGGTATATGGCGCGGCCCGGCGGCTGGCGATCTGGTGCTTGCTCAAGTCGGCGACCAGAAACAGGAGGGGCACGCCGAAGAAGATGACGAGGAGGAGAGCGGAAGCGATGCGTCGGGACCTGGAGGCGGAGGGACCGGCGCCAGCCAGCCAGCCGGCGAGCGCGGGCGCTTGCACGAGCGGCAGGATGGCGACGCCAAAGCGAGGCTCGTTGGCCAGGTAGTCGTAGCCGATGAGCAGGGAGATGGCCGTCAGGAGCAGGTAGAACCCTGCTGTAACTGTCAGCGCCAGAGACGGAAGGGCGCCGCGGGTTTGACCCCTGAGCCCCAGGGCCAGCCCCCAGATCAAGGCCGTGGTCATGGGAATGCCCAGGAGGGATTTCGCGCGCAACCGGTGGGCGTTGCTGAGAAATCTGAAGAAGGGCAACCAGCCATCGCTGAAGTACACCAGGTGGGTGATCCAGACGTGGTTCTGGAAGAGCGCCAGGCCCGGGGCACCGGCCAGCCCGAGGGCGATGGGGAAGGGGCCGGCGTCCTGCTTCTCCTCCGCGACCCAGGCCGAGCGGCTGCCGCTGGCGCTGGCAGAGAGGCTCGCGGCGTGCCGGAGGTCGACGGCCAGCAGCGCGGCGACGGGCAGGGCGAAGCCGAGCGCCAGGGCGGCGAGCCGGCCGGCGCGAGCGGTCCACGGGCCTCGTCCGCCCGGCCCCACCCGCAGCGCCAGCCAGCCGGCCAGCGGCAGGGCCACCAGGAAGAGCGTGTACTTGAGCCAGTAGCTGCAGCCGAGGGCCAGCCCGGCGAGGAGCAGCCGGAGCGGCGACGTCTCTCCTTCTCCCTGACGCAGCGCCAGCGCCACGAGCCAGGGCGCGAAGGCATAGCTCAGGACGTCGGCCCAGGGCAGCGTGGCGGCGCCGCCGATGGTGACCCCGTAGGCCGCCAGCGACACGGCATAGAGCAGGCACGCCGTGCGCCCCAGGCCGAAAAGCCCGGCCAGGCGCAGCCATCCCAGGGAGCCGGCGAGGAAGAGGAGGAAGCTGGTGATCCGCAGCGTGGCGGCGAGCGACAGCCCGGCCGCCGCCAGGGGGGAATAGAGGAACGGAAAGCCGGGGGGCCACCAGGTGCTCCAGACCAGGGCATCCCGGCTCAGGTCGTGCGGGTCCGGAAGACGGAGCGTGCCGGGGTTTGGGGACTCGCTGCGCACCCACTGCTGGAGCGAGCGGAGCTGGAAGCCGGTGTCGACGTCCACGCGGTAGGGCGCCAGGGTGGCGGCGAGGAACGCGCCTCCAATGAGCGCCAGCAGGAGCCAGTACGGCTGATGGCGCTCCGGGAGTGCGAGAAGGTTGCGGCGAGTCATGCTTCGGCGGACCTCAAGAAATGAGGGGCGAGCTTAGCATCTCCTGGACCGCTGCCAGAGCCTCCTCGGGTGTCGCGAGAGCCGTCCTCTCCCGGGGCTCCTGGCCGAGGCTGCGGCTGAGGCCGGGGTAGCCCCACTGCGCCTGGTGCTGGCTGGCCGAAGGGAAGGCTTCTCCCAGCAGCACCACCGAGGGCTTGGCGAAGGCCGCGGCGGCATGGAGCAGCATGCTGGAGTTGCAGACCACGAGGTCGCAGGCGGCGACCAGCGCGAACGTCTCCCGCAGGCCGGGGGCCGGCGACAGGATGCGGGCCTCCGCCGCCCCTGCCGCGACCCGTGCCACCAGCTCGCCCTCGCGGGGACCGCCGAGGACGAGGAGCGAGACGTCGCCGGCCTTCGGCAACCGCGCCGCCAACGCCGCGAAGCTCTCGCCGGGCCAGCGCTTCGCGGCCAGGCCGCCGCCGGGACCGACCACCACTCTGCGCCTCCTCCGGCCGTCCGTCTCCGCCTCCGCCCACCAGCGCTCGGCCGCCTCTCTCTCGGCGGCACGGAGGAAGATCTGCGGCCGGTACGCCGGCAGGTCGGCGGCGCCCAGCAGCTCGGCGAAGCGGAGGGCCGACCGGCCCACGGACAAACCAGGGTCGAAGGCCACCGTCGCCTGCGCGGCGGAGTGCCCGCCGGCATAGCCGCGGACGCCCAGCCGGTAGGGGATGCCGGCCCGCAGCAGCAGGAGCGAGCCCCAGGCGCTGCCCAGCACGTCGATGCCGACCTCGAAGCGCCGCCGCGCCAGCTCGCGGACCTCGGGGGAGCGCCCCAGGTAGGCCAGGCGGCCGAGCGTGCCCTGCGCCTCCCGGTACTTGTTGAACCAGGGAGCGTTGACGGCGAGCACCTCGGACAGGTGCGGATTGTGGCGCAGGACGTCCAGGTTCCAGCTCCCGACTCCCGCCGCGATCCACGCCTGGGGGAAGCGGCGCCGCAGAGCCTCGAAGAGAGGGGTGACCACCAGCAGGTCGCCGACGTCGTTGTTGCGCAGGACGAAGATCGACCGCGGCTCCCGCGGCGGCGCGGCGAGCGCCGGCGCGAAGGCCGAGGCCATCCGTACGCCCTCCTCCAGGACTCCGGCTGAGAGTCGACGGCTCCCCCGGCGGAGGGTGTGGGCGAGAGAGCGGAGGCTCATTGCGCTCCTGGCGCCCATCGTGAGACAGCGGCCAGCGCCTGCTGCTCATAGGCGAGGGCGATCCGGGGCCAGGAGAATTTCTCGAGATAGCCGTTGGCCTCCAGGTCTTCCAGCGGCGCCGGCTCCAGCCCCGCCCGGTCGGGGGGCGGAAAGGGCCGCAGCGAGACCGGAAAGAAGGGCCGCAGATCGGTCACCCCCCCGGCAGGGGTGGCGAAGACGGGCAGACCGGACTCCAGCATCTCGTTGAGGCTGAGCCCCCATCCCTCCAGCGAGCTGGTGAACAATCCGGCGTCGTGTCCGGCCAGGAGCGCCGGCAGCTCGGCCCGCTGGAAGCTGGAGACCAGGCGGACCTGGCCCGAGCGCAGCAAGGCCTCCGGGACGTCCCGCGCCGCCGCCGGGCCGCAGCCGGCGATGGTGAGCGTATCGGCGGGGAAGGCCGCGGCCCTCGCCACGAAAAAGCGGATCAGCCTGCGGGTCCCCTTGTGCGCTGCCCAGCGGCCGATCCAGAGGAAGCGAATCCCCTCGTGATGGGAGCCTTCCGGACGCTGTCGCCGCACCGCCAGCAGGGCGGGGCGCTCGGCGGGAGTGGGCGCGGAGAGATAGCCGCCGAGCTTGTTGCGCCAGCCGGGAAACCGGCGCCGCATCCAGGCCAGCTCGCCACTGCCCAGGCACAGGATGAACCGGGCCCGGCGCCAGCCCGCCAGGATGGCCGCCGCCCGCGGCCCACCCTGGAGAGCGTGCAGCAGGGAGCGCGGGGTGAGGCGGTGACGCAGGTCGCCGGCGATGGCGTCGGCCAGGTAGAGGAGCTCCGGCTGGACGCTCCGCACCACCAGGGCCCCCCAGCGGGCCAGCTCGCCCGTGGCCGATATGGCGGGAGTGTCGATGACGTCGAACGGGCCATGGCTGGCGGCGAAGTCTGCGGCAACCTGGCGTTGCCGCAGCCACAGGTTCCACCACCGGGTGCCCGGCGGCAGGGGCTCCGGCGACCAGGCCTGGGCGTCGTGGCCGCGGCCGCGCAGGGCCTCGGCCAGGGTGAGGGCGGTCTGGGCGGCGCCGAGCTGGGCCGAGAGGGGAGGGTGGCAGACGACGAGGATTCTCATGCCGAGGCCGGCCGGGAGACCACCACGTTGCCCATCGCCAGCCGGTCCATCCGCGTCCTCAGGAAACAGTCGAGAGCCTCGGCCGGCGTGTTGACGATGGGCTCGTTCTCGTTGAACGAGGTGTTAAGCACCATGGGCACGCCCGTCCGCTCCTCGAAGGCGCGGATGAGCCGCCAGTAGCGGGGGTTGGTCCGCCGCGACACCGTCTGCAGCCGGCCGGTGCCGTCGGCATGGGTGACGGCGGGGATGAGCGGCCGCTTCTCGGGGCGGATGGGGTAGACCTTGATCATGAACGGGTCGGGGTAATCGATCGTGAACCACTCGCCCGTGCGCTCCTCGAGCACCGAGGGGGCGAAGGGGCGGAATGATTCCCGGCGCTTGATCTTGAGGTTGAGGAGGTCCCTCATATCCCCGCGGCGGGGGTCGGCCAGGATCGAGCGGTTGCCCAGCGCCCGCGGCCCCCACTCGGAGCGCCCCTGGTACCAGCCCACGACCTCGCCGCGGATCAGGGCCTCGGCCGTCTCGCCCGCCAGCCGGTCCTCGTCGTCCACGCTCTCGATCCGTACCTCGCCGAAGGTGCCGTCCCGTCCCCCCGACTCCGGGAGGCCGGCGGCGAGGGCCCGGCGGACCTCCGCTTCGCCGTAGGCGGGTCCCCAGTAGCAGTGCTCCATGACGAAGCCGTCGCGGGGCGCGCCGAGCACCGCATGGTGCACCCAGAGAGCGGCGCCCAGAGCCGTGCCGGCGTCGCCGGCGGCGGCTTGGACGTAGACCTCCTGCACGTCGGTCGCCGCAAACAGCCGGCCGTTGGCGAGCGAGTTCATGCCGCAGCCGCCGGCCAGCGCCAGGCGCTTGAGACCGCTGCGCTTCTGTAGGGCGCGCACGAGGGCGAAGAAGCGCTCTTCATAGACCCGCTGCAGCGAGGCGGCGAGGTCCTTGTGGCGCTGGGTCAGCTCCTCGCCGGGTTGCCGCGCCGGCCCCAGCAGCTCCTCCAGGGCCGGGGTGAAGAGAGGGCCGAGGACGGGCGCGCCGTCGTCCCAGGTCATGTCCACCCCCTCGGAGAGGTGGCGGAAGCAGCGCAGGTCGAGGCGGAAGGTGCCATCGGCCAGTGCCGGCACCACGCGGCGCAGCTCCGCGGCGAACGTGGGCTCGCCATAGGCGGCGAGGCCCATCACCTTGTACTCGTCGCCGAAGCCCGGAAATCCCAGGTACTGGGTGACGGCGGTGTAGAGCTGCCCCAGGGAGTGGGGGAAGTGAACGCGCTGCAGCACCTCCACGGCAGGGCCGTGCCCCACCGCCAGCATCGTCGAGACGAAGTCGCCGAAGCCGTCCACCGACAGGCACATCGCCTCCTCGAACGGGGAGCAGTAGAAAGCGGAGGCGACGTGGGCCAGGTGGTGCTCCACGGCATGGAGACGCGGCAGCGGGCCGCCCAGGTCCTTGAGATCCATGGCGATCCTCTCCTCCAGCGACCGCACTTGGGCGAGGTTGCGGGCCCGCGAGGCGGCGCGGCGCAGGCTGCGGGGGTGGGAGAGGGCGAGCAGGGCCTTGCGCAGCAGGTAGGCCCGCGGCTGGCGGGAGACGGCCAGGGCGTCGACCTCCCCGAGGGAGCCGCCCGCCTCGCCGAGGCAGAAGCGCAGGGCCTGCGCGGGGAAGCCGGCCCAGTGCTTGATCCGCCGGAAGCGCTCCTCCTCGACGCCGGCCACGAACCGGCCGTCCACCACCGCCGCGGCAGACGCGTCGGCATGAAAGGCGGCGAGCCCCAGGATCCGTCTTTCAGCCACCGCTGAAGGCACCCTTGGGCTTCTCCCGGCGGACGATCTCCCCCCGGTCGCGGGCGCGGTTGATCCGCGCCCGCTCGCGCCCCTCGGCCGTGCGGTACAGCTCGAGGCCGCGGTACATGTCGCAACCGGCGCAGGTCCGGTTGAGGCCGCCGGCCCCGAAGCTCGCTCGCAGCCGCGCCGTGCGCTCGCTGCGCCAGAGGTCGAGGAGGCTCTCCTGCAGCACGTTGCCCACCCCGAGGTCGGTGACGGCGTCCATGGCGGCGACGCAACTGCAGGCCATCACCGTGCCATCCGGGAGGACGATGGGGCCGTTGTAGAGCTGAACACAGGTCTCTTTCCGCGCGGAGACGACGCGGAGCTGCATGCCCGCCGGCAGGGCCTCGCGGGTGATCCGGCCGCCGGCGGAGGTGAACGACCAGGTGAAGTCGACGTCCGGTGCATGGGCGAGGATGGGCTGGAAGTCGGGGTCCCGCATCACCTCGTCCAGGGGGCGGTCGGTGCGCAGGCCGATGGTGACGGTGAGCGGCGCGGGCAGCGCGCGGTTGCGCTCCACCAGCTCCAGGACGTTGCGGCGGAACCGCTCATAGGCGGAAGAGCGGTAGATGCGGCGGTAGGAGGGCTCGTCGAAGCCGGAGGTGCTGATGGTGATGGAGGTCAGCCCCGAGCCCAGGACCTCGCCGATGCCGTGCTTGTCCAGGAGGATGGCGTTGGTGGTGACCCAGATGCGGTCGATGGCCGGCAGCGAGCGCAGGTGCCGCACCCGAGAGACGAAATCCGGGTGGATGAGAGCATCGCCCACGATCGGCGTCAACCCGACGCTGCCGCCGCCGCAGGCAACGAAGTCGTCGACCGCCTTGCGGAAGACCGCGTCCGGCATGAACCGGACCTCCCGCTCCTGGAACTGGTAGGGGCAGAACACGCAGTTGGCGTTGCAGAGGTTGGTGAGCTCGAGGTGGAGCTCGTAGGGGCGCAGCGCCATGGCCTCCAGCGTCTCGTCCAGGGAGAAGAGCCGCCCCACGAGGCTGCCGGCCTTGCGCCGCAGCACGCGCCCGGCCTTGGCGAGAAACATCCTGCCGGGAGCCCTCATGGCGCCGGCTCCCAGGCGGCAGGCAGCGCGGCCGGGTCGCGCGCGGCGACGATGAAGTGGACGTCGTAGGGGCCTTCCACCTGGGGCAGCACCGAGGGATCGACGGGGCCGTATCCCCCAGGGTGGAGGTGGGCGCTCACCCTGGCGGCGCAGGCGTAGCCGAGGTCGTGGAGGAGGGTGAGCACCTCGCGGGCCACCTCGGCGCCATGCAACTCGACGACCAGGGCTGGACGATGCTCGCGCAGGATGCCGGCGGCACCGCGGAGGAGAAGGGGCTCGGCCCCCTCGACATCGATCTTGATCACGTCCGGGAGGGGCAGCCCCTCCTCGGCCACGACGGTGTCCAGCCGGCGGCAGAGGACCTGATCGGTCAGCGGCCCGAGCCGCAGGTTCCGGCGCCCCTCGCACGGCTCCCCGCCCGTGACCCTGCTCAGCGTCCCCGAGGAGGTCTGCATGTCGTCCACCTGGAACTCGGCCATGCCGTCCTCGTCGGCGAGGGCCATGGGAAGGACGGTGACGCGGTCCGCGATGCCGCCGAGGGCGAGGTTGGCGGCGAGGAAGCGCCGGTTCTCCGGCGACGGCTCGAAGGCCACCACCCGGCCGGCGCCCAGGTGGGAGACGAGGAAGCGGGCGTAGAGACCCAGGTTGGCGCCGCAGTCGTAGACCACGTCGCCCGGCCGCACCAGGTGGCGGAGCATGGCGAAGGGGAAGCTCTCGCTCTCCAGCGGCTTGCGCAGCCACCACGAGCGGTTGCGCCGCAGGCGGACGCGGAAGGGGCCGATCCCCTCGACCTGCAGCGTCCACGGCACGTCGGGGATCAGCCGCAGCGCCCAGCGGGCGAGGAGCGGCCGGGTACGCAGCGAGTAGGCCAGGGAACGGACGAGGGGCATCATGTCTCCGGGTCCTTCGCGCTGCGCAGCAGCTCCTCCAGCCTGATGTCGACCACCAGCCGGAACCAGAAGGCCTGGAGGAAATGGAAGACGAAGCCGGTCCGGCCGTCGAGGATCCCCAGCAGGAAGAAGTACCGGTAGAGGAAGTACAGCGCCGGCCGGACGAAGAGCGGCAGGCGGTGGTAGCGGTCTTTCAGCCAGAGGACCCTCTCGTCGGGAGTGCCGAAGAGCCGCGGCGTCGCCTTCCAGGCGAGGCGGCGGCGCCGGCGTTCGTGCTCTTCCCGGGCGAATGCCTCAGCATACCGGAGATGCTTCTCCAGGTAGAAGAGGATGGAGTCCTCCTTGCGGTTCCACTCGTCTAGGGGAGAGCGCAGCCGGCCCACCGGACCGCGGACGTAGACCCGGGTGTCCTGCTCCACCGGGTCGAGCTCGGAGCGGCTGCGGCGGAAGAGCTTGAGCAGCACCTTGCTGCCGTAGCCGCCGAAGCGCAGGGGCTTGCCGCGGAAGATCTGCCGCCGGCGGACGTAGAAGCCATCCTCGCGAACCTCGGGGCGGGCGAGCAGGGCTGCGATCTCCGCCCGCAGCTCGGGGGTGACGGCCTGATCGGCCTCGAGGATGAGCACCCAGTCGTGGCGCAGGGGGAGGTTGTCCAGCCCCCACTGGAAGATCCAGGGGATGATCCGGCCGTGGTCGTAGGTCAGGGTCCGCACCTCGGCGAAGCGGCGGGCGATCTCGACCGTCCGGTCGCTGCTCTCGGAGTCGAGGACGAAGATCTGGTCCGCGAAGCCGTGGACGCTCGCGAGGCAGCGCTCGATATTGACCTCCTCGTTGCGGGTGGTGACCAGGACGGAGAGAGGAAGCTGTTCTCTCATAGGGCCGCGACCTCCCAGACGCCCAGGCTCCGGCGCAGCCGCAGGCCGCCCTCGGCATACTCCTTCTCGTGGATCAGGCGGAGCGGACGCGGCAGCCCGAAGGGGGGGAGCTCGAGGTCGAGGGGGCGCCACTGGCCGCTCAGGATGTCGTGATTGCGCGGCAGCCCCGAGTAGGTGGTGGTCAGCAGATAGCGCGCGCCGCTCGCCCGGAAGTTGTCGAGGGCCCGCCGGATGAAGCGGAACGAGAAGTGGATCAGGCAGTCGCGGCAGAGGATGGCGTCGGCCCTGGGGAGCGGGTCGCGGGTGAGGTCGAGGACCCGGAACTCGCGGCCCGGGCCGCCGAGCTCCGCGGCGTTGCGCGCGATCAGCGCCGGCACGAGGTCGGCGCCGACGTAGAGGTCGAGGTCGAGGGGTGTCGCGAGGATCCAGTGGCAGTCGCCACAGGGGGCATCGAGCAGCGTGCGGACGCCGAGGTCGGCGAGGAGGCCGGGGAGCTCGCGGCGCACCGCGGCGGTCGCCGCCAGGCTGGAGCCCGGGCCGGAGACCGACTCCGGCTCGCCCCACAGGTTACCGTGGTAGATCCCGGCGAAGATCCCCTCCAGATAGCGACCGCCCTGGCGGGTGCTGCGGGCCCACTCCTTGAGGCGGAGGTAGGCTGCGGCCGGCCCGGGCGCGGCGGCGCGCAGGAGGGACTTGAGCCGGGAGGGAGTCGTGCTCATGCTGCGCCTCCCGTCACCCGGGCTGCGGCGTCGAGCAGCCCGCGCCAGGCCGCGGCGTAGTCCCAGCGGGCCAGGATCGCGGCGCTCGCCTCCCGCACCCGTTCCGCCGGCAGGGCCAGAGCGTCGCCGATCCGGCCGGCCAGCCCGGCGTCGTCCCCCGCCGCGTAGAGGAAGCCGTTGCCCCCCGGCTCCACGAGGTCGAACGCCGCGCCCACCCGCGAGGAGGCGACGACCGGCAGGCCGCAGGCCAGGGCCTCCTGGACGGACACCCCCCAGCGCTCCTCCCGGGCCGGGTGGACGAAGAGGTCCGCGGACGCGTAGAGGGCCGGCAGCTCGGGGTAGGGGACGTAGCCGGGGAAGCGGACCCGCGCGCCGGCCGCCCGCTCCAGCGCTGCCCGCTCGGGGCCGTCCCCGGCCAGCACCAGCCAGAGGTCCTCCCTCTCCAGCCGTGCGAAAGCCCGCAACAGGTCCCACGGCGCCTCGCGGGGAGAGAACTTGGCCAGGCTGAGGACGACTCGGGCTGCCGCCGGCACAGCCAGCCGGGCTCGCATCGCCTCCCTCTCTGCCAACGCAAGGCGGGAGCGCTGTCGGAACTCCTCCACGTCAACGGCATAGGGGAAGAGGCCCGCCCGCCGGGCCGGCACCCCGAAAGCCTGGAGGTACTCCAGGGTCAGCGAGCCGACGCCGAAGAAGAGGTCGTACGTCCTTTTCATGTAAGTGGCGAAGAGGAGCCGCTTGGCGAGGTCGCGGAGGGACGAGCCGCCGAACCGCACCGAGTCCAGCCGCAGGGCGGTCGCCGTCCCCCCCCGCCTTGCCAGCCGGGTCCCCAGCCGGTAGAGCGGCTGCGTATAACCGTTGACGATCAGCAGATCGCACCGTTTCGGCCGCAGGCGCTCGGCGAGCCACTCCGCCGCGCCCGTCGCCGGGCAGACCTCGGAGGGGTAGCCGCCGAGCAGGTCGATCCCCCAGGAGACGGCGGTCCCCAGCTCGGGGTCGAAGACCGGGCCCGCCACCCCTGCGCCGCCGGTGAAGAGGACCCGCAGCTCGTGCCGCGGGTCGCGGGCCGCGAAGCGATAGAAGGGCGCCTCGAACTGGGTGGGGCGCTCGACGAGGAAGGCGATCTTCATGGGCGGGTCGAGCCCCCAACCCGCCGTCCAGACCCGCCCCTACCCGAAGCCAGAATGCGGTCATACATCGCTTCCATCTCGCGCGCCACCGCCGGCCAGCCGAAGCGGTCCGCCGCCGCACGGGCGCCGCGACAGCCCATCTCCTGCCGCCGCGCCGCGTCCGCCATCAAATCCCGCAGGGCCTCGCCCAGCCGGGCCGGATCGCCGTCCGCGGCATCGAACACGATGCCGGCACCGGTCTCCCGCACCGTCTCGGCCAGCCCCACCTCGGGAGTCACCGCCACCGGGCAGCCGGCGGCCATGGCCTCCAGGACCACGTTGCCGAAGTTCTCCGAGCGGGAGGGGAGGACGAGGATGGCGGCCCGGCGCAGCAGCGACGCCTTCTCCTTCCCGGCCATGGGCCCCAGGAAGACGACCCGGCCGGCCACGCCCGCCTCCCCGGCCAGCCGCTCCAGCTCCGGCCGCAGCCCCTCCTCGTCGTTGCCGGCGACCTTCAGCTCCACGCCGGGGCAATGGGCGAGAGCGGGGATCAGCCGGTCGAGCCCCTTCTTCCAGCTCACCCGGCCGAGGAAGAGCAGGAAGGGCTCCCGCCGCTCCACTCCGTCCTGCGACGGCAGGTCCACCCCGTTCGGCACCTTGAAGACCGGTGGCAACGGGAGCCCGAGCCTCGCCGCTTCCTCCGCTTCGAGCGCGCTGGTGGCGTGGAGGGCCGCGGCCCGCTCCAGTGTCCGCCGCTCCGCGACGAGCATCCAGGCGCGCTTGCGCCAACGCCCCCGCCGGGCGATCAGGTCGGGGACCAGCATCCCGCGAGGGGAGACGACGTAGGGGACGCCGGCCCGCTCGGCCGCCCGGGCCGCAGCCGTGGTGGGCCAGAGGAATACCGAGTGGAGATGGAGGAGGTCGACGCCGCGCAGGACTCTCAGCGCCGCCCGTCCCAGAGCCGGGGAGACGTAGAGCCGCCGCGGCCAGCGCACCGGGAAGTACCAGACCTCGACCCCATCGACCCTCACCGGCTCGCCCAGCGGCACGTCCAGCCGGCCGTCGCCGTGGACGTCGGTGGTCAGCACCGTCACCTCGTGCCCCCGCTCCACCAGCGCGCGGCAGAGGCCATGGACGGCGAGGATGGGGCCGCCATGGCGCCAGGCGGGGACGTAGGTGGGCACCACGTGCAGCAACCTCATGCGATGAGAGAGCTGAGCAGGTCGGTGAAGCGCCGGGCATAGGCCGGCCAGGTGGCGGCCTCGGCAGCCAGGCGGCAGCAGGGCCGCAGGGCGCGCACGGCTGCCGCGTGGCTCACGCACCACGCCATGCGCTCAGCCAGGGCGCCGGCGTCCTCCACCGGCACAATCCAGCCGGTCCGTCCCTCGGTCACCAGGTCCTTCGCTCCCACCATTTCCGAGATCAGCACGGGGAGCCCCGAAGCCAGGGCCTCGGGGACCACCATGGCGTAGGAGTCGTTGCGCGAGGGGAGGACGAGGCAGTCCGCCCGCCGCAGCTCCGCCGCCAGCTCGGCTTGCGTCCGGGGTCCGAGGAAGGCGATCCGGTCCAAGGTCCCCGTAGACCGGCCGTCCAGCAGGTATCCCAGGTCGCCGCGCGGGCCGGCGATCCGCAGCCGCGGCAGCCGTGTCGGGGGCTCGGCGGCGGCGACGCGATCGAACGCCTCCAGCAGGAGGTCGAACCCCTTCCGCCGGATCGTGGCGCCGGCGAAGAGGAAGACGAAGCCCTCTCCCGCGGGCGCCTCCCCCGGCCCGGGCGTGAACAGCTCGAGGTCCGCCCCCAGGGCCACGGCGTGGACTTTCTCCGGCGGCACTCCGGCGTCCAGGTAGGTCTGCCGCGCCAGCTCCGAGACGGTGAGGACATGGTCGGCCAGGGCGATCTCCCCGTCCTTGACCGCGGCGATCCGCTGGTGGAGACCCGGCGGGTCGCTGGTGCCGTGGAGCCGGTCCTGGGCCGCGCGATGGATGGACGGCGCGTCGAGCAGAGTGGTCAGGCCCAGCCGCTTCGCTTTTCGGAAGGTGGCGAGCGCGGAGATCTCGCACGCAATGACGGCGGCTGCTCCCGACCGCTGCAGGCCGGCCGCCGCCCAGCGATCGAACAGGCGGCAGGCGAGGAAGTCGTTCCAGGCCGCGGCGCCGGCCGGGAGGACGGCGTCGCCGCCGCGGCGCAGCGCCGGCGTCCAGGGGAACCAGCGCGTAAGCCGCGGTTCCAGGGGGACCGGGGCGTAACGCCCGAAGCGTCGCGCCGGCACTCCCGACCAGTAGCCGGCCAGCCTCCCCGCGCCCTGGAGGGCCAGGGCCGCCTGGTGGGAGTGCTGCCGCCCGGGGTGCGTCACGAGGACGCGGGACGGGCGGGTCATGCGATGGGCTCCGCGGCTGCCGGCAGGACTGCGGCCGCGGCCGGAGGGGCCGCCGTCTTGCGGGACGCAGAGGTCACCCGCTGGTCGAGCCGGATGGCGAGGAACGTCAGTCCGGCGAAGAACCAGTAGTAGACTCCGGCGGTGACGTCGAAGACGGCGCCGCCGAGCACCTGGATGAGGAGGAAGAGGAAGCTCGCCGTGGCCAGGCTGCGATGGAAGCGGGTGCGCAGCTTCAGGGCGGAGGAGAGAGAGACGACCACCATCGACAGGCGGACGAAATAGACAGCGAGGAACCCCACGGCGCCAAGCTCCACCATGATGCGGCCCGTCTCCACCTCCACCGCCAGCCCGTGCAGCCAACTGTAGGGCGGGATGCCGGGCGTCACCGCCGCGGCCGTCTGATGGGTGGCGCCGATACCGAGGCCGAGGGGACCGGCGTCCGGCAGCAGCAGGAACGGCGATCTCAGCGGCGACGAGAAACGGGACTGGAGGTCCGTGCTGCCCGTGGCCCGCCCATAGAACGCCCCCAGCGCGTCACCGCCGAAGTACGCCAGCAGGCCTGCCAGCAGGGCCATGCCGAGCAACGCGCGTCCGAAGACCGCTCCGGCCTGCCCCTCCCGCGCCACCCCCAGCCACCAGTAGAGCGGCGAGATGAGGGCCAGCATCGCCACCGGGCCGCGCGAGCCGGACATCAGCATGCCCAGCAGGGTCATGCCGAGGGCGGCGAGGATGAACAGGTTGCCGCGGAAGCGCCAACCGGAGGTGCCGAGCACGGTGAGGATGAGAATGGCGGTCGCCAGCAAGTACGACGTGTAGCCGGTGATGAAGGAGAAGGTGCCGGTGACCCGCACGTAGGTCGAGGTGCCGAAGGTGGCGACGAACGAGTAGTCGGAGGTGTTCCAGGCGTAGGTGTTGAGCATGCTCGTGGTGGGGCTGAAGAACTGGATGATGGCAAGCACGCCCACCGGGATGGCGATCAGGACGTAGCGGCGCAGAAAACCGTAGAATTCGGCGTCGCCGTCGAAGGCCGCCGGCACCACGAACAGCAGCGGCACGTAGAGGAAGTACGCCTTGAACCCCAGGATGCCCACCAGCAGGTTCGGCAGGTTGGGATTGAAGATCTCGAGCACGCCGAGGACGGCCGACATCCCCAGGGCGAAGTAGAGCACCGGCATCGCCGGCGGGTGATAGTGCACCCGCCCTCCGGCCCGGTCGCGCAGGAACCCGGCGTAGGCGCCGAGGAAGAAGACGTCCTTGGCGAAGTAGATCAGGTCCTGAGCGCCGGGGAAGACCCACTTGCGCAGCGCGCCTTCGGCGATCAGCAGGATCAGGGCGAAGCGGATCGCCTTGCGCCAGTTGAGCACCGACCACGCCAGCACGCCGCCGCCCGCCACGACGATGAGGAAGCGCAGGCTCATCGCCGAGCCTCTCTCGCAGCTCCCGCGGCGGCCCGCTCCAGCTCCCGGACCCAGGCGAGGGCGGTGGCCTTGGTGCCGTGGGCGGTGAGGTGCCCCGGCGCAGCGCAGCGCAGGGTTCGCGCCAGCTCCGGATCGGCGAGCACCCGTTCGAGGGCCGCGGCCAGAGCCGCGACGTCGCCGTTGGGGAAGGTGAGCCCGCACGGGCCGATCGCGTCCTTGAGTCCGCCCCCCTCCGAGCCCACGACCAGACAGCCGCAGGCGATCCCCTCCAGGGCGACGATGCCGAAGGGCTCCCGGTAGCGCGAGGGGACGACCAGCACGCGGTGCGCGTTGAGCAGCCGCACCAGCTCCTCCCCCTGGCGCACGCCCGCGAGCTCGACCTGATCCGCCACCCCGAGCTGCCGCGCCTGCGCCACGAGCCGGGGCCGCTCCGGCCCGTCGCCGATCACCGTCAGCGATGGCCGGAGCCCCTTGGCGGCGAGGAGTCCCAGGGCGTCGATCAGCAGGTCGGCCCCCTTGTCCGATACCAGGCGGCCGAGGAAGGCCAGGTCGCGTGAGCGGGAGCTGCCGGGGACTCCGGGCAGGACGCGGAACAGGTGGTCACGGTAGGTGTTGGGGATCACGACGGACGGGGTGTCCAGGTCGTCGGCCACGGCCCGGCTGACGGCGATCGAACCGGCGGCACGGCGCAGGAGGCGGCGCTTGAGGCGGTCCTGCCAGGCCACGCGGCCGTCGGTACGGCAATACCAGCTATGGTGCGACGCCACCCACGGCCGGCGCACCAGGAGCAGCGGCCAGAGCCCCCGCAGGCTGACGTTGTGCTGCAGGAAGACGTCACACCAGCGGGTCCAGCGCAGGAGATCCCGGCGTGAAGGATCGCGGACGATCCGGTAAGGCCCATCGTCCGGCCGGTCGCTCGCCGTGCGCGTCACCACCACGATCTCCAAGCCATGACCGGCGAGCTGGGTGGCGAGGTGGGCGGCGTTGATCTCCAGGCCGCCCACCTGCGGTAGGAAGGCGGGAGTATAGATCAGGACCCTCATGGGAGCAGCAGCTCACGGTAGAGCGCGGCGTGGACGCCGGCGGCGTGCCCGCGGTACCAGGCGAGGGCGCGGTCCGCGGCCCGCTGCGGGTCCTCGGCGGACGCGGGGTCCCAGAATGGCGGCGTCTCGTCCCCGTCCCAGTCCGGCGCGGGCGCGCACAGCGGCAGCATGCCGTGGGCGCAATAGGCGGCGAACACCGTCGACTTGGCCAGGAAGCGCGGGGGGTAGGCCGCGAAACCGGCGAGCGATCCGGCGAGCAGGACGCTGACCTCGGCGGCGGACAGCTCGCCCAGTTGCCGCAGGGGCCGGCCGGCCACCTCCGCCGGCGGGCCGGCGTCTCCCGGCGGCCCCACGTCCCACACCTCTTCGATGGCGAGCGCCCGGCAGGCATCGGCCAGCCGTTCTGCGTGGCGGCGATAGGCCCGTGCCCGGCCCCCTGGCCCGCCGAAGACCACCAGCCGGCGAGACCGCGCCGCCAGGGGGGGCACGGCCGCCGGCTCGCCCACGGTCGAGAAGACGGGAAGGACGGCCACCTCCAGCCCCGGCGTCCGCCGCCGCAGCAGCCGCCGGTAGTGGGCGAGGCTGGTCACCCGGCCATCGCTCAAGGCGGCCAGCCGGGCGGCCAGCCGGCGCTGGGCCGGCGACAGCCAGAAGGAGCTGCGCCACGGGGGACCGGAGGCGTGGACCTCGTGAAACAGGGTCACCAGCCGCCGCCGGCCGCCGGTGCCGCCGGCCTTCCAGGCGGCCAGGCCGTCCACCAGCCAGCGCGGGCAGCCGCGGGGCTGATAGCCATAGCCGACGTAGTGTAGCAGCACGGGGTCCGTTCCCGCCTCCCGCTCCAGACGGGCGGCGAGCGCCCCCGCTTCGGCTGCCGCCCCCGGCGCTCCAGGGCCGGCGGCGAGGAGCCGGCTGGCGATTCCCGGGCTCCCCGGCCTCTCCGGCCCATCGCGCAGCGCCGCAGCCAGACCCGCGGCGAAGCTCCCCACGCCTTCGAAGGGTGGGGGCAGGCGTGGCACGATCTGCACCACCGCGGGGAAGCCGCTCACCCGCGTCCCTCCGGATGCGAGAGGAGGTAGCCGGCGACGAGGCGGGCCACCTCGCGCGCGCCGGCCTCGGTGAAGTGGCAGTCGTCGAAGAACAGCTCCTCCCGGCCGCTCATCGCCGGCGCGAGGTCCACGCACTCCAGGCTCAGCCGCGAGCACCGGGCGAGCAGGGCGGCGTTGTAGCGGTCCATCCCCTGCCGCAGCGGGCCGGGCTGGAGGAATTGGCCGCCGGCGCCCTCCCCCATCCATAGCGAGTCGAGGGCGCGGCCGGCGAGGTCCTGCCGCCACAGCACGGGCTGGGTCAGGAACAGGCAGCGCAACCGCCGGCGCCGGCACTCTCCGGCGAGGGCGGCGACCCGCTCGCCGTAGTCGCGCAGGGCCTGCCTGAGGTCCGGCAGAGCGCCCGTCCGCCCCGCCTGCCGGCGCCGCTGGCGCCGGTCCTCGACGTGGGCCCCGGTCTCGTCCTCTACCTCGTAGAGGAGGTGGCGCAGGGTGGCTCGCTTGCCGGCTTCCAGCGCCGCGCTGAGCAGCGCCGAGCGCCGCCACAGTGGCCGCGGCCCCAGCTCCAGGGAGCCGTTGAGGGCGCGGACGAAGTCGTTGACGCCGACGAGGAAGACGGCGCCGTCGACGGGCAGCCGCGGCGCATGGCGCAGGAAGTCGAGGTGCTCGAAGGTGGTGTAGCCCGAGAT
>DATARR010000125.1:0-36573 GCA_036264085.1 Thermoanaerobaculia bacterium | reverse complement strand
CTGCGGCTGACGGTCTCCCCGCGGCTGCTGCGAAGACTGCGATTGCGAGCCGCCGCCTCTCACCTCGGCCTCGCGTTTCCTCTCCGCCTTGGCCTTGGCCCGTGCCCGCTCCTCGGCCTTGCGGGCCCGGATGGCGGCGATGCGCTCGGCGATGGGGATCTCGAAACGCTCCGCGGGCTTCGACTGGTAGTCGAAACCGGCCAGCGTCAGCCGGTTGAGCCGCTGCCCCACGGCCCGCTCGATGGCGTGCAGCTCGCCGATCTCCTGGTCGGAGACGAAGGTGAAGGCATCGCCCACCATCTCCGCCCGGGCGGTGCGGCCGACGCGGTGGATGTAATCCTCCGGCACGTTGGGCACGTCGAAGTTGATGACGTGCGACAGGGCTTCGACGTCGATGCCCCGCGCCGCGATGTCCGTCGCCACCAGCACTTGCAGCGAGCCGTTCTTGAAGCGGGCGAGGGCGTCCGTGCGCTGGGCCTGGCTGCGGTTGCCGTGGATGCGGTCGCAGGCCACGCCGTGGCGCTCCAGGAACTCCGCCAGCCGGTTCGCCCGGTGCTTGGTGCGGGTGAAGACGAGCACGTTCTTGATCTCCCCCCGCCGCAGCAGCTCCACGAGCAGGAACGGCTTCAGCTCCTCGCGCACGGGGTAGACGGCCTGAGTGACCCCCTTGGCCGGCTCCGACTTGCGCTCCACGTTGAGGCTCGCCGGGTCGTGCAGCATCTCCCGCGAGAGCGCCACGATGGGCGGCGGCAGAGTGGCCGAGAAGAAGAGGGTCTGCTCCGCCTTCGGCAGATGCTTCAGCACTCGCCGGATGTCGGGCAGGAAGCCCATGTCGAGCATGCGGTCCGCCTCGTCGAGCACCAGGACCTCGAGGCCCGCGAGCCTGGCGTAGTCGTACTGGAAGTGATCGAGCAGACGGCCCGGGGTGGCGACCAGCACGTCGACGCCCTGGCGGAACGCCCGCTCCTGCGGTCCCATGGCGACGCCGCCGAAGATGGCCGCGCCCCGCACGTTGGTGAATTTGGCCATGCCTTCCATGTGCTCGAGGATCTGCGCCGCGAGCTCACGGGTGGGGGCCAGGATGAGGGCGCGGGTGGTGCCGCGGGGCTTGTCCATCAACCGCTGGAGGATGGGCAGGATGAAAGCGGCGGTCTTGCCGCTTCCGGTCATGGCACAGGCGAGCACGTCGCGGCCGGCCATGGCGGGGGGGATGGCGTCCGTCTGGATCGGAGTCGGCTGGGTGAAGCCCAGAGTTTCGACGGCACGGAGGAGATCGGGATGAAGGCCGAAATCAGAGAAGTCGCTCAAGCGTTTTCGTAATCCTTCCGAGGGCGTGCGGACCTCCAGCCCAAGGGCCAGGCGCTCGCGCCACTCGATATTTCCGGCAAAAAAGGAAAGAAGAACGGGGACTGTGCCGGCGAGGCCCGCGCTCATGGGCTCAGGAGTTGAGCCACTTCACACTTTCACTGCGAATAGCACTCGCCGGGGGCGAGCGACCTCAGGGTGTCACATCTGGACGGATTTGCCAAGCCCTGCCCTGACGGACTCTCCACGGTCATGGCTGTCAACGCTCACTTCACGCTGGGAATTCCCGCCGCCGGGGACCTCCGGGACCGCGCCTTCCACAGCTCCCAGAGCGCCGGCAGCAGCGACAGGAAGATGATGAGCAGCTCCACCACGAAGAAGTGGTCCTGGACGAACTGGTTGCGGTAGAGGCCGTACCCCGCCAGCGTGCAGAGCAGCACCCAGGCCGAGCCGCCGGCCGCGTTGTAGCTCATGAACCGCCCATAGCTCATCTCCCCCAGGCCGGCGACGAACGGCGCCACGGTGCGGACGATGGGGACGAAGCGGGCGAGGATGATGGTCTTGCCGCCGTACTTCTCGAAGAACTCGTGGGTGTAGGCCAGGTGCTCGGGCTTGATGAGCCGGCGCTTCGAGGCGAGCATGCGGTGCCCCAGGAAGTGGCCCACCCAGTAGTTGACCGTGTCCCCCAGGATGGCGGCGGCCATCAGCGTCCCGAGCAGCGCCACGAGGGAGAGCGAGCCGCGGCCGGCGAAGACGCCCGCCAGGAACAGCAGCGAGTCGCCCGGCAGGAACGGGGTCACCACCAGGCCCGTCTCGCAGAAGATGACGGCGAAGAGGATCAGGTACGTCCAGACTCCATACTCCTGGATGATGGGGCCCAGGTGCCTGTCCAGGTGGAGGACGAAGTCGATCAGGTGCTTGACGATTTCCACGGCTCCCTCGCTCGGTCGGCGCCCGGCCCGGCCGGAGCGGGGCAGTTCAGGCGCGGTGAGAGTAAGCGCTCGCGGGGCGGATGTCCAGCCGGGGAGAAGACCGCGAGCCCGAGGACCCCTGCGCCGGACCGGCTCGTTCCGGGTCTCCCCCACCCGTGGTACCTCTCCAGTAGAAATGCAGGAGCGTCCACAGGTCTGGGACCTGCCGCCCACGGAGTCCGGCACCGATCTCGAAGCGATCCGCACCAATCTCCCAATCCCCCGCACCGAGGTCCGAGCCCCTCCGACCTCTCCGACCGCGGTGCCGGCCGCGTTGACCCCGGTGCCAACCCCTGCGACCCCGGTCGCGACCGCGTTGACCTCGGTCGCGACCTCCTGGAACGAGGTCGCCACCCTCGCGACCGCGGTCGCGACCCCGTCGAGATCGGCGCCGGCCGCGATCAAACCCCGGGACTGGAAGCCGGCCGCTCCCGGGATCCTACCTTTACCCACAACCCTGAGGGAATTCAACCCTCCCTCCCCCTGTTGCAGCCCGTGGCCGGCCAGGAGCCTTGTCAGGAGAGCCGGAATCGGCTAGGCTTTCGGGTTCCTGGAGCCCCAGACAGAGAAAAGGACCACGATCGTGAAGAAAGATATCCATCCTCAGCTCAACATGGTGACCGTCACCTGCGCGTGCGGCAACACCTTCGAGACCCACTCGACCAAGGACGAGGTGCGCCTGGAGATCTGCAGCGCCTGCCATCCGTTCTTCTCCGGCAAGCAGAAGCTGATCGACACGGCCGGCCGCGTCGAACGGTTCCAGCGCCGCTACAACCGCCCGGCGGCGCCGGCCAGCTAACGCCCCAACGTCCGACCTCGACCGGTCCATCGCGCCCGCGCGGGCGGTGGCCGGACCCGGGGCGGCGCGAGAGATCCCATCATGCAGTCGAACGCCAGCCCAGAGGACGAGCTGCTGGTCGGCGGCCAGGCCCTGATCGAGGGAGTGATGATGCGCTCCCCGGGGGCCTACGGCGTGGCCGTGCGCCGGCCCGACGGCTCGCTCGCGTTCCAGCGCGGCAAGGTGAACAGCCTCGCCAGGCGCTTCCCCATCCTCAAGCTGCCCATCCTGCGCGGCGTCGCCGTGCTGTTCCAGTCGCTCGGCCTCGGCATCCGCTCGCTCAATTTCTCGGCCGAGCAGGCGGTGGCCGCGGCCGAGGCGGAGAATCCTGCGGCGGAGCCTGCCGCGGCCACGCCGGAAGAGACGACGCAGGAGACCTCCAACTGGGCCATCGCCGGCTCCATGGCGTTCGGTCTCGGGCTGGGCGTCGTGGTCTTCCTCCTCGCGCCGCTCTGGCTGACCCACCTGGGCGAGAGGTACGTCTTCGGCGGCCATCTGACCAACCTGCAGTTCAACCTGCTGGACGGCGGCCTGCGCGCGGTCTTCTTCCTGGCCTATATCTGGGGCATCTCGCGGATGAAGGACATCCACCGGGTGTTCCAGTACCACGGGGCCGAGCACAAGGTGGTGTTCAACTACGAGAAGCGGCTGCCGCTGACGGTCGAGAACGCCCGCGTCCAGAGCCGGCTCCACCCGCGGTGCGGCACCAGCTTCCTGCTCTTCGTGCTGCTGGTCTCCATCCTGGTCTTCGCGCTGATCCCGAAGACCGCGCCGTTCCTGGTGAAATTCGGCGGCCGGCTGCTGCTGGTGCCGGCCATCGCCGGCCTCTCCTACGAGGTGCTGCGCTTCACGGCCAAGCACCGGGCGGCGCCGCTGTTCGCGGTGCTGGTGGCGCCGGGGCTCGCCCTGCAGCGCATCACCACCCAGGAGCCGACGGACGACATGCTGGAGGTCGCCATCGCCGCCCTCGAGGAGGCGTTGCGCGAGGACGGCCTCCTGGCACCGTCGCAGACGCCCATTCCGGTGCCCGCGATCGTGCCGTCGGAGATGCCCGGAGCCGCGGCCCGGGCCTCCCTCTGAGAACAGCCTGAGAACCGAGCCATGATCGAGAAGCTCGCCCAACTGGAGAAGACCCACCAGGAGCTGACGGAGCGGCTCATGGATCCGGCCATCTTCTCGGATCCGAAGGTCTACCGGGAGGTCAACAAGACCCTCTCGGACATCGATCCGGCCGTGAAGCTCTACCGGGAGTACGTGAAGGCCGAGCAGCAGAAGCGGGAGAACGAGGAGCTGCTCGCCGGTCTGCCCAAGGACGACGAGCTGTACGCCCTGGCCCAGGACGAGCGGGAGCAGCTCACCGCCCGCGTCGCGGAGCTGGAGGAGAAGCTGCGGCGCGAGCTGACGCCCAAGAACCCCAACGACGAGCGCAACGTCGTGCTGGAGATCCGCGCCGGTACGGGCGGCGACGAGGCCACGCTGTTCGCCGCCGAGCTCTTCCGCATGTACAGCCGCTATGCCGAGACGCAAGGGTGGCGGGTGGAGGTGATCGACCTCTCGGAGTCGGAGGCCGGCGGCATCAAGGAGGTCTCGGCCATCGTCGAGGGGCGGGGCGCCTACAGCCGCCTCAAGTACGAGGGCGGCGTCCACCGTGTGCAGCGGGTGCCCGCGACCGAGTCCGCCGGCCGCATCCACACCTCGGCGGTGACAGTGGCCGTGCTCCCCGAGGCCGAGGACGTGGAGGTCGAGGTCGACGAGAAGGACATCCGGGTGGACCGCTTCTGCGCCTCCGGTCCCGGCGGCCAGGGCGTGAACACCACCTACTCGGCCGTGCGCCTGACCCACGTCCCCACAGGCATCGTGGTCTCCTGCCAGGACGAGCGCAGCCAGATCAAGAACAAGGCCAAGGCGCTGCGCGTGCTCAAGGCCCGGATCTACGAGATCGAGCGCGAGAAGGCCGAGGCCGCCATGACCGAGGAGCGCCGCCGCATGGTGGGCTCGGGCGACCGCTCGGAGAAGATCCGCACCTACAACTTCCCCCAGAGCCGGGTGACGGACCACCGCATCGGCCTCTCCATCCACCAGCTCCCGACGGTGCTGGAAGGCCACCTCGATCCCCTGATCGAGCCGCTGATCGCCCACTTCCAGGCGGAGAAAATGGAAGAGCACGCGCGGGCGGCGCACTAACCCTCAGCCTGCCTCTCTCGCCACCCTCATGATGAGGGCTTTGAAGCGAAATCATTTTCGCTCGTCCGTCACTCCCTTTTGGACGGTCCGAAGCAGAATTTCGTATACCGCTTCAAACAGAGGAGAGACACCCCATGAAAAACCCGTTGGTCACGTCCGCCCTCGCCCTCCTGCTCACCGCGCCCACCCTGGCCCAGATGGGCAATCTCACAGAGTCGATGGGCCGCTACCAATCCGCCGACGAGAAGGCGATGATTGCCCTCTCGCGCGGGATGCGGACGAAAAAGAAGGCGGACGAGGCGAAGGAACCCGCAGTCAAGGCCAAGCTGTACGAGCAGGCGAAGAAGGAGCTGTCGGAGTCTCTGGGGCATCTGCAGCACTACGACGGCTTCCTCGCCCTGGGTCAGGTCTATCTCGCCCTCGGCAAGCGCGAGTCCGCTCTGGACGCCTGTCTCCACGCCCAGGCCCTGAGGCCCAACGACGAGCCGGCGAAGAGCTGCATCGAGGAGGCCCGAAAGACGCCCGAGAAGGCCGACGCCGAGGCGAAGGCCGGCGGCGGGCGATAGGTAGGACGACAGGCGGTGCCGCAGGGCGGCCTTGCCCTGGGGACGGGGCCCCGGCTCGGATAGGATCGCTCCCATGAAAGTCCTCGTCCTCAACTGCGGCAGCTCGTCCCTCAAGTTCCAGCTCATCGAGACGGACGAGCCGGCAGCGCGCGAGGGGCGGGACCGCACCCTGGCCAAGGGTCTGGTGGAGGACACCGGCGGCACCGCCACCCTCCACTACGAGGCCGCGGGCAAGAAGCCCCTGCGCGACGCCATCGGCGCCTTCCAGCACCAGACCGCCGTCGAGAAGGCGCTCGCCGTGCTCACCGATCCGGACAGCGGCGTCATCCCCCATCAAGACGAGATCGGCGCCGTGGGCCACCGCGTCGTCCATGGCGGCGAGCGGTTCAAGACGTCGGTGCTCATCGACGACGGGGTCATCGACGGGATCGAGGCCAACATCGCCCTCGCGCCGCTGCACAACCCGGCCAACCTCCAGGGCTACCGCGCGGCCCGGGCCGTGCTGCCGGCGGCGCCGCAGGTCGCGGTCTTCGACACCTCGTTCCATCAGACCATGCCGCCGGAGGCCTACCTCTACGCCCTCCCCTACGACCAGTACCAGCGCTTCGGCATCCGCCGTTTCGGCTTCCACGGCACCTCGCACCGCTTCGTCTCCGGCCGCGCCGCCGCCCTCCTGGGCCGCCCCGAGGACGATCCCGGGCTGCGCCTCATCACCTGTCATCTCGGCAACGGCGCCTCGGTCTGCGCCATCCGCGGCGGCCGGTCGGTGGACACCTCCATGGGCTTCACTCCCCTGGAGGGACTGGTGATGGGCACCCGCTGCGGCGACCTCGATCCCGCGGCGCTCCTCTACCTCATGGGCCGCGAGGAGCTGGGCGCCGCGGAGGCCAGCGCCCTGATGAACAAGCGCAGCGGCCTGCTCGGGCTCTCGGGGCTCTCCCACGACATGCGCACGCTGCTGGAGGCCGAGGCCAAGGGGAACGACCGCGCGCGGCTCGCCATCAACGTCTTCTGCTACCGGCTGCGCAAGTACGTCGCCTCCTACGTGGGCGCCCTGGGCGGCGTGGACGCCCTGGTCTTCGCCGGCGGCATCGGCGAGAACTCACCCGCGGTGCGCGAGCGCAGCCTCCACGGCCTGGACGCTCTGGGCCTCGCCGCCGATCCCGCCCGCAACGAAGCCGCCCGGGGCACCGAGGCCGAGATCTCCCCAGACGGCGCCCGTTCCCGCGTCTTCGTCATCCCCACCGACGAAGAGCTGCTGATCGCGCGGGATTCGTTCCGGATCGTCAGCGGCCTCGCCGGCACTCCCAGGGATCACTGATCTCCCGCCGTCCCCTCCACGTCGTTGCTGGTCCGCTTGCCACCGCCGGCGGGCGCTCCCTGGCCGCCCCAGCTCCAGTTCTTGATCTCGGGCATGTCGTCCCCATACTTCTCGATGTACTGCTTGTGATCGATCAGCTTGTTCCGCAGCGCCTGCTTGACGTAGGCGGCCCTGGGACCGAGCTTGGGGACGCGATCGATCACGTCCCCTACAAGGTGGAAGCGGTCGAGGTCATTGCGCACCGTCATGTCGAAGGGGGTGGTGGTCGTCCCTTCCTCTTTATATCCCCGCACGTGGAGGTTGTCGTGATTGGTCCGCCGGTAAGTCAGGCGGTGGACGAGCCAGGGGTAGCCGTGGAAGGCGAAGATCACCGGCTTGTCACGGGTGAAGAGGACGTCGAAGTCCTTGTCCGACAGGCCGTGCGGGTGCTCCGCGCGCGGTTGCAGAGTCATCAGGTCGACGACGTTGACCACCCGCACCTTGAGGTCCGGCAGCTTGCGGCGCATCAGGTCCACGGCCGCCAGGGTCTCCAGCGTCGGCACGTCGCCGGCGCAGGCCATCACCACGTCGGGCTCGCCGTCCTGGTCGTTGCTCCCCCAGTCCCAGATGCCGATGCCCGCCGTGCAGTGCTTCACGGCCTGGTCCATGGTCAGCCACTGCGGCGCCGGCTGCTTGCCGCAGACGACGACGTTGACGTACTGCCGGCTGCGCAGACAGTGATCGGTCACCGAGAGTAGACAGTTGGCGTCCGGCGGTAAATAGACGCGCACCACCTCGGCCTTCTTGTTCGCCACGTGATCGATGAACCCCGGGTCCTGATGGCTGAAACCGTTGTGGTCCTGCCGCCAGACGTGGGAGGTCAGCATGTAGTTGAGCGAGGCGATGGGCCGCCGCCAGGGGATCTCCCGCGTCGTCTTCAGCCACTTCGCGTGCTGGTTGAACATCGAGTCCACGATGTGGATGAACGCTTCGTAACACGAGAAGAAGCCGTGCCGGCCGGTGAGCAGATACCCCTCCAGCCACCCCTGGCACTGATGCTCGGAGAGCACCTCCATTACCCGGCCGTCGGGCGAGACGTCCTCGTCCGTGGGCAGGGTTTCGGCGACCGACTCCCGGGTGGTGGCTGCGAAGACGTCGTTCCAGCGGTTCGACGCCGTCTCGTCCGGGCTGAAGAGGCGGAAGTTGCGGGAATCGGCATTGCGCTTCAGCACGTCGCGCAGGAGCTTCCCCTGCACGCGGGTGGCCTCGGCGAGGGTGGCTCCCGGCGACGGCACGTCCACCGCGTAGTCGCGGAAGTCGGGCAGGCGCAGGTCGCGCAGCAGGAGGCCGCCGTTGGTGTGGGGGTTGGCGCTCATTCGCCGCTCGCCCTGCGGCGCCAGACCGGCGATCTCCGGCCGCAGCCGCCCCGTCTCGTCGAACAGCTCCTCGGGACGGTAGCCGCGCATCCAGTCGTCGAGGATCTTGACGTGTCCGGGCTGGCTCATCTCGGCCATCGGCACCTGGTGCGCGCGCCAGGTCCCCTCGACCGGCTCGCCGTCCACCTCCTTCGGGCCGGTCCACCCCTTGGGCGAGCGCAGCACGATCATCGGCCAGCAGGGGCGCTGCTTGAAGCCGTTCTCCCGGGCGTCGGCCTGGATGCGCCGGATCTTGGCGATCACCTCGTCCAGCACCGCGGCCATGCGCTGGTGCATGGGCTCGGGATCGCTCCCCTCGACGTAGTGGGGATCGTAGCCGTACCCCCTGAGCAGGCTGTCCAGCTCCTCGTGGGGGATGCGGGCGAGCACCGTGGGGCCCGCGATCTTGTAGCCGTTCAGGTGGAGGATGGGGAGCACGGCGCCGTCGTGCACCGGGTTGAGGAACTTGTTGGAGTGCCAGCTCGTGGCGAGCGGCCCCGTCTCGGCCTCGCCGTCGCCGATGACGCAGGCGACGATGAGGTCCGGGTTGTCGAACGCCGCGCCGTAGGCGTGAGAGAGGGCGTAGCCGAGCTCGCCCCCCTCGTGGATCGAGCCCGGCGTCTCGGGCGCCGCGTGGCTCGGGATGCCGCCGGGAAAGGAGAACTGCTTGAACAGGAGCTTCATCCCCTCCTCGTCCTGGGAGACGTTGGGGTAGAGCTCGCTGTAGGTCCCCTCCAGGTAGGCGTTGGCCACCACCGCCGGACCGCCGTGGCCCGGGCCGGTGACGTAGAACATATCGAGGTCGTGCTCCTTGATGACCCGGTTGAGATGCACCCAGAGGAAGTTGAGGCCGGGCGTCGTTCCCCAGTGACCCAGCAGGCGGGGCTTGACGTCCGAGAGCTCCAGGGGTTTCTTGAGCAGCGGATTGTTGAACAGGTAGATCTGGCCTACCGAGAGGTAGTTCGCGGCGCGCCACCAGGCATCGATCCGCCGCAGCAGATCGGGAGAGAGCGGCCCTTCGTCGGGATTCGGCATTTCAGCACCTCCTTCCACCACGAGCCGTATCCTGACACAACCTCGGGCCGGTGCTCTCCGCGCCCATCCCTGCTGCCACGCAAACGCGTCAAGGACGCCGTCTAGCCTGGCGACCGGCGGGGGTCCTCGCCGTAGGTGGACTCGTACTCCATGTTGCCGTCCTTCTTGTGGACCTTCACCTGCCCGAGCGGCGCCTTGCGGGCGTGCTCCTTGGCCCACTCGACGGCCTCGTCCTTGGTGTCGAACTCCCGGCGGAGCTCTGAGCTCTCCTGGCTCACCAGCCACTTCTCTCCCGACGAATTCGGCACCACGTGATAGACCAGCCTCTCCTTGGTAGTCGTGGGCATCGGTTCATCCTCCTTCCATCGAAACTGGAAGGCAACAAAGATGCCAACTTCGGCGACTGACGACCGCTTGCAAAATAGCACGACCGGTCGTAAAATGCTCGAGTGGGTCAGGCGCCGGCTACCGGCGGCGGAGCCCACGCCTACAGGAGGTCATTCATGGAAGCCTACGTTCTCGACGCCGTCCGCACTCCCCGCGGGAGAGGCAAGGCCGGCAAGGGCGCTCTTTCCGGCGTTCATCCCCAGGAGCTCCTCGCCCAGACCCTCGAAGCCCTCGCCAACCGCACCGGCATCGACCGGGCCGAGGTCGACGACGTGGTGGTGGGGTGCGTCTCCCAGGTCGGCGAGCAGGGGGCGAACGTCGCCCGCAATGCCGTCCTCGCCGCCGGCTGGCCGGTGGAGGTGACGGGCGTCTCGCTCAATCGTTTCTGCGGCTCCGGCCTGCAGGCGCTGAACTTCGCCGCCATGGGGGTCGCATCCGGAGCGCAGTCGCTGGTGGTGGCCGGCGGGGTGGAGAGCATGTCGCGGCTCGCCCTGGGTGCCGACGGCGGCGGCCAGGACGGCGGCAACCTGCGCCTGCGGGGCCGGCACTTCCAGGTGCCCCAGGGGATCAGCGCCGACCTCATCGCCACTCTGGAGGGTATCTCCCGCGAGGAGGTGGACGCCTTCGCCCTCGAGTCGCAACGCAAGGCGGCCGCGGCCCGCAGCGCGTGCTGGTTCAGCCGCGGCCTGTTCCCGGTGCGCGACCCGGAGACCGGCGCCGTGCTGCTGGAGAAGGACGAGCACCCGCGGCCGGAGACCACGGCCGAAGGGCTGGCCGGGCTGGCGCCGTCCTTCGCCGCCTTCGGCGCGTCGTCCCCCCTGGGGCCGGACGGCGAGACGTACGACGAGATCGCCCGGCGCCCCTACCCGCAGGTCGAGCGCATCCATCACGTCCACACGGCCGGCAACTCCAGCGGCATCGTGGACGGCGCGGCGGCCGTGCTCCTCGCTTCGGCGGACTACGTGCGCGCCCATGGGCTCAAAGCCCGGGCCCGCATCCGCGCCATGGCCACGGCGGGGGCCGAGCCGGTGATCATGCTCACGGCGCCCACTCCGGCCTCGCGCAAGGCGCTGCGGGCGGCCGGCATGGAGGTGGGGGATGTCGACCTCTGGGAGATCAACGAGGCCTTCGCGGTCGTCCCGTTGAAGACGATCCGCGACCTGGGGATCGATTCCGAACGGGTGAACGTCAACGGTGGCGCCATCGCCCTGGGCCACCCCCTGGGTGCCACCGGGGCCATGCTCTTCGGCACCGCGCTGGACGAGCTCGAGCGCCGGGACCTGGGCACGGCCCTGGTCACCCTGTGCATCGGCGGCGGTCAGGGGATCGCGACGATTTTGGAAAGGCTTTGAGGGGGGACCTACCCCACTCCCGTGGAGCCGAAACCGCCCGCTCCACGCTCGCTCTCTTCCAGGGAGTCGGCCTCTTCGACCTCTTCCCATTCGACGCGGGCGACGGGGGTGATCACGAGCTGGGCGATGCGGTCGCCGCGCTTGAGGGGGAAGGGGGCCTCGCCGAGGTTGATGAGGATCACGGCCACCTCGCCGCGGTAGTCGCTGTCGATCGTCCCCGGGGCGTTGACGACGCCGATGCCGTGGCGCAGGGCGAGGCCGCTCCTGGGGCGGACCTGCCCCTCCCAGCCCGGCGGGATCTCCAGGACGAGGCCGGTGGGCACCAGCAGGCGCTCTCCCGGGCGGAGCACCGTCTCCTCCTGCACGGCAGCGCGGAGGTCGAACCCGGAGCTGCCAGGTGAGGCGGCGGAGGGGAGGGGGAGGTCGCGGGCGGCGGCGAGCCGCCGGATTCTGACCCTCATGGCCTGCCGAGAGGTTTGCGCTGATCGGGGATCGGCTTGAAGCCCCCCGTCGATTGATTCGGCAGGGTGCCATTCTGGACACCGGGCATGAGCACGCCGCCCTGGATGCCGGAGGGCCATGGGCGGCCGATCCAGCGGGTGGAGAGCTGGAACTGGCCGGTGCCCACGGCGGCCCCGCCACTGCGGATCATGTTGTTGAGTATGTCGATCGTGAACCGCCACTCGTCATACCGCTCGTGGCCGGCGAAGACCAGGATGGACTTCTGGCTGCTCTTGCTGTAGACGCCGATGATCGGTCCCACCTGCACGACGTCGCCCTTCTTGGGGACGCCGAGACCGCTCGGGTTGTTAGCGTCCGAGGTCTGCGGAACGTTCGTGTTCGGCTGCGGCTGCCCCGTGCCGGGCGGCTGTCCCTGTTGGGGGGTAATGGGTGTCAGGTCGTTGTTCTGGAAGATCAGCCCCCACTTGCCGTCGTCGGTCATGGGGTCCTTCCAGAGCTGGCGGATGCAGCGCGGCTTGACCTCGACCAGCTCGCTGAGCTTGGTGGGGAGACGCTGATAGCGCCTCTGGAAGAGGCGGATGGCCTCGATGTACTGGAAGCCCCGGAAGACCAGTTCCTCCTCCTTGTCGCGGCGGATCTCCTGGCTGATCAGCGGCAGCATCGCCGCCAGCATGGCCGTCATGACGGCGATGGCGATGATGAGGACGACGAGGTTGTAGCCGGCCTCGCGAGAGGAGCGAGGGTCCATCATCACCACTCCTTGTAAGGCGTGCCGTCGAGGGAGAGTCCGGGAGCGCCGGAGTGCACGTCGATGATCCCGGGCTTGCCCTCGTTGGAGTCGGTCTCCGCCGGCGGATGGTCCTGGTCGATCTCCTCGTAGACCGGTACCCAGGTGTCGCTGCGCTTGGTGACGGGATCGATGGGGAGCTTGCGCAGGTAGCCCTCGTCCACCAGCGCCTGCAGGCTGGTGGGGTATTTCCCCTTGTCGCCGTAATGCTGGTCGATGACGTCGCGCAGCGTCCGCAGGTTGGTCTTGAGGACCGCCTCGTGAGCGCGGAGGGGGACGTTCTTGAGAGCCGGCATGGCGATGGTCGCCAGGATGCCGATGATCGCGATGACGACGATCAGCTCCAGCAGGGTGAAACCGCGCTCGCGGGCGCACTTCGTCGGCAGGGTCGTCGGCATGGCTCGGCTCCTTCTCTCACCACTTGCGATAGGGGACGCCGTTGAGGCCCACCCCCACGGAGCGGGAGTAGACGTCGTAGACGTTCTCCCCGCCCCAGGAGGTGGCCGCGGGCTCGTCCTGGTAGCTGCGCAGCCCCCACTCGTCCTTGCCCGTCATGGGGTCGATGGGGAGGTGGCGCAGGAACTTGACCTTCTTGTCCACCTGGCCCACGAGCTGGACGCCCTTGACCAGGACCTCCAGGCTCTTGGGATAGCCGTCGGTGCCGAGGTCGACGGGAATCAGGCCCGCGTCGCTGTAGCGCTTGTACTCGTCGATGGCCGTGCGCATCTCCCGCAGGTCGAGACGCAGGTCCGCCTCTTTCGAGCGTTTGGCGGTGAACTTCGCCACCGGCAGCGTCACCGCCGACAGCGCCACCAGCACGGCGGCCACCATGACCAGCTCGGCCAGGGTGAAGCCCGCCTCGGCCCGGCGGCAATATCGGCGATCTCGGCGATGAAGGTCCCGTCGGAGCATTCTCTTCAACCTCTTCTACTTCAACGGCTCCCGGCCGGCGAAGCTTCCCGGCGTTGCGGGCCGGGCAGGGGCCGCGGCTCGGAGTCGGCGTTCACCACGATCACCGCCGCCCGCGAGCGCACGGGCACGGGGCGCAGCCCCGAGTCGAGCGCCTTGGCATCGAAGCCCAGCTCGCTCTTGCCCGCCGCCACGGCGCGGAAGGTGATGCGGGCCACGGTGCCCGCGCCCTTGACGCCCGCGAGCTTGCCCAGCCGGCTGGCGCCGATGACCAGGGCGCCGGGCCGGCCGTTGTCGGAGAGCACCTGGGATTCTCCCGCGGCGCCCAGGAACTCCCCCGCGTCCACCTTCTCCACCGTCAGCACCGCCGGATCGAAGGACAGCGACAGCGGCAGGTGGGAGACCGGCTGGCCGGCATCCGCCTGCACCCGCACCTCGAAGGTGTCGCCGGGGGAGACCGTCAGCCGCCCCGGGGTCAGCCAGAGACGCACGACCGGCGCCTTGCCGGCGGGCAGCGCCGCCAGGGCGGCCGTCGGGGAGGGGGAGGCGACCGCGGGGCCGGCGGTGGACGAGGCCACCGCCGCCACCCCGGTCGCCAGCCGTGCCGTGCCGGACGCCGGACGCTGGGAGACCAGGCCCCCTGACGGCGGCTGCTCCTCCTCGGGGACCTGCGGTGGAGGCGGCTGCGCCTGGTTGGTGTTGGCCGGCGGCGTCGGCGGCCGGAAGATGTCGCGGGGCGGCGTCGCAGGCACCAGGTTCACGCCGCCGGGCGGCTGCTGCTGCAGCGGCTGGCCGGGCGCTCCAGGCTGGCCGGGCGCCGGCTGGACCGGCGTTCCGGGTGCGCCCGGCGTTCCCGGCTGCTCACCGGGGCGCAGGCCGCGCGGCAGCCGCTCGAGACGGCGGCGGATGGCGTCCTGGATCTCCTCGGGCGTCCCCTCGGTGCTGTCGAACGGACCCTCGACGTCGGATTCGACGCGCGGGCTGCCGCCGCGGAAGCTGATGTTGGCCTCGGTGCCCACCCAGATCGGCTGCAGGTCCTCCTCGGTGATCTCGGCATTGCGGATGATATGGGGCGTCAGCGTCAGGATGACGTCCGTACGCTGATTTTCGGTGTGCTTGTTCGAGAACAGGCGGCCGAGGAGGGGGATGTCCGAGAGGCCGGGGATCCCTTGGTCGGAGTCGGTCAGGTCGCTGCGGATGAGGCCGGCCAGGAAGTTGGTCTCGCCGTCCTGCAGGCGGATGGTCGAGTCGATGGTGCGGGTGCCGATGATCGGCTGGCTTTGGCCGCCCGAGGCCTGGACCTGGCCGGTGAGGTTCGACACCTCGACCTTGATCTTCAGCGTGATCTCCTGGTTGTGGTGGACCCGCGGCTCCATGTCGATGCGGATGCCCACGTCCTGGTACTGGAAGGAGGTGATGGGCACGATGCCGCCCGCGCCGCCCACGTTCTGGGTGTTGAAGGTGGTGAGAGGGATCGGCACCTTGTCGCCGATGACCAGGCTCGCCTTCTCGCCTTCCGAGATGCGGAGTTGGGGCTTGGCCAGGAGCTGGGCGTCGGTATTGGACTTGATGAAGTTGTAGACGAAGCTCGGGATGGTCAGCAGCCAGTTGCTCTGGTTGATGAACTGGAGGTCCGAGAGGCGGATGCCCGAGGGCGCGGTGGTAGTGGTGGTACCCGTGCCGGTGCCAGTGCCGGTGGTGCCGCCGCTGGCCTGGCCGAAGTTCAGGCTCTGGCTGACGGAGTAGGAGGAGAGGGCGGTCCCCAGCTCTCGCAGCCGGCCGCTGTTGATCTGCAGCAGCTCGACGTCGATCACCACCTCGGCCTTGGCCTTGTCGTTGGACTCGATGATGCGCTCGGCCACCTTCACCTTGTCCACCGTGTCGCGCAGGATGATGGCGTTGAGCTGCTCGTTGGTCGCGATCTTGCGCGCATCGATGAGGCTGCGCAGGATCGTCAGCATGTCCTTCACCTCGGCATTGGAGAGGAAGAAGGTCTGGATGACGAGGTCCTCGTAGGTGCGGCGGTTCTGCGGCGTGTCCTGGGCGATGATGATCGAGTGCTCGTCCATCACCTTGTAGAAGTGGCCGGCGGCGCGCATCAGCGTCTCGAGGGCCGCCTGGGCCGTGACGTCCTTCAAGTCGATGGCGATCTCCTGGTCCCGCAGGTTGGGGTCGAACAGGATGTTGATCCCGAACGCCTGGCCCAGGGCGCGGTAGATGGAGAAGAGCGACACCGGCTGCGGGAACTCGAGGGAGATGGGCTGGTTCGAGCGCGGATTGAGCACCGGCGGCTGCGGGCGGGCGCCGCGGGTCTTCTGCTTCATCTGCTCGATCGTCTCGTAGCCCCCCTTGTTCGCCCGCTGGGCGAGGTAGGCCTTGTGGACGTGCTCGAGCTGCGCCTTGGCGTACTGGTTCGTGGGGTCGAGCTGCACGGCCTGCTGGTACTCGACCAGGGCGCGCTCGACGACGTTGGCCTTCTCGAACTCCTGCCCCTTCTCGAAATGGAACTGCGAGGCCTTGATCTTGGCCCGGATGAGAGCGGCCTTGTAGGAGAGGTTGCCGGGGTCCTCGCCGACCGCCTTCATGTAGTGCAGCACGGCCTCGTCCCAGTTGCCGAGCTGGGTGGCGATCTCTCCCTGCCGGTAGGCCTGGTGACTGGTGCAGCCGGCCAGGAGCCCGAGCACCAGCAGGGGAATCGACATCCGGACGATGAGATCACGCATTGCGGAAGAGTCCTCCAAGCTAATGCTGGCGTACGCCGAGGCGCTTCGCGGGATATTCGGGATGGCCAGGGTACGTGATGTCCACGGATTCGTAGCCGATGTGCGCCACGATGAACTGGTTGTTGCCGATGACCTCACCCTCCTGGGCGTTGATGATCCGCTTGCCGCTGCCGAACACGGCGATCCTCTTCTCCGGCGGCCCGAAGCTGCCCAGGTACTCCATGGTGAAGGGCGGCGGCTTCCACTTGGCCGCCTCGATGGCGGCGAGCCGGGCCTGCTCGGCGAGCGCGGCCTGGCGCAGGCGCTCCGCCTCCAGCTCCGCGGCCGTGGGGACGTGGGGCGGCGGGGGCGGCGGCGGGGGAGGCGGCGGCGGATCCACGAACCGCCAGGGGTCGCGCCCCACCCGGGTGTCGCTGGAGACGTGGTCCAGACTCGCCATCTTCAGCACCGCCACCGGGTCGCCCGGGCGGGCGACGTGGCTCTCGCGGGCCGTGGGACGGGGGCGGGCCGCGGGCTCGTCGCCCGGCTCCCCCATCGGGCGGCTCGCGGCCGGCGGCGCGGCTGCCTCGTCCGAGCCGCCGAAGCCCAGCAGGGGCCGCAGGTAGATCCAGGCGGTGATCACCACCAGGATGCCCAGGACGATCAGCAGCGTCCTCTGCCGTGAGCCGCCGCCGTTCATGGCATCCCGCCTTCCGGAGCTCCCGGTCCAGCGGCTGGCGGCCGCGCGGGCCGCGACGGCCGCGCCACGAGCGTTCCCGGCACGGCCGCCCCGCCGTCCTCGGCGGTCATGGCGAACAGCGTCGACAGCGTCAGGTCGATCCGCAGCTCCGGCCCTTCGGCGTTGCTGGTGAGGGTGACCTCCTCGAGGGTGATGAAGGAGCGTGACGTCTCGATCAGGTGGATGAGCTTGCGCAGCGCGGGGTAGCTCCCCTGCACCGAGAAGACGAAGGACTGCTTGATGAGGCCGTAGTCCTGGATCTCCTCCTCCGGGTACGACAGGGAGCGGGGGACGAGGCCCGCCTCCTTGGCCAGCGCCTTGACCTCCCGGGTGATGTTGGTCAGCCGCCGGCTGCGGGTGGAGAGGCGGTCCGCATAGAGCTGCTGCACCTGCTCCTGGTTGGTGCCCACCCGCTCGATCATGGTCGCGAGCTGGCGGCTCTGGCCGCTCAGGTCCTTGCTCCGCTGCTCCTGAGCGCGGATGTCGTCGTCGAGCTTGTCGACCTGCCCGGCGTAGCCCAGCCTGTAGACGGAGAACGCCACGGCGTTGGCCAGGAAGAAGAGGAGCGCCGGCACCCAGATCCACGGGCGCTGGCGCCAGATCTCGCCGCGCGACCTCACGGCCGGCCTCCCGGAGCCGGGGTGGTATCCCCAGGGCTCGCCGAACCCGCCGGCGCCGGCCGCGTCCTCTTGGGCGCCTTGCTCCCGGGCGCGGGCGTCGCCGCGCTGCCCGGCGTCCCCTCCACCACCACCGCGCTGCGGGGAGTGCCACCGGGCCGGTAGGTCACGGTGAGCTCGAACTTCACCAGATTGCCCCCATCGTCTGCTCTCTGCTCCTGGGTCCAGTGCGGCTCCTTGAAGGGAGGCGCGAACAAATGGTTTACGAATTGGAGCAGCGCTTCGTCGCTGCGCGTCACGCCGCTGATCGACAGCCCCACCTCCCCTTCGCGGAGCTTGCCGAGACGCGCGCTCCGGCCGCCGCCCTGGACCTCCCTCTTGGCCTTGCTGCCGGTCATGGGCACCAGCCGGGTGAGGCGCACGTCGTTGGGCAGCACCGCGGCGATGCGGTCGAGCAGCAGGCTCCAGGAGAAGGTCCGGGCGTCGATCTGGGTGTTCAGGAAGTCGATCCGGTCGTTGAGCTGCACCAGGTCGTAGCCGTTGAGCCGGCTCTGGAGGCTCTGGATGTCCTTCTGCTCCTTCGCGATCTGCTCTTCGCCGCGGGCGATGCGGGCCCGCTTGTCGGCCGAGTCGGACAGGTAGCTGCGGAACAGGTAGACGTTGCCCAGCAGCAGCGCCAGGCCGAGCAGCCAGAGGAGCACCGCGGCCCGCACCACCGGCCGGCTGTTGCCGAACGGCCGGCGGGCGAGGTTGAGCGAATCGGCCCGGGGATTGCCCACCGGCTCGGCCGGCGGGGGGACGGCCGGGCGCGGCGGAGCCGGATTCACAGGAAGCTCGGAGAGATGGTCCGGGGCCATGTCCGGGGTCGCGGGGCTCATGCCACCTCCCGCCGGGCCGCGCCGAGCATGGGCGCGAGGTCGCGCCAGGGGGGGACGCCCGAGTCCTCGGCGCGCAGGGGGGGCAGGTGCCGCCCGTCCAGGGGCGCCGCCGGAGTGCCGAGCCCCTGCTCCAGCCGGTCGAGCCAGGTGGGCTCGACCTCCGGGGGCGCCAGCAGCAGGACCGGCCCGAGGGTGGCGCCGGGGTAGTGCTCGTCGAGGAAGTTGCGGGTGAGCTTCAGGTCGCGGCCCACGAAGCTCCCCCGGGAAGCTTCCGGCAGGGCGCCGGCGAACCCCTTGTAGCGGTGGAGCACGGGCTCGCCGCCGCGGGAGAAGACCAGGGTGTAGCCCTCGTCCTCCACCACCATCAGGGCCGCGAAGGCGCTCCCGGGCGGCGGATCGGTGGCGGCGAGGAGGGACAGGCTGACGTTGGAGACCTGGCCGAGGCGCACCCCGGCGGCGGCGAAGGCCTCCTCCACCTGGGCCAGGAGCTGCTCCACCGCGAAGCCCAGCAGCAGCCGGCGCGGCTCCTCCTGGCCCGGCAGCGGCGCCACCTCGGCGGCACTGACGCGCAGGTCGTCCACCCGGAAGGGGACGAGCCGCTTCAGCTTCCAGCGCAGCACCTCGTCCAGGGCGTCGCCCCCCTTGGGCAGGTCGCCGCTCTCGCTGAAGGTGACCCGCAGCCAGGTGTCGGGGAGCACCAGCGAGGCCTCCCGGACGCCGCCCGGAACCCCTTTCACTTGGGCCCCCACCAGCTCCCGGAACCCCGCGGGATCGCGCAGCGGCCCCCCCAGCAGGCCGTGCTGGAACGGATCGCGCGGCAGGGCCGCCTGCCGGAAGTGGCGCAGACGGAAGCCGTGGCGGTCGCGCACGAACTGGCCATAGCGCAGCCGCTCGCCGTCGAGGGCGAAGACGTGCGGCGGCACGGGGACCGGGTCGAGCCCCAGCAGCCGGTCAATCCACGAAGGTGACTTTGTTGATCTCACGCAGCGTCGTCACTCCCCGGAAGACCATCTCGAGCGCCGACTCGCGCAGAAAGGTCATCCCCTCTTCTTTCGCCGCGCGCTTGATCTCGGAGGCCGGCCGGCGGTCCAGGATCAGCTCGCGGATGTGGTCGGACAGGTCCAGCAGCTCGGAGACGGCCACGCGGCCGTGGAACCCGGTGCCGTTGCACTCGATGCACCCCCGGCCTTCGTGAAAGGTGAACCCGGAGTATACGCCGGGATCGAGCCCGCTCTCCTCCAGCACCTGGTCGGAGACCTGGACCGGCTGCTTGCAGTGCAGGCAGATCTTGCGCACCAGGCGCTGGGCCAGGACGCAGTTGAGCGCCGAGACGAAGTTGTAGAGGTCCACGTTCATGTTGAGGAACCGGCCGAGCACGTCCACCACGTTGTTGGCGTGCACGGTGGTGAACACCAGGTGGCCGGTCAAGGCCGACTGGATGGCGATCTGCGCCGTCTCCGGGTCGCGGATCTCGCCCACCATCACCTTGTCCGGGTCGTGGCGCAGGATGGAGCGCAGGCCGCGGGCGAAGGTGAGCCCCTTCTTCTCGTTGACCGGGATCTGGGTGATCCCCCGGAGTTGGTACTCGACCGGGTCCTCGATGGTGATGATCTTGTCCTCGGAGCTCTGGATCTCCGACAGGCAGGCGTAGAGCGTCGTCGTCTTGCCCGAGCCGGTGGGGCCGGTGACCAGCACCATGCCGTAGGGCTCGCGGATGAACTTGCGCAGCTTGCGCATCATCTCCTCGTCGAAGCCGAGGATGTCCAGGCGCAGGTTCTTGAAGTCCTTGTTCATCGATTCCTTGTCGAGGATGCGGATGACGCAGTCCTCGCCGTGGACCGAGGGCATGATGGAGACGCGGAAGTCGATCGTCCGGCCTTTCAGGCGCAGCTTGAAGCGGCCGTCCTGGGGGATGCGCTTCTCGGCGATGTCGAGCTCGGACATCACCTTGATGCGGCTGATGATCGTCTGGTGGTGGCGCTTGTCGATCGGCTCCATGGCCTGGTAGAGGACGCCGTCGATGCGGTACTTGATCAGCACCTCGGTCTCGCGCGTCTCGATGTGGATGTCCGAGGCCCGCCGCTGGATGGCGTTGAACATGGTGGAGTCGACGAGCTTGATGATCGGGCTGGTGTCGGCCGTGATGCGGTCGATCGACAGGACCTCTTCGCCCTCCTCGTCCTCCTGGACGAGTTGGATGCGGAAGTCCTCGCTGGCCTCGTCGAGCACCCGCTGGGCGCTCTCCGACTTCTGCAGGATCTCGTCGATGGCCGAGCGCACGCCGACCTTGACCTCGACGGGCTGCCCCAGGAGCAGCTCCATCTCGTCGATCTTCACCACGTCGGAGGGATCGGCCATCACCACCGTCATCCGGCCGTCGAGCTGCGCCTCGGGGATGAAGCCGTAGCGCAGCATGAGGTCGAAGGGCACCCGGCGGAACAGGTCGTTGTCGATCCGGAAGTGCGTCATGTCCACGAACTCGAGGCCGTAGCGGGCGGCGAAAGTCTCGGCCTGCCGCCGCTCCTGGGCGAGGCGCGCCCGTGCCTGCTCGACGGTCTCCGCCTCGAGCTCCTTGTCCTGCACCCCCGTCCTGCCGTTGATCACTGCCATCGTAAACTCCTGAAAGCCCCCTTGAGCAGAGTGCTAGAACTTCGACGAACCGAGCATCGAGAACATGGGCAGATAGATCGAGACCAGGAGGATCGCGATGATGGTGCCCATGAACACCAGCATCAGCGGCTCGACCAGCGACAACAGACGCTGCATGCGGGTCTCGACCTGCTCGTCCAGGAAGTCCGAGACGCTGCTCAACATGTCGTCCAGCGAGCCGGTCGTCTCGCCGACCTTGACCATGTCGATGGCCATGTCGGTGAAGATCTCGCTCGCCTCCAGCGCCGAGAAGAAGGCCTTGCCCTCCCGCACGAGCTGGATGGTCGGCGCCACCCTGCTCCGCACGTAGGCGTTGCTCACCGCCGTGGTGGCGATCTCGAAGGCGGGTACCAGCGGAATGCCTCCGGAGAGCAACGTCGACAGGGAGCGGCAGAATTCCGACATCGCGAAGCGATGGAGGACCGGCCCCAGGAACGGCACCCGCAGCTTCAGCCGGTCGAGAGCCAGCCGGCCCGTCTCCGTGTTCCCCCACGAGCGCAGGGCGAAGAAGCCCACCCCCAGCCCGAGCAGGATGATCGGCCAGTTCTGCGTCGCGAACTGCGAGATCGACAGCACCACCTGAGTGATGAGCGGCAGGTCGGTGCCCAGCTCGGTGAAGAAGCTCATGAACTTCGGGACCACGTAGACCGCCATGATGGCGATCATGCCGATCGACAGGCAGACCAGCACCGCCGGATAGACCAGCGCCGAGACCACCCGCCGGCGGGCGTCGAGCACCAGCTTCATGTAGCGGATGAAGCGGCGGATGACCTGCTCGAGCTCGCCGCTCTTCTCGCCGGCCTTGAGCGACGACGGGTAGAGGCGGGGGAACAGGTCGCCGTGGGCGGCGAAGGCCTCGGAGAGGTCCTCGCCGCTCTTGACCCGGTCGCGGACGTCGGTGAGCACCGCTTTGAAGGCCTGGTTGTGCATCCTCTCCAGCATCAGGTCGAGGGTCTGGAGCAGGGGCAGGCCCGCCTTCAGCAGCGCCGCCAGCTCCTGGTTGAAGACCACGAACTCCTGCGCCGGAATGCGCCGCCGGCCGCCCCGGCCGAGGCCGGGCATGGCGAGCTTCGGGGTACCCCGCCGCCGCACCTCGAACAGGTGGTAGCCGAGCTTGCCCAGATCGCTGCGCAGAGCGGTCTCGTCGCTGGCGGTGAAGACCTCCTCCAGCACCCGGCCGTCCTGCGTTCCCACGCGGCAGATGAACTGCATATCCTCCTCTCAGGGGTCCATCTTTTTGCGGCGGGGGGCGTCGCCCTCCCGCAGCGTCATCACCATCATCAGCGCCTCGCGGCTCGCTTCGCTCTTGGCCAGGCCGAGGCTCATCGTCTGATCGCACTGGAGGGGCACGTTGGCCTGCAGCAGGACCTTCTCCGGCTGGCCCTCCCCCTGCCGCGAGATCCGGAAGCCCGACAGCTTCACCCGCTGATCGTCGGTCAGCGAGCCGAAGCGGAAGCTCACCTTGTAACCCTGCCCCATCTCATAGAACACCTGCTGCCCCTCCACCCCGCCCAGCCGGGCCTGCGCCTCCATGTCGAAGTTGTCGTACGCCAGCAGGTCGCGCAGGCGCTTGGTCAACTGCTCCGGCAGGTCCGAGTGCCGCACCTGGGGCGACACGGTGTTGCGGCTGGCCCGCACGATGAAGACCTCCAGCCGCATCGCCCGCGCCGGGTGGTCGAAGCTGCGCAGCACCGGCACGATCCGGTTGAGGGCCGCCTGGGTGTCGCGGATCACCAGGGTGTTGCCCTTCGGCTGCAGCTCGACCGTCCCCTTGGACGACAGCAGCGGCGAGACCAGCGCCACCGCCTCGCTCGCCCGCTGGTGGCGGAAGGTGAAGGCCTGCAGCACCACCTCTGCCGCCGACGCCGCCGGCTGCGCGGCCAGCGTCGAAGCCAGGGTCAGGACCCAGAGGAAGCTCGCCAGGGAGCGCAGCGCCGGCGACACCGAAGGGCTCAGAATCTTACCGCGAAATGCGCCGGAGGGAGCGCGGGCGACCGGGCCGCCGCGAAAGCCGGCGAAAGGAAGAGGACGAGGCATGGGGGCACCGGTCAGATCTCCAGGCTCTCGTCGACGATCCAGATCACCGAGAGATCTCTGCCGTCGGGAATCTGGTAGACGCGGCGGCCGGGGCGGCTCAGCCCCTCGATCGCCAGCGGCTCCTGATCTGCCGGCAGGACCGGTGCCTGCCGCAGGGCCGGCAGCGGTGTCACCACGGCGGCGGTCACGAGCTGCGGCGCCCGGTCGCGGGTCACCGCCAGGGAGGCGACGGCGAGCACTGCGGCCGCGGCCCAGCGGCGCCAGCCGGCGAAGCGGCGGCGCGACTCCAGGCGGCCGGCGTGGCGCAGGGCCGTCACCGCCAGGCGCATGGACTCCACCTCCGACCGCTCCTCGGCAGGGGTGAGCTCCGCCACCGGCAGCCGGCGGAAGAGCAGCAGGGGGTCGGCCTTCAGGGCCTCGGACCGGCAGCTCGGGCAACCGTCGAAGTGCTCCAGGGCCTCCGTCCAGCCCTCCGGCTCGTCGTCCCGCAGCGTGTCCCGCAATACTGCGAGGCGGCTCCATTCCGGGCAGCTCACCTAGTCGTCCTCCCGCTTTCTGGTCAGCCCGAAACCTTCGGCATATTCGGGGAAACGCCGCCGGACCTCCTGGCGGAGGATCTTGCGGGCATTGAACAGATGATTGCGCACTGTCGACTCCCGGGAGTCGATGATCTTCGCCACCTCGGCGGACGACAGGCCCTCGATCTCGTGCAGCACGAACACCATCCGCTGCTTCTCCGACAGGGCGGTCGACAGCTCGCGGAAGACGCTCGCGATCTCCGTCTGCTGCATCCGCGACAGGTCGCGCTGCGCCCGCCCGTCGGCCACCTGGAGCAGGTGCTGGCGCACCGGCTCCTGGCTGCGCTCGCGGGTCTTGCGCGACCTGAGGTGGTCGATGGCCAGGTTGCTGGCGATGCGGTACATCCAGGTGTTGGGAGCCCACCGGGTGTCGAACTTCCGGCGGTTCTCCCAGACCTTGAAGAAGGTCACCTGCACGACGTCCCGGGCCTCTTCGAGGTCGCCGCCCAGGATGCGCTGGCAGAGCTGGAGGAGCGGCCTGGTCTTGCGGCTGACGAGCTCGTTGAGCGCCGACTCGTCCCCCTCGCGCACGGCCATCAGGAGGTCGCGGTCGGTCGCCTCGGCCCAGGGCGCCCGCGCGGGGGTGCCGGCTGGCTGGCGGTTGGCGGAGTAGACGAGCTCGAGCATATCTGTACGGTATACGGGGGAGCGGAGCAAAGCGTCTAGGGAGCCGATCCGCAGTCACCGGGTCCATTACGGCAACAGGTCGAACGGGCGCGCGGATTCCCCACCCCGACCTCCGGGAACGAACCATTATACTGCCCGTGAGATGCGATCCGTCCTCTGGGGATTGTACCAGCTCGCGGCGGGCGCCGCCCTGCTCGTGGCAGGCCCCTTCCTGCTCGTCCGCCGGGGGAGCCACTACCGCCCCACCCTGCCGGGCCGGCTCGGCCGGGCGGCCGGGGATATCGGGGGGCAGGGCGCCCTGTGGCTTCACGCCGTGTCGGTGGGCGAGGTGGGGGTCGCCGCCACCCTGGCGCGAGCCCTGCCGCCGGCCGTCCCCCTGCTGGTGACCACCGTCACCCCCACCGGCCAGGAGCGGGCCCGGGCACTATTCTCCGGACAGACCTCCGGCCGCGCTGGCCGCACCGGGGTGGCCTACCTTCCCTTCGACCTCGGCTTCGCCGTGCAGCGCTTCTTCCGCCGCCACGAGCCTCGGGCCCTGGTGCTGGTCGAGGGAGACTACTGGCCCCTGCTGCTGCGCGAGGCCCGCCGCCGGGGGCTCCCCGTGGCGGTGGTGAACGGCCGGGTGGGCGACCGCAGCTTCCGGCGGATGCGGCGCCTGCGCCCCCTCCTCGGCCCTCTGTTCGCCGCCGTCGACCGCTTCGGCGTGCAGACGGCCGGGGATCGCGACCGGCTCGTCCGGCTGGGGGTCGATCCCGGCCGCGTCGTCGTCACCGGCAACCTCAAATACGAATCGCCCGAGCCGCCTGCCAGCCCCGAGCTGGAGGCGGCCCTGCGAAGGGTGGCGGGGGGGAGGCCCATCCTAGTCGCCGGCTCCACCATGGCAGGAGAGGAAGAGCCGGTGCTGGACGCCTTCCGGGCGGCCGGCGGCGGCGCGAGCGCCCTCCTCGTCCTCGCCCCCCGCCACCCGGAGCGCTGGAACGAGGTGGACGCGCTCCTCCAGGCCCGCGGCGCCGGCCACGTCCGCCGCAGCGCCCTGTCGGCGGGACCCGGACGGCCAGAGGTGGTGCTCCTCGACAGCCTGGGCGAGCTCGCCGGCCTCTATCGCCTGGCCGCCGCGGCCTTCATCGGCGGCACCCTGGCGCCCACCGGCGGCCACAACCCTCTGGAGGCGGCCCGCTTCGGGGTGCCTATCGCCGCCGGCCCTGCGATGCACAACTTCCGCGATATGGCCGCGGCCTTCGACGAGGCTGGGGCCTGGCGGCGGGTGGCGGACGCCCGGGAGCTGGCCGCGGCCTGGCGAGAGTGGCTGGCGGACCCCGTCGCCGCCCGTGAGACCGGCGGCCGGGGTCTGCGCCTCGTCGAGGAGAACCGGGGGGCCCTGGCTCGAACGCTGGAGATGCTCGCGCCGCTCTTGAACAAGGTCGAAGAGAGGGCATGAAGGCGCCCTCCCCACCCACCTCGCCCTGGCAGCTCCTCTACGGCGCCGCTCACCGGCTCCGGCGGCGGTGGTACCGGGAACGCGCCCGGCGCCTGCCCCGGCCGGTGATCAGCGTCGGCAACCTCCATTGGGGAGGTGCGGGCAAGACCCCCCTGGTGGCGGCGCTCGCCGCCCACCTCCGGGACCGGGCCCTCGCCGTCTGCATCCTCTCCCGGGGTTACGCCAGCCGCGGCCGAGGGGTGCGACTGGTGAGCGCCGGTGCGGGACCGCTGCTGGACCCCCGGGACGCGGGCGACGAGCCGGTGCTCCTGGCCGGCGAGCTTCCCGCCGTGGCCGTCGTGGTGGGGGCCGACCGCTACCAAGCGGGTCTGGAGGCCCTGCGGCGGCTCGACCCGGCGCCCGACCTCTTCCTTCTCGACGACGGCTTCTCCCATCTCGCCCTCGCCCGCGACCTGGACCTGGTGGCCTTCCCCGCCTCCGACCCTTTCGGCGGCGGCCGGCTCCTCCCCTCGGGGCGGCTGCGGGAGCCCCTCGCCGCCCTGCGCCGGGCCCATGCGGTGATCCTCACCGGCGCGCCAGGCTGGAATGACCGGGACGATCGCGGCGCCGCCCTGGCCGCGGCCCTGCGCCCCCACGGCTTCACGGGACCCGGCTTCGCCAGCGTCACCCGTCCGAGTCCGCCGCGGCGGACGGACGGCGACCCACTGCCGGCCGGCGCGCGGGTCCTCCTGGTCACCGCCATCGCCCGCCCCGACGCCTTCGGCGCCCTGGCCCGCAGCCTGGGTCTCAAGATCGCCGGCGAGCTGCGCTTCCCCGACCATCACCCCTACCCCGCGGCGAGCCTCGCCCGCATTGCGGAGGCCTGGCGAAGGAGCCACGCCGAAGCCGTCCTCATCACCTCGAAAGACCGGGTGAAGCTCCGTGGCCGGCTGGACGTCCCCCTGGCCGAGCTGCCCATCCGCGCCGATCCCGAGCCGGCGTTCTGGGACTGGCTGGACGGGGAATGGGACCGCCTGCGGTAAAGTCCCGTCTCGCGTGAAGAACCGCCCTTTCCGTCACCGCCTCGAGTACGGCGCCTACCTGACCCTCAAGGGGTTCCTGCGCGCGCTGCCGCACCCGGCCACCCGCGCCGTGGGGCGCGCCTTGGGGAGCCTCGCTCACGGCATCGACCGCCGGCACCGCGAGGTGGCCCTGCGCAACATGGCCCTCGCCCTGCCCGGCGTGCCCGAGACCGAGCGGCGGCGGCTGGTGCGGGAGTGCTTCCGCCACTTCGGCGCCGCTCTCTGCGACGCCATCTCCTCCACCCGCTTCGACGCCGTGGAGATCTGCCGGCGTTTCACCCTGGAGGGCTGGGAGCACGTGGAGGAGGCCGAGCGGCGGGGCCGGGGGGTCTTCATGCTCACCGCCCACCTGGGGCTCTGGGAGCTGGTCCCCCCGATCGTGGGCCTCTACCGCGGCCCCATCGACATCGTCGTCCGCCCGGCGGACAACCCCTGGCTCGACCGCGAGCTGCGGCGCCTGCGGGAGCGGTTCGGCAACGCCGTCGTGCTCAAGCGGGGCGCCGCCCGGCGGATGCTGGAGACCATCCGCGCCGGCGGCCGGGTGGGGCTGCTCATCGACCAGCGGGTGCAGGAGCGGGAGGGGATCGCCGTCCCCTTCTTCGGCCGCCCGGCGCTCACCAGCTCGATCCTCGCCCGCGTCTCCCTGCGCACCGGCGCCCCCGTCGTCCCCATGACCGCCTACCCCGAGCCCGAGGGGCGGTACCGGGTGGTCGTCCGCCCGCCCATCTTTCCCCCGGACGCGGAGGACGACGACGCGGCCGTCGCCGCCCTCACCCGCCGTTATTTAGAGGTTGCCGAGGAGGACATCCGCGCCCACCCCGAGATGTGGCTCTGGATGCACCGGCGGTGGGACGAGCGGAAGAAGAAGGATTCCCCTGAGGGATCGGTGGGCGTGGAAAACTAGCCCGGCGTAGAGATCCGCGAGCCCTTGCACAGGACTCCCGAGTTTCTACACAGGGTTGGCGAGCTTCGGCTCCGGCCTCGTCCCTACCGCGCCGGGCAGAGCTCGAAGTGCCCCAGGAACTCCTGGATCGCCGCCGGGTCCGCGTTGGTGCCGGCGTAATTGGCTTCGGCGACGGGCTTTTCGGGGTCCGGGTCGGGACCGAACCATATGCCGAAGCGGAGGCGGGAGTCATGGGGGCATTGGGGCATCACCATGGTGACCAGCCCGTGGGTCTGCCGGCGGCCTCGGCGGTTGATGTCGCCCCGGCTCGCGGAGTAGAGGACGTCAGTGCCATGGACGTTCACGGTCCCCCGGCGGACGACCTCCTTGGGATCGAACTTCACGTTGGACTGCGCCCAGCCGGAGTCGTCCGGGCGGGGAGCCTCGCCGCGGAGGAAGCGCGCTATCTTCTCCTTGTTGTCCCGCACCTGGCGCATGCTCATGTACATGAAACCCCGCTCATCGAAGCCCTGGTCCGGCGCGCTCTTGCCCGTGCCGGGGTCGCGGTCCGAGAACATGGCCATCTCCATCAGGCCCATGGGAGCGGAGAAAGCGAAGGCGGGGTAGTAGCCGGCCGGGAGCTCCTGGTAGGGAAGCACGGACTTGACCTTGGCCGCGCGCTTCACCGGATCGGTCATGGCTTCCGAGAACTCCTTGCCCGTCCGGTAACCCCACCAGCCCAGCCCGGCGAATCCCAGCATGCCCAGCAGCACGAGCGCGGCGCAGCCGCAGCCCACGTACACCCAGGGAGAGGTCGGCTTCTTCTGTGGACGGCCGTCGGCTTCCATGTCACATCTTCTCCGGGACCGGAATTCCCAGGAGCTCTCCCAGGGTCTCCAGGCCGCGCCGGAAGACCTGCACCGCGGCCAGCCGCACGGCGCGCACCTGGGGGTCCTTCTCCTGGAGGATGGGATGGCGATGATAGAGGGTGTTGAAATGCTGGGCGACGTCCAGCGCGTGGCGGGCGATCAGCGACAGCTCCAGCGTCTCGGTGGCCTTCTCGACCGTCTCGCCGATCTGGGCCACCTGGAGGATCAGGTCCCACAGGTCCTCGCTCCACAGCTCGTGGGGGAGGCCTGAGACCTCGTCGGCGAAGACGTCCGCGGGCAGCCCCTCCTGCCCCAGCCGCCGGCGGATGTTGTTGGCCCGCACCAGGGAGTACTGGAGGTAGGGGCCGGTCTCCCCCTCGAAGCTCACGGCCTCGTCGAAGTCGAAGGCGATGACGCGGTTGTTGGTCGCCTTGGCCATGAAGAAGCGCAGGGCGGCGGTGGCGATCTGGCGCGACAGGACGTCCAGCTCCCCCTCGCCGAGGTCGCGGTTGCGCTTCAGGACCTCGTCCCGCGCCCGCACGATGAGCTGGTCCATGAGGTCGTCGGCCTTGACGCCGATCCCCTTGCGGCCGGACATCTCCAGCACCTTGTCCTCGCCGTCGGCCTCGTCCAAATAGCCGAGCAGGCGGGCGGTGGCCGGCGACAGGGCGACCATCTCATAGGCGAAATGGACGGAGCGCCCGGCCTCGGCCTCGTGACCCAGGGCCTGGAGGCCGGCGCGGACGATCTTCTGCAGGTAGCTCTGGCGGGTGTCGATGACGTTGAAGACCCGCCAGGCATGGCCGAAGACGGGGTGACCCTCGACGCCGCCGCGGGTGGTCTCCCACACCCCCTCCTCCGGCCAGAAGCGGTAGCCGAAGTCGCGGCCCAGGAGACCGAACTTCCAGAGCTGGTAGGCGATGTCCTTGCCGACGTAGGTCACCGTGCCGTCGGAGCGGACGATCACCTTGTCCGGGTCCTCCAGGCCGGCGAACTCCTCGGCCTGGGAGAGGGGCATCACCCAGCAGCCGGCGTTCTTCCCCTCCTTCTCCAGGTGGACGGCGCCGGTCTGCTTGAGGAGCCCGAAGGCCTGCTCGAAGAACTGGTGACCCAGGATGTCGCTCTCGTGGGTCAGCAGGTCGTAGGAGACGTCGATGCGGCGCATGGTGGCGAGGTGGCGGGCGACGATCCGCCGCGCCACCAGCACGCTCATCTCCGCCCTTGGGCCCCGGGCCGTCTCCATCTCGTGCAGGGTCTCCCGGCGCAGCCGCTGGCGCTCCGGGTCCGCGGCCAGCCAGCGGCCGACCTCGCTGTAGAGGTCCCAGCAGTAGAAGTCGAACGGCTCGGGGAGGGCCGCCACCTGGGCGAGCGACAGCCCCCGCAGGTCGATGAAGCCGACCACCACGTCGGCGAGCTGGACGCCGGTGTCGTCGATGTAGTTCTGGATCTCGACGGGGTAGCCCAGGCTCTTCAGCGAGCGGCCCAGGACGTCGCCCAGCACGGCGTTGCGCAGGTGGCCGATGTGGGCCGCCTTGTTGGGATTGATGTTGGTATGCTCGATCACCACCTTGCCGGTGCGCAGGCCGCCCTCCAGCAGGGGAGCGTCGAGAAAGGCGGCGGTGAAGGCCCGGCGGTCGAGGAAGAAGTTGAGGAAGCCCGCTCCCTGGACCTGCACGTCGCGCACCGCGGCCGGCCGGCGGAGGGCCCCCGCCAGCTCCTCGGCGATGGCCCGCGGATTGCGCTTCAGAATCCGCGCAAGCTGCATGCCGGCCGGCGAGGAGAGATCCCCCAGCTCCCGCCGGGGAGGGACCTCCAGCACAGGCTGGTGCGCAACCCCGAAGCGCTCCTGGATCGTCGCGGCCAGCTCGGCCGACAAGCGGTTCTTCAGCTCCGTCCACATGCGCAAAGGAGTCTACACTATGGTAGGAGGAGGGCAGTGAGCCGGAAGCACGCCGGGCACCCTTGATATGATTTCCGTGAGGGCTCGCGGGAGGGCTCGATGGCCGAGATGACGGAAAACCAAGCCGAGAACCGTGTCACCGTGACGATGGACCGCACCCAGCTTGAGCTGGTGGAGGGGGATATCACCGGCCTGGACGTGGATGCGATCGTCAACCCCGCCAACGAGCAGCTCCAGCTCGGGGCCGGGGTGGCCGGCGCCATCCGGCGCAAGGGAGGCCCGTCCATCCAGGAGGAGTGCAACCGGATCGGCGGCACGCCCGTGGGCACCGCCGTGATGACCGCCGCGGGCCACCTCAAGGCCCGGCGGGTGATCCACGCCGTGGGACCGGTGATGGGCGCCGGGGACGAGGACAAGAAGCTCGCCGCCGCCGTCCGCGCCGCCCTCGCCCTGGCGGACCGCCGGGGGATGAAGTCGATCGCCCTGCCCGCCATCTCCACCGGCAACTTCGGCTTCCCCATCGACCGCGCCGCGCGCATCATGCTCACCGAGATCCACCGCTTCCTCCAGGGCGGCACCAAGCTGGAGCGGGTGGTGGTCTGTCTCTTCGGCGACGAGGCCTTCGGCGTCTTCAAGCGCGAGCTGCGTCGCGGGTTCCGGTAGTGGCCGGCCTGCCGGCGGGGGATTCGGGGCGGCTGCCGCCCGGGTTGCCTCCGACCATCGTCCTCGTCCGTCCGCGCGAGGAGGGCAACGTCGGGGCCGCCGCCCGGGCCATGGCCAATATGGGGCTCTCCCGCCTCCTCCTGGTGGAGCCGGCGGCGGCGCTCGGCGGCACGGCCCTCGCCTTCGCCGTGGGCGCCCGGGCGGTGCTCGACGGCGCCGTCCGCGTCCCCAGCCTCCCGGCGGCCCTCGTCCCCTTCCGCCGCGTGGTGGGCACCACCTCCACCCGCGACCGCCGTCTGGGCATCCCCTTCCTCACTCCGCGGGAGCTGCCGGCCTGGCTCGCCCAGGACCCGCCGGACACGCCCACCGCCCTGGTCTTCGGACCCGAGGTGGGGGGCCTCACCAACGAGGAGCTGGCCCTGGCCGGCGCCGTGGTCACCATTCCCTGCTCGCCCGTCCAGCCCACCCTCAACCTCGCCCAGGCCGTGCTCATCCTCGCCTACGAGCTCTTCCTCGCCCGCGGCGACGCCTCTGCCGCCGACGCCTGGGAGGAGCCCCCCGCCGAAGCCGGGGAGATCGACGGCCTCCTCGCCCACGCCGCCGGCGTCCTCACCCAGGTCGGCTTCGCCCGCGACGACAGCTTCGCGGGCGTGCTGCGCGACCTCCGGCGCCTTGCCGCGAGGGCGGCGCCAGCGAGCCGGGACGTGAGGATCCTGCGCGGGATCTGCCGGCGGGTGCAGGGGGCGCTCAAGAAGGGGGAGTAGGTTCAAGAGGCCCTGGTGGCTGGAGACGTCTGCCCTTGTATGGGCTCCGCCCCAGGCTCCCCTACCGCCCCGTCGTGAACGCCAGCGCCAGCAGCGTCTGCTGCTCCAGGGTGTGGGCCTTGCCGGAGCCGGTGGCGGGGCTGCCGCTGGCGGAGCGCTTGACGGAGCGGATGGGCCGGTGCAGCAAGCGCTCGATGAGCGGCTGGACGAAGAAGAGGGCTCCCATGTTGGCCGGCTCCTCCTGCACCCAGACCACGTCCCGGGCGTTGGGGTGCTGCTCGAAGATCACCGCCAGCTCCTCGCTCGGGAAGGGGTAGAGCTGATCGAGGAAGACCACCGCCGTCGAGGTGTCTTTCCGCCGTTCGCGCTCCCGCTTCAGCTCGTGGCCGATCTTGCCCGTGCACAGCAGCACCCGCTGGGCGTCGCGGACGTCAGGGTCGGGGACCACCCGCTGGAAGCGCTCCCGCGCCAGATCCTCCACCGTCGAGGCGGAGTCCTTGTGGCGCAGCATGCTCTTGGGGGTCATGACGATCAGCGGCTTGCGCCAGGAGGTCAGCGCCTGCCGGCGGAGCATGTGGAAGTACTGGGCCGCGGTCGAAGGCTGGCAGACCGTGACGTTGTCTTCAGCGGCAAGCTGCAGATAGCGCTCCAGGCGGGCGCTCGAATGCTCCGGCCCCTGCCCCTCGTAGCCGTGGGGGAGGAGCATCACGACGCCCGAGAGAAGCCCCCACTTGTCCTCGCCGGCGGTGACGAACTGGTCGATGATGATCTGGGCGCCGTTGGCGAAGTCGCCGAACTGCGCCTCCCAGCAGACCAGGGTCTCGGGGAAGTCGCGGCTGTAGCCGTACTCGAAGCCGAGCACCGCGGCCTCGGAGAGCATCGAGTCGTAGACCTCGAAGCAGGCCTGGTCCGCCGCCACGTGCTCCAGCGGCGTGTGCTCGGACCCGTCCTCGACGTCGATCAGCACCGAATGGCGCTGGTTGAAGGTGCCGCGCCGGCTGTCCTGCCCGGAGAGGCGCACGGGCACGCCCCCCTTCACCAGCGAGGCGAAGGCCAAGGCCTCGGCCATGCCGTAGTCGATCGGCCGCTTCCCGGTCCCCATCTCGGCGCGCTGCTGGAGCAGGGCCTGGATCTTCTTGTGGACGTGGAACCCCGCGGGCGCCGTGGTGAGCGGAGCGGTCAGGGCCGCGATCTCCGCTGCCGGCAGGCCGGTCCGCACCTCGTACTCGGGCCGCCAGCGGCCGCCCTGGAAACGGTCCCAGTAGTCCGGCAGGGTGCGCAGGGTGGGCCTGTCCAGTGTGGACGCCGCCTGGTGGGCGGCGTCGAGCCTGGCGCGGATCGCCTCCTCCCGGCGCCTGGCCTCCTCCTCGGGGACGCCGGTCGCCTTGGCGTAGAGCCGCCACGCCGGCGGATGGACCTGGATCTTCTTGTAGAGGAGCGGCTGGGTGATCGTCGGGTCGTCCACCTCGCTGTGGCCGTGGCGGCGGAAGCCGATGAGGTCCACCACCACGTCGCTCTTGAAGGCGTAACGGTAGTCGACGGCGATCCGGGCCACGCGGGCGACCGCGTCCGGGTCCTCGCCGTTGACGTGGAAGATGGGGATGGGCAGGCGGCGGGCCACGTCCGAGGCAAAGCGGGAGGAGTGGAGGGCCTTCGGCTCGGTGGTGAAGCCGATGAGGTTGTTGACGATGACGTGCACCGTCCCCCCCACCCGGTAGCCATGGAGGTCCGCCATGTTGAGCGTCTCGGCGAGGACCCCCTGGCCGGCGAAGGCGGCGTCGCCATGGAGGACGATGGGAAAGACCACGTCGTGGTTGCGCTCGTCGCCCAGGCGCACCTGCTTGGCCCGCACCCGGCCGAGGGCCACGGGGTCCACCGCCTCCAGGTGGCTGGGATTGGAGACCAGGTGGATGTTGACGGTGTGGCCGTTGCGCCCCTGGTGGTCGCCGGTGGCGCCCATGTGGTACTTGACGTCGCCGCCGCCCAGGATGCTGCGCGGGTCCACGTCCTCGAAGCCGGCGAAGATCTCGGCCGGCTCGCGGCCCACGGTATGGACCACGACGTTGAGCCGCCCGCGGTGGCTCATGGCGATGACCACCTGGCTCGTCCGGTGGGCCGCCGCGCCTTCGAGCATCTCGTCGAGCAGGGGGAGGAGGGACTCGACCCCTTCGATGGAGAACCGCTTGGTGCCGAGATAGCGGGACTGGATGAACTGCTCGAAGGTCTCGGCCCGGGTGAGCAGCTCCAGGATGCGGTCGCGGTCCACGGCCGGCGGCTCGGACTCCATCCGTTCCTGAATCCACCGCCGCCGGGCCGGATCGCCGATGTGCATGTACTCGACGCCGATCGTGCCGCAGTAGTACCGCCTGGCGTACTCGGCGGTGGCCGGATCGCAGTCTTCGAGCCCGGGAGCCGTGGCCGGCGGCAGGCGGTCCAGCGGGTCCAGGTCCGCCAGCAGGTACCCAAGCCGGCGGTAGGCGTTCAAGCTCTTCTCGTCCAAGGCCGCAGGGCGCTCGGGCGTGACGGTCGGGGGAAGGGTGGTCGTTTCCATGACTTCAGGAGGATAGCGTATCTGGAAGAGGGCGAGCGGGACTCACCGTCCAGGGGCAGGCTCTTACAAGGCAGCAGCACCGGTTTCGATCTCCGCGGGCACGTACTCCGGCCGCCAATCGCCAACCCACTGGGAGAGTAAGGAGCCACTTTCACACCCCATCGAAGAACTCAACCGCGCCCGTTTCAAGGGAATACTCAGCGCCGACGACCAGAAGACGGTCGTCCTGGATCAGTTGCTCGAGCACCTGAGAGCCGTGCCGCAGGTGGTTCGCTGAGGCGCGAATGTTGGCGCGAACCGCCTGCCTCACCAGAGCGTCCAGATCGTGACGCAGGTCGGTCGCGAGCAGTCCCTCCACCGACGGCCGCACGCGATCGACGATCGAGCGCAAATTGCGCGACTGGTTTTCTGTCGGCCTCCGCAGCTCGTCGAGGGTGGCCAGGATGGCTCCGCACTGGGTGTGGCCGAGCACCACCACCAGAGGCGTGCCGAAACGCGCGGCCGCGAACTCGACGCTGCCAACCTGGGAGGGCGCCACGATGTTCCCGGCAACGCGAATGACGAACAGGTCTCCCAGACCCTGGTCGAACACGATCTCCGCGGGAACGCGCGAATCCGAACAGCCGAGGATGATCGCAAAAGGTTCCTGACTCTTCGCCAACTCGGCGCGCCGGTTCTGGCTGAGGAAGGCCTCCGACGCGCGCGCGTCGGACATGAACCTGAGGTTTCCCTCTCGGAGCCGGTTGAGTGCTTCGCGCGGGGAGATCATCGTTGATCCTTGGGTTGCTGATAGAGACCGAAGACGTTGCCCGCGGGATCGCGGAACCTCGCGGTGATCTCGGGTGCATCCGCACCGATGGGCTGCACGATCTCGCCCCCGTGAGCGGCGACCGACTCGACTGTCGCGGCGGCGCTGTCGACCATGATGTAGACCAACACGCCGGGCGCGGCAGACGGTGGCCGGCCAAGCACCCACGTGCCGCTCACCTGGCCGACGCCATCGTCAAAAGCGATCGCCCCGTCGCCGCGTTGCCGGGTCTGCCAGCCGAAGACGGCTTCGTAGAAGGAGACCGACCGACGAATGTCGGTGGCGGGAATCTCGAGATAGCAAATCTTGCCGTTCGCCACGGTGGGAGGCATCTGGGCTCCTTTCTTGTGTCGTTACGTATCCTGGTCACCGCGTAAGAAGGACTCACATACTGTGGCGCCCGCTGAAACGCGAGGTTTGGCCACCTCTCCACTCTTCTCGTGACTCAGCGGGGCATGAACATGTCCCATCGTCGTTATAGACACAAGTCCTGCAAACGCATATAGGCCCTATCTCGGGCACACAGATGTCGGGTGCGACCTGGGCGTGCAGCATACCCTGCGGTCCGGCCGGACGAGACGCAGGCGTGAAACCGTTCCCAACGAAAACAGTTCCCAGTACGAAAATCAAGCTCATCAGGTTTTTCATCATGTCCTCCTTAGGGTTCACCTCTTTTTGCAACAGTTCGCTGCCGCGACCGACGGACGTCGATCGCGGGAGCCTCAAGATAGCAAATCGTAGCGGGGCACCCATCCAGTAGGCGCTCTCTTCCGGATCGGACGCGCGGAGGTGCTCCTTGAACTGGCAGACCGTGGCGTCCGTCCACCAGAGAAAGTAGGAGCGCGCGGTGTCGTCCAGGAGAGACTCCGTGGTCGGAGGGAGGCGACCCGCAGGCGGGGTGAGATGAGCGCTGCTCATGGCGCAATAACCCTTTCCAGGCTGAACCCTATCACGGACTCTCGCACGCGGCCACTTCAGAGACGCCGGCGAGAAGCATCTACGACGATGGCCGGAGGATTGGCTGTTCCGGGCCAAAGGTCCGGGCTCCCTCAGCCCAGCCCAACGGGCTGGGTCGGCGACGGCAATCCCCCATGAGCCCCAACGGGGCGCGATAACCGGGGTGTGCCGCGTGATTCAGCCTGTCAGTCCCCCCACGGCGAGCCCGTAGGGCGGCATACTCCTAACGAGGCTTTGCCTCAGACCGACGAGATGTAAGGCCCAATGGAGGCTACCCTCCGGGTCTTCAGAGAGGCTCCGGTTGAGCGTAGGATCGAGATCCGAAGAGCCCGGTCCGTAGT
>DATARR010000110.1:0-54084 GCA_036264085.1 Thermoanaerobaculia bacterium | reverse complement strand
ACGGACGCTCCCGGCCGGCGCGCACCTCGGCACGCACCACTCCTTATATAATGGAGGAATCACTACCTCCAGGAGGCCCTCCATGGCTGAAGACTCCGGCAGCGTGCGCATCGTCCTTCCCTCCGCGTACGAATTCGTCGCGGCTCCCGGCCCGGGCCGGCGGGGGGCGGCGATTCCATCCGGTCCGATCCGCATCGGCGGCGGTACGTCGGCGGATGAGGCGGCGGCCGTTCTCGCCGGGCTCGAACAGGGGAAGCTCCGTGTCGTGGAAGATCGCGAGGCGGCACCGCGGCCCGAGGTGGCGGCGCGGCGCGCGCTGCGCGGCCCGATCGACGAGAAGCTCCAGGTGCACGTCGACCTCGCGCCGGACGAGGACGCCGTGCTCCTCCTCGAGCAGCACGGCGTGTACGCGTGGAAGACCGACTACGTCGAGCGGCCGCCGGCCGCGGCGGCGAAGGTCCGCCGTGGCGGCGCCGAAATCGCGGCCTCCCGCACCGTCACCTTCGAGGTCGCCGTCGATCCCCAGCCGGGGGCCGCGCCGACGCGCTCGCTGAAGTCGTTCGTCTTCGGCGGCATCCGCACCATCGTCTTGACGTTCATCGCCCGCCGGGCCGCCGGCGCCATCGCCGATCACCTCGAAGAGAATATTCACCGCGGGCTCGTCCACATGCGCGGCGACAGCGCCGCCGACTGGGCCGACGTCGCCAGCCTCCGCGACCTCGCCGTGGCGGCGAAAGACGCGCCGCGTCTCCTCCTCTTCGTCCACGGCACCTTCAGCAGCACGCGCGGCAGCTTCGGCGCGCTGGCGGAGTCACCCTGGGGGAAGGCGTTCATGGCGGCGGCCCAAGCCCAGTACGACGCCGTGGTGGGCTTCGACCACTCGACGCTGCGCGACGACCCGAAGACGAACGCGACGGAGCTGTTGCGACTGCTGCGTGAGGTGCCGTGGAAACAGCCGCCGCGCATCGACGTCGTCACCTTCAGCCGCGGCGGTCTCGCCTACCGCTCGCTCGTCGAGCAACTCCTCCCCGGCTCCGGCTTCGCGCCGCGGTTCGAGCGCTCGATCTTCGTCGGCGTACCGAATGCCGGGACGCACCTCGCCGATCCGAAGAACTGGCGCGACCTCATCGATCTCTACACGAACCTCTCCGCCGCGCTCTTCCGCATCCTCGGCACGTTCCCGCAGACGAAGGTCGCGTCGACCATCCTCTCCGAAGCGATCAGCATCCTCGGCGGGCTGGTGAAGGCGCTGGCGTCGGCGGCGGCGACCGGCGACGCGGTGCCGGGGCTGGCGGCGATGAACCCCGACGGCCCCTTCATCGCCCAGCTCAACGAAGTCTCGCCCGGCGCGCCGACGATCGCCGGCACCTACTACTGCTACGTCACGAGCAACTTCGAGGCGGACGCGAAGGGAACACCGCCGAAGGAGATCCCGCCGAAGCTCTGGATGCACCTCGCCGACGGCTTCGTCGACCGGCTGCTCGACAGCGCGACGAACGACCTCGTCGTCGACACGAAATCGGTGCCGCAGATCGACGTCGCCGCCGGCAGATACATCAAGGAGTTTTTTGAATTCCCGGCGAACTCGTACTGCTACCATACGAATTATTTTACGCGTCCGGAGGTCGTGGGCTCGTTGACGACCTGGCTGCGGCTCACGAATCCCGCGCATGCGACGCGCGGCATCCGGCCCGGCCTCACCACCATCGAGGTGCCGCCCGGTTTCGACACCGACATCACGCTCGCGAACGCCGAGGATTCTCCGGAGGAGTTGAAGGCGCGGATCGCGCATGAGGCGCCGAGCTACGTCGTGGTGCAGCGCTGGTGGCGCGATGAGAAGCTGCACTACGCGTTCCCCGCCGAGGAGGTGCTGCAGCAGATCGACGCGCGGTCATGGGCGTCGTCGGTGCGCGACGCGCTCGACCTGCACGAGAGCGGCGCGTCGCAGGAGGCGGGCCTCGTGGAGGTGGCGCAGCCGCGGGTCGCGACGACCTCGGCAGACCGCTCGATCCTCTACACCGGCGGACGACCGATCGCCGTCAGCGCCGCACCGATCACGGTCGACGTCGGCGAGCTCGCGCGGGTGGCGATGGCGCCGGCGAGCGCCGAGGAGCGGGTCTTGCAGCGCCGGGTGATGCCGACTTTCGCGCCGAGGCAACGACAACAGCAACAACAACAGCAACAGCAACAACAGGAAGAACCGCATCGGGGGGAGCCACCGCCGCCGGCCGCTCTTCCTCCTCCTCCTCCCCTCTATCACTTCCTGGCGCAGATGGACCGCACCGTCGAAGTGAAAAAGCCGGTCACGATCGACGTCACGATCTCGCGCGAGCAGATCGCCGCGGCGGCCGGCAGAGCGGCCGACGGCGGCGCCGCGCCGCTCGCGCTCGACCGCAAGCTCATCCTCGAGCTGCGTCCGCGCAAGGGCTTCGAGGCCGGCGGCGCGTCGCGGCTCGACCTCGACGTCGCCAGCCTCGGCGAGGAGGAAACTTATTATTTCGACGTCACGCCCACGGACGTCGGCGAGGGCGAGGTGCGCGTCGTCGCGCGGCAGGGACAGACGCCGCTGCTGACCCTGACGCTGAAGGCGACGATCGTCGAGAAGCTGACGCGGCCGTCGGCGCGCGCGAGCGCCGAGGGCTCGGCCAGCGAGCCGCCGCCATCGAAACCTTTCCACAAGCTGACGATCTGGGAGAACGAGAGCGGCGGCCAGACCGTGCTGACGTTCGAGCTCGAAGCGCCGGAGCTCGGTCTGTTCGACAAGTGGCTCTCGGCGCCGATAACAGGGGCGCGCGACGCCTACGTCCGCAAGCTTTACAAAGAGCTCGAGGGCTACTGGGCGCAGAACGCCGACGATGCCGATCAGTTCCTCACCCAGGTGCGCGCCTACGGCATGCGCCTCTTCGACGAGCTCGTCCCCGAGGCGCTGCGCAGGACGCTGTGGGAGAAACGCGACGCATTGAGGAGCATCATGATCGTCTCCGAAGAGCCGTTCCTGCCCTGGGAGCTCCTCCACCTGCACGCCCCCGACAAGAAGACGCTGCCGGAAGAGGTCCTCTTCCTCGGCCAGCTCGGCGTGGTGCGGTGGCTGCACGGCAGTTGGCCGCCCGCCCGCCTGCGGCTGCGCGACGTGCGGTACGTGATCCCCGACTATCCGGTCGAGACCTACGTGTTGCCGAACGCCGGCGCCGAGCGCCAGTTCCTGGAGCAGGAGCTCGGCGCCAAGCCCGTGACGCCGCAGTTCAAGGACGTGCGCGACCTGCTGGCGACGCCGGACGGCTTCGACGTCGTTCACTTCGCCTGCCACGGCGACAACGATCCGGAGCAGATCGACGCGCGTCTGATGTTGCAGGGGCGGACGGAGGGCAACCAGTATTTTCCGTCCCTCCTGCCGGCGACGGTCGTCAGCGCGGTGTCGCGGTTCGCGGAGAACGGCCGGCATCCCATCGTCGTCCTCAACGCCTGCCAGGTGGGCAGCCAGCGCCTCGGCCTCACGACCCTCGGCGGCTTCGCGCAGGCTTTCCTCGGCGCGGGTGCGGGAGCGTTCGTGGCGCCGCTCTGGTCGGTCGGCGACCGCGAGGCGACGGTGTTCGCGCGGACGTTCTACTCGACGCTGAAAGAGGGGAAGAGCATGTCCGAGGCGGCGATCACGGCGCGCGAAGCGGCGCGCGCGCAGCCGCAGGCGGATGCGTCGTGGCTGGCCTACGCGGTCTACGGGTATCCGCACGCGCAGGTCGAGGCGCAGGTCGAGGTTGGATAAACGCGCCGGCGTCCAACCGCTCAGGCCCGCGGCCGGCCGGCGCGCATCATGACCGGCCAGCGCACCGTGCGCACCTCAGCGGGATCGCCCCAGGCGCGTGCGAGGTCGTCGCGGACGAGGTCCACGGGATCCCGGCCCGTGGCCTGGCGGTAGCGGGCCGTGGCGGACCACGTGCCGAAGTAGGGGGCGAAGCGGTCGAAGGCCCACTCCTCCTCGATCCACAGCGCCGGCACCGCCACCTCGGCGAACGGGAAGGGGAGCGTGCGGTACTCCTCGTCCACCCAGCGCCGCTCCGGCGGCCAGTAGGGGCCCACGATCTGGCGCGCCAGCCGGTCGACGTGCACGTCCACCTCCGGGCTGACGCGGGCCAGGTTGTAGGCCCACGCCACCAGCGCCCCACCCGGGGCGAGCACCCGCTCCACCTCGGCGTAGAAGCGGTCGAAGTCGAACCAGTGGAGAGCGGTCGCCACCGTCACCACGTCCACCGCGCCGTCCGCGAGGCCCGACTGCTCCGCCAGCGCCTGCCGGTACTCGACCCTGGGGTGGGGCACGGCGAGGGCGAGCTGCTCCGCCGAGGCGTCGGTCGCGATCACGCGCGCGAAGCGCGCCGCGAGGTCGACCGCCGCCTGGCCGTTGCCCGTGGCGCAGTCCCAGGCCAGGGCGTGCCGGGGGGAGAGCGAGGCCACGAAATCGAACAGCGCCGGCGGATAGCTGGGCCGGAACGAGGCGTAGACCGCGGCGTGGCCGGAGAAATGGTCCTTGAAGCTCATCCGGGGGTCCTCACGATGCCGGGCACGGTGTGGACGACGGGGAGGGTGAACAGGTCGTTGTCGGGCATCGTCTCCGGGTCTCCCTCCTATGCTATAGTTATTGAGGATTTGCCACATAGCGGTTACCGAGCAGGCTGCGCCGGCTCGGATACTACCGTAGCCCGCGAGCAGGTCTGTCGTATGTCAGCCCAGTCTCCTGACCTGTCTCACCCCGCGCTCCACAACTCGAGAGGAGGACCGATCATGTCGAGAGCGAAGCCTCGTGCTCTGCTGTCCGCCAGCCTGCTGACCTGCCTGACCCTGGCCCTGGCCGGCGGCGCCGCCCGCGCCCAGGTGGCCCGGACGGCGACCGATTCCCTGAGCGCCCTGGAGAAGGTGGACGAACGGCTCGCCCCCGCCGCGGCGACCGATACGGTCGACGACGCGCAGGCCTTCCTCGCACCCCAGATCCGCGATGGCTGGATGGCCTTCCTGCTCGGGCTCACCGGCGAGTGGAAGGGCTTCGTCGACCGGCGCACCGGCAGGATCGACTATGCGGAGGGCGCCGGCATCCCCTGGATCCCGGGCCGCGGCAACCACCTCGTTCCGGCCGACATCGCCCAGCATCTGAACGGCCGGGCGAAGCCCGACTTGGCGACGCTCGAGAGCATCTCCCGCGCCTTCCTGCCACGCGTCGCCAAGCTGCTCGGCGTCGACCCGGCCTCGCTCGTGCTCGATCCCGGCCGCTCCGGCCAGCCGGCCGCGCACGTCTGGTTCGTCGACTTCAACCTCGTCCAGGGGGGATTGCCGGTCGACGGCGCCCGCGTGGTCTTCCGGGTCAACCACGGCAACCTGATCCAGCTCGGCAGCGAGAACCTCCCCTCGCCCGGCGCCGTGGTCCCCGCCGCGCGGCTCACCCGCGCCCAGGCCCTGGCCGCCCTCGGGGCCTACGTGGGCGGGCTGCGCCCCGACGACATCCTGCTCGACGGCGGCTCGCTCCACCTGATCCCCATCGCCATCCCCGACAGCCGCTTCGCCGACGGCTTCGCCTTCGGCCAGGGGAGGGGGCTCGCCGCCGTGTGGCAGCTCACCTTCAGGCGGCCGGGCCTGGTGGGCACCTGGCAGGCGCGGATCGATGCCCAGAGCGGCGAGGTGCTCGAGCTCGTGGACGTCAACAAGTATGCGCAGGCGACCGGCGGCATCTATCCGAGCTCCTACGTCTTCGCCAACGAGACCGTGCGGCCCATGCCCTTCGCCGACCTCTCGAGCGGCGGTTTCACCAACTCGGCGGGGCTCTACTCCTATCCGGGCGGGACGGTCACCTCGACCCTCGCCGGCCAGTACGTGCGGATCGCCGACACCTGCGGCTCGATCTCGCTCTCCGCCAACGGCTCGGGTGACCTGCTCTTCGGCAGCTCCGCGGGCACCGACTGCACGACGCCCGGGGTGGGGGGCGCCGGCGACACCCACGCCTCGCGGATGCAGTTCTACCAGGTCAACCGGATCAAGGAGGTGGGTCGGGGCTGGCTGCCGTCGAACACCTGGCTGGGGCAGCAGTTGACGGTCAACGTCAACCTGAACCAGATCTGCAACGCCTACTGGAACGGCTCCACCCTCAACTTCTTCAAGTCGGGCGGCGGCTGTGGCAACACGGGCGAGATCGCCGGCGTCTCCCTCCACGAGTACGGCCACGGCCTCGACACCAACGACGGCAGCGGCTTCTCGGCCGAGCAGGGCACGGGCGAGGCCTACGCCGACGTCACCGCCGCCATTGCCACCCACAGCTCCTGCGTGGGCCCCGGCTTCTTCCAGAGCGGCACCTGCGGCGGCTACGGCGACGCCTGCACCTCGTGCACCGGCGTCCGCGACCTCGACTACGCCCAGCACACCTCGGGAGCTCCGGCCACGGTCGGCAGCTTCACCCAGTCGCACTGCGCGGTCTCGGGCTACGCCGGCGCCTGCGGCCGGGAGGGGCACTGCGAGTCCTACGTCGCCTCCGAGGCGCTGTGGGACTTCGCCAACCGCGACCTGCCGAGCCCCGGCACCGCCGCCGCCTGGCTGATCACCGACCGGCTCTGGCACCTCTCGCGCCCCACCGCCACCAAGGCGTTCAACTGCACCACCTCGACCAACCCCTGGACGTCGGACGGCTGCTTCGCCGGCTCCTGGTGGCGGACCATGCGGGCGATCGACGACGACGACGGCAACCTCGCCAACGGCACGCCCCATTCGTGCAACCTGTTCGCGGCCTTCAACCGGCATGGCCTCGCCTGCGGGGCGGACCTCGCGGCCAACACCTGCTTCGCCGCCTGCACGCCGCCGGCCGCCCCGGGCCTCTCCCTGACGCCGGGCAACAACCGGGTGACCCTCAACCTGAGCGGCACCGGGGTGTTCGACCTCTACCGCAACGAGAGCGGCTGCAACGCCGGTTTCACCAAGATCGCGGACGACGTCGCCGCCACCTCCTACGCCGACACCGCGGTCGCCAACGGCGTCACCTACTACTACCTGGCAGTGGCCCAGCCGAGCGGCAACGAGCCCTGCGCGAGCGCCCCGAGCGTCTGCCGGTCGACGAGCCCCACCCCCGACCAGCCGCCCACCGCGCGCTTCACCTTCACCTGCACCGGCCGCATCTGCTCCTTCGACGGCAGCACCTCGACCGACGACGCGGGCATCTCCAGCTACGCCTGGACCTTCGGCGACGGCGGCACCGCGACCGGCGTGACGCCGAGCCACACCTACGCAGCAGACGGCACCTTCACGGTCAGCCTGACGGTCACCGACACCGCCAGCCAGACCAACCAGACCAGCCACGCCGTCACGGTCGCCGACTCCCCGCCGACCGCCAGCTTCTACGTCGGCTGCACCGACCTCACCTGCACCGCTGACTCCGAAGCTTCGGGCGACGACTACGGCATCGTCAACTACACCTGGACCTGGGGGGATGGCGCGACGACGACCGGCGGCAGCGCCGTCTCGGCGCCCAGCCACACCTACGCCGCTTACGGCAGCTATACCATCAACCTGACCGTGCGCGACGCCGCCGGCCAGACTGCCACCACCAGTCATACCGCCGCCGTGAGCCGCGGCCCGAGCCCCGCCTTCACCTTCCACTGCACCGGCCGGACCTGCGACTTCAACGGCTCCGGCTCGACGAGCGACGTGGCGATCACCGGCTACCACTGGGACTGGGGTGACGAGAGCGTGACCGACGCCACGGTCGCCACGGCCCACCACGTCTTCGCCTATGACGACACCTTCACCGTCCACCTCGATGTGACCGACGCCGCCGGGAAGACCGCCGGCGTCACGCATTCGGTCACCGTCGCCGACTATCCGCCGACCGCGAGCTTCTACGTCACCTGCATCAACCTCACCTGCTACGCCGATTCCGAGGCCTCGGGCGACGACTACGGCATCGTCAACTACACCTGGACCTGGGGGGATGGCGCGACGACGACCGGCGGCAGCGCCGTCTCGGCTCCCAGCCACACCTACGCCGCCGCCGGCACCTACACGATCACCCTGACGGTCCGCGACATCGACGGCCAGACCGCGACCACCTCCCACGCCGTCACCGTGAGCGTCGGCCCGACGGCCGCCTTCACGTTCACCTGCACCGGCCGGACCTGCAACTTCAACGCCTCGGGCTCGACGAGCAGCGTCGCGATCACCGACTACTACTGGGACTGGAGCGACGAGAGCGTGACCGACACGGCCTCGGCGACGACCCAGCACGTCTATGCCTACGGCAGCAGCTTCGGAGTCACCCTGACGATCACCGACGCCAATGGCGCGACCGCGCGGGTGACGCACACGGTCACCGTACCCTGACACCGAGCCGGGGCGGGTCTCACCCGGTCAGGGGTGAGACCCCGCCTCGGCGGCGTGGTGAGGTCCCACCCGCCGGATCTCCCCCCTGAACCGGAACGCGATGCGCGCCACGAACAGGCTCGCCACCGCCGCGAGCCCGATCGTCAATCCCCACCACAATCCCCGCGGGCCGAGGCCCCCGGTAAACGCCAGGGCCCAGCCCGCGGGCAGGCCCACCAGCCAGAAACCCACCAGCGCGATGGCCGCCGGGAACGTCGTATCCGCCGAGCCGCGGAGCACGCCGGCCGCCACGACCTGCGTCCCATCGAAAACCTGGAACACGGCGGCGATGGGGAGGAGGGCGGCGGCCATGGCGATCACCGCCGGGTCCCGCGTGTAGAGCCGCGCCAGGGGCTCCGGGAAGGCGGCGAAGAGCGCCGCGAAGACGAGCATCACGCCGGCGCCCAGCAGCAGCGACGCGGCCGCGGAGAGGCGGGCGCCCGGCATGTCGCCGCGGCCGATGGCGTTGCCCACCCGCGTGACGGCGGCGCCGGCGATCCCCAGCGGCACCATGAACGACAGGCTCGCCAGATTGAGCGCGATCTGATTCCCGGCCAGCTCCCGCACCCCCATCCGACCCATCAGCAGGCCCACCGCCGTGAACACCAGCAGCTCTACCGAATTGTGGAGGCCGATCGGCAGGCCGATGCGCAGCATGAGCAGATGCCCGCGGACCGCCACCGCCTCGCGGGTGAAGCCCTGCCAGCACGGCGCGAGCGAGCGCCGCGAGGCCGCGAGCAGATAGAGGAACATCACCCAGCGGGCGATCGACGTCGAGTACGCCGACCCCGCCACGCCCAGGGCAGGCGCCCCGAAGTGGCCGAAGATCAGGATGTAATTACCCAGCGCATTGGCCAGATTGCCGAGGACGATCGCCATCATCGCCGGCCGCACGACGCTCATGGCCTGGAGAGTCTGCCGGAAGGCCACGAAGAGGAAGTAGGGGAGGCTCCCCCAGGCGATGGCCCGCGTAAACGCCGCCGCCGAGGGGATCACCGCCTCAGGCTGACCCAGCAGCCGGAAGATCCAGCGCATGTCCCACACCGCGAGGCAGAACGGCAGCGTCAGCACCGCCGCCATCACCAGCCCGCGTTGCAGGTAGTCGCCCACCGCCCGCGCGTCGCGGGCGCCGTGCGCCTGGGAGACCAGCGGATCGAGCGCCGACAGGATGCCGTACCCCAGGATCAGCAGACAGTAGGTGGTCATGTGTCCCAGCGCCCCGGCCGCCAGCGCCTCGGCGGAGAGATGCCCGAGCATCATGGTGTCCACGACGCCCATGAGCATCATCCCGAGCTGCACCGCCGCCACGGGCACCGCCAGGCGGAAGGCCGCGGAGAGCTCGTCGCGGAGTCGGTCGAAGCGGTTCATGGCCGGGAATCGAAGTCGGCCCCGCCGCCGGGGAGGCGGGCGGGGGGCGGATACTATAGCGGACGGTCCGAGCGCAGGGCTGCGCAACGGTTGCGCAGCTCATGCAACGAGTGAAGCGGGCGGTCCGGCGAGCCCCGGGAGGCTCGGTGAACCGGGCGACTTGCAGGTTGGGCGGCAGAAAGCGTGGCTTCGTTACAGAGGGCTCAAAAGCGGCTGCGCGCTTTCTGCGGCGGGCTCGAGCTGTTGGATTCGGCTTGCCCGGTCTCTGCGCGAGCGGTTTTTCGGCTGCGGAAGCTGAAAATCGTTTGCGGGGCCTGAAAGTCCAATGCGTTGGATTGCGCGACGGTTGCGCAGGCTGCGCAGACATATTTTACCTTCCGCAATGGTTGCGGAAGCTGCGCAGGCGAATTTTAACCTGAAAATTCAATGCGCTGGATTGCGCAACGAAATTTTAAGCTGCGCAGGCGTTTGGCAGGCTGCGCAGCGAAAAATTACGTTGAGAATTCAATGGGCTGGATGGCGCAGGAGGCAAGAAAAGGGGGGCCTTGCCGGCCCCCCGTCGAGGTGTTGCGGTGTCTACTTCGTGGTGGGGGTGGTGGTCGCCGGTGCGGGCGTGGTCGTGGTGGTCGTGGTCTGGCCGGCCTGCTGCTTGGCACGGACCCGCTTGCGGTTCGGCTTCAGTCCGAACTCCAGCAGCCGCTCGCTGGTGAAGCCGTGCTCAGCCTTGAGGGCGGCGCCGATGCGATTGCGCACCTCCTCGCCACTCTTGAAGAGGTCGCGGCGTTGGCGGTTGACCTCCTGGAGGTCGGCCTTGAGCTGCGCCTGCCGGTTCTCCAGGTCTTCCGCGTCTGCCGTCATCTTCACCAATTCGGTGTACCGTGGCGTCAACTGCGGCATGGTCTCGAGTTGCGGCTTCAGGTTGGTGCCCATCACCTTCCACCGCCCGATGACTTCCGTTCCTGCTCTACCGTTTGAAGACATTGTACTACTCCTTTCTTGGAACCTTCCGGTCCCGATTAGTTACCGTGCGCTCCCGCAAGCTCACGGAAGTTTTGACTGCCCGGATACGGGTCCGGCACTCCAATGTCTGGTAAAACTTACTGCTCTTCACTGAGTCCGCTCTGGCCAGGGCTGAACTGGTTGCCTATGGTAGAGCCTGATTTCGCGAATGTCAATAGGGTAGATTCAGAAGATGAATCGGGAGTCGAGGGTTGGATTGGAAGGGGCGGGGAGCTTTCTGCTAAGCTCCTCGGCCGAGGAGGGCCGTGCCATGAGCCTTGGAGACATTCGCGCCTACAAGAAGGTGGGGGAGGGCCGGTTCCGGGAGAGCCGCGGCCTCTTCTTCGAGGACGTCGTGGTGGGGGAGATCGTCGAGCACCGGCCGGGGCGGACGGTGACGGAGGCGGACAACGTCTGGCAGTCGCTGCTGTCGCTCAACCCCCACCCGCTCCACGTCGACGCCGCCTATGCCGTGAAGTCGGAGTGGGGGCGGCCCCTGGTCTCGAGTCTGGTGACTCTCTCCATCGTCACCGGCATGAGCGTGAACGGCACCAGCGCCAAGGGAGTCGCCAACCTGGGTTGGGAGGAGATCCGCCTGCTGGCGCCGGTCTTCGTGGGCGACACGCTCTACGCCGAGAGCGAGTTCCTGAAGAAGCGCCTGTCGCGCTCCCGTCCCACGCTGGGGGTGGTCACCTGCGCCACCCGCGGCATCAAGGCCGACGGCACCCTGTTCCTGACCTGCAAGCGGAGCTTTCTCGTGCCGACGCGGGAGCATGGGCTGGAGGAGGCGGCGGGATACTGAGTTGACGCCCTCTCCGGGCCGGTCTACGATCTCCGCACCTTCAGACGACGAGGAAGCGAGGCGCCTCCGGCCGGCCCGTGAAATGGAATGCCGGCGTTTGGCAACTCCTGGATGACGACGGAGGATCTCCGGCATGATCTGCCCGAAATGCGGCTTTGAGCAGCCTGATGGTGTGGAGTGCATGCGGTGCGGCGTCATCATCAGCCGCTACAAGGGGCCGGTGGCAGGCGCCGGGGACGCGGCAGGACCGCGGGACACGCCGCCCGCGTTGGCCCCGGGTGGGGCATCCCCGCCACCGTCTTTCATCCCGCCGCCGCCGGTGATCGCGGGCGGGACGGTCCATGCTCCGGTTCCGCCGCCCCCTTCGCTGGTGGGCTCCGGGTTCGGCGAGCCGTTGCCGGCCGGGGCCGGGGGCTCGGTCTACGGCGGGCCGCCTCCGGCGGCTGGCGGCGGTGGGACGGTCTATGGCGGACCCGGCAGCATCGCGCCGGCGTTTTCGTCGTTCCCGGCGAACGGCCAGACTACTTTCCTGGGGACGTTCGAGCTCGGGAAGATCCTGAGCGAGGCGTTCTCCATCTTCTTTTCGAACTTCATTCCTTTCGTTTTGCTGAGCGCCTTGATCTCCCTGCCTGTGTTCTCTTTTGCGGCCTACCTCCTGAAGACCCAGAAGAGCCCGGCCTCGGCGCTCTCCTTCTTCTTTCTGGCGCTCCTGTTGCAGATCCTCCTCGGGCAGTTGACCACGGCGGGGGTCACCTACGGCGTCTATCAGCAGATCCGCGGCCAGAACCCTTCCCTGATGGATTGCCTGCGGGTGGCGTTCTCGCGCTTCTTCCCGGTCCTGGGCGTGGGGATCGTGGCCGGGTTCGCGGTAGGGTTGGGGGCCGTGTTCTGCCTGGTTCCGGGCTTCATCCTGGCCGCGATGTTCGCCGTGGCCATCCCCGTGACCGTCGAGGAGCGGGCCGGAGTCTCCGATGCCCTGCGGCGCAGCGCTTTTCTCACCGACGGCTTTCGCTGGCAGGTCTTCGGCCTCCTGTTCTTGCTGGGGGTCCTCGAACAAATTCTGGTGCGGGTCGCGATCTCCCCGGCCCACGACCTGGGCACGCTGCTGATGATCTCGAGCGCCGTCAACGTCCTGACCATCGGCCTGCGTGCCACGGCCGTGGCCGTCATGTACTACCGGCTGCGCAGCGTCAAAGAATCGGTCGACGTTGATCAGATCTCCTCGGTCTTCGCCTGAGCGTGCGCGCGGGAGGGGTCGGCACCTCCTCCCGGCGCTGCTCCTGGCCGGCGCGGCTCTGCTCAGCGCGACGGCGGGCGCGGCCGGGGTCCCGGAGCGGGCGCGGGCGATCCTCGCCGACCCGCGGTATCAGACCCGGATGCCGCAGCACGCGGCGCCGCAGGACCTCGACGAGGGCCGGCCCCAGCGCCTTCCCCAGGTGCAGGTACCTCCGGCGGCCGTGCCGGTGATCGGCGCCGGGGCCGAGCTGACGCGGATCGTCTTCATCGTTCTCCTCGTCGCCGTGATGGCTCTCGTCCTGGCCTGGGTGGTGCGGGCCGTGGCCGAGAGGATGGGGCGCGGGCGCGCCGGGAGCGCGGCGGAGGTCCCGGGCCTGGGTGCGGAGGCCGGGCCGGAGCGCGAGCCGGACCTGGAGGACGCCTCCCGGCTGGCCGCCGAGGGGCGCTACGGCGAGGCCATCCACGCCCTGCTGCTGGCGGCCATCCACCATTTCGCGGAGCGCGCCCACCTGACGGTCCAGCCGTCGCGCACCAGCCGCGAGCTCTCCCGTCTCCTCCCCCTGAGAAGCGAGGCCCGGGCGGCGTTCGACGAGCTGGTGCGGGCCGTGGAGCGCACGCTCTTCGGCGGCGAGGCGGCGGGGCCGGAGGACTATCAGCGCAACCTCGAGCGCTTCCGCTCGCTCGTCCGGAGGCCGGCATGAGGAGGCCGGCATGACCGAGCCGGAGCTCGAGGGGGGCTTCTCCCGCCGCCGGGTGGCGTGGGCCGTGGGGATCGCCGCCACGTCGTTCGCGATCTTCCTCCTCCTCCTCGCCTTCGGCCGCGACCTGGAGGGGCGGCCGGCGCCCGGGGCCGACTCTTTCAGCCGCAGCGCCCTCGGTTATCGCGCCGTGGCCGAGCTGCTGCGGGCCCTGGGGCTGGGAGCGACGTCCCGCCAGGCATCGGCGGGGAGCGGCGTGGGCCCTGATCATCCGCTGGTGGTGGCCGAGCCGGACCCCCGGCGGGGAGGCGGCGCGCCGCGCCTGCACACCCTCTGGCAGGAGGCCCGGGACCGCCGGGCGCCGCTCGTCGTCGTGCTCCCCAAGTGGGCGCCGGGCGAGCCGCGGAAGGACAAGCCGGAATGGCTGGCGAAGGTGGAGCTGCTGCCGCCCTGGGAGGTGCAGAGGAGCCTCCAAAGCCTGCAGGATCCGGACCTTCCCGCGCAGCCCAAGTGGGTCCGCAGCGCCCGGGGCTGCCAGGCGAGCTGGCGCCACGGGGACGCGCCCGTGCCTCTCGGGCTGGACGTCGAGAGGCCCGTCCAGCTCCTGCAGCCGGCGGCGGAGCTGGAGCCGGTGATCCAGTGCGACGGCGGCCTGCTGATGGCCCGCCGCCCGGCGAAGCCCGGCCGGCCGCTGGTGGTGGTGATCGCCGATCCGGACCTGCTGAACAATCAGGGCCTCGGCCGCGGGGAGAACGCCGCCGCCGTCCATCAGCTCTTCACCCGCGAGCTGGCGGCCCAGGGCGTGGTCTTCGACGAGACGATCCATGGCTTCAACCGCACGCCGGGCCTGCTCGCCGAGGCGTTGCGTTTCCCCATGGTGCTCGCCGTGCTCCAGGGGCTCGTGCTGTTGGGCGTGGTGCTCTGGGCGGGGATGGGGCGCTTCGGCAAGCCGCTGCCGGCCGCGGCGGGGCTGGTGGCCGGCAAGGCGGTCCTGATCGGCAATACCGCGGAGCTGCTGGCCGTGGGCGGCCACGCCGCCGACAGCGCGAGCCGCTATTTCCAGCAGACGACGCGGGCGGTGGCCGCCTTCTATTTCCTGCCGCCCGACCTGCCGGAGAGCGAGCGGCTGGCCCGCCTCCAGCGACTGAGCGAAGCGCATGGCAAGCGGCTCAACCTCGCCGCCCTGGAGGCGGACCTCCGGCGGCTCCCCGAAGGGCGCCGCGGCGAAGCGGACGCGGCCTGGATCGCTCAGCGACTCTATGACTGGCGTGTGGAGATGACGAATGTCGATCGAAAAAGTGCGTGAGCTGGGCCAGGCCCTCCGGGAGCGGATCGGCCGCGTGATCATCGGACAGGACGAGGCCATCCAGCTCCTGATGGTGGCCCTGGTGTCGGAGGGGCACGTGCTCTTCGAGGGGCCGCCCGGCACCGGCAAGACGCTGCTGGCGCGCTCTTTCGCCGCCTGTCTGAAGCTGGATCTCAAGCGCGTCCAGTTCACGCCCGACCTGATGCCGGGCGACCTGGTGGGCACCAATCTGTTCAATTTTCAGACCAACACTTTCACCGTCACCAAGGGGCCGGTGTTCACCGAGCTGCTGCTGGCCGACGAGATCAACCGCACGCCGCCGAAGACGCAGGCGGCGCTGCTCGAAGCCATGCAGGAGCGCACGGTGACGATCGATGGCACGTCCCATCCGCTCTCCGCGGGCTTCATGGTGGTGGCGACGCAGAACCCCATCGAGCAGGAGGGGACCTATCCGCTCCCCGAGGCGCAGCTCGACCGCTTCCTTTTCAAGGTCCTCCTCGGCTATCCCGGCCGCGACGAGGAGGTGGTCATGGTGCGCACCCACGGCCACCAGACGGCGATGCCGAAGCTGGACCAGCTCGGCCTCGCGCCGCTCTGCGACCTGCGCTTCCTCCAATGGGTGCGGCAGGTGGTGGCGGGCATTCGCCTGGCGGACGAGACGGTGGCCTACGTGGTGGACCTGATCCGTGCCACGCGCCACCATCCGGCCCTGCAATATGGCGCCAGCCCGCGGGCCGCCAACATGCTGGCCGCGGCCTCCCGGGCCGCCGCCGTTCTCGAAGGCCGGGAGTTCGTGATTCCGGACGATATCAAGGGCCTCTTCAAGCCGCTGCTGCGCCACCGCGTGGTGCTCGCTCCCAGCGCCGAGGTCGACGGTCTGGGGGCGGACCAGGTGCTGGAGCAGGTGCTGGCGCAGGTGCCGGCGCCGCGGTGAGATGAGCTGATGCGTCCGACTCGCCGTGCCATCGTCGTCGCCGTGGTGGGCCTGGCCGTGGCTTTGCTGCCGGCGGCGGTGGATGCGCGGCTGTGGGCGCTGTGGCCGGTTTATCTGGGCGGGTTGGTGGTGGCTCTGGGGGCGGACGCTCTGCTGGTGCCGCGGCGGCTGGGGGTGACCGGGGCGCTGGCGATGCCGGGGACGCTCTACATCGGCGAGGAGGAGGAGGCGGTGCTGACGGTGGCGGTGCCGTCCGCGCGGCGGGTGCCGGTGACGGTGGCGGTCGATCTCTCGGACCGGCTGATTCCCCAGCCGCAGCTCCGCGGCCGGGCGTCGCGGGAGGGGACGGGGCTGCGCTTCCGGCTCGCTCCCACCCGCCGCGGACGCATCGTGGTGGAGCGCGCCTGGGTGCGCTACGCCGGCCCCCTGGGGCTGATGGCGGCGGTGGCGCGGCTGGACCTCATGCGGCAGGCGCCGGTGGTGCCCAACATCCGGCCGGTGAAGACCATGGCGCTGCGCTTTTTGACCGATCGCGAGTTCCGCGCGGGCTTGAAGATCGAGCGCTACAAAGGGGACGGCACGGAGTTCGATTCGCTGCGCGAGTACACCGTGGGCGACGACCGCCGGACGCTCGACTGGAAGGCCTCGGCCCGCCATCGCAAGCTGGTGGCCCGCCAGTTCCGGGCCGAGCGCAATCATCAGGTGGTGATCGCCGTCGACACCGGCCATCTGATGTGCGAGCCGCTCGCCGGTATCCCGAAGGTGGACCATGCGGTCAACGCCGCCCTGCTGCTGGCCTATATTTCTCTGCGGGCGGGCGACCGGGTGGGGCTCGCGACTTTCGATTCGAAGCCGGGTCTCTACGTCGAGCCCAAGGGGGGCTCGAGAGGGTTTCAGATCCTCAGTCAGATGGCGAGCCAGGTGGACTACTCGGACCGCGAGACCAACTTCACCCTCGGCCTGACCGCGATCGGCCAGCGCCTCTCCCGGCGCTCGCTGATCGTGGTGCTCACGGACTTCGTGGACACCATCACCGCCGAGCTGATGGTGGAGAACCTGGACCGCCTGTCGCGCCGTCACGTGGTGGTCTTCGTGGCCCTCCAGGACCCCGGCCTCGCCGACGTCGCCGCCCAGCCGCCCGCAAGCGTCCTGGAGCTCAACCGCGCCGTGGTGGCCGGGAGCCTGCTGCGCGACCGCGAAGTGGTGCTGCGGCGGCTGCGGCGGCTGGGGATCTATCCCATCGACGCCGCGCCGGGACAGGTGTCGCCGCGGCTGATCAATACGTATCTGGATATTAAAAGGCGGGAGAGGATTTAAGGAGCACCCGCATGAACACGCCCACCTTCACCCTCAAATCCGCCCAGTTCCGCCGCGAGCGCGAGGACGCGTGGCGCGAGCTGGAGAGGCTGCTCGAGCGGGTGGAGGCCAAGGGGTTGCGCAACCTCACGGCGGCGGAGCTCAACCGGCTGCCGGTGCTCTATCGCGGCGCTGCGAGCTCGCTGTCGGTGGCGACCGCCATCAGCCTGGACAAGAACCTCCTCGACTATCTGAACGCCCTGGTGGGCCGGGCCTACGTCTGCGTCTACGGCGCCAAGCGGCGGCCGGAAGAGGCGGTGATCGAGTTCTTCCGCCATGATTTCCCGGACGTGGTGCGCCGCTACTTCGGCTTCGTGGCGCTCTCCTTCGCGCTGGTGGCGCTCGGCGTGCTCGCCGGCTACCAGATGACGAAGGCCGATCCGGAGCGGTATTACAGCTTCGTGGGCGAGGGCATGGCCCAGGGGCGCACCCCCGCGGCTTCCACCAAGGACCTGCGGGACGTGCTCTACGGCCGGGGGAGAGGGGAGCTGTCGATCTTTGCCACCTTCCTCTTCACGCACAATTCCAAGGTGGGGATGCTCTGCTTCGCCCTCGGCTTCGCGGCCGGCGTGCCGGTGGTCTTCCTGCTGCTCGACACCGGCCTGACGCTGGGAGCCATGGCGGCGCTCTATGCGTCGCGCGGGCTGGGACCCGAGTTCTGGGCCTGGATCCTGCCGCACGGCGTCACCGAGATCGGCGCCCTCTGCCTGTGCGGCGCGGCCGGCATGGTGCTCGGCAGCGCCCTGGTCTTCCCCGGACGCCACACGCGGCTGCGCAACCTGGCGCTCCAGGGGCGCGAGGTGGCGCTGCTGGCGGTGGGCGCGGTCGTCATGTTCCTCGTCGCCGGCTCGATCGAAGGCTTTTTCCGCCAGCTCGTCCAGGACGTGGGCGTGCGCTGGAGCCTCGCCGCCGTCACCCTCGTCTTCTGGACCTGGTATTTCCTCACCGTGGGGCACAGGAAGGGGGCGCAGCCGTGACCGCGATCCCGCTCGATAAGGAGCGCATCCACCGGGTGCCGACGCCGGAGGGGATCTCCCTGCCCTTCGCGGTGGCCGGCGTGGGCGACCGGTTCGCGGCGTTCCTCCTCGACCTGCTGGTGATCGTGGGCGGCACGATCCTCGTCTGGCTGCTGGCGCTCCTCGTCGCCTGGGTGGGGCTGGCCGCGGTGGGAGTGTCGTTCGCGCTGCTGGTGGGCTTCCTGTTGTGGAACTTCTACTTCGTCCATTTCGAGATCCGCGGCGGCGGCGTGACTCCCGGCAAGCGGAAGATGGGCCTGCGGGTGATCTCGCGCGACGGCGGACCGCTGACCGCCGAGGCCGTGTTCGCCCGCAACCTGATGCGCAACCTGGAATTCTACGTGCCGGTGATCGCGCTGCTCGCGCCGCAGGCGCTGCTGCCGGAGTCGCCCGGCTGGGGCCAGCTTCTGGCGCTCGGGTGGCTGGCGGTCTTCGCCCTCATGCCCTTCTTCAACCAGGACCGCCTGCGCTGCGGCGACCTGGTGGCGGGCACGCTGGTGGTCAAGGTGCCGAAGGCGGTGCTGCTCTCCGACCTCTCCGACCGCGCCACGATGCGGCCGGCGGCGCGGCCGCGGCCCACCGGCATGCCGGCCCCGCCGCCTCCGCCGCCCCCCTCCGAGGAGTTCCCCTTCACCCGCGAGCAGCTCGACATCTACGGCATCCTCGAGCTGCAGGTGCTGGAGGACCTGCTGCGCCGCGACGACCAGGGGACGCTCGACGGGCGCGTCCTGGAGGACGTCTGCGAGAAGATCAAGCTGAAGATCGGCTGGCCCGCCGACCGCTGGCAGGTGCCCGTGCGCCCCTTCCTCCAGGCCTTCTACAGAGCCCAGCGTGCGGCCCTGGAACAGAAGATGCTCTTCGGGCAGCGGCGGGAGCGGAAGAAGGGGTAGGGAGGGGCCCTTCGAAACCTTCGCCGACCGTGAGGGGATCCTACCTTGTTTTATGCGACCTTCAGCGGCTTGATGCTCTCAACCTGCGTCTTGATGGCCTTAGCCGCATCCCACAGATCCACTGCGCGCTGCGCGTTGAGCCAGAATTCGGGGGAATTGCTGAACAGGCGAGAGAGGCGAAGCGCCATCTCCGGGCTTACGGCCCGCCGCTCCCGCAGCAATTCGTTGATCGTCTGGCGGGAAACGCCCAATGCCCCGGCGAGACCCGAGACCGTGAGCCCATAGTCCGGTAGGAAGTCCTCTCGAATCATCTCGCCCGGATGGGTGGGGCGAACCCTTCGCCGGCCTGTATTGAGAATGCTCATGTCACACCTCGTCATTCGTGATAGTCGATAACTTCGACATCATAGGCGTCGCCGTCGACGAATCGGAAGCAGACGCGCCACTGGTCCGGCCACGCGGGGCCGCCCCTACACCCGCTTCACCACCACCACCGTCACGTCGTCCGGCGGCTCCTCGGCGCCTAAGTGGCGGCGGCAGTCGTTGAGCAGGGCGTCGACGATCTCCAGCGGCGGGCGGTGGCCCATCACCCGCAGCACTTCGCGGGCGCGCTCGAAGCCGTAGGCGTTGCCGTTGCGGTCGACGGCCTCGAACAGACCGTCGGAGCAGAGCAGGAGGACGCTCGCCGGGGAAAGGTCGAAGGGGCGGTCCACGTAGGTGCGCAGGGGGCCCTGGCCCAAGGGGAGGCCCGGCAGCGCGATCTCCGCCATCCCGCCGCCGCGGGTGAACACCAGCGGATAGGGGTGGCCGGCGTTGGCCAGCAGGGCCTCGCCGGTGGCCGGATCGAGGCGGATCAGGGCCAGCGTGGTGAAGCTGTGCTCGGTGCCGGCGCCGCGCAGCACGCGGTCGAGCTGGGAGAGGACGCGGGCCGGCGTCTCCTCCGGCGCCACCAGGCTCACCAGGCCGGCTTTCACCATCGCCTGCATCACGGCGCAGGAGTAGCCATGGCCGGCCACGTCGCCGGTCGCGATCCACAGGCGGCCCTCCTCGTCGCGCAGGAAATCGTAGAGGTCCCCCCCGGCCTCGCTGGCCAGCACCGACCGGGCGGCGACCTCCCAGCCGTCGAGGCGCGGCATCTCGCGGGGGAGGAGCCCCACCTGCATGCGCGCCAGCAGGTCCACCTCGTGGCGCAGCCGCCGCTCCTGCTCCAGCCGGCGCATGAACGGCGGCGGCGGCAGATAGCCGGACTCCACGCTCGCGGAGCGTGCCTGGCCCACGAAGCCGAGGATCAGGAGGCCCGCCGCGATGGACGCCGTCGCCCCGAGGGTGCCCGGCAGCCAGCGCGCGTACAGGGCCGAGAAGAGCGCCGCCGGCAGCAGCAGCGAGACCACCGATGCCACGAGGAGAGCGGTGAGGCCGAAGCGCCGGCAAACCCAGATCAGCAGGCCGGCGAAGACCGCGTTCGCCGCCAGCTCGGCGGGGTAGGGGAAGAGCTGGAGCGGCGAGAGGGCGTAGCCCGCGACGAGCGCGGCAACCCAGGGTGTCCAGGGCGCCCAGCGGCCGGGCAGCAGACGCGCCGCGAGCGCCACCGCCAGGGCGATGCCGGCGGCGAGGGAAATGCCGCTCGCCACCGGGCTGCCGCTGGTGCTGAAGGGGGGGACGGCGAGGCTCGGCCCGGCGGGCGAGAGGCCGGGGACGAGGACCGCCAGCGCGTAGAGGGCGAGCTTCCATCCCCCGAGCGCGGCGCCCGCGGCGAAGCCCACGAGGAGCGCCCGGCCGCCGCGGGGGCCGAGCGTGCCGCGCCGCAGATTGTCGAGGCTGGTGGTGAAGTCCGAGTGGATCGAGCGCAGCAGCGACTCGCCGGCCGACCAGGTGAGGAAGATGGCGAGCGCCAGGCCGGGCGCGCTGAACGTCCAGCCGACCGCGGTCAGCCAGGGGGCGGCCGGCAGGTACTTGAAGAGCCAGCGGGGGTCTGTCGACAGCAGGGCGATCAGCGCCAGGAGAGCGCCGTTGACGAGGTCGATCCGCGCCCGCAGCAGCAGGGCGAGGAAGATCCCGATGACGGCGATGACCACCGGCAGGAAGAGGAGGCCCGAGAGGAGGTGCCGGCGCAGGCTCTCGTCCGGCGCCAGGACGCGGGGATCCCCGATGCGGCCCTGTCCCCGGCTGGCGAAGGCCGTCTGCGGTGGCGAGGACCCCAGGTAGATTACCTGCGGCGGCTCGCTCCCGGCGAGGTCGTAGAGCTCCCAGGTGGAGGCGGAGGCGACGGTCAGGTTGCCGCGCATCTGGCGGCCGAACGACTCTCCCGGCGCCCGCAGCTCCGCGGCGAAGCTCCGTGCCAGGCCGGCCAGCCGAATCCGCTCGTCGGGCTGGAACCAGGGAGCGCTGAGGTTTTCCCAGGACAGGGTGAGCGGCCGCCCGGCGGCGGAGAAGTAGGCGTGCAGCTCCTGGCCGGCGGCCGTGCCCGGCAGGTGCGCCCTCTGGTAGGTGTAGACCTGGAGGGCGGTGCGCGACGACTCCAGCCAGCCCGCGCCCTTCTCGCCGAGAAAGGAGTAGGCCTCCGCGAGGTCGTCCCGCCGCAGGGCTAGCCCGACGTTCGGCGTCTCGGCCGGGAGCTCGATGCCGGCCTGGCGGGCGATGCGCCGGTACTCCCGCGCGAAGACGCCGGGATCGGTGGGCTGGCCGCCGCGCCACTCCGGCAGGAAGGCGAGGGCCAGGGCCGCTCCCAGCGCGAAGACGGCGAGGCCCGCGGCCAGGGCGAGGCCGAGGCGCCGGCGGTCCGCCGCGCCGTTCATGCCCCGCCTCCGCGGCGCTTCAGCACCAGCACCGTGGTGTCGTCGAGAGGGTCGGCGCTGCGCAGGTGCCGGCGCCAGTCGGCGAGCAGCGCTTCGACGATCTTCTCCGCCGGCCGGTCGGCCACCGCGCGCAGCGCTTCGCGCAGGCGCTCGTAGCCGTAGACGTGCTCCTGAGGGTCGGCGGCTTCGAACAGGCCGTCCGAGAAGAAGACGAGGGAGCTGCCCGCAGCGAGGAGCACGGGGCGGTCCTCGTAGCGCCGGGCCGGTCCCTGGCCGAGCGGCAGCGAGGGCAGGGCCAGCTCCTCGATCGTGCCGTCCCGCGCCAGCAGCGGGAACGGGTGGCCGGCGTTGCTCAGCAGCCCCTCGCCGCTCTCGGGGCGCAGCCGCAGCAGGGCGAGGCTGGTGAAGCTGCGCGTCGGGCCGGCGGCGCGCAGCACGCGGTCGGCCCGCGCGAGCACCTCGGCCGGCGTGCGTCCACGGCCGATCAGGCTGGCGAGCGCCGCCTTGGTCATGGCCTGGGCGATGGCGCACGAGTAGCCGTGCCCGGCGACGTCGCCAGCCGCGATCCAGAGGAAGCCTGCGTCGTCTGCCAGGACGTCATAGAGGTCCCCTCCCGCCTCGTTGGCGATCAGCGAGCGGGCGGCGAGCTCCCAGCCGTCGAGCCGCGGCAGCGTGCGGGGCAGCAGGCCGCGCTGCATCTTGGCCAGCAGCCCCATCTCGTCGCGGAACCGCCGCTCCTCCGCCAGCCGCCGCACGAAGGCCGGCGGGATCAGCCGCTGGGTCTCGGCCGCGGCCGGGCGCCGCAGGCCCAGGAGCCCCAGGAGGGGGATGGCGGCGGCCAGCCCGGCCGTGAACGCGAGCGCCGCCGGCATCCACTCCGGGTACCAGGCCGCCAGAGCCGCGCCGGGCAACAGCCGCGAGACCACGGCGGCGACCAGCAGGGCCGTGATCCCATGGCGGCGAACGATCCAGACCAGGCAGCCGGCGAAGACGGCGTTGACGGCGAGCCCGGCGAGCGCCGGGCGAATGGGCAGCGGCGTCAGGAGGAAGCCGGCGGCGAGCGCCGCCGCCGCGGGCGCCCAGCGCACGGGCAGGATGCGCAGGGCCAGGGCGAGCGCCAGCGCCACGCCGCCCGCCAGCTCGACGCCGCCCGCCACCGGGCTGTCGAAGGGGCGGAAGAGGGGCAACGCGACGGTGGCCTGGCCCAGCCAGACGCCGGGCAGGGCCTCGGCGAGAGCGGCGAAGCCGAGGCGCAGGCCGGCGAGCCCCGCGCCGCAGGCGAACCCGACGAGCAGGCTGCGGCCGCCGCGCGGACCGAGCCGGCCGGCCAGCAGCGCGTCCAGGCTGGTGGTGAAGCCGGCGTCGCTGGAGCGCAGCAGCGATTCGGCGCACGACCAGAGGAGGAAGATCCACAGCGCCACGACGGCTGCGATCACGGCCGGTGTGATCCACTCGGGACCGGCGAAGAGCCCCGGCGCGGGCCGCAGCGTGGCCAGCCCGCCCAGCGCCAGGAGAGCGCCGTTGCGCAGACTGATCCGGCGCCGCAGCAGCAGGGTCGCGAACAGGGTCCCGAGGCCGAGGAAGAGGAGGATGGCCTGCCAGAACAGTGTCATGGGGCGGGCGAGGAAGTCCGACCCGGCGGCGTTGGCGGCCGTGACGTCTCCGGGGCCGCGGCCGATGGAGATGCTCCCCCCCACGGCGAAAGCCAGCAGGTGCTGGGGACGGCTGCCATTGCGGAGCGGGTAGAGCAGCCGCAGGATATTCACGATCGTGTCGGTCCGCGGCGGCCCGAGCGTCTCGCCGGGAGCGAGCAGCACCGGCGCCAGGGATCCCGCCAGCCGGGCGGAGAAATCCGGGTCCGGCATCCGGTAGAAGGAAGAGAATCCCAACCCCGACGGCCACCACGTCAGGAGCTGCGGCTCGCCGCCGAAGGCGAAGTCGAGACCCAGGTTGGCGGGGCCTTCGAAGCCGGGGCCGGTCACGCCGTGGACGACCTCGACGCGGACGGCGCTGCGGGTGGCGAGGAGCCCGCGGGTCCCCGCGTCGCCCAGCGCGCGGTACGGCTCGAGATGCTCGGGACCCCGCGTCACCAGGAGGACCTGCGGCTCGCCGGGAGCGAGCGCGAAGCCGGCCCGCGCCGCCAGCTCCCGGTAGCGCTCGCGGTAGACTTTCTCGCTCAGCGGCCGCCCCTGGCGCCACTCGGGCAGGTACGCCTCGGCGAGCGCCAGGCCCACCCCGAAGGCCAGCAGGCCGAGGACGGCACCGAGCAGGAGGAGGCCCTGGCGGTTGCGGGGAGAGGTGGCCATGACTTCTAGATACGCGGAGCGGTTCCGGGGGTTCAGGAGCTTGTCTCCGCGCATCCTATGTCAAGGCGGGGTGCCTCACTGCGGCGGGATCAGATGACTAGGGACGGGCTACCCCGGCGGGCGGAGGCTTGACGGGCTGTCTTGGATTCCTACAGCAGCGGCGACAACCACCGCGCCATGCGGTCGCCGATCTTCTTGCTCAAGGGACGCCGTCGCCAGTCTTCCCGCTTGATCTCCTCGGCGTTCTCCAAGTCCTTCAGGAAAGCCTCTTCCAGCGTCGCCGCCGTGATGGGACAGAGCATCAGCAGGTCGCACTCGGCGTTGAAGACGAAGGAGCGGAAATCGAGGTTCGTCGAGCCGACGACGGAGACGAGGCCGTCCGCCACCAGCGTCTTGGCGTGGAGGATGGCGGCCTGGTACTCGAAGATCCGCACCCCGCGGTCGAGCAGCGCGCCGTAATAGCCATGGCCGGCGCGGCGGACGATGGGCACGTCCGTCTTGCCGGGGAGGAGGAGGCGGACGTCCACGCCGCGGGCCGCGGCATCGCCGAGGACGCCGAGCCCCTGATGGCCGGGGGCGAAGTAGGCGTTGGTGATCCACAGCCTCCGTCGCGCCGCCGCTCCGATGGCCGCCAGAGCCGCCGCCGACTCGGCCTGGCCGCGGTTGGGCCGCGAGTCGAGCACCATGACCCGCGATCCCGGGGCGTCCGCCAGGTCGGCCGGGAGCGGATCGATCTCGAACGTCCCGCCGCCGGCGTGGTCCCACCCCTCGGAGAAGACCACCGCCATCTCCCACGCCGCCGGACCGGTGACCCGCACGTGGGTGTCCCGCCAGGTCTCCCCCGGCTTGGGACGGCGGCGGAACGACCCATACTCCTCGCCGATGTTCATGCCGCCGGTGAAGGCCACCTCGCGGTCGAGGACGAGGATCTTGCGGTGGTCGCGGAACGGCTGGTACCACAGCCCCTTGAACAGGGGATGGAAGAGCCGCACCTCGATGCCGGAGCTCTCCATCTCCTGCCAGAACTCGGCGCGGGTGGAGGAGGAGCCGTAGGCGTCGGCCAGCACCCGCACCGTGAGCCCCCGTTCGGCCGCCCCCTTCATCCCCATCAGGAACTGCCGGCCCGTGGAGTCGTCCTTGAAGATGTAGGACTCGAGGAGGACCTCCCGTGCGGCAGCCTCTCCGGACTCGCGCATGGCGGCGAAGGCGTCGCGACCGGTGAAGAAGACGTCCACCCGGTTGCCGCCAAAGAAGGGAGCGCCGTCGATGCGCCGCATCAGCACCTCGAAGCCGGGGTCCGCGAGCCCTTCCGGCAGCGCCGCGGCCAGCTTCTCGACCCGCCCCACCCGCAGGTCGGGTGGCAGCTTGCGGCCGGGAAACGGGCGCAGGATCGGACGGAACAGCCGGTGGCGGTGGTGATGGCGGCGGGACATGGACGGAGGGAGTATGGCAGAGGTTCCGCACGCCCCACCGTCACCCTCTGTGCGCGATTATCTTGTCACCTGAATCGGGATCTCCCCCGCCGGCGAGCCGTGCCCCTTCGCGTCCACGGCTTCCAGCCTCAGCCGGTACGAGCCCGGCGCGAGGAGGGTGGAGTAGAGGGCGATGGCGACCGAGCCGTCCGCTCCGGCCTTGAGACCTTCGCCTTTCCAGACGGTGCGGCCGGCGGCCGTGGCGAGGGTGGCACGGTAGGTGGGAGCCTCTTCCGCAGGCAGCTCCACGGCGAGGACGAGCCACTCGGGATCGCGCCGCAGGGCGATGCGGTTGGCCGGGCCCTCGCCGCCGCGCACGAGCCCCAGGGAGAAGATGGCGGTGTTGACCTGCGGCTGCGTCAGCCGGGCGAGCTGCCCGGCGAGACGGGCGCGGGCCTCGCGCTCCGTGCGCAGCTCGGCTTCCAGCCTTCCACGCTCCGGATCGGGAGCCGCCGGTGGGGGCGTGGGCTGCGGCCGGGGCTGGGCCGCGGCGGCAGTCCGGAGCTGGGCGAGCTGCCCTTTCAGCCGGTCCTGCTCGCGCAGGAGCCCCGTGATCCCCAGGATGGGAAGGGCCAGCAGGACGAGGACGGCCGCGGCCAGCAGCCCGGCGACGGCGCGGTGGCGGGCCAGCCAGGCGAGCAGGCCGATGCGGACGACCGTGGTGGCCCGCGCCGCTTCGTCCGCGGCCACGGTGTGGAGCGAATTCTGGAGGTCCTCCTCCCACGCCACCTGGCGGCGGCACTCCTGGCACTCCAGGAGGTGCTCCTCGAAGAGCTCCTCCTCCTCCGGCGTCAGCCGCCCCATCACATAGCGCTCGACGACGTTCTGCTCGGCGATCCGTTCGTGATCCATCTCGGCCTCACTGTCCCCGCCCGCCCAGGCGCTCCTCGAACAGCTTGCGGTAGCGTTGGCGGGCGCGGAAGAGTACGACGTTGAGCTCCGGGCTGGTGAGCCCCAGGTCGGCGCAGATCCTCTCCTTCGCCTCCTCCGCGATATAGAAACGGAACAGCACCTGCCGGTCGCGGTCCGAGGCCAGCTCGCCGATCAGACGGCGGACGAGCCCGGCCTTCTCGGCCGCGAGCAGGCGGGTCAAAGGCTCCATCGAGTCTCCCCCGGGGACGGCGGCCGTGGCGTCGTCCAGCTCGCGCTCCCGGTCCTCCCGGGTCGCGCCCCGGCGATAGTGGTGCGTCGCCAGGTTCCTGGCCAGCGACCGCAGGAAGCCCGTCAGCTTGTCGGGCTCGCGCACCTCGCCCTTGCGGATTTTCTCCAAGGCCAGGCGCAGGGTCTCCTGGTAGAGGTCCTCGGCCGTGGCAGGGTCCCGCGTCCAGCGGCGCAGCAGGAAGACGAGGCCCTCGCCGAAGCGCTCGACCAGCTCCGCCTCGGCGCCGCGGTCGCCGGCCATGATGCGGCGGACGAGGTCGCCCCCGGCGGCGGACGGGGCCGGGGATTCGATCACCGGCCGCCCCTGGCGCGACCGTACGAGGCGCAGCGGGATCGGGATGGGTTCGCAACGGACGAAGGCGTCGAGCTCCACCAAGGCGTTCTCCCTCTGCCGGAGGTCCCGAGGGAACATCTCCCTCTGGACAGGAGGTGAGGGGAGGAGCCGGGAAATTTCATCTAGGCCGGGGGGCCGGTGCGCCGGCGGCGCTCTGGGCCATCGCGGGTCCCGCCCGCAGCTCCAGCACCCACCACGGCGTCTGCCCGAGCGATGCGCGCGGCGTGCTGGTCTGAGCGCGGAGGAAGAGCTGGTGGGGATCGCCCAGCGCCGGGAGCGGGATGCGGGCCACGAGCCGCCGTCCGCCGGCGCTGGCCTCGACGGTGGCACGGGGGAGGAGGCGCTCCTGGTCACGGACCGTCCAGCCGTGGGGCTCGACGCGGACCGCCAGCTTCGGCATCGCGCCGAACGGACGGTCCGGCCGGTAGCCGAAGGCATAGAAGGTCGCGGCGGCTTTCTCCGGCAGCGGCTGCGCGAGGCTGGCGGCGATCTCCAACCGGTCTTTCACGATCCGCACGGAGAGGCCCTGGAGGTCGACGGCGGCGCCGCCGGGAGCGAGGACCGGGACGGCGAGGTCGCCGTAGAGCTCGTTGCCGCGGACGAAGGGGAGGAGGCGCGAGGCGCTGTAGCCGTACTGGGTGCGGTGGGCCGCGAGGGCCTGGCGCTTGGCGTCCACGTCCTCGCCCGTCAGCTCCCGCGTCTGCCAGCGGAAGCCGGCGAGGAGGCTCGGCGGCGGCGCCAGCTCCTCGCCGGGGTGGAACCCCTTCTCTCCGGGCCAGCCGGGATAGTGCACCAGGAAGGGGTGGACGGTCGCCGAGACCTGGCCCTGAAGGTCCCAGAGCGCCACGCGGGTGAAGAGGTAGAGGGCCGCGTGGTCCGGATGGCGGTCGGCGGGATGGGAGACGAAGACCCGGGTCGGCCGGAAGTCGCGCAGGATGGCTTCGAGGTCGGCGAGGATCTCCTCACCCTTGAACGGCGCGCCGGGACGATAGGCCGTGGCATAGGGGACGGCCGTGGCGCGGGTGAGGCGGCCGCGGTCCGGCGGCCGGGCTCCCCAGTGGTCGCGCCAGATGGCGAGGGTGCCGTAGTCGGGGTAGCCGAGGAAGGAGACGTCGCGGGCCGGGACCCCCAGCGCCCCGGTCGCCGCCAGCGCCTCCTGCCGGCGTATCGTGCCCATGGCCAGGACGGCCCGCGGCAGGATCACCGGGCGCTTGCGGTAGGCCAGGAACGACCACTCGTTGCCGTCGCCGTTGGTGAGGAAGACGACGCGCGTGGGCAGCCCCCGCCGCACCGCCTCCCGCAGCACGCCCCCCGCTCCCAGCACCTCGTCGTCAGGATGGGGGGCGAGGACCAGGATGCGGTCGCCCTCTCCGAGCTGCATCGAGCCGGACGTGGGCCTGATGCCCGGAGACGCCGGCGGCCGGCACCCCGCGCCGAGTGCGACCGCCAGCAGCAGAGTCCCAGCCAGGGAGTGGACGAAGGCCGTGCGGCCACGGGGGGCGAGTTTCATCGGCGAGACCTTGGACTGATTGTAAACGGTCCGGGGGTGGATGGCACACCCATGCCCGCCGCGGTGCTGCGCGGACGCGTCTAAGCCTGTCGGAGACCGCCGCGAGGCCGATGGATCGTGATCGGGAGATGGTACAAGTAGGAGTCAAAATCGCCGTCTGTGGTCAGGATGGGGAGGCCGTAGCGCTCGGAGGCTGCACAGATCAGAAAATCTGTATTGGAGCCCTGGATGCCATGCCGCCGGCAGGTGTTGAAGAACTCTGCCGCTCGTTCATAGTCCTGGGTGCCTAATGGAAGGTCCTGGAAAGCGGCGAGATGCTGCCTCAGCCGCTCGAAATGAGGCACCTCCCGAATTCCTGAGAGGACTTCCTGTCGGATCGGCCCGACGATTCGGACTCTGGCCTCTCGAATCAGCTCTCTCAATTCCAGCGCCATCGGGTGAGTGCTGGCCTTCCTGCGCCGCAGAGCCAGGGACCAGACGCCGGTATCCACCAGAACGCTCACCCCAGGGCCCGTTGCTTCTTGTAATCGTAGTCCGGGTCATAATCGATCTGGCCGAAGAGGTCCAGGATCTTCTCCTGCCGGCGATGGTCGATGTACTCCTGGAGAGCTTCATTGACCGTGGCCTTCTTGGTCCGGTGACCTCCGAGCCGTCGTGCCTCTTCGAGCAGCTCATCGTTGATAGCCAGATTGGTGGGCATCGCTTCGTCGACTCCTACACAAGTATACGAGAAAAACTGTGTCAGGAACGAGCTGCGGAGGTTGGACTTCAGTCCCAGGCGCGGGAAGCGGCCGGAATACCCCCTCCTCCCCAACTCGTTGTTCTGCCTCAGAATCGGAGGCCGAATCACCATGGAATCCTACTCAGCGCGTTTCGGGTCCCGACAGCTCTCCCTCTTCCTGATCCTGCTCGTCCTGGCCGCCGTGCCGGCGTTCGCCCGGCCGCGGACCATCCTCGACGACGCCGAGTTCCGCGCCGAGGCTCAACGCGGCCTCGACCGCCTCTACGACATGGACTTCAACGGCGCCGACGCCATCTTCGCCGGCATCTCCAAGCGCTATCCAGACCACCCGGCCGGCCCCTTCCTGGAGGCCCTCTCCCCCTGGTGGCAGATCCAGGTCAACATCTATGACGAGTCGCGGGACGACGCCTTCCTGAAGGCCATGGACACGGTCCTGGATCGCTGCGAGCACCGCCTGAAGAAGGACCGGGAGGACCTCGACGGCATGTTCTTCGAGGCGGGCGCCCACGCCCTGCGCGGCCGTCTCTACGCCGACCGCGAGCGCTATTTCAAGGCCGCCCGCGACGGCCAGAAGGCCCTCCACTATCTGGAGGAGGTCCGCAAGCGCGATCCGCAGAATCCCGACCTGCTGTTGGGCGCCGGCCTCTTCGACTACCTGGTGGACGTGGTGCCCAAACAGCACCCGTTCCTCAAGATTTTCACCAGCTTCTTCCCCAAAGGGAGCCGCGAGCGGGGGCTCGCCGAGCTCTCCCAGGCCGCGGAGAAGGGGCAGTTCGTCTCCACCGAGGCCGCCTTCTCCCTGCTCCAGATCTACTACGTGTTCGAGGACGACTACGCGACCTCCCTGCACTACGCCCGGCTGCTGCGCGAGCGCTATCCCGACAACTCCCTCTTCCACGTCTACGAAGGGCGCTCCTTCGCCCGCCTGAACCTGTGGGACGAGGCGCGACGGACGCTCCAGGAGGTGGCGGAGCGGCAGGCCGAGGGGAAGCCCGGCTATCGCGGCGACGTGGTCGAGCAGGCCCTCTACCTCCTGTCGCGCGACGCCGTGCGCCGCCGCCAGTATGCCGAGGCGCTGGACCTGCTGCAACGGCTGGAGCGCGAGCCGCAGCACGGCCGGGAGGAGAGCGTCTACAAGACCCTGGGCCGCCTCTACCGCGGCATGGCCCTCGACGCCCTCGGCCAGCGCGACGAGGCGGTCCGTTTCTACAAGATGGTGCGCTCGGCCAAGGGGCCGGACTCGGCCCGCGACCTCGCCAAGAACCTGCTCAAGGCGCCGTATCCAGGGTAGCGGGACGCCGCCGCAGAGCGTAGATCACCCCGCCGGCGGCCAGGGCGATGGCGCCGGCGATGAGGTTCCTGACCTCGGCGCTGGCCGCGAAGACGACGCAGAGGATCGCCGCGGCGATGGGGATCGTCCACCCGCCGGGCAGGCGCACGGCCGGCTCCTTGGCGAGCTTGCGACGCAGCACCGGCACGGCGAGGGCGGTGCCGAAATAGGTGGCCAGCCGGGCCACGGCCGAGAGCGTGGCCAGCGCCTCGAACGAGCCGGTGAAGGCGAGCGGCAGGGCGATGGCCGTCTGCGCCAGCACGGCGATCCAGGGGGTGCGGTACTTCGGATGGAGGTCGGTCAGGATCCGCGGGCCGAAGCCGTCCTTCGCCAGGGCCCAGAGGTAGCGGGGCCCGGAGAGCACGGTGTTGCTGTTGGTCCCCAGGATGGAGATGGCGCCGCCGACGGTCATCAGCAGCCCCCCGCCAGACCCAAGGAAGCGCTGGGCGGCATCGGCGAGCGGCGTCTGGGCGCTGGCGACGCCCGGCAGCGTGCCGAGGGCCACCCATTGCACGGCGGTATAGATCAAGGTCACGAGCACGATCTGGACGATCAGCGCGAAGGGCACGTCCCGCCGCGGGTTCTTGAACTCTCCGGCCGGCGCGGCCGTGTTCTCGAACCCGGCGTAGGCGAAGAGGAGGAGGAGGACCGCGTCGCCCAGGTGCCCGGGATGCGTGGCCTGGACGGAGCGGGCGAGGCCCGGGGAGACGAAAAAGAGGCCGGCGCCAATGAAGATCAAGAGCGGCAGCGTCTTGGTGATCGCCAGGAAGACCGCCGTGCGCACTCCCGATTTCACGCCCACGACGTTGATGGCGGTGAGGGCCAGGACGGGCAGCGAGATCGACAGCGCCCGGCCATATCCCAGGTTGGCCGCCGGCCATACGTAGCCCAGGGCACGGGCGAAGCCCACCGAGAGGGAGGCCACGGAGGAGACCCGGGCGAGCCAGGTCATCCACCCCACTTCGAAGCCCACCAGCTCGCCGAACGCCTCCCGGGTGTAGAGGTAGGCGCTGCCGGGGCGGTCGAAGTAGCTCCCCGCCTCCGCGAAGCAGAGCACCAGCAGGAGGACGGCGAAGCCGGCCAGCACCACCGCGCCGACGCTCAGGTACCCGAGGTACCCGGCCGCCGCGGCCGGCAGCAGGTAGACGCCGCTGCCGATGACGTCGTTGACCGAGAAGCCGACGATCTCCCAGCGCGAGACCGCCCGGCGGAAGCCGGGGCGCGGCGGCACGGCGGACGGCACGGAGGAGGAATGCGGATCGATCAAGGCGGGAGATGCTATCACCGCTCCGGCTCAACCCCCGTGTTATTGTCGCGGATCATGGATTGGGAGCCCCTGATCGCCGCCGCGGCCGCGGCCCGTGCCCACGCCTACGCGCCTTACAGCCGCTTCGCCGTCGGCGCCGCCGTGCTGATGGAGGACGGCTCCATCCACGCCGCGGCCAACGTCGAGAACTGCCTCCCGGCCCTCGGCATCTGCGCCGAGCGCAACGCCATCGCCGGCGCGGCCTCGACGGGTCTGCGCCGCCCCCAGGCCGTGGCCGTGATCGCCGACATGAGCCCTCCCGCCACACCTTGCGGCCTCTGCCGCCAGACCCTCGCCGAGTTCGCCGGCGACCTCCCCGTCCTGATGGTCAACCTGCAGGGGGAGCGCGTGGAATCGACGCTGGCGGCGCTCCTGCCACAGCCGTTCTCGCTGCGGGGGTAGGGGAGGAGCGGAGCGGATGCTGAAATGTCTTCCGTAACGCTCCGTTTCGCACTACTCTTATGGGCTGAAATTCTTCCCAGTCTGGAGGGTCGTGCCACCGCATGGAATCTCCCGGTCCGCTCCCGGCGTCGGACCCCGGCACTCTGCCCGGCGACCTCGCCGCCGCGCTGACGCCGCTCGTGGAGCGGATCTCGGCCCTCCTGACTCCTCCTCAAACGGGTTCCGGGCTGCTGTCGGTGGCCCTCTTCGATTCCGGCCCCGGCCAGATCGGCTCGCCGCGGGTGGCGCAGGTCGCCGTCTGGATCGCCCTGGCGCGCCGGGCCGCGACGGCCGGTCTCGGCTTCGCCTGGGGAGTGCTGCAGGAGCCCGGGGAGGCGCCGGCTGGCGGCACCACGGCCGAGGACCTCGGCCGCCTGCTGGGCTCGCGCACTCCGCACGAAGCCGGCGGTGAGCAGCTCGCGGCCTGGCGCCGGCGGCTGGAGACGATGCCCGAAGTGGCTGAGGTGTGGATGATCGGTCCGCCGCGCATCGGCTCTCCGCCGACGCTGCCGGGCGCCTCCCGGCTCCAGGTCTGGGACGACCTCACCCCGGGCGAGCGGCGGGTGGGCCTCGCCGTCCGCGCCGGCTCCGGGATCGCGGCCCAGGCCCTCCTCGACCTGCCGGACGAGGCCGACTGCGTCCGCCTGCTACGCCTCGGAGCCTCCGCCGCCGGACCGGCCCCGTCGTGGCCGGCGAGCCCCGCCGTGGAAGCCGAACCCGCTGATCCGACCGATCTGACTGATCCGACCGATCCGTCCGATCCGGTTTTGCCCCCGCCGGCTGCGCCCGACCACGACCTGCTCCCGGAGCCGCTCCACCACCGCGAGACCACGGGGACCGGCGGGCGGTTCGCCGCCGCCTTCCACCGCCTCACCGGCCGCACGGCTCTGGCCTCGCGCTTCTCGCGGGCGGTCAGCCGCCATCACGAGGCCTACCTCAACCGGCTGATGGAGATGTTCGAGAGCGGCGACTTCGACAACGCCCTGCACCACGCCGTGCCGCTGGCGGTGCCCGCCGAGGCCGGCCCCCGGCGGCTACCGTTGCGCCCCCTGTCGCCGCGCGCCGAGCTGCGCATCCGTCCCGAGCGGTCGCGGCCGTGGTCCTCCTCCGGCATCTCCCCGGAGGTGTACGGCGAGCTGCGGCGTCTCTACCGCGAGGCCTTCCTCCGCCTGGAAGCGCAGGAACGGATCGAGGAGGCCGCCTACCTGCTCGCCGAGGTCCTCCATGCGCACGAGGAGGCGGTGGGTTTCCTGGAGCGGCACGGCCGGTTCCGACTCGCCGCCGAGATGGCCGAGGCCCGCGAGCTGCCGCCGGGACTGGTGGTGCGGCAGTGGTTCCTGGCCGGCGACCGCGAGCGGGCCCTGCGCCTCGCCCGGCGTACCGGCGCCTTCGCCGACGCCGTCACCCGCCTCGAACGCAGCCGCCAGCCGGAGGAGGCCCACGAGCTGCGTCGGCTCTGGGCCCAGGAGCTGGCCCGGGCGGGCGACTACGCCGCCGCCGTGGACGCCCTCTGGCCGCTGGGGACCGAGCGTCACCGGGCCCTCCCCTGGATGGACCGCGCCATCGAGCAGGGAGGCCCCCCGGCCGGCCGCATGCTGGCGCGCAAGGTGGCCCTGGCGCCGGAGCCTTTCGGCAAGGTCCGGGACGCCGCGCTGGCCCTTCTGGAGAGCTGGCGCGCCGAGGGGGCGGCGGCCCGCCTGAGCTTCGCCGACACGCTGCGCCGGGGACCGCGCACGCCGGCGGCCCAGTCCCTGGCGCGGCCCGCGGTGCGGGCCCTCGCCCGCGACTCCGGCCGGCTCGGCGCCCGGCTCGAGCCCGCCGAGCTGCGCCAACTCGTGACCTTCGCCGGCGATGCCGCCCTCAAGGCCGATGCGCCCGCTCTCCCTTTGCCGCCGCGGGAGCCCTGGATCTCGCGCCCGTCCCCCTGGCGGGTGGCGGTCGCCGGCCGCGACGCCGGCACCATGCCGGCCCACGACGCCGCCTTCCTCCCCAACGGCCTCACCGTCGTGGCCCTGGGCGAGGCCGGGGTCCGCCTGCTGTCGCGCGACGGCCGGTCCGTGGCCGAGCTCGATCCGCCCGCCCACCGGCTCGTCGTCTCCGAGCACGGCGACCGCGCCCTGGCCCTGGCCCGGCGCGGCGAGGTCTGGCGCGTGACGAAGATCGACTTCGTCAGCCGCACGGCCGAGGACTGGTGCGACGCTCGCCTCGAAAGCTTTGCCCCGGACTTCGACGGCGGCCTCTGGTTCGTGGCCGAGTCGAGCGGCCTGTCGGCGGTCGACACCACCACCGGCGGCTTCGAGAGCGTCTGGGCGACACCCCTGCCCGGCCCGGCCGTCGCGATCACCCGCTCCGCCACCCACTGCTCGCTGCTGGTGGCCGCCCACGAGCCGGAGGTCTGGACCTACGAGCTGCCCAGCCTCACCCTGCGGCACCGCGAAACCGTGCCGCCCGGCCCGCCGTTGCGCTCCCGGCATCTGGGGATCTCGCCCGAAGGTCTGCTCGTCGAGCCGCCCGCCGGCCTCCTGCCCGCGGGCTCCCGGCCGGGCCAGCCCGCCGCCGCCGGCGATTGGGTCGCCTTCCCCGCGCACTCCAAAGCCGGATTCGTGATCCACCTCCATCATCGCCCGAGCGGCGGCGTGCGGGCGGAGGTGGTCCTCGAACGGGCGACGCGCGTCACCCTCCACCTCACGCCGCAGGTCCTCACCCTGGCGGACGACCGCGGCCGGGTGCTGGTGCTCGATCTGGAGTACGGCCAGGTGCGGCGGGATTTGCGGCTTTAGGAGCCCTCGCCGAGCCGGGCGCGCAGCCGCGCCAGCTCGGCCTCGGCGGCCTCGGCCCTCTGGCGCTCGGCGTCGGCGCGGGCTTCCGCGGCTGCGGCGCGCTCGTCCGCGCTTGGTACCAGACGGCCGTCGGGATGGAAGAGGCGCACCCAGGTGTCCGGGTTCTCCTGGTAGACGCCTTGCCAGAGGCCCAGCTCCACGCCGAGCCGCTCGCTCACCAGGCGTCCCTGAGCATTGGGCACGATCGGCCGGTAAGACTGCCCAGCGAGGCGGAATCCGTCCAACTTCACCTTGTCGGGGTCGTAGTAGAAGTACTCCGGGGTCCGGAAAGTGCCGGCGTAGAGATCCTTCTTCACCGTCCGATCGATCTTGGCCGTCGAGGGCGAGAGCAACTCCACGATCACCTCGGGATAGCGGTAGCCTTCTTCCCACACCACCCAGAATTCCCGCTTACGGCGCTCCACGCCTCCGACGTAGAAGACGTCGGGGCCCCGGTAGTGGCGGCGATCGTTGATACCGGCGTCGACGTCCACCTTGACCTGCCGCGCCTGCTCTATCGAGTAGTACACGAACATGTTGCCGCCGACGAAGTAATCGCCGCGGCCTCGCCCCTTCATGAGCTGCTTGATCGACTCTTTGAGCAGAGTGATCTGGTCGACGTGCCAGTTGCTCTCCAAGGGCTCTCCGTCGTCGGTGACGAGCTCGAAAGGAAGAGGGTCGAGCGCCGCAAGGGCTGGCTGGCTCATGGATGGCTCCCGTTCAGAGTCGTTCTTTCTCGCTACTTTATCCGACATGGCGGGCCGAGGCAAGGGGGAAGTTACTCCCGTCTCGGAGCCCAGGATACCATGCGTCCCCTACTCCCCCCCATCGCGAACCTGGCCGGCTGGTACCAGTGCCGGCGGTAGTAATCGGTGATCGATCCGAAGAGAGCGGCCCGCCAGCCCCAGCGCATCGCCGGCCTCGATCGCCGAGGGTCCCGCCCCGCGGCGCCGGCTGCAAGTTGCCGATGATCTGCTGCGTATCAGGATGTTTTTGCCGCGATCTCCACTCCAGAGACGACCCGCTTCAGCTCATCGGTATTCCCATCCGCGGGGCGAGCCGCAAGAGACCCGCGAAACGGATGCGCCACTCGGCGGTTCAGGCGTCTCGAGTCGGATCGATTGTCGCAAATTGGGGAGATTATGCAGCACAATGTCTGGTTTTTGCGGCTCAATGGAGCCGAATAAGCGGCTCAGGATTGGGATTGAAGGCGCAATCGGCGGCTTGCGGGATCCGACTAGAGGGAGTCTTGCAGCAGAGCTTATGGGTTCTGCAGCACGAATCGCGGTTCCTGCGGCTCAGTGGGAGTGATTAGCGGCAGATTGATGGGTGTTTGCAGCTATTCGAGGGCTCTGCCAACCTGCGGATCGTTCGCCCGACATCGACTGGAGTATCCTTGGGGAGGAGAACCACGATGGCCACGACCGAATTGAGAGTCGAGCTCCCGTCGAGCCTCTCGCAGGAGGTCGACGTTTGAAGGAGCCGGTTGTCGTCCTCAGTCTCCGCCCCCGCCCTCCGGCTTCTTCTTCGCCTTCTCCAACTCCTCGCCGCGGGCGTGGATCATGGTCTCCAGCTCGGCCTTGTGCTGCTGCGTGACCTCCATGCCGATCTGCATGCCCTGCTGGAGCAGGACCGGCATCTTGGCCAGGGTCTTCTGACCGGTCGGCGTCTTGTAGAACGCGATCATGTCGCGGATCTCGGGCTCGGTGAACGCCTCCGTGTAGAGGTCCGTCATGCGCGGTCCCACGGCGGCCCAGGTCAGGTATTTCTCCATCCACTTCTGGATCACGTCGCGATAGGGCGCGAGCCCGGGGTTGCTCTGCGCCTGGGCGTCGAGCATCGAGCTCGCCGCCGCGATCATCGAGTTCTCCATGTTCATCACCTTGAGCAGCTCCGCGGCCGCCTGCCGATGGCTGTCCGGCTCCGCACACCAGGCCGCCAGGGGGGAGAGAGCGAGAACGAGCACGGTCATCACGGTCAGTCTTTTCATCAGGAAGTCCTCGCGGCGCTGGATGGCGCGGTCGTACAACCTCAAGTGGATGCCTGAGGATTATACCAGTGCCGCCGTCAGCTCCTCGGCCTTCTCCACCTCGAGGTCGGCCTGGAGGCCGTCGAGCTTCGGCGGCCGGGGGAAGCCCCAGGCCACGAGGGCGAAGGCGCAGCCGGCGTTGCGGGCGGTCGCGGCGTCGATCCAGGTGTCGCCCACCAGGAGGAGGCGCGCGACGGGGACGCCGAGCCGGCCGGCCAGGACGCGCAGGCCCGCGGGGTCCGGCTTGCGGGTGGGGAGGCTGTCGCCGCCCAGGACCTCGCGGAAGTGGGAGGTGAGGCCGAGGCCGTCCAGGACCCTGTGCGACAGGGCCTCCCCCTTGTTGCTCAGCAGGGCCAGGGGATAGCGCCCGGCGAGCGCCGCGAGCATGGCCTCGATCCCGGGGTAGGGCTTCGTCGCCTCCAGGCAGACCTCCCAGTAGTAGCCGAGATATCTTGGCAGAGCCTCGTCGATCCGGTCCGGCGTGAACCCGGGTCCGAGGGCCCGCTCCACCAGCAGCCGCGCCCCCTCTCCCACCATCGTCACCACCTGCTCCAGGGCGAGCGGTGGCAGCCCCAGATCGGCGCGCATCCGGTTGATGGCGGTGGTGATGTCGCGGCGGGAGTCGATCAGCGTCACGTCGAGGTCGAAGACGAGGGCGTCGGGCCGGATCATGCCAGCCCGCGTCAGATCGCGACGAACTCGGCCGCGACGTGGCGCGGCAGCACGCCGGCCTCGAAGCCGCGGTCGAGGAGGAGCTGCACGGCCCGGCGGCCGGCTTCGCCGTAGTCGCGCGTCCAGTCGTTGACGTACATGCCCACGAAGCGGTCCGAGCGCACGGGATCGTCCTCCAGGCCGCGGGCGTAGCGCGTGGCATAGCCGAGGGCCTCCTGCCGGTGGTCGAGGCCGTAGTTGATGCTCTCGGTCAGCAGGCGGCAGAGGCGGCGCTTGAGGTCGGGGTCGAGGTCGCGCTTGATGCCGTTGCCCCCCAGCGGCAGGGGCAGGCCGGTCTCCCCCTTCCACCACTCCCCGAGGTCCACGACCTTGCGCAGGCCGAGGTCGCCGTAGGTGAGCTGCCCCTCGTGGATCACCACGCCGGCGTCCGCCTCGCCGGCGAGCACCACGTCGAGGATCCTGTCGAAGGGGACGATCTCGGGGGTGACCTCCGGCTGCCAGAGGCGCAGGGCGAGGTGGGCCGTGGTGAGCTGGCCGGGGATGGCCACCTTGAGCCCCGGCAGGTCGGCCCGGCCGAGCGGCTGGCGGGAGACGACGATGGGGCCGTAGCCGTCGCCGAAGCTGGCGCCCGAGGGCATGAGCTGGTAGCGGTCCGCGAGATGGGCGTAGCCATGGAAGGAGAGGGCCGTGATCTCGTAGGTCCCCTGAAAGGCGGCCTGGTTCAGGCTCTCGATGTCCTGGAGGACGTGGCGGATCTCCAGGCCCTCGACGTCCAGCAGCCCTTGAGTCAGCGCGTAGAACATGAAGGCATCGTCCGAATCCGGGCTGTGGGCGATGCGGATGGTGGTCAGCGTGCGGGTCTCCGTCATGGCCGGAGGGTATCAGAATCGAGGACGCCCGCGCCTCCGGGCGGGCGGTGGCGAATCGTCCTCCATCGGGGACGGCCTGGCAGGGAGGCTGCATCGGGACGAAATGAGCAAGCCCTTTCTTTTCAACGTTTCCGGGACATGGCACGGCCCTTGAAGTAAAGAATTGGCGAATCCCGAGGGAGCGAGCGGCACGGCCGGGCTCCCCATCCACTCAGCCAATTCAGCCAGGAGGCAAGCCATGACTACGACGATGCAACGACGATTCATGAAGATATCGGGGGCGGCCCTGCTCGTGACGGCGGCCCTGTCGCTGCCGGCGCAGGCTCAGCGCTACCAGCGCCACAGTTGGGACGGCTGGGACCGCGGGCGCGGCAACGGTGCGTTCGAGCTCGACGGGACCTACGTCGGCATGCAGCAGGGGTGCGCGCTGATCCGCGACCGCCAGGGGAACGTCGTCCCGCTGCTGGGCAACCCCGGCGACCTGCAGAACGGCGACCATCTCCTCCTGCGCGGCCAGGTGCAGTCCAACAGCGTCTGCGGTCCGGCGTTCCGGGTGGCCCAGGTGGAGAAGCTGTGGGCCGACTCGGGGTACAGCCACCTGATCTACGACCGCCGCCGCGACGGCGACTACGTGGCTCGCAACGGCTGGTGGGACCGCTACAACCGCGACCACTACGGCAACAACCGGGGCCAGGATCGACAGGGCCAGTACGGCCGCGACCGTAATGACAACCGCGACAACGGCAGCTACCGCAGCAACCGCCGGGCCATCTCGGTGTCGGGCCGGCTCGACAGTGACCGTTGCCCCGTGCTGCGCACCAATCGCGGCGAGATCTATGGCCTCTTCGGCGACCTCGCAGGCCACGGCCGGGGAGACTGGGTGCGGGTGAGCGGCTTCGAGGACGGCGGCACCCGCTGCGGCCATCCGGCCATCCGGGTGGAAGACATCCGCGGCCGGTAGGCTTCCCCCTTCACTCCCCACCGCTGACTTTCCCCCTCTCTCCGCTGCGGAGAGAGGGGGACTTGCAAAACCGAGTTAGAATCACCCTTCGAAGTAGGCTTGTAGATCTTGGGCCAGACGTGACCGTGGAGGGAGGATCGGCGGCGGTGTTGCGCGATCAGATCTTCGGCAGGCTGGAGCACGAGGGGGCTGCGCTACGGGCCGGCGGCGAGCTGGCGCGCATCGAGGGTCTCTCGGACGCGGTGTTCGCCTTCGCCATCACTCTGCTGGTGGTGTCTCTGGAGGTGCCGAAGACCTTCGACGAGCTGCTCGCGACGATGCGGGGCTTCTTCGCCTTCGCCATCGCCTTCGCGTTGCTGCTTTACATCTGGCACCGCCAGTACCAGTTCTTCCGGCGCTATGGGCTCGAGGATGCCTGGACTCTGGTCTTGAACGGGGTCCTGCTGTTCGTCGTGCTGGTCTTCGTATACCCCCTGAAGTTCCTCTCCTCCTTCATGATCGACCAGATCACCGGCTATCCGCTCACCGTCCAACTGCCCGGGGGCGCGCTGGTGCCGCGCGTGGGTCCGGGGCAGGGCGCCAAGATCCTGATCCTCTACGGCCTTGGCTACGCCGCGGTCTTCCTGGTCTTCAGCCTCCTCTACTCCCACGCCTGGCGGCGGCGCGGCGCGCTCGGTCTCGATCCGATGCAGGCCCTGAGGACGCGCGAATCGATCCAGGAGAGCGCCATCCACACGGCCGTCGCGCTCGCCTCGGTGGGCATCGCCTACTTCGGCGGCGAGCGCCTGGTGACCGTGGCGGGCTTCCTCTACTTCGCCCTGGGTCCGGCGCTCACGGTGCACGGCACGCTCATGGGCCGGCAGAGAAGCCTGCTGGAAGAGCGCCTGCAATCCCTCGGCAGGTAAACTCGCCGCGGCATTGAGGCCGCGTCAACCCAGCTCCCTCAACAATCAAGCCGGCGACCGTGTCTCCCCTTGGTGAGCACCGGTCGCCGGGCTCCGTCGGGTCCTACCATGATCGACTACGAGGTCTCCCTGTCATTCGCCGAGGAACGCCGGGATTTCGTCGCGGCCGTGGCGGAGAGACTGGCTGCCGAGCTGACGCGGGAGCGCGTGTTCTTCTATCCCTTCCACCCCAACGAAACCAGAGAGATCGATCAGGACCTCTTTCTCCAGAAGCTCTATTTGGAACGCTCCCGCCTGGTCGTGGCGTTCCTCGACGAGCATTACGGCCACAAGACATGGTGCCAGATCGAATGGCGGGTGATCCGCATTCTCCGTACCAGCCGAGCCGACTCCGTGATGCTGATCCGGCTGGCGGATGGCGAGATCCCTGGCCTCCTTGCCACCGACGGCTGGCACCCCGCTCAGGGCCTCACCCCTGCCGCCGTCGCCGACCTCATTCTCAATCGGCTGCGGAAGAGCCCCTCCTTGCCTCCTCCGCCGCCTCCTCGGAGAGGCATCTCCCGACGGACGATCCTGCTCGCGGCTTTCGTGGCCGTTTTCCTGTTGAGCTATGGCGTCTTCTTTGCGAAGAGCTGGCGGGAGCTGCCCTGGGGCTTCAGCGGAGGCTCCGAAGCCCTTGTCGAGTCCGACGCCGAGGCTTTGAGCCTCCTCGCCGAGGCCGGGGTCGCGGTGCAGCAGGACCGTTTCCCGGATGCCTACCAGACCTCGATCGAGGCCGAGAAATCCGCGCTCACGCCGCTCGGCCGCGATCGCGCCGTCACCTTGCGCCTCCTGCTTGCGGCGGCCCTTTCCGAAGGGCACCAGATGGTGGGAGAGGCCCTGGCGGCGGGAAAGGGGCATGCCAAAGAGGCCGACCAGGCCCGCTATGCCGAGCTCGCCGTACGCCAGCAGATGCAGGCCTTCAAGTGGGCCAAGGAGGAGTCCGGCGCAATGGGCGTCCTGGCCTCCCGGAAACTGCCGGAGGTCCGCTTTCCCAAGATCGAGCTCTCCGCTCCACTAACCGATGGAGTAACCCGGGGGATCAAGGTGCGCGAGCAACTCGCCGGCGGTACCGGGGCTCCCTCCGACCAGGACGTCGACCTGGCTTCCAAAGTGCTGGTCGCGCAGGCCCTGCGTTTCTACGTCGCGCGCACCCTCATGCCCGAGGCGGACCAGGTCGAGGCGATCGCGAGGAACGAGTGGAGTGGGCTCGTTCACTGGTCTCCCGGTCTGATCGATCCTCCCTACCAGCACCTGATGAAGCTCGCCGGCAAGGGAGCGCTCATGGTGCGCACCGTGGAGAGCCAGCCCGCGGAGGCCCGGTTCAACGTGGGCCAGAGCCTCGGGCTGGGCCAGGATCTCGACCTCGGCTTCTGCCGCTCTCTGCTGGAGGGTTTCCACCAATTTCTCCGCCAGGCCGAGGCCAGGCCGGCGACTGCCATGGAGGCCTCCCATTTGGCGGCCCTGGTGCAGAACGTCGACCACCAGCTCCAAGAAATTGGGCAACCTGCAAGGAGATAACCATGAAAGCAACATATCGAATCACCATTCTCCTGTTCCTCGTTTTCGCATGGCTCACGCCGGCCGTGATCTTGGCGGATGGGCTCGACCCCCATGCGATACAGGTGATCGGTAAAATCGTCTCCGATCCCCGTTACGACCAGAAGAAGTTCATGAAGGCTCTCGTCCCGACCGGGGAGCTGAAAAAACAGGTGATCGCGAGGAATCTCCTCGACGATCTCAACGATTTTTTCGGCTGGAACCTGCCGGCAGTGGGTGGGTGGCCACCGGAGGAGACGAACGACCTCATCTACGAGGTCGTCCTCTCGCCGCGCTATGACGCCGAGAAGTTTCTCCTGGGTCTCGAGAAGGGAGGTCCGCTGCTGCGCGAGCTGCGGCGCCGGCAGTGCGTCGACCGATTCAACATCAAGCTTGGGACGGCTCTCCCAGCGACGGGAGCCGTCCCCTTCCAGCAGGCGAACAAGCTCTTCTACGACGTCGTGGCCAAGCCCGGGTTCAACGGCGAAAAGCTGGTGAAGGATCTCTGCCCTGCCTCGACCGTCGCGGCGGCAGCGAGGATCCCGCCGGCGGCCGCGGAGCCCAGCCCGACCACTACGGTACCCGCGATGGCTGGGGCCCCGTCCAGCAACGCAGCCCAGGGATACGGCACTCTTCTCGCGGTCCTCCTCGGCGGCATCCTCGCCGGAGCTCTCCTCGTGCTCCTGGCGAAGAGCTTCGCCCGCGATCTCCACCGGCCGGTCCAGCCGGGCATTCGGCGCGGAAAGTAGCAGCCTTGGGGATACCGGCGCGCTCTCAGAGCGCGCGCCAAGTGAATCACTCGCTCATGCCCAAAGCGAAACGTAGCGCCGCTTCGATCTGCTTGACCTTCTCCGGGCGGAGGAGAGCGATGCGCTGTTCGAGGTGTGATTTCGGTATCGTGACGATCGAGTCGAGGTTGGCACAGCGCCTCAATCCCAGGGCTCCTCGGCCAGAGCCGCATAGCTCGCCGGGCGGATCGCATCGACTTCTTCGGCGCACTCCGGATGCTCGATGTAGCCTTGGACGTAACGCTCCACGTCCTTGCGTTTCTGTAGGTCACGCAGGAATGCCTGAACGGCTTGCCGGAAGAACTCGCTGCGGCTCTCTCCCCGCTTACGCCTTTCCTTCTCCACCGAGTCAAGAGCCCCCTACTCGTACTGAATGAACCCCGGAGCCATGATCCCATCCGGATCGAACTTCTTCTTGGCTTCGAGGATACGCGGCCAGCGGTCGCCGAAGTGCGCGGCCCATTTTTCCGCCGTGTCGAAGGTGATGAAGCCGGAGAGGTAGCGCTTGCCGCCATAGTAAATGGAGAGCTCGCTCGCCATGTCGAGCTGGGCGAGGGCGCGGTCCAGGAAGCGGGCCGGCACGCCGGGGAGGATGCCCCAGCCCATCACGTAGTCCCCCCCGGGGTGCATGAAGAGCGGCGCCTCGGAGGTGGGCGTGTAGGCCGGCCAGAGGAGGATGTGGCCGCCCGGTCCCAGGGCCTGGGGCGGCGTCTGCGCGAGCACCGACTCGATGAACTCCCGCGAGGTGTCCCAGGGGAGGATGGTCTCCATCCACGGATGAGCCATGTCCCAGTAGCCGCTGCGCCGCCAGAGCTCGAAGACCGGGTCCATGCGGTTGCAGAACTCGTGTTGGGTGAAGTCCTCGGTGTGGACGTGACGGTAGGGGGTGAGGCCCGCCAGCGTCGCCGTATCGTCCGGCTCCTCTCCGGCATCGAACTCGACCGTCAGGTGGAGCGGGTAGAACCAGGCGGCGAAGGTCTGCATCCCCTCGCCCAGCTCCATCCCCTCGCCGATCTTCAGGATCCCCTGGAGACACGGCGTGCACCACGACTCCAGGGAGGAGAAGGTGAGGTTGGACGGATCCATTACCCTCTTGAGGTCTTCCATCACCGTGCCGAGGTCGTCGTAGAGCAGGTAATACTTGCGCACCACGCTCTTCGCCCGGCGCAGACGGATGGTGGCGCGGGTGATGACGCCGAACTGCCCGAGGCCGGAGCGCACGACGTCGAAGAGGTCGCGGTGGCGCTCGGCCGAGCAGGTGACGATCTCGCCCGTGCCGGTGACCACTTCGATCTCGGTGACGTTGTCCACCTGGGCGCCATAACGGAAGCTGGCGACGCCGAGGCCGGCCATCGACAGCGTGCCCGAGATCTGCACCCCCAGGTTGTTGGTGAGGACGCGGGGAATGAGCCCTCTCTCCAGGGTGGCGGCCACCAGGTCGCGCCAGAGGACGCCGCAGTCCACCGTCGCGGTCTCCGCCGCCTCGTCGATCGCGTGGATGGCGTTCATGGTGGAGGTGTCCAGCAGCAGGCCGCCGTCGGTGGTGGCCTGGCCGCTCTGGGTGTGGGCCTGGCCGCGGGGGACGAGGGGGATCCTGCGCTCGCGGCAGAAGCTCACGACCGCGGCGACCTCCGCGGCCGACGTGCAGCGGGCCACGGCGCCGGGCAGCCGGTCCACCTGGCGTCCGAAGTCGGAGTGGTAGCGGGCGCGGGCCTCCTCGTCCAGCAGGAGGCGGTCGCCCAGGAGACCCTGGAGCTCGCCGAGGGCCTCGGCGGTGGAGAGCGGTGAATGCACGGTCATGTCGGTTCTCCCTGCAGATTCAAAAAGCGGCGGAGCCGCGGCGGATCGGGGGTGGCGGCGGGGGAGGCGGCAGCTCCGGGGTCTCGACCTCGGGGGCGGGCCGCGGTTTCTCCCCGGGCTTCAGGGGACGCATCGGGGTCTGGCTCTGGGTTCTCTGGCCCGCGGCTGCCGCGGGCAGCACGGTCTTGAAGCCGGAGCGGATCCAGGCGTCGATGCCGCCGTCCATCAGGATGACGTTCTCGAAGCCGCTGGAGAGCAGGACGGCGATGGCCTGGTCGCCGCAGCCGTCGGGCCGGCAGTAGACCAGGAAAGTCTCAGGGCGGTAGGAGCTGATCTCCAGCAGCCGATAAGGGAGGCGCTCCAGGGGGATGTTCTGCGCCCGCTGGAGGTGGCCGGTCTCGCCGTTGTACTCCTGGGGCGTGCGCAGGTCGAGGATCAGCATGTCGGGATTGTCCCGGATCAGCTCGTAGGCCACCGGCGGGCCCAGCTTGCGATAGGACTGGCGCTGGGCGTCGCGCGGACGGAGGTACGAGCAGGCCCCTGGCAGCAGGAGAATCAGCGGGAGGACCAGGAGGAGGATGGTCCGGCGGCGGACGGTGCAGTGGGCGGGCTCTCTCATGCCGGGGATCAAGTCTACACCTCCTCCAGGTCGACCTCGGGCCGCACCTCGCCCACCCGCAGCCCGCGGTGGTTGTGGAGGACGGGATGGTGGAGGTCCTCGAGCTCGGCCAGCTCGGCGCCCGCGAGCGATCCGAGCTGGCGCAGCACGTCGAGCACCACGCCGTCGCGACAGCGCTCGCCGCCGTCGGCGATCTTGATCGCGACCCCCAGGGCCACGGGCCCCCGCACCGCCAGGCCGTAGAGGCCCTCGGCTCCCTCCTTGCCCAGCACCCGGCCGCCGGTGGCCGCCATCAGGCGGGTGGTGAAGCGCCCCGGACCCGCCACCATGGCCGGCTCGCCGGTCATGGCGTGGACGACGGCGTCCATCGCCGCCGATACGTCCGGGGTCAGACCGGCCGCCCGCGGGTCGGCCAGCGCCGCGTAGCCCCGGGCCGCCGCCGCCAGCGGCACGTGGTAGGTGGGGACGCTGCAGCCGTCGACGGCCTGCCCGATCGACTCCGGGGGCAGGCCGCAGCAGCCGGCCACGTGCTCCAGGATGCGCTGCTGCCAGGGGTGATGGGGGGCCACGTAGTCGGCGACCGGCAGGCCGAGCAGGCGGCAGGCCAGGAGCATGCCGGCGTGCTTGCCCGAGCAGTTGTTGTGGAGGGGCGTCGGGGCCTCCCCCTGCTGCCGCAGCGCCTCGGCGGCCTGGGGATCCAGGGGCCAGTGGGCGCCGCAGAGCAGGTCCTCGCCGCCGAAGCCGCCGCGGGCGAGGAGGTCCGCGGCCCGCCGCGTGTGCTCCGGCGTGCCGCCGTGCGAGGCGCAGATCAGGGCCACGTCCGCCGCCGTCAGGCCGAAGCGCTCGGCGGCGCCGGCCAGCAGCAGCGGCAGGCACTGGAAGGGCTTGGCCGCCGAGCGCAGGAAGGTCGCGGTCTGGGGGTCCCCCTGGAAAGCCACCAGGCGGCCCTCGGGAGTGACGGCGGCCACGGCGCCGAAATGCCAGGACTCCGGCAGGCCGTTGCGGACGACCGCGGCGAGCGGGGCGAACAGAGGGATCAGCGCTCCGCGGAGATGGCCGCCGCCACCGAGTCGTAGGTGGGGAACAGCTCGTCGAGGCGGGCGACGTGCAGGAGCTTGCGGATGCGCTCGGAAGGATTGACCAGGATCAGCTCCCGCTTCGAGCTGCGGAAGCGCCCCAGGTAGCCCACCAGCTCGCCGATGCCCGTGGAGTCGATGAAATTGATCTGGGAGAAGTCGATGATGACGTGGCCGCGGTCGTCGGAGAGGGTGCGCTCCAGCGTCTGGGCGAAAAACTGGGCGCTCTCCCCGAGCTTGATGACCCCCTCCACGTTGAGGAGGGTGAAGCCGTCCAGATGGCGTTTTTCTACGATCATTCTTCTACGATCATCGGCAGCCGTCAGGGGCCTTCAAGTCTAGCACGGCCGGGCCGTTGTGACACGGTGCCGGGAGATCCGGCGAGGCGGTCAGGAGAGCGCCGGCGGCGAGGTGCGCACCAGCCGCCGGCCCGCCTCGTACCACCGCCAGGCCGCATCGGCCCCCTGGAGATGGACGCCGCCCAGCCAGCGGTCGATGCCGCGGATGCGCACCCAGTCGTCGCGGCCGTCGAGGACGTCGCGGCCGGTGGTGGTGAGGAGGATCCGCTGTGGGTAGGGCGAGCCGGTGACGGCCGGCTCCAGGCGGACGAGGGGCCGGGGGGACGAGGCCAGCTCGCGCAGCACGCGCAGGAAGGAGCTGTCGCCCATGTAGACCCGCTCCTCCATGCGCTGGGTGGCGCGGAAGAGCTCTTCGAAGGTGCCGGCGCCGTCCGCCAGAGCGCGGAGGATCTGGCGCTCGGTGCGGGCGAGGCCGTTGAAGGTCGAGGGGAGCTCCTCCAGGTGGCGGCGCAGGGCCCCGGCGAGGAAGGGGAGGGGGGAGGTGTCCCGGTGCAGCAGTCCCTCGAGCACGGTGGGATCGGGGGAGCAGAAGGCCCGCCAGGCGTCGCGGGCCAGGAGCTTCTGCCCCTCGTTGACCCGCTGCCGGCGATCGAGCAGGCTGGCCATCTGCGGCGGCGAGAGCTGGCCCAGGCCGTGGAAGGGGACGATCCCAGGAAACTCGCCGATGCAGATCAGCGACAGCTCGGTGCCGCCGAGGTTGCGGCCAGCGAAGCCGTCGAGCGCGCGGATCAGCAGGAGCTGGTCGAAGAGGTCGTGCTCGAACCAGAGGACGATCTCGTCGTAGGGGCGGAAGTTCTCCAGCGTGTGGTCCCACCGGGTGAGTCTTGCCAGGCAGGAGTCGTAGTCGTCGTAGCCGCTCTCGGCGAGATAACGGGCGCGGACCTTGCGCCAGCGCTCGGGGGCGAGCCCGCCGGGGGTGGGACCCTCGTGCAGCACGTCCGCCGTGACCGTGACCGTCCCCCAGACCCCGGATTCCCGGAGCGTCCCCGCCGCGGAGTCGCCGTTGGTGACGTGCAGCATCGCCTTGGAGGTCACCGTCATGCGGGGGCCTGCGGCGGCCATGGCCACGCGTGCGGCCGGAGCCGGCGCCGGAAGCCGGAACCCGAGCTGCCGCATCAGCTCGGCGGCGGGAGTGCGAGTCGATTCGGACATGGAAGGCGAGGGCCGCGCGGGATGAACCCATGCGGCCCTGCCAATATTCTACGACGGCGAGGGTACGGGTGGCGCCGTCTTTACTTCCCCTTCTTCTCGGCCGCCCCGTCGGCCTTGGTCTCGAGGTTGACGTCGACCTTCACGTCCTCGCCGAGGAGCACGCCGCCGTTGTCGAGCGCCTTGTTCCAGTTGATGCCGTAGTCCTTGCGATTGAGGGTCGTCTCGGTCTCGAAGCCGGCCCGAGTATTGCCCCCGGGGTCCTTGGCCTGGCCCAGGAACGACACGGGCAGCGTGACCTTCTTGCTGACGCCGTGCATCGTCAGGGTGCCGGTGACGTTGTACTTGTCCTTGCCGGCGGGCGCGATCGACTCGCTCTTGAAGACGATCTCCGGATACTTCTCGGCGTCGAAGAAGTCGGCCGAGCGCAGGTGCTTGTCGCGGTCCGGCACACCGGTGTCGATGCTGGCGGTCTTGACGTGGAACTCCACCGAGGAGCCAGGCAGGTTCTTCGGGTCCATGTTGACCTTGCCTGTGAAGTCGTTGAAGCGGCCGCGGACGTTGGTGACCATGTGGCGGACGGTGAACGAGACCCCCGAGTGGCCAGGGTCGACGGTATAGGTCTCGGCGGCGAGGGGCAGCGCGGCGAGAGCGGTGACGGCAACGGCGGCGAACAGTTTGCGGTTCATGAGATTCTCTCCTTGTTTTTCACGGTCCCTGATGGGATGTCGTTCAATGAAACGTCGTCAGATCCACGGTGTCCGGCGCGGATGGCCTCCAACAGGCGGAGGAGCCGCTCCTGGTCCTCTTCGCCGAGCATCGCGACGGCCTCGCGGTCCGCGGCGTCGATCGGATCGTCCAACCGCTCGACGATTGCGAGGCCGGCGGGGGTGAGCCAGCACAGCACCTGGCGCCGGTCCTGAGGGCAGCGCTCGCGGCGCACCAGGCTCTTGGCCTCCAGCCGGTCGAGCAGCCGGGTGATGCCGGGCGCCTGCTCCAGCATCCGGCCGCCGATCTCCAGCGTCGGCAGGCCCTGATCGCCGGCGCCGCGCAGAATACGCAGGACGTTGTACTGCTGCGGCGTGATGTCGTACGGGGCGAGCGTCCGGTCGACGGCCCGCCGGACCAGGTCCGCCGTGCGCAGCAGGCCCACCACCAGCTCCTGCCCCCGCGAGCGGAAGGGCTTTCGCTGCTGGATCTCCCGCTGCAAAGTGCTCGTCTCGTCCGGCATGGCGAAAGAATACGGTATCAATAGTTGACATGTCAAGCATCGTGAAGAAGAATCCCGTGAAATACCTCCTCCTCGCTCCAGGGTGGGTCCCGGCGGAGAGGTGGTCGGTTCAACCGGCTTCTTCCGGTCCGCGGTTTGCAGCCGTCCAGGCCGCATGCTGGTCTATGGCGACGCCAAGCGGGTCGAGGCTCCCCGGGAGAAGGTCGCGCGAATCCGCTCCGGCCTCGCGCGTCTGGAATCCGTCGCGCTCCTCATCGAGCGCCACGCCCTGCTGGCGGAGATGCTCGTCGAAGCCGGGGAGCTGGAGCAGGGGCTCCGCGATCACCAATTCGCCATCCACGGCGAGGAGAGGCCGTCCGCCGTGGGGGAGGCCGCCGGGCGTCTGACCCGGGTGGTGGCGGGCGTGCTGCTCGCCTCGTTCCGCGCCTGCCCGTACGCCACGGCGCCCCTGGCCCTCTCCCTCGACGAGCTGCTGGCCCTGGAGCTTCCCGAGACGGTGACGGTGTCGGTGCCCGAGGGTTTCGCCTTCTACGGCCTCTATCCCGAGACCTACGCCGAGGCCGCTGGCGAGTTGCGCGGTCCGCTGCGGGTGATCGGCATCCGCAGCATCGGCACCTCCCTGGCAGCAATGATTGCGGCCGTGGGGGGAGAAGGCGCGGCAGTCTTCAGCGTGCGGCCCCAGGGCCACCCCTTTGATCGCCGCCTGAACCTGAGCCCGTCCCTGGAGCGAGAGATCCTCAGCAGCCCAGGCCAGATCGCCATCGTCGACGAGGGGCCGGGGCTCTCCGGCAGCTCCTTCGGCTGCGTGGCGGACTGGCTGGAGGATCGAGGCGTCGAACCGGACGCCATCACCTTCTTCCCCAGTCACCACGGGAATCTCGGCCCCTACGCCGGGGAGCGACACCGGCGACGCTGGGAGCGAGCGCGGCGGCAGGTGGGCGATTTCGAAACGGTCTTCTCACCCCGCTGGGCCGAGGACCTGACAGGTCCGCCAGACGGGGCGGCCGAGGACCTGAGCGCCGGCCGCTGGCGGCAGCGGCTGTTCCCCGACCGCGCGCGCTGGCCGGCCGCCGACCTCCAGGGGGAGCGGCGCAAGCTCCTGGTGAGAACGGGAGGCCGGCCCTGGCTGCTCAAGTTCGCCGGTCTGGGCCGCTACGGCCGGGAGAAGCTGGCCGTGGCCGAGGCCCTGGGCGAGGCGGCCTTGAGCCTCCCGGTCGCCGGTCTGCGGCACGGCTTCCTGGTAGGCCCCTGGCTGGAGGACGCCCGGCCGCTGCCGCTGGTCCCCGGCTTCGACCGCTCCGCCCTGCTGGACGCCGTTGGCCGCTATCTCGCCTTCCGTGTCCGGCGGTTCCAAGTCTCCTCGGCCGAGCGCGGTGCTACCCCTGAAAAGCTCTTCGAGATGGCCGCCTTCAACACCGGTCGTCTTGTGGGACCCACGTCGCTGGAGGAGTGGCGGGAGCGACTGCCGGAGATCGCGCGCCTGGAGCGGCCCATTCTCACCGACAACAAGATGCACGCCTGGGAGTGGCTGGTCACCCCCGAGGGGCGGATTCTGAAGGCCGACGCCGTGGACCACCACCGCGCCAACGACCTCGTGGGGTCCCAGGACGTCGCCTGGGACCTGGCCGGCGCCGCCGTGGAGCTGGACCTTGATGAAGGCGAGGTGGACCGCCTCGCCGCTGCCACCTGGACGGCGCCCGTGCAGCTCGGCTTCTACACCGTGGCCTACCTCGCCTTCCAGGCCGGCCGTTGCACTCTGGCGGCCGAGGCGGTGGAGTCCTTCGCTCCGGAGGAGGCCGGGCGGCTGCGGGAGGAGGTGGCGCGGTACTCGGAGCGGCTGCGCTCGCTTCCTACTCCTCCCAGTGTGCCCTGAACCGGGAGATCTCCTCCAGCGTTTCCCCGAAATCCCCGCGGAAGCAGACCGCCCGGTCGTCCACGAAGACGTGGGCGGCGGGCTTCTTGTCGGTCACCTCGGAAACCCAGCGATCTAGGCCGTGTCGGACAAGCCAGGCTTGCGCGTCGTCCGCCCAGCGGGTGGTGAAGACGACCACCCGGAACCCTCGCTCGTTCAGATCCCGCAGGAACTCCCCGGCGCCGGGACGCGGCGGGTCCCAGTGCTTCTCGTGCTGCCAGCCGGTGTAGGCGTCGAGCACGCCGTTCAGGTCGACGCAGACGACAGGGCGCGGATCGCTCATGGAGGAGATTTTCCAACATCTTCGTGGCACATGGGTTGCACGGCTTTGTAGGAGCCTCGGAGGAGACTTCCTATGAGCCAGAAGGGTGTTCACATCGAGCCGGCGGAGGGGAAACTGGGAGTGTTGCTGGTGGGGCTGGGCGCGGTCTCGACGACGTTCATCGCCGGCGTCGAAGCCGTCAAGCGCGGGCTCGGCAAGCCGATCGGCTCGCTCACCCAGATGGGCACCATCCGCCTCGGCAAGCGGACGGAGAACCGCGTGCCGCGCATCCAGGACTTCATCTCGCTGGCCCGGCTGGAGGACCTGGTCTTCGGCGCCTGGGACATCTTCCCGGACGACGCGTACGAGGCCGCCGTCGAGGCCAGCGTCCTCGACCGGAGCCTGCTCGATCAGCTCCGCCCGGAGCTGGAGGCCGTGCGCCCCATGAAGGGAGTGTTCGATCCCCGCTACGTCAAGCGCCTGCACGGCACCTATACTAAGGAGGGCAGTAAGTGGGAGCTCGCCCAGCAGCTCGTCGCGGAGATCGAAGATTTCCAGCGCGAACGCGGGATTGACCGCTCGGTCATGGTCTGGTGCGGCTCGACCGAGATGCACATGGTCGCCTCGGAGGTCCACCAGTCGCTCGACGCCTTCGAGGCGGGCTTGAAGCGGAATGACGACGAGATCCCGTCGAGCATGGTCTACGCCTACGCGGCCCTGTCGCTCGGCATTCCCTTCGCCAACGGGGCGCCCAACCTGACGCTCGACGTGCCGGCCCTGCGCGAGCTGGCCGAGAAAAAGCGGGTGCCGATCTGCGGCAAGGACTTCAAGACCGGCCAGACGCTGATGAAGACCATCCTCGCCCCTGGCCTCAAGGCCCGCATGCTGGGCCTCCAGGGGTGGTTCTCGACCAACATCCTCGGCAACCGCGACGGCGAGGTGCTGGACGATCCCGACTGCTTCAAGACCAAGGAGGTCAGCAAGCTCTCGGTGCTGGAGCACATCCTCCAGCCCCACCTCTACCCGGACCTCTACGAGGGGTTCCACCATCAGGTGCGGATCAACTACTACCCGCCGCGGGGGGACAACAAGGAGGGATGGGACGCGCTGGACATCTTCGGCTGGCTCGGCTACCCGATGCAGATCAAGATCGACTTCCTCTGCCGGGACAGCATCCTCGCCGCGCCCCTGGTGCTCGACCTCGCCCTCTTCCTCGACCTCGCCCGCCGCGCCGGCATGCACGGCATCCAGGAGTGGCTCTCCTTCTACTTCAAGAGCCCGATGACGCTGCCGCAGCTCTACCCGGAGCACGACCTCTTCATCCAGCAGATGAAGCTGAAGAACACGCTCCGGTTCCTCCAGGGCGAGGAGCAGATCACCCACCTGGGGTTGGACTACTACGCGGAGGATTGAGGCCGGAGCACCCGCCGGAACGTCTCCCGGTCCCTGGCCCCCCACCAGTGTTTGTAGGGCTCCCGGCCGCGCAGGAAGTCGAGCCGCCGGGCGCCTCGGTGGACCACGTCCTCGACGACCCCACCCACCACCATCACCCCGGGGCTGAGCTTCGCCCAGGCGGAGTCGAACCCCTGCATGTAGAAGTAGAAGGTGTCCTTCTCCCAGAATCCGTAGAGGGCGGCGACGGGACGGCCGTCAAGGCAGAGGGCATAGAGGCCGAGGGCGCCGCGGGCATGGAAGCCGGCGGCGACCTCCCGATGGAAGGTGCGCAGGTCGCCGGCGCCGAGCAGGCCCGTCTGGCCCGCCTCGGTGCGGCGGGCGACGTGGAAGCCGAGGAGGATTTCCAGCAGCTCCTCCCAACTCCGGGTTTCGACCGTCTCCAGGCGCAGCTCTCCGAGCGCCTCGGCCTTGCGGCGGTATTTGCGGAGATTGGCGAGCTGCCGGGTGTGCACCACGTCGCCGAGATCTGCGAGGTGGTCGGGCAGGTCCAGCACGGGGCAGACGTCCCGCGGCTCGGTGCGGGCTTCGATCCCAGCCGGCGGTGCGATCCTTGAAAGAGGGCTCTCTCCGGGGAGCGGCTCGAAGTCGCCAACCTCCCAGTGGTCGCGTCTGGCGGCCAGGTGGGCCAGCAGGGCGGTGATTGCCCCGTCCTCCTCCTCCGGGTCCGTCACCACGTCGCAGTAATCCGAGACGCCGCCGCCGCAGAAGGCGACGGTCCTCTCCCCATCCTTCACATAGAGGAGCAGGGGAGCCAGGGCGGCGAGGCGCCCCTCCTTCCGGATCGCCAGCACCCAGGGCTCGCCCGGCGGGAAGGCGCGCCACCAGGGGAGCAGCCACTCGGGACGCTGGAACGGTGTCGTCCGCGGCGAATGGTCGCACAGGGCGGTCCACTCCTCCTGGAGCGCCTCCAGGGCATGGATGCGTGTAATTTCTTCTACGCTCCAGGAATCGTTTGCAGGCATAGCCGGTCGTAGAGGTCGAGGTAACGGGCGGTCATGACGCCGGCCGAGAAGCGTCGCTCGGCCTCGCGCCGGCATGCGGCGGGATCGAGGGCGTCCGCGCGGCGGATCGCCTCGGCCATCTCGTCGACGGTTCCCACGAGGAAGCCCGTGCGTCCGGGGTCCACGATCTCGGCCAGGGCGCCGAGGGGCGAGGCGATGACCGGCGTGCCGCAGGCCAGGGCTTCGAGGGCCACCAGCGGACAGGCTTCGGCGAT
>DATARR010000086.1:0-20557 GCA_036264085.1 Thermoanaerobaculia bacterium | reverse complement strand
CTGCCGCTTGCCGGCTCAAACTACGGACCGGGCTCTTCGGATCTCGATCCTACGCTCAACCGGAGCCTCTCTGAAGACCCGGAGGGTAGCCTCCATTGGGCCTTACATCTCGTCGGTCTGAGGCAAAGCCTCGTTAGAATTCCTCAATATTGTCGTCGACGCCCGTGCTCAATGGCAGCCACACGAGTTGAAGGAATGTCTGAATGACATCGAAGCCGCCGATCCTGGCTTGGAAAAGGACGTGCGATTCCGTCGCCTGATGGAGCTTCAACGCCGCCACGAATGAAGATGTCGATGTTTTTGCTAGGTCGCAGGAGCCCCAGCCGAACAGGTCTCAGGGATTTCGCGTTGGTAATGGACGCGATCGGCCAAATCTAATCGTCATTGTCGCCATAAGGACGCTGCTCATGGTTTGGAGCTCACGCTCTCCCGAGCGCCAAGCCGATCCGTGCGAAGGAGCCGGGCGAGCTGTCCTTCACTGAGCTCTCCCCGTTGCCAAGCTTCTACCACAAGCGCGATGTAGCAAGGCGAGAGGATCTCGTCTTCTGCGGGCACTGCCAAGCCCCAGTGTTCAATGTGACTCGCCAGGTTCTCTTTCATAAGGACAAAGGAGCTTGGGACCGGGCTCAGGCAGCGGCGATGCTCCAGAGGATGCGCTCCCGCTCGGCGGCATATCCGAGGCAGGCGCAAATGTCGTCCCGCGTGAGCGACGGGAAGTCCGCGAGGATCTCGTCCTCGCTCATACCCGAGGCCAGGTAAGAGAAGACGTCGCCGACCGTATTGCGCGTCCCACGTAGAGTGGGCTTCCCGAAGCGGATCTCGGGGTCGATGACGATTCGGTCATGGTAGTCCATGTCACAGATCCTAAGGAGCGCCGGGCAGCCGGTCAAGCGCCCAGACTGTCTACGCCCTCACTCCTGAGGAGCTCCTCCCGGGCGGGCTCTCCGGGATGACGTGGCGCCGACCGGCTTCTCCTGCTATCATCCCCCGGCTTAGCCGGTGGGCAGGGCTGCCCAAGCTGTGCTCCAGCGGGGTGAGCCCCCGGGGGTACCCCGGCGGCATTCGGTCCCGGCCGCGGCAGTTCCCTCGCTCGGACCTGTTTCCCTGGATCGTTTCTTCTGGGAGCTTTGTCGATGAATCAACGTCTGACCCGCAAGGATATGAAGCACGACGACTTCGCCTCGGCCATGGGACGGGGCGTCGAGTACGCCGAGAGCCACGTCCGGACCATCCTCTATGCGGTGGGCGGCGTGCTGCTGCTGGTGGCGCTCGGCGTCGGGATCTACTACTGGCGCTCCCACCAGGCGCAGGCGGCGGGGCAGGCCCTGGCCAAGGCGGTGAAGGTCTATCAGGCCCCCGTCGTGACCACCGGCGCCAAGCCGACCGACCCGACGGCGCCCAGCTTCCCCAGCGAGGAGGCGCACCGGGCCGCCGCCAGGAAGGCGCTGCAGAAGGTCCGTGACGACTATGGCTCCACCAACGCCGCCGACGTCGCCAACCTCTACCTGGCCCAGATCGACGCCGAGGAGAACAAGCTCGCCGAGGCCCGCAAGATCTGGCAGGACTTCGTCGACGCCCACCCGAAGCACATGCTGGCCGCCGAGGCGCGGCTGAACCTCATCCACCTCGACCTCCAGCAGGGCAAGGGCGAGCAGGTGATCAAGGACTTGCGCGCCATGCTGGAGAAGGGCGACTCGCCCGTGCCGCAGGACGTGCTGCTGCACGAGCTCGGGGCGGCCCTGGAGCAGCTCAAGCGGCCGCAGGAGGCGGTGCAGGCCTATCAGCGGATCCTCGACGAGTTCCCGCAGTCCCCCTACCGGCCGGAGGCGCAGCAGAAGGTGAGCGCCCTCGATCCGGCTCGCGCCGCCGCGCCGTTCGGCGGGCTCCAGGGTATCCCGGGCTTCCCCGGCTGATCGCGGCCCCCACCCCCGGTCTCCCGCAAAAACCCCATGGCCTTGGCGTACTGCATCCTGGAGCGCAAGCGTGCCGGGATGCGCCTCACGGCCGAGGAGATCCGCGCGGTGGCGCAAGGGGCCGCCGGCGGCTCCTGGAGCGAGGGGCAGCTCGGCGCCTTCCTCATGGCCGCCGCCATCCAGGGCCTGGACGCGGAGGAGACCCGAGCGCTGACGCTCGCCATGCTGGAGTCGGGCGAGCGCTGGGACCTCGGCCGCGAGGTGCCAGGGCTCTGCGACAAGCACTCGACGGGAGGGGTGGGCGACAAGGTGTCGCTGATCCTCGCGCCACTGCTGGCGAGCTGCGGAGTGCCGGTCGCCATGCTCACCGGCCGCAGCCTTGGCCACACCGGCGGCACCATGGACAAGCTGGAGAGCATCCCGGGGATGAGCCTCGAGCTCGACCGCGCCCGCTGTCTGGACCTCCTGGCGCGCTGCGGCATGGCCATCGGCGGCGCCACGGCGGAGATCGCCCCCGCCGACCGCCGCCTCTACGCTCTGCGGGACACGACTGCCACTGTCGATTCCACTCCTCTGATCACGGCCAGCATCCTGTCGAAGAAGCTCGCCACGGGGGCGGCGGCCGTGGTCTTCGACGTCAAGACGGGCAACGGCGCCTTCCTCCCGGAGCTCGACCGCTCGCTGGAGCTGGCCCGCGGTCTGGTGGCGACGGCCCAATCCCTGGGCACGCCCACTTCGGCCCTGGTGACGGACATGAGCCAGCCCCTGGGCCGCTGGTCCGGGCACACGGCGGAGGTGATGGAGACTTTCGCCTGTCTGGCCAGCGAGGGACCGGAGGATCTCATGGAGGTCACCTTCGCCCTCGGCGAGGAGGTTGCCCGTCTGGCGGGGCAGCCGGTCGGGCGGTCGCAGATGGCGGCGGCCCTCTCCTCGGGGCGGGCGCGCGAGCGCTGCGAGCAGTGGGCGGCCCTCCAGGGGGCGGACCCGGAGTGGCTGCGGCAGCCGCGGTTTCCCCTGGCACCGGTGGAGAAGCCCCTCCTCGCCTCGCGTTCCGGCGTGCTCGCGGCGGTGGACGTGCGCCAGCTCGGTCTCCTGCTGGTGGAGGCCGGAGGCGGCCGGACGCGGCCGGAGGACGAAATCGACTTCGGGATCTCCATGGAGTGCCGCGCCCGCCTGGGCCAGGAGGTGCGCGAGGGCGACGAGCTGGCCCGCGTCTACCTGCGGCGGGAGGACGACCGGCTGGCGGCGCTGTTCGCGGGGTGTTTCACCGTGGCCGACGAGGGGCAGGCGCCGATGCTGATCGCGGCGCGGGTTTACTAGAAGCCCCTGCGCTATCATCCCGGCATGAAGGCCGCCATTCTCGCCGTGGGATCGGAGCTGCTGGGCACCGACCGGCTGGACACCAACTCGCTGCTCCTGACGGGGCTTCTCGCCCGCTATGGCGCCGAGCTGCGCCGCAAGGCCGTCATCGGCGACTCGGAGGCGGAGATCGCCAGCGAGTTGCAGGCCCTGCTGCCGCGGGTGGACCTCGTCCTCGTCACCGGCGGCCTCGGGCCCACGGCGGACGACGTGACGCGGGAGGCCGTGGCCGCCGCCCTCGGCCGCGGGCTGCATCCGGACGCGGCGGTGCTGGCCGATCTCGAGCGCCGTTTCCAGTCGCTGGGCTGGCGCATGCCCGAGGTCAACCGCCGGCAGGCGCAGGTGGTGGACGGCGCGGAGGTCCTCCCCAACTCCCGCGGCACGGCGCCGGGCATGCGCCTGGAGAGCAACGGTTGCAATCTGTTCCTCTTCCCCGGTGTCCCCAACGAATTGGAGGGGCTCATGGAGACCGCCCTGGAGCCGTGGCTCGCGGCCCGCTCCGGCGGCGTGGCCCGGGAGACGGCCGTGCTCAAGATCGCCGGGCTCCCCGAGTCGGTGGTGGAGGAGCGCATCGCGCCGGCCTACGACGAATTCGGCCGCGAGGCCATCACCATCCTGGCCAACGTCGGGGAGATCCGCCTCCAGGCCACGGCGGAAGGCCCCGAGCCCGAGCGCCGTGCCAGGCTCCAGGCCATGGTCGCCCGCCTCGCCGAACTGGCGGGCGACGCCGTCTACACCACCCGCGAGGAGGATACGCTGGAGAGCGTGGTGGGCGACCTGCTGCGCGCCGCCGGCGCCACTCTCACCGCCGCCGAGTCGTGCACCGGCGGCCTGCTCGCGCAGCGCGTCACCGGCGTCGCCGGCAGCAGCGACTACTTCCTGGGGGGCGCGGTCACCTACAGCAACGAGCTGAAAACGAAGCTGGTGGGGGTACCGGCCACGATGCTCGCCGAGCAAGGCGCCGTCTCCGAGCCGGTGGCCCGGGCCATGGCCGAGGGGGTCCGCCGGGCGCTCAAAAGCGACTGGGGGGTGGGCATCACCGGTATCGCCGGCCCCGGTGGCGGCACGCCGGAGAAACCGGTGGGCACCGTCCACATCGCCATCGCCGGACCGCGCGACGGCGAGGTGGAGCACCGCAAGCTCCGCCTGCCGGGCGACCGCGACCGGGTGCGCCGCTTCTCCGCGCAGATCGCCCTGGAGATGCTCCGCCGGCGGCTGCTGGCCGCGGCGGCGGGTTCGTCATGAGGCTCTTCGTCGCCCTCGAGGTCCCCGAGCCGCCGCGGCGCGACGTGCGCCGGCGGGTGGAGGGCCTGCGCGACCGGCTGCCCCGGGCCCGCTGGGTGGACTTGGACGTCCTGCACCTGACCCTGCTGTTCCTCGGCGAGACGGCTGAGGCCGACGTGCCGGTCCTGGCTTCCAAGCTGCGGGCGGTCTTCTCCCGCTTTCCCCCCCTGCCGCTGCGCCTCGCGGGCGGCGGCACCTTCCCCCCGGGACGACCGGCGCGGGTGGCGTGGGTGGGCGTCGAGTCCCCTCCCGAGCTGCTGACGCTCCAGGCGGACATGGCTCAGGCGGCGGTCGAGGCCCTGGGCTTCGAGCCCGAGGAGCGGGCCTACCACCCTCATGTGACCCTGGCGCGCTGCGCCGACCCGTGGCGGCGGGAGTCGATCGAGAAGTTCACCAACGCCTTCACCGGACCCGTGGGGCCGCCCTTCGTGGCCCATCACGGCGTGCTCTTCGAGAGCAAGCTGTCGCCGAAGGGGGCGCGCTACCGGGAGGTCGAGGTCTTTCCCCTGGAAGAGGACTATCCGGAGGAGGAGGCGTGAGCGCCGGGCTCTCCGTCTCGCTGGTCGCCGGCGCCTATCTGCTGGGCTCGATCTCCTTCAGCGTGGTGATCGTCAAGCTGATCCAGGGGCTGGACGTGCGCACGGTGGGCAGCGGCAATGCCGGCGCCACCAACGTCCTGCGCGCCGCCGGCCGCAAAGCCGGCGCCGTCGTGCTGGCCCTGGACGTCACCAAGGGAGTGACGGCCGTGGTCGTCCCCCGGGTCCTCGACGCGCCGCCGGCCGTCGTGGGCAGCGCCGCCGTGGCCGTGGTCCTGGGCCACGTCTACCCCGTCTTCTTCGGCTTTCGCGGCGGCAAGGGAGTGGCCACCTCGGCGGGCGCCCTGGGAGCCCTGGCACCGGTGGCCATGGCTCTGGGGCTGGTGCTCTTCGTCGCCGTGGTGGCCTGGAAGCGCTATGTCTCCGTGGGCTCGATGGTCACGGCGGCGGCCTTCCCGTTCCTGGCCTGGGCCGGCCACCGCCTGGGCTGGTCGGACTACGGCGGCCCGTGGCTGTTCGGTTCAGCCGCCGCGATCTCCCTCGTCATCATGATCCGGCATGCCGGCAACCTCCAGCGGCTGCGGAATGGCACCGAGCCTCGGCTGGGGGAGCCGCGGCCCGAGCCGGCCGGAGGAGTGGGACGTTGAACGGAACCGGGAGGCGGATCGGCGTGCTCGGCGCGGGCTCGTTCGGCACGGCGCTCGCCGTGCACCTGGCCGGCCCTGGCGGACACCGGGTGAAGCTGTGGGCGCGCAGCGCCGAGCTGGCGTCCCGCATGGCGGCCGAGCGCGCCAACGGCGACTATCTCCCCGGCATCGAGCTGCCGCAACGGCTGGAGCCCACCAGCGAGATGGCGGCGTTGCTCGACAGCGAGCTCCTGCTCGTGGTCGTCCCGTCGCACGGCTTCCGCGAGGTGCTGGGCCAGTTCCTGCGCCTCGATCCGGGGGGCAAGCCGCTGCCGCTGGTCTCGGCCACCAAGGGGATCGAGACGGAGACCCTGGCGCGCATGAGCCAGGTGGCTCGCGAGGAGGGGACGGCCGCCGGCCGCGAGATCCATTTCGCCGTGCTCTCCGGTCCCACCTTCGCCGCCGAGCTGGCTCGCAACGCGCCGAGCGCCGCGGTCATCGCCTCGGAGGATTCCCACTTTGCCACCGACGTGCGGGAGTGCCTGGCAACTCCTCTGCTGCGCCTCTACTCCTCGCCCGACGTGGTCGGCGTCGAGCTGGGAGGGACGGCCAAGAACGTCATCGCCATCGCCGCCGGTACTCTCTCAGGCCTGGGGCTCGGGCACAACACCCTGGCGGCGCTGATCACTCGCGGCCTGCACGAGATCACCCGGCTGGGGATCGCCTGCGGCGGCCAGCCCCGCACCTTCGCGGGCCTCGCCGGCCTGGGCGATCTGGTCCTGACCTGCACCGGGGGCCTGTCACGCAACCGCCAGACCGGCCTCGAGCTGGCGGCCGGCAAGACCCTCGCGGAGATCACCGGCGGCACCCACATGGTAGCCGAGGGGATCCGCAACTCCATCGCCGTGGCTCGCCTGGCATCTCAAAACAGCGTCGAGATGCCCATCACCCAGCAGATGGTCGCCGTCATGTACGAGGGCAAGAGCGCCCGCAAAGCCGTCGAAGAGCTGATGACGCGCGGGCTGAAGTCGGAAACCGAGATGTGAGAGATTCCATGGCCGAGCCTGCCCACCAGACCGTCCTCATCCTCGACTTCGGCAGCCAGTTCACCCAGTTGATCGCCCGCCGGGTGCGCGAGAACCGGGTCTACTGCGAGGTCCATCCCTTCGACCTGCCGCTGGAGGAGATCCGCCGGCGGCGGCCCATCGGCATCATCCTTTCAGGCGGTCCGCAGAGCGTCTACGAGGAGGGTGCGGCGCTGGCCGATCCGCGGCTGTTCGAGCTGAAGCTGCCGGCGCTCGGCATCTGCTACGGCATGCAGATCATGGCCCATCTGCTGGGCGGTAGCGTCGAGGGCTCGCAGCAGCGGGAGTACGGCCGGGCCGAGATCACCATCAGCGAGCCGGGGCGGCTGTTCGAGGGACTCTCTCCTCAACAGACGGTGTGGATGAGCCACGGCGACCGGGTGGGTGGCGTGCCGCCCGGCTTCCGCGCTTCGGCCACCACCCGCAACGCGCCCATCGTGGCGTTCGAGAACGAGGAGCGGCGCATCTACGGGATCCAGTTCCATCCCGAGGTGGTCCACACGGTCGCGGGCGGCGAGATCCTGCGCAACTTCCTCTTCGGCGTCTGCGGCGCTCGTGGCGACTGGCGCATGGCTTCCTACCTGGAAGAGGCGGTGGCCACCATCCGCAACAAGGTGGGGGAGGGGAGGGTGATCTGCGCCCTCTCGGGCGGTGTGGACTCCTCGGTGGTGGCGGCGCTGCTCGAGCGGGCCGTGGGAGAGCGCTCGACCGCGATCTTCGTGGACAACGGCGTGCTGCGCAAGGACGAGGCCGTGCAGGTCGTCCACAGCCTGCGCGACGGACTGGGGATCCCCATCCGCGCCGTCGACGCCCGGCAGCGCTTCCTGGGCGAGCTCGCCGGCGTCGAAGAGCCCGAGAAAAAGCGCAAGGTCATCGGCCGCGTGTTCATCGACGTGTTCAAGGACGAGGCCAAGACGATCGAAGGCGCGCGCTGGCTGGCCCAGGGCACCCTCTATCCGGACGTCATCGAGTCGGTTTCCGTCAAGGGACCTTCGGCGGTGATCAAAACCCATCACAACGTGGGCGGGCTGCCGGCGGAGCTGGGCTTCGAGCTGATCGAGCCCCTGCGCTTCCTGTTCAAGGACGAGGTGCGGCAACTCGGCCGCGAGCTGGGGCTGCCGGAGCAGATCCTCGCCCGCCATCCGTTCCCCGGACCGGGCCTCGCGGTGCGCATCCTGGGCGAGGTCACGGCCGAGCGGGTGGCCCTGCTTCAGGAGGCGGACGCCATCTTCCTCCACGAGCTGCGGGAGAGCGGCTGGTATGAGAAAGTCAGCCAGGCGTTCGCCGTGCTGCTGCCGGTCAAGAGCGTCGGCGTGATGGGCGACTTCCGCACCTACGAGAGCGTCATCGCCCTGCGCGCGGTCGAGACCCAGGACTTCATGACCGCCGACTGGAGCCCGCTGCCCTACGAGCTCCTGGGCCGGGTGGCGAACCGCATCGTCAACGAAGTCAAAGGCGTCAACCGCGTGGTCTATGACGTGACCAGCAAACCGCCGGCGACGATCGAATGGGAGTAGGATTCAAGGATTGCTTCTCCAGCGTCAGGCAGCATCGATTCGCCCCCGAATCCGTTCGAGTAGGAGATCCACCAGGTCTTCCGGCGTTCGATCGCTCGCAGGGACTTGCTCTGCGAAGGTCGCTTCCATGTGGACCGCACAGCATTCCGCTGCACGCCGGAGCTGCCAGGAGAGGTCCCGGGGAGAAACGCCGTGCCTCCGGCGCCGCAGCCGTTCGGTGACGACAGATTCGGGAGCGACGAGGCAGAAGTGAAATACCCGTGGCTCAAACCGCGCGATACCGTCGCGAATCTCCTGGAGGTACGACAGGTTGGAGAACGCCATGGGGACGATGACGTTTGGGCGGAGTCTGCGCCAAGCTCGCACTCCGAAGACGGACAGGCGTCGCCAGGCTGGTAGGTCCTGGAAATCTTCGACGGGAACGCCGAGGAGACGTCGCGAGCGTTGGAGTAGAACGCCGACAGGCTCCGGATCGAAAACGAGACTTGCGGGAAGCCGTTGGGACAGCAGCCGTGCGACCGTCGTCTTGCCGATGCCGAACGCACCATTGATAAGTATTACCATAGCCATCGCCGGAGCTTCGCATGCTCGCTACTCTTCGGCCAACTCTTGAAGACGGATGGTCTGTCCGGTGGCCAGTCGACCGGTGCGAATGACGGTGCCGTAAATTCCGGCGTTGTTCTGATTCGTACGAACGATCGCCTTCAGCACCTCCGGAGCGGAACGTCCCGAATCTGGATCAAAGGTGACCATCGAGCAACGAGCATCGAGCATCGTGACGCTCACGCGTGGCCCCTCGCCCGGCTCGCCGAACAAGAGGACGCCTCCCAACCACTTGTCCTCCTGGAAGGGGTTGGGTCGCAGCAGACGAACCACGATGTTCGGGCGAAATCGTCGCACGTCTGAACCTTTTCCCGCCAACCTTCCAATCTCCCGGACAGTGTCCGAGGCGATCACAGAGACGCTCGCCTCGTCGAAGATGCCGTCACGCAGATGCATCATTTGGACAGGAGCCCTATGGCGACGCTCGATCTCCGCGGCCAATTCTTCTCCGAAGACCGCCATCTCTTGGCCTTCCGGCGTCCGGACGTGTGTTGGAAGATCTCCCTGGACGCCGTCTTCATGCCGGAGGGGAGTAAACAGAAGCAGATCGGGCAGCTTGCTTGCAGTCAGCCAAGGAAAGCCGCTTCGCTCCTGCGTGCGCCGGAGTGCAAGACGCCTGTCGCCGTCGATTCCGTGCCAGCCCATATTGGCGACTTCAACTCGTTCGCCGGCCATGGATTTCACCGGGTACCGGAAGATTGCTTCTACGTGTCCGATCTCGATAGTCATGGGTTTGGACACCAGTGAGCTCTCGGGCGGGTCGACCTTGCGGACTAGCCGCGGGCTGAAGACTTGTTCAAGGTCACGGCGGCCCGAACGAGAGCCTTCAGAGCCTCCTCGTCCAGCTTGTCGCCTTCGTGGAAGTCGATGGCGCGTCTGACGTTGCCTTCGAGACTGGAGTTGAAGAGGCCCGAAGGGTCCTTCAGGGAGGCGCCCTTGGCGAAGGTCATCTTCACGACATTCTTGTACGTCTCGCCGGTGCAGATCAGTCCGTTGTGCGACCAGACTGGAGTCCCTCTCCACTTCCACTCCTCGGCCACTTCGGGGTCTGCCTCCTTGATCAGGGCGCGGAGCCGGGAGAGCATCTCGCCCCTCCAGTCGCCCAGTTCCTCGATTCTCGCATCTATCAGCTCAGATGCAGACTCGGCTCTCTCCGACTGGCTCTTTTTCATGCCCGTTTCTCTTCCTTAGTCCCGAAGCTTTGCTGACCACTACTCAACCCACTCGCGCCGAACCTCTCCCCGAGCAAGCTCTCTTCGGGCTTGCTCGATGCTGGCCGAGGTTCTCTCGGCGAGGATATCTTCTGGGATAACGTCGGCGATCGAATACTCGGGTTCAGAGTCCCCGTAGGCTCGCGCCAATCCGCGCGCGCTGATCTCGATCCAGTCAGCTCTTTCTTCGTCTTCTTCGTCCGGTTGACCTGTACTCGCCCTGCGGAAATCTACCCGCATTCGGCGCTGCGGGCAAGCCCTCACCCCTCCGTCCTCGCGCGCAGCATCCGCCCAAGCACGAGCAGGAGCACCAGCACCGCTCCCACCAGGGCTCCCCAGAAGATCCTCCTTTCCGTGGCTGCGGCGTCCGGCTCCGGGGACTGGGGGCGGTCCGGGCTGAGGGCGATCTCTTGCGCGGTCTGGCCGAGGAGGCGCGGGGCGAGGAGGGAGAGGTCGTAGCGCGGTGGCGCCAGGCCCGGTTGGCCGTAGAGGAGCTTCAGACGGCCGGCCTCGGGGTAGAAGAAGCGCAGGCGGTTGGCCGGCAGCAGTAGGTGGGGCGCGGCAAGCGGCAGGGGAGGGTTGTCCCCCTCCTCGACCAGGAGGTCGAAGCGGGTCTCCGGGCTCGACGGAATCTCCAGGGTCAGCTCCGGCGCCGGCGTCTCCGGATCGGCGTGCCGCCAGCCGGCCTGGGCCACGGTCCGCTCCCCGGGCTCCCGGTTCCGCTGCGGAGCGCTCGCGGCGGTCGGGACCTCGACGAGGCGGACCTCGCGCTCGAAGACCCGCGCCGTCGTCGAGAGGACCAGCCGCACTTCAGGGAGCGAAGGATAGGGGAGCTCGATCCGGTAGCGCGAGAGGGACGGCGGATCGCCTTCCCTCTTCTGCCGCACCAGGCTGGGATGATGGATCTCCAGCGGCTCGTCGCGCCGCTCCAGGAGGTAGGGGACCTGACGCCCTTGCGCGTCGGCGATCCGCAGGTCCGCGAGCCCCGGGCTGCGCGAGAGGACGGCGGCGTCGAGGAGGAGCGCGGTCAGCCCCGGCGGGCTCGCCGGGATCGGCCGCTGGTAACGGAACTTCTCCGCATCGACCGGCGCGCCCACGGCGGGCAGCGGGCTCTCGGCGATCCCCTGGCTCTGCGACCGGCGTTCGTGGACCTCGCCCCAGCGCGCGGCGGCGGTGCTGGCGTGGCCCACTTGATCGCGCAACGCTTCGAGATCGTAGTGGGGAGGCGAGACGTCGCCGTCGCGGGGATCGCCGAAGCGGGCGGTCAGGGGGGCGGTACCGGCGGCTTCGAAGTAGATCCAGGGGAGCGGGGCGAGCTCCGCCGTCACGCCGGCGAGCGGGAGCGGCGGGTTGCTCCCATCGTCGACCGTCAGCTCGAGGTCCGGCCCCTGCGGGAGGGTCAGGGGAATGCGCAGGTCGTTGGCCGCGAGGCCGTCGCGCACCACTCGCCGCAGAGTCGCTCCCCCGAGCCGCACGGGGGTGATCTCGGTGATTTCGGAAGCGCCCCCTGCGGCGAGCCGCCCCTCCGTCACGCTCGCGGGGCGCAGCAGGGGCCCGCCCGGAACGTCGAGGTCCAGGGCCAGCACCGGCAGCCGTGCCGCCGGCAGACGGAGGCGGAACCGGCTCTTCCCCGGCTCGCTCGGCCGCCGCTCGACGAGGAGCGGCACGCGCGCCGGCGGCCCGGAATCGACCGCCAGCACGAGCCGCGCCGCGACCTCGCGCGGCAGCGGCAGGCGGGCGCTCGACGCGTCGTCCCAGGTCAGGCGCAGGTAGCGGAAGTCGCCGGGGGGCACGTCGACGTCGAGCCGGCGCAGGCCCTCCTCCGGCAGGTCGAAGAGAGTCCCCGCGGCGACGAGCACGGTCCAGCGGCTGCGGTCGCCTCCTCCCTCCAGTCGGAAGCGCTTGAGGAAGGGCGCGGGCAGGCCCGCGATCCGCACGCGGTCGATCCTCCCGGCGGTGGTCTCCGTCCCCGTCCCGAGATCCACCTCGAAGCCGCTCGCGATCTTGGTCGCGGCGATCGGCAGGATCTGGCCCTGGCGCCACTGCGGCTCGCGACGCAGGGGGCTCACCAGGAGATAGGGGACTTCGCGGCCGGCGGCGTCGAAGAGGCGCAGGTCGGCGAGCCCGCCGCGGAAGGGACCCAACTCGCCGGCCCGGCCCCCGGGCTCGTAGACGAGGGGGGCGGCGTCGGCGAGGAGGTCGACGTCCGGCTCCAGCCGGTTCGGACCCGCGGCCCCGGGAATCACCGGGCGCTCGTAGCGGAAGCGGGGCTCGTGTCCCTCCTTCCCGCCGGCGGCGATTGCGACGGCGGCGGACAGCGCCAGCAGGAGGAAGAGAAGCGCGGCGCGTCCTTTCACTGGGCCTCCCGCCGCGGCAGGACGTATTTCTGGATCAGGACCGCCATGAGGGCCAGGCAGATGCCGAGGCCGGCGAAGGAGCCGACCCGATAGAGGCCGCCCAGCCGCGCCATGTCGTGCACGAACCCCTTGAGCACCGCCACGAGGAGCAGGACGATGGCGGCGATCCGCACCGCCCGGTTTGGCCGCACGATCCCCACCACGAAGAGGGCAATGGCGAAGAGGGCCCAGGCGAGGGTGTAGGCGAGGTCCTCAGGCAACGTCGCCTGCCCGGTGAGGAAGCCGAAGGTGAGGCTCGTTCCCGGCGAGAAGAAGTCCGCGATCTCAATGTTGACCAGGAGGAAGAGGAGCACCACCGCCCCGCTCGCCGCGAGAGTCGAAAGGCGTGGCAGCGGAACGCCTTCCAGCCGGTCGTCGCCGCGCATCAGCAGCCAGGCGGCGAGGAGGAAGGCGAGGGCGGGCACGAGGTAGGTGTAGAGGTACCAGTTCCAGATCACGAGGCTGCCGCGCGCATGATAGGCGAGGACGGCCGGGTTCGCCGCCAGCCGCACGAAGACGGCGGCGAGCAGGCCTGCGGTCCACCAGAGCAGCCCGCGGTGGGGGATGCGCAGCCAGAGGGCGGCGAGCGCCGCGGCGAGGAGAGCCCAGCCGATGGTGATCCATTCGCGGTCGAGCTGCAGCGGGATGGCCGCCGTGACGCAGGCGAGGACCGCTCCGGCCACCAAGGCGAGCCGCCCCGGGTCGCGCGCCGGGACCGTGCCCGCGGGAGCCCGGCGCTCCATGCGCACCAGCCGCGCGAGGAGCACGGCGAGGGCGACCGCCTGCGCCACCGGCAAGGCCCCGATCACGCCGGAGAAACCCCCGGCGACCAGCGCGTGCCGGGCGAGGAGGAAGAAGCTGAGGCTCGCGAGGACCGCCGCGAGGTAGGGCTGGCGCAGGCGCCGCGCCCGCTCCCCGAGGATCAGGGGGAACGCCAGGTAGGGGACGTAGAGCGCCGCCGCGAACGCCAACTCGTGCCACCACGGGGCGCCCGCCAGGTGGTCCAGCCGCCAGCCGGCCACGGCGGCAGTGGTGGTGGCGATCGAGAGGGGAACGAGCCAGGGCCGGCCGGTATACGCCGAGACGAAGAGGAGGGCGACGAGCAATGCCACGTGCGCGATCACCGTGAACGCCAGCGGCGGCGCTCCCGGAACCATGGCGGCCGTAATCGCGACGACCTGACCGAGGAAGAGGCCGGCGACCGCCCCGGAGGCGAGGTTCGCCGCCAGCTCACCCGTGGCGTCTTTCACTCGCAGGGAGAGCCCGATCCAGACGAGGCCGAGGGCGGCGACCGCGAGCGTCGAGGCGAGGGCGACCGACGGCCAGGGGGCGTCCCGCGCCGTCAGCACCCAGACGAAGAGGATGGCGTCCGAGGCGGCGAGCGCCGCGATCCACAGCGAGGCCCGGCGCAGCCAGAGGGCGGCGATGCCGATCGCGAGGTCGAGGAGGAAGAGGACCCCGAGGAACGGCCAGGGCGGGATCGAGAGCCGCGCCTGCGCGGCGACGACGAAGAGGAAGGCGTGACCCACCAGGGCCAGGTTGTGCCCGCCGCCGAGCGCGTCCGTCCCCGCCGCCTCCGCACCTCCCTCCCGCTGCCGCATCCAGAGATTGCCGGCGAGCCCGAGGAAAGCGAAGCCGGCGACCAGGAACAGGGCCGGGACGAGGCTCGCGGCGAGCGGCACCGTCGCCCACCAGACGCCGATCAGGAGCCAGGAGAGGATCGTCCCGGCGAGGGCGAGGACGGGCCGGCGCAGGGTCCCGGCCTCCAGGAAGAGCCCGGCGTTCAAGATCACCAGCAGCAGCGCCAGCCCCCAGAGCGCCGCCTGGGCCAGCGGGCCGGCGGCGAGGAAGAAGAGGAGGCCGAGCGAGAGCAGGAGGAGGAACGCGCCGCTCCCCGCGGGCGGCAGGCGCCGGCGCAGCCGCCGGGCGAGGATCGGCACGCCGAGGTAGAAGAGGCCGAAGACGGCGTAGATCGAGATCCCCGGCAGCAGCCGTTCAGGGGTGAGCGACCGGGCCGACCAGACGGCCTCGGCGGCGATGGCGAAGAAGGCGGCGATCGAAAAGAGGAGCCCGTCCTCGTAGAGCAGGGCGAAGCCGGCCGTGGCCGCGAGGAGGGCGAAGAGCGCGGCGAACGGCAGCCCCGGTGCGGCGGCCGCAGGCTCCAGGTAGAGGAGCACCGGGAAGCAGAAGAGGAGGAGCGGTCCGGCGATGGCGCCGAGGCGTCCCTCCTCCTCCAGCGGCCGGCTCAGGCGGCGGGCGAGCCAGGGGGCCGCGAGGTCGAAGAGCACGAAGAGGGCGATGAAGCCGAGGACCGCCGGCCAGGCCCCGGACCTGGCGTACGAGCTCGCGAACCAGAAGGCGAACGAGAGGAGGGTCGTGCCGGCCGCGAAGGGGTGGAGCGCGCGCGGCCCGCGGAACATCGCCACCGCGGTCAGCCCGATCTGAACGACGAACAGGAAGCCGAAGAGGAGGCCGTAGTGCGCGCCGTAGGCCGGAACGGCGGCGAGGTAGAGACCGAAGACGAGGGGCAGCAGAGCCCCCACCGCCGCCGTCCTGGCGAAGACGTCGGTCTCGTCCTCCTCGTTCTCCTCGGTGGAACCCCGGGCGAAAGCCAGAGCGAGGAAGCCGAGGAGCGGAAAGACGAGGAAGATCCCCATCGCCAGCGGCAGCTTCGAAGCGTCGAGGAACTTGAAGACCCACCCCCACTCGTAGAGGACGGTGAAGGCGAGCGAGAGGATCGAGAGCACCGGCCACGACTTGCGTAGCGCCACCCAGGCGAGGCCGGCGTTCAGCAGCAGCAGATAGCCGAAGAGGCCGATCGGGTGATCCTCGCCGGTCGAGAGCAGGGCCGGAGTGGCGAAGCCGCCGACGAGGCCGAGGAGGGCGATGAAGAGAGCGTCGTGACGGATCGCAAGCCCCACCGCCACGGCCGTGACCAGTACCATCAGAGCGAAGGTGGGCACCGCTCCGACGAGGTGCCAGAGAGTGTGCGCGGCGAAGAAGGTGGAGAAGAGGGCGACGATCCCCGCCGCTCCCAGAGCGTTGGCGGTGATGGCATAGCGCCGCGCCACCCGCAGCTCGCAGACCACCAGGAGCCCGGTGCCCATCGCCAGCCCCAGGGCCATGCGGATCGGCGGCGTCAGCCACCCGTTCTCAATGGAATAGCGGAGGAACAGGATAGCGGTCAGAGCGAAGAGAACCCCGGCGATCCACGAGAACAGCTTGACCCCTACCAGGCTCTCCCAGTCGAAGGGCTGGCGCGGCGGAGGCGCCGGCGGACGCAGTGCGGGCGGCCGGGGCGGCGGAACGGGCCGGGTGGGTTGCTGCGGCGCCGCCGCCACGGGAGGCGGCGCCGGGGGCGGCGATGCAGGCAATGGCGGCGGCACCGGGACGTGGACGGCCATCGGCACCGGCGGGGGAGCCACGGCCGGAGCCGGAGGCTGGGTCAGGAACGGTGGTGGAGGAGCCGGCGGCGGCGCCGCGACCGGCGGGGGCGTTGGGGCAGGAGCGGCGGCAGTGGTGGAGGGATGGGCGGGGCTGGTCTGAACCTGAGCCCTCTCCAAGGCGGCGATCCGGCGCAGGAGGTCCGCGTGGGCCTCTTTCTGCGCCTGAAGCAGCTCGTCCAACTCCATCACCTGGCGGCGGGTCAGCCAGGCAACGACGATCAGGATGCAGATGACCAGAAAGCCGAGCTCTGCCATCCGTCACGCTCCTCCTCTCCGCGCGGTCCGCTGCGCGGGGCTCCGTGGATTGGTGGCGCTCAGCCTACCATGCGCAAGACGCCTCAAACCGGGAGGCGGGGCAAGGCGATCAGAGAAGACCGCAATTTTCTTCAAGACATTCCTTCGTCAATCCGTAGACTGAGGTGGGATGGTCTTCTCAGGGACCGGAGGTCGTCCTCTTCGTGAGGTCCCAGAAAAGGAGTCGCGGATGAAAGTCTTCCGGATCGTAGGACTGCTGGGAATCCTGGCCGCCGTCGGCAGCGGAATGGTGGGGACGGCGCGGGCAGGTGTCGTGCGTTGCAGCTTCTGGTGCAGTGGAATCCCGTACAACGGCTACTGCTATCAGAGCCTCCAGAGCTGCTGCGACGATCTGTCGACCGACTGCCCTGATGGCTATGTGTATCAGGGTGGAAGCTGCACCGACGGTCAGTCGTACTGCTGAGGGCCGGGGCTTCGATCCCCCGGTCGCGAGAGAGGCGGCCGGGGGTGCTCGGCCGGCTGCGCGGAGGGATTGACGCTGTCTACGTTCCCGGAGCTCGTTCCGGGATGCCGGCAGGACGGGGGAGCTCGACGGCTACTCCCTCGCGTCGTTCTATGCAAGATGAGCTATGTGTCGGGACCGTCAAGAGGCGCCCAGCCGCCGCGCGAGCTGACGCAGCCGCTCTTCGCTGGCGTCGGAAACCGCCCAGTACGTCATCCCGCCTGGCGTCCAATGGAGAACGTGGAAGCCCTGGCGCTCGCTGGCGACCGGCTCGGGTCCCGAGCCGTCCGGGGTGTAGGCGGCGGGCCAGGTGAAAAGGTTTATGACGTGGCGGTCGGCGCGGTAGACCAGGGCGGCGACGGGATGGTTGCCGAGGTAGTCGAGGCGGCCGCCCACGAGGGGAAAACCTTGCGTGGCGAGGTCGACGACGGCGGGGGAGTAGTCGAGCTTGCCCGTGAACCAGGGCTTCACGGTGTGCTGGTCGGTCGAGATGACGTCGGCCGGGTGGCCGGCGAGGAGGGAGCGGACGTGGCTCGATACGACCTGCTCCGCCAGGTCCGGCGCCGGGCGCGGCGGCCAGACACGGCCCAGGCTCCAGGAGGCGACCGCCACCAGCAGCAGGGCGGCGATGGCCTGGAGGCCTCGCCAGGACGGCCAGCGCAGGGCGGCCGGCTCGGCGGCATGGGCGGTCATCGCATTGCGCAGGCGGCGGGTCTGCGCGGGAGTGGGCCGGTAACGCAGGCCTGCGGCTCCGATCGCCTCGCGCAGGGCTCGCTGGGCTTCGAGGGCGCGGGTGCACGATGGACAATCTTCCAGATGGCGCTCGAAGGCCAGGGCGCTCGTCAGGTCGAGCTCGCCGTCGAGATAGGCCGTCAGCTCCTGCTCGGTGTTCGGACAGCTCATCGCCGCCCCTCCTTGACGCCGTGGGCGATCAGAAAATCCTGCAAATGGCGGCGGGCGCGCGCCAGGCGCGACATGACAGTTCCGATCGGTATTCCGGCGATGGCCGCGATCTCTTTATAAGACAATCCTTCGAGCTCGCGCAGCACCATCACCTCGCGGTAGGGCAGGGGCAGCGATTCGAAGGCCAGGCGCAGCAACCGGCTGTCCGCCTGGCGCAGCAGCTCAGCCTCGGGATCGGCGAGGCCGCTCTCCGCCGCGGAGTGGATCTCCTCGTCGAAGGGATCGGCGATCTCGTGGCCCCGGTTGCGTTGCTGCAACCAACTGTAGAACGAGTTGCGGACAATGGTGAGCAGCCAGGCGCGGGGGTTGCCCCCCTGGAAGCCGTCGAAGAACTGCAGCGCCCGCAGCGAGGCGGTCTGCAGCACGTCCTCGGCGTCGTGATCGTTGCGGGTGAGCCAGCGCGCGAGGTCGTACGCCGCGTCGAGATGGGGCAGGACGGCCTGCTCGAAGCGGGCGCGCCGGCTGTCCTGCCGGAAGAGGCGGTCTCGGATCTTGCTCAGCATCTCAGCCTGGGCGGGCGGCTCCGTCTCGGTGATGATAGCGTACGATGCCATCGCAACCCTCGGCAGAGTCAGAGATACCAGCGCAGGGGCGCCGCCGCCGTGAGCGCGACCACCGCCAATCCCAGGCAGGCGGCCCAGGCGACGGTCCGGGAGCGCGGGCTCGACAGGCGGCGCGCCCAGAGCAGCAGGGCCGCGAGAGCGCAACCGGCGACTGTCGCAGCCAGCTTCACCCCCAGCGAATAGAGCGCGACGCCCGTGACTTCGGGGAGTTGTCCCTTGAGGCTGTAGCTCGCGGCGGCGAAGCCGGCACCGGTCGCGGCCTGAAGGCCCCAGGCGACGAGGAGCGTCCAGGCGAGACGCCGCTCCAGAGCCCCGCCATGACCCCGGAAGGCCAGGGCCACGGCGGGGCTCGCCACCACGGCCAGGGCCCCATAGTTGTGCACGGCCTGCACGAGCGTGTAGACGAGCTCGGTCATGGCCCGTCCTACTTCAAGCGCACCACGTTGACCGTGATCGACTTCTGCGGTCCCGTGGGGACGTGCCCCTTGTCCACCAGCTTGAGGGTGATCACGTGCTGGCCCGGAGTCATCTTGGGTAGCATGTAGGTCCCCTTGAGATCGTGGATCCCGGGGCTGCGCTCCGCGTCCACCCAGACGTGGAAGTGATCGTCTCCCGGCCCCAGCGTGACCTGATAGTCAAGGGGGTAGGACTCGTCGGAGTCGAGGTCGGCGTGATCCGCGGGCTTGAGGATCTGGATGCTGGCGCCTTTCGCAGAGGCGGCGGCAAAGCTGACGGTGAGCACGAGGAGGAGGGATGAGACGAGCGCGAGGCGGCGAATCTTCATGGGGCTCCTTGGCCTTTCCAAACCCGCGGCGGCCATTCGCCGCGGATTGCGTTCGCCGTCCTAGACTGGAGATTGGTCGTTTTATTCCGCGGCTACATCGAAGCGTCCTGCACGATCTCCCACGAATTCCCATGCCGCCGCAGGACGAGGAGGGTCAGGCCCTCGGCGGTCTTCTTTTCAGGCTGATCGGGATAGGCGAGCTGCGAGCGGGCGGCGACGGAGACGGCGTGGACGCGGCTCGGTCGGGCGTCATCCAGGGGCGTGACCTCGATTCCCTGGGCCGGGCGCGTTTCGAGCACCTCGAGGCTCAGCGTGCCCATGGCCTTGCGGTCCGGATAGCGGCGGCGGTAGCGCTCCAGCACCTGCTGCCTGCCCTGGGTGAGGCCGGTGGGGGAGAGGAAGGAGGCGTCCTCGGCGTAGACGGCGGTGAAGGCTTCGAGGTCGCCGCGGTTCCAGGCCTCCGACTGCGTCCTGAGCAGCGCCTCGACGCCGCTCTGCGCGTCGCGGGCGCGACGGAGGGCGATGAAGCGGTCCCAGAGCCCGAAGCTGGCGTCGCCCACGTAGCGCGGCTCTTCCTTGAAGACCGCATCGGCGAGCACCTCGTCGGCTTTGGCGAAGCGATAGCCGCGACCTTCGAGCCAGGTGAACAGGCGGTCCCACTGGGCGGCGCCGACCTCGTTGGCATGGAGGAGGAGGATCTGGGGCGAGGCCTGCGGCGGAATACGCCCGAGGATGCGGTCCCCCCGCTCCTCCTGGTCCCGCACCTCGACGTGGAGCGCCTCCTGGTACTCCTCCCCCACCCGCGCCAGGGCCGCGCGGTCCCCCTTGCGCCGCGCCTCGACCCAGGGCTTCTCGAACGACCAGTCCTGATCGTCGATCGTCACCGGCAGGTTCCGCTGCCCGGAGCGGGCGAGACCGGCGCGCACGGCGTCGAGCTTGGCCGCCGTGTCCCCCTCGTCGAGGAAGGGGAAGCGGAAGAAGCGGACCTTGCGGTCTCCCTCGGCTCGCAGGAAGGCGGCGAGCCCCGCCCGCCCGGCCTCGACGTCGGCGAGGTAGGCGTCGGCGCCGGTCTTGGTGAGGTCGAGGTGGTGGGCCGAGTGGTTGCCGAGCTCGTGGCCGCCGGCAAGCCAGCGGCGGAGCAGGGCCCGATCGGCGTCAGACTTGACGTTCCACCAGATCACCAGGCCCACGGCATGGACGTGGTGCTTCTCCAGCGCCGCGAGCAAGCCTCGGGTGATCCGCTCCCGCTCGGCGGGATCGCTATGGAGCTCGCCGGCGGCAACCGGCAGATCGTCGACGGAGATCAGGATCGGCCGGCCGGCCGGCGCCGCCGCGCCCTGGAGGGAGCCGGCGAGCAGGGCGAGGCCGAGGGCCGCGAAGGGGGCCAGCTTCGGTGTGGGTCTCATGGCAGAGGCATGCTACTGCAAGGCGGGCGGCTCCAGGAAAAACAAGGGACCTTGTCGCCCCCTGTGCTAGGATTTCACCCAGCGCAAGCTTGAACACGGAGGCTCCCA
>DATARR010000073.1:0-65802 GCA_036264085.1 Thermoanaerobaculia bacterium | reverse complement strand
CGCCTGCGCACGATCCGCCAGCGGCGCGGCGCTCTGGCGGCCAATTACCTCCGCCTCCGCTTCCAGATCGATCAGATCGACGGCGCGCAGCAGAGGCCGCGACCCGATCAGCAGCGGCGCTCCCGAGTCGGCCAGCATCAGGCCCTGGCGCTCCGCGGGGTAGTCCGGATCGATCGGCAGATAGGCACCCCCCGCCTTGAGCACGGCCAGCAGCGCGGTCACCATCTCGAACGAGCGCTCCAGGCACACCGCCACCACCACCTCCGGCCCCACCCCCAGGCCGACCAGGTGGCGCGCCAGTCGGTTGGAGCGCGCGTCGAGCTCACGGTAGGAGAGCTCCTCCCCGCCGAAGGAGAGCGCGATGGAGTCCGGGCTGCGCCCGGCCTGGGCCGCCAGCAGCGCCGTGAGAGTCTGAGCCGCGGGGTAGGCCGTCGCCGTGTCGTTCCACTCCACGCTCACCTGCAACGCTTCGGCAGCGGTGAGGAGCGGCAAGGCTGAGAAGCGCAGGGAAGGCTCCGCGACCGCCGCCGCCAGCAGCCGCTCGAGCTGGCCGGCGAGACGCGCCATGGTCGTACGGTCGAACAGGTCGGCGTTGTATTCGAGCTGCCCTGCGCAACCGCCCGCGCGCTCCCAGAGCGTGAGGGTCAGGTCGAAGCGGGCGGCCACCTGCCCCGAGGGCATGGGACGCAGGGTCAGGCCTTCGACGTCCAGCTCCTCCTCCGGAGCGTTCTGGAGCACCAGCATGGCCTGGAAAAGGGGCGAGTGAGCGAGGCTGCGCTCGGGAGCGAGCTCCTCCACCAGACGCTCGAACGGCACCTCCTGGTGGGCGAAGGCGTCGAGCGCCACCCGCCGCGCCCGCGCCATCAGCTCGCGGAACTCCGGGCCGTCCGGCGCTGCGCCGGCGAGGTCAAGACGGAGGACCAGGGTGTTCGCGAAGAAGCCGATCAGGCCCTCCGTGGCGAGGTGGGTCCGCCCCGCCACCGCCGTCCCGACGCAGACGTCGTCCTGGCCGCTCTGGCGCCCGAGCAGGGCCTGGAAGCCGGCGAGCAGGGTCATGAAGAGGGTCGCGCCCTCGCGGCGCCCGAGAGCGTGGAGCTCCGCCGTCAGGGCCGGGGACAGGGCGAAATCCCAGAGGGCGCCGTTCGCCGTCTGCACGGCCGGGCGCGGCCGGTCGAGGGGCAGGGCCAGGACGGCCGGGCTGCCGGCGAGCTGGGCGCGCCAGTAGGCGAGCTCGCCTTCCAGCACCTCGCCCTGCAGCCAGTCCCGCTGCCAGAGCGCGAAGTCGCCGTACTGCACCGCCAGCTCGGGAAGCGGCGACGGCTCGCGCAGGGCGCCCGAGCGGTAGAGGGCCATCACCTCGCGCACCAGGACCCCCATCGACCAGCCGTCGCTCGCGATGTGATGCAGGGTGAGGAGCGCCGCGTGCTCCGACTCCCCCAGCCGCAGGAGGCCGGCGCGCAGCAGCGGGCCGCGCCCCAGGTCGAAGGGCCGGGCCGCCTCCTCGCCAGCCAGCCGCAGGGCCAGGCTCTCCCGCACCGCCGCCGGCAGGCCGCCCAGATCGACCACCGGCAGGGGGACTGCGGACGCGGGCCGCACACGCTGCAGAGGCCCCTCGGGGCCGGCGACGAAGACCGTGCGCAGCGCCTCGTGCCGACGCACGATCTCGCCGAGCGCGGCGGCGAGCGGGGCGACCGCGAGGGGGCCGTGGACGCGCAGGGCGATGGGCATGTTGTACTGCGGGCTGCCCGGCATGAGCTGGTCGAGGAACCAGAGCCGCTGCTGGGCGAAGGAGAGGGGCAGGTCGCCGCCGCCGGTCCGGGGCACGAGCGGCGGCCGCAGGCCGGCGGCGGTCCCGGCGGCGGGGAGCGCCAGGCGCTCGGCCAGGGCCGCGACCGTGGGCGCCTCGAACAGCGCCTGGAGCGGCAGCTCCATGGAGAAGGCATGGCGCACCCGCGACACCACCCGGGTGGCGAGCAGCGAATGCCCGCCCAGCTCGAAGAAGTCGTCCTCGACGCCGACCCGCTCGACGCCGAGCACCTCGGCCCAGATCTCGGCCATCAGCCCCTCGGCGAGGGTGCGCGGCGCGCGGTAGGTCTGGCGCGCCGGGGCCGGCGGGGCCGGGGTCCATCGCGCCAGGGCCCGGCGGTCGAGCTTGCCGTGGGTGGTCAGCGGCAGGGCTTCGAGGAAGACCCAGGCCGACGGCACCATGTAGTCCGGGAGCTTCGACTTGAGGAAGTCGCGCAGCGGGCCCGCGGCCAGCTCCTCCCCCGCCACGGCCACCACGTAGGCGACCAGGCGCCGGTCGCCGCGCTCCTGCTGCGCCACGACGACGCTCTCGCGCACCGCGGGGTGCGATCGCAGCGCCGCCTCGACCTCCTCCAGCTCCACCCGAAAACCGCGGATCTTGACCTGGTGGTCGAGGCGGCCGGCGAAGTCGACCCGGCCGTCCGGCAGGTAGCGGCCCAGGTCCCCCGTGCGGTAGAGGCGCTCGCCCCGGCCCCAGGGAGAGGGGACGAAGCGCTCGGCCGTGAGGTCCGGGCGGCCGAGGTAGCCGCGGGCCAGGCCCTCGCCGCCGGTGACCAGCTCCCCGGGGACGCCCACCGGCACGGGGAGGAAGTCGCCGTCCACCAGGAGCATCGAGGTGGCGTCGATGGGCCGGCCGATGGGCACCGTGGCTCCCAGGCCGTCGGCCGCGATCGCCGGGTCGCAGCTCGTGAAGGTGGTGTTCTCCGTCGGCCCGTAGCAGGCGATGAGGTGGAGCGCCGGGATCTCCTGCAGGACCCTCCGGAACAAGTCGGGGGAGAGGACCTCGCCGCCGGTCATCAGTTGCCGCAGCGGACGCAGCCATTCCAGCCGCTCCTCGACCAGGGCGTGGAACAGGGCCGTGGTCAGGAAGAGGGTGGTGACCCCGTACCTCGCCAGCATCTCGCCCAGCTCCTCGAGGCTGGGCCGGGGGGACGGCGGCACCACCAGGCGCGCGCCATTGGTGAGGCTCCCCCAGATCTCCAGGGTCGCGGCATCGAAGGAGGTCGCTGCGAGCTGCAGGAAGACCTGCCCGGCGGTGAGCTGCGCGTAGGTCGCCCCCTGCACCAGGCGGACGACGCCGCGATGGACCGCCGCCACCCCCTTGGGTCTGCCGGTGGAGCCCGAGGTGAACATCACGTACAGCAGGTTGTCCGGCGAGGTGGGGACCGCCGGGTCCGCCGCGCTCCGGCGCGCGATCTCCGCCGCTTCGAGGTCGAGGCAGACGACCTGGGAGCCGTGGGCGGGCAGGGCGCTCAGCCAGCGGCTCCGGGTGATCAGCACCGCGACGGCGGTCTCCTCCAGCATGAGCGCCAGGCGCTCGGCCGGGTAGGCGGGATCGAGCGGGACGTAGAAGCCCCCCGCCTTGACGGTGGCCAGGGTGGCCACGACCATCTCCAGCGAGCGCTCCAGGCAGAGCCCCACGCCCACCTCGGGCCCGACCCCCAGCTCCCGCAGCCGGTGGCCCAGGCGGTTGGCCAGGGTGTCGAGCTCGCCGTAGCTCAGCCGTCTTCCGTCCGCCTCCACGGCCACTGCGTCCGGAGTGCGGCGGACCTGGACGGCGAAGAGCTCGCCGAGCGTGGCCGAGACCGGCGGGCGCGCCGTATCGTTCCACTCGCACAGGATCTGATGCAGCCGCGCCTCGCCGAACGCCGCGAGGTCCCGGCACGAGCGCGCCGGGTGCGCCGTCATCTCGCTCAGGACCGCGACGAAGCTCTCCCCGAGCGCCGCCACCTGGAGCGGGGGCAGCGCTGCGGCGTCGTAGTCGAGGTCGAGGGAGACCTGGGTCCCCTCGAGGTCCTGCGAGAAGCCGACCAGGAGCTTGAAGCTCGCCCCCTCGGCGCGGCGGAAGTCCAGCACCTCGAGGTCGCCCGAGCGCATGAGGTCGCGCGCCACGTGGAAGTGGATGTAGTTGAACGCCACCTCGTAGAGCGGCTGCTCGCCCTGCCGGCGCTGCAGCGCCGCAAAGGGGTAACGGCGGAAGGGGAGCATCTCCTGCTCGGCCCGGAAGGCGGCCCGGGCGAGGTCGATCCAGGAGCCCTCCGGCAGCCGGAAGCGCAGCGGCAGGGTGTTGAGGAACAGGCCGCGGACCTCGTCGCCGCCGGCCTCTTCGAGCCGGCCGTTCGACGCCATGCCGAGGACCACCTCGGGCCGGCCGTGGGCCAGGCTCATCACCTTGAGGTGAGCCGCGACGAGGACGCTCTTGAGCGGCACCGCGGCCGCGTGGCGGAAGTCGCGCAGGCCGGCCTGCACCGCCGGCGGGATCGCCACCTGCAGGGTACGCATCCGCGGCCCCGCCTGGTCGGCGCCCGGCCAGGCGGGCAGCTCGGCCGGCGGCAGGCCGGCGAGCACGTCCCGCCAGTAGGCCTCGGCCTCCGGCGCCGCGAGCACCTGCCGCTCCAGCGCCACGTAATCGCGGAAGGTGAGGGGCAGCGGCTCCGGCTCCGGCGGCGCCTCGCCGCGCAGGAGGGCGTAGTGCAGCTCGAAGATCTCCGAGAGCGTGGCGTGCAGGCTCCAGCCGTCGAGGATGGCGTGGTTCTCGACCAGGGTGAACTGAAAAAGCTCCTCGTCGAGCAGATGGACGAGGAAACGGAGCTGAGGTGCCCGCGACAGGTCGAAGGTATGCCGCTTCTCGCTCGCCAGGCGCGCGGCGAGCAGCGCCTCCTGCTCGCCGGCCGGGAGGTGGCGCCAGTCTTCCACCACCAGCGGCGAGGGGGCCTCGCGGTGCACCAGTTGCAGGGGCTCGCTGTAGCGGGTGAGGTCGAACGCGGTGCGCAGCACGGGGTGGCGGGCCACCACCCGCCGCACCGCCTCGTCCAGCCTCTCCGGGACGAGCCGGCCGCGCACCCGCCAACTGTCGACGTTGTGGTAGAGCGGGTAGTCGGGGGTGAGCTCCATGTGGTAGAGCATCCCCGCCTGGAGCTGGGTGACCGGGTAGGCGTCCGCGACGCCGGCAGGCAGGAGCGCGCGGTCCTCGGGCGAGAGCAGCGAGAACGGGTGGGTGACCGGCCGCGCGGGGCCGGCCGGCAAGGCCGCGGACGCGGACGCTGCAACCAACGCCAGCTCCGCCACCGTCTGGTGGCGGAACAGGTCGGGCAGCGACAGCGCGATCCCCCGCTCGCTCGCCAGCGCCAGCACCCGCAGGCTCAGGATCGAGTCCCCGCCCAGAGTGAAGAAGTTGTCCTCCACCCCCACCCGGTCGACCCCCAGCACCTCCGACCACACCTCCGCCAGCGCCGTCTCCACCGCCGTGCGCGGCGCCCTGTACTCCTCGCCCAGCTCCGGGCGCGCACCGCCCGGCGCCGGCAGCGCCCGGCGGTCCAGCTTGCCGTTGCCCGTCAGCGGCAGCGACGCCAGCTCCACGAACGCCGCCGGCACCATGTACTCCGGCAGGCGCTCCGCAAGCTCCCGGCGCAGCTCCGACACCGACAGGCCTCCTCCCCCGCTCTCCGCCACCACGTAGCCCACCAGACGCTTGTCTCCCGCCACGTCCTCCCGCGCCAGCACCACCCCTTCCCGCACTCCATGGCAGCCCCGCAGCGCCGCCTCGATCTCACCCAGCTCGATGCGGAAGCCACGGATCTTCACCTGGTGATCGATCCGCCCCAGGTACTCCAGCTCTCCCGACGACCGCCAGCGGCCCAGGTCGCCGCTGCGGTACAGGCGGCCGCCCCCAGATCCCCGGCTCGGGAACGGATCGGGGACGAAGCGCTCCGCCGTCAGACCGGGACGGCCCAGGTAGCCCTGCGACACCCCGCCGCCGCCCACCCACATCTCACCAGCCACTCCCAACGGCACCGGCTCGCCCCGGGCATCCAGCACGTGCACCGACCAGTCCCCGAGAGGCTCGCCGATCACACTCTCCCCGCGCAGCACCTCCGCCTCTCCCAGGCGCCGGAAGGTCACGTGCACCGTCGTCTCCGTGATGCCGTACATGTTCACCAGGCCCGGGTGCTCCATACCGTGGCGTGCCACCCACGGACCCAGCATGCGAGGGTCCAGAGCCTCGCCGCCGAAGATCACCCAGCGCAGCGCCGGCAGATCCCCCGCCCCGCCCTCCGGCTCCACCCCCAGGAGCTGGCGGAACGCCGAGGCCGTCTGGTTGAGCACCGTCACGCCCTCCGCGACCAGCAGCTCGTAGAAGCGCTCCGGCCAACGGCTCACCTCGTACGGCACCACCACCAGACTGCCCCCGTGGAGCAGCGCACCCCACAGCTCCCACACCGAAAAGTCGAAAGCGTAGGAGTGAAACAGCGTCCACACGTCCGACGCGCCGAAGCCGAACCACCGCTGCGTCGTCGCGAACAGGCGCGCGACGTTGCCGTGGCTCACCACCACGCCCTTCGGCTGACCCGTGGACCCCGAGGTGTAGATCACATAGGCCGGCCAGTCCGCCGGGGTGCCCGCCCGGCGCCGAGCGCCCTGCCCGGCGACGGCTCCGCCACCGGCCGCGGCGAGTTCCGCCAGCGTCACCACGCGGCCGTCCCAGCCGGCGACCGGCTCCTCGCCTTCCGCGTCGACCACCAGCAGCGGCGTGGCGGTGTCCCCCAGCACGAAGGCCACCCGCTCCCGCGGCTGCTGCGGATCGACCGGCACGTAGGCGCACCCCGCCTTGAGCACCCCCAGGATGGCCGCCACCATCCCCGCGCTGCGCTCCAGGCGCAGCGCCACCCGCGAGCCGGGCTCCACCCCCAGGGCCCCGAGGCCGGCGGCCAGGCGCTCGGCCCAGTCGTTCAGCTCCCCGTAGCTCAGGCGCTCGCCCTGCCAGTGGAGGGCTGGCGCCTCCGGCGTGCGCTGCGCCTGCTCCGCGAAGCGCTCGTGCAGCCCCACGATCTCCACGCTCTCCCCCGGCTGCGGAGAGGGCTCGGCCGGCCCGCTCCACTCCATCACCAACTGCTGGCGCTCGCACCGCGACAGCAGGGACGCCTCCAGCACCGGCGCCTCCGGCTCTTCGACCATCTCCTCCAGCAGGCGCAGCAGAGCTCCGCCCCAACGCTCCACCGTCATGGCGTCGAACAGGTCGGTCGCGTACTCGAAGTCCCCCGCCAGCCCCCCCTCCGTCTCGGTCAGGGAAAACGTCAGATCGAACTTCGCGGCTCCCGAGTCGACGGCGGCCGGCACGAACCGCAGGGCCCCGTCTCCGGACTCCATCCTCTCGGCCGGCACGTTCTGCAGGGCGAAGACGACCTGGACCAGAGGGGTGTGCGCCAGGCTGCGCTCGGGCGCCAGCTCCTCCACCAGCTTCTCGAACGGCAGGTCCTGGTGCTCGTAAGCGGCGAGGGCGGTTTCGCGAACGTCGCGCAGCAGCTCGCTCCAGCGTGGCGTCCCGGAGAGGTCGGAGGTGAGGATGAGGGTGTTGGTGAAGAACCCGATCAACCCCTCGATCTCCGGCCGGTTCCGGTTGGCGATCGGCGAGCCGACGAGGAACCTCGGCTGGCCGGAGAGACGGTGCACCAGGGCCGCGAAAGCGGCGAACAGGGCCATGAACGGTGTCACGTCGTGCCGCCGGGCGAGCGCCAGGCTGCGGCGCGCCAGGCTCGCCGGCACCGCGAGCGGCCGGCTGGCACCGCGGAAGGTCTGCACGGCCGGGCGCGGCCGATCGGCCGGCAGATCGACCATCGCGGGGGTGCCGGCGAGCTGATGGCGCCAGTAGTCGAGCTGCGTCCGGCCGGCCTCTCCGGCGAGCCACCCGCGCTGCCAGGCGGCGAAGTCCGCGTACTGGATGCGCATCCGCGGGAGGGTGCTCGCGCCGCCGCTCCGGGCGGCCGAGTAGAGGGCGGAGACCTCCCGCACCAGGATCCCCGCGGACCAGCCGTCGGAGACGACGTGATGCAGGCTCAGCAGCAGCAGGTGCTCGCCACCGAGGAGCAGCAGGCGGGCGCGGAACAACGGCCCGGAGGCCAGATCGAACGGCCGGCGCGCCTCCTCGCGCGACAGGCGCATGGCCTCGCGCTCCCGCGCCGCCGGCGGCAGCGCCCCCAGGTCGCAGAGCGGGAGGTCGACCTGGAGGGAGGGGGCGGCGATCTGCCGCGCCTCGCCCCAGGGGCCGCTGGTGAAGCGGCTGCGCAGGACCTCGTGACGCTGCACGACACCGGCGAGCGCGGCGGCGAGGGCCGCGACGTCGAGCCCGCCCAGGATCCGCAGGGCGTGGGCGATGTTGTACTGGACGCTGCCCGGCTGCAGGCGGTCCAGGAACCAGAGCCGCTCTTGTGCGAACGAGAGCGGCAGCCCCTCCTGGTCGCGGGGCAGCGGCACGATGGGCGGCAGCAGGGTCCGCCGCTCCTGCCGCATCGCAGTGTCGATACGCTGCGCCAGGGCCTCCACGGTGGGCGCCTCGAACAGCGCCCGCACCGGCAGCTCGACGCCGAACGCCTGGCGCAACCTGGAGACCACCTGAGTGGCGAGCAGCGAGTGTCCCCCCAGCTCGAAGAAGCTCTCCCCGACGCCGATCCGCTCCGCGCGCACCACCTCCGCCCAGACCCCCGCGACCAGCTCCTCGGTGGGCGTCCGCGGAGCGATGCGGCCGTCCTCGGGCCGGACCCCGGCGTCGGGGTCCGGCAGGGCGTTGCGATCGATCTTGCGGTTGGGCGTCAGCGGCAGCGCGGCGAGCGGCATGAAGACTGCGGGGATCATGTGCTCCGGCAGGCTGCGGCGCAGGTGCTCGCGCAATTCGGCGCTCGCGGGCGCGGCGCGGCCAGCCGCCGGGACGACGTAGGCGACCAGCACCGGGACGCCGACGCCGCGCGGCACCACCACCGCGACGTCGATGCCGGGATGGCGGCAGAGCGCCGCTTCGATCTCCCCGGGCTCGATCCGGAAGCCACGGACCTTGACTTGATGGTCGGTCCTCCCCAGGAACTCGATCACGCCGTCGGAACGCAGGCGCGCCAGATCGCCCGTGCGGTAAAGACGGGCTCCGGGAACCCCGCTCCACGGGTCGGGCACGAAGCGCTCCGCGGTCAGGTCCGGCCGGCCGGCGTAGCCGCGGGCCACCCCGGAGCCACCGATGAAGAGCTCGCCGGGGACTCCCACCGGCGCCGGCTCGAAGGTGGGTTCGAGGACGTGGAGGCCGGTGTTGGCGATCGGGCGGCCGATCGGTACCGTTGCAGACGTCCCGGATGTCGAGAACGGGACCGCGACTCGGAACACCGCCGACCAGATCGCCGTCTCGGTGGGGCCGTAGAGGTTCCACACCTCCCCGGCCTGCCGCACCAGGAGAGCGGCGAGGTCGCCACTCAGCGCCTCGCCGCCGGTCATCGCCAGGCGCAGGGCGCCGGCCTCGCTCCAGCCCCCGGCGAGCAGCATCCGCCAGGTGGCGGGAGTCGCCTGCATGACCGTGGCCCCGGAGCCGGCGAGACGGCCGAGGAGGAGCGCGCCGTCGGCCGTCTCCTCCGCCGTGGCGATCAGGACCCGCGCCCCGACCATCAGCGGCAGGAACAGCTCGACCGCGGCGATGTCGAACGACAGTGAAGTCACGGCGAGCAGCAGGTCCCCCTCGCCCAGGCCCGGTTCCCGGCGTATCGATTCCAGCACGTTGGAGAGCGCGCCGTGCGGAACCTGCACCCCCTTCGGACGGCCGGTCGAGCCGGAGGTGTAGAGGACGTAGGCCAGGCGCTCCGGGCCCACGGTCGCGGCGGGCCCGGCCGCGGCCGGCGGCGCCGCCCCCGTTTCGCCGTCGACACAGAGGACGCAGCAGGCGTGCGCGGGGAGCCGGCCGAGGAGCCGGCTGTGGGTCAGCAGCACCCGCGCGCCGCTGTCCTCCAGCATGAAGGACAGCCGCTCCGGGGGGTATCCGGGGTCGAGCGGCAGGTAGGTGCCCCCTGCCTCCAGCACCGCCAGGGCCGCGATCAGCATCTCGAGCGAGCGCTCGACGGCGATGCCGACGACCGTCTCCGGCTGCACGCCGAGCTCCAGGAGGCGGTACCCGAGCCGGGTCACCCGGCCGGCCAACTCGCCGTAGGTCAGCCACTCCTCGCCGCAGCCGGCGGCGGGCGCGGCCGGCCGCCGCCGTGCCTGGGCCGCGATGAGCTCATGCACCCGCAGGCCAGAAAGAGGCGCCGCCATGTCGTTCCACTCCCGCAGCAGTTGCGCGCGCTCGGCGGCGGAGAGGAGCGAGAGCTCCCCGAGCCGGCCTCCCGCATCGCCCTGGGCGGCGGCGAGCAGGCTGCGGAGCTGGCGGGCAAGCCGCTCCACCGTGGGGCGATCGAACAGGTCGGTGCTGTAGACCAGCGAGCCCTCGAGCCCCAGTCCGGTCTCGGCCAGGCTCAGGCTGAGCTCGAACTGAGCGCCCTGGCCCTCCACCTCGAAGGGCATCAGCCGGAGCCCGGCCGGAGCGGCGGCGTGCCCGGGGGTGTTCTGGAGCACGAAGAGGACCTGGAAGAGCGGCGAATAGGCGAGACTGCGCGCGGGCGCCAGCTCGTCGACCAGCTTCTCGAACGGGAGGTCCTGGTGCGCGAACGCCTCCAGCGTGGCACGCCGGACGCGGGCGAGCAACTCGCGAAAGCTCGCCGCGCCGCGCAGGTCGACGCGCAGCACCAGGGTGTTGACGAAGAGGCCGATCAGGTTCTCGACCTCGACCCGGTTGCGCCCCGCGATCACCGTCCCGATCGCCAGGTCCGGCTGGGCGGACCATCGCGACAGCAGGGCGCCGAAGCCGGCGAGGAGCGTCATGAAGAGCGTGGCGCCCTCGGCCCGGGCGAGGCCCTTGAGGCCTTCCGCCAGCCCGCCTCCCCAGGCGAGCCGCAGTCCTTCGCCGCGGTAGGTCTGCACCGCGGGGTAGGGCCGATCACCCGGGAGGTCGAGGCGCGCCGGCAGTCCGCGCAGCTCTTCCCGCCAGTGCGCGAGCTCCGCCTCCAGGTGCTCGCCGCACAGCCACTGCCGCTGCCAGAGGGCATAGTCGCGATATTGCACGGCGAGCTCCGGGAGCACCGCCCGCCGGCCCTCGCCGTGGGCCGTGTAGAGCGCCACCAGCTCGCCGAGGAGCACGCCGTTCGACCAGCCGTCGCTCACCAGGTGGTGGAGGGGCGCGAGGATGACGTGGTCCTGCGACGTGAGCCGCGCCAGAAGCGGTCTGAAGAGGGGCCCGCGCGCCAGGTCGAAAGGACGGCCGACCTCGCGCTCGGCAAGCTCCTTCGCCTCGCCCTGCGCTCGCGCGCCGAGCCCGGAGAGGTCGACGACGGGCAGGATGGCACCGGGTTCGCCCGGGACGCCGGGCGGCGCCACGACCTGCACCGGCCTCTCCCCCACTCCCCCTATCATCTCGAAGGTCGTGCGCAGCGTCTCGTGCCGGCGCACCACCTCGCGCAGGCCCGCCGCCAGCGCGTGGACGTCGAGCCACCCCTCCAAGCGCACGGCGAGGAGCAGGTTGTAGGCCGTGGACTCGGGGGCGAGCTGTTGCAGGAACCAGAGCCGCTCCTGGGCGAACGAGAGCGGCGGCGGGTCCGGGTGGGGCAGGGGGCGCAGAGGCGGGATCTCGCGCTCCCGGGCGACGCGGCGAGCCGCCGTCACGGCGGCGGCGAGCCCGGCCACCGTCGGGGCCTCGAAAAGGCTGCGGACCTTGACCTCGACGCCGAACAGCGAGTGCACCTGCGACATCAGTTGCATGGCGAGCAGGGAGTGGCCACCGATCTCGAAGAAGTCGTCGTCCAGCCCTACCTGCTCGACGCCCAGCAGCCGCGCCCACAGCTCGACGAGCAGCTCCTCGGTCGGGTTGCGCGGCTGAGCCCGGGGTCCTTCCCGCTGTGGCACGGCGCTCTCCGGCTCCGGCAGGGCCCGGCGGTCCAGCTTGCCGTTGGGCTGGCGCGGCAGCGCGGTCAGCGGCACGAAGGCCGACGGCAGCATGAACTCGGGCAGTAGCGCGGCCAGGTAGGCCCGCAGGTCGCCGGCGGTCGCCGGCATGGCGGCGCTCCCGGCCTCCGCCACCGCCGGCTCCGGGCCCGCGACCCGCGCCGCCACCCGCTGCCGGTGGATGGCGTAGACGTTGTACATCCCGGTCCCTTCGAGCAGGACGTCCTGATCGCAGACCACGTCGTAGCCGTGCCCCGCGAGCAGGCCCATCAGCCCTTCCAGACGGCTGCCCTCCCCACCCGGTCCGGCTCCGGCCGCCACGTCGCCGTCGTGCAACTCGATGACCAGTTGGTCGATCCGCTCCCAGTCGTCCGCGGCGAGCCCCGCCAGCACGTCCATCTCGCTCTTCTCCGCGTCCACTTTGAGCAGGTCGATGCGCTCGATCCCCTCCTCGCGGATGACCTCGGAGAGCGTGCGCAACGGACAGGTGAGGACCTGCTTGTCGCGGAAGCGGTCGGCGAGGAGCTCGGACACCTCCTCGCCCCCGAGGTCGCGCTGGTTGGCGAGCGCCAGGCGGCTGATCTCCACCTCCTCGCGCTCGTCGGCGTAGGCGCCGGACATCGCCGACCAGTGGGGATAGAAGGTGAAGCTGGCGGACCCCGGCGAGGCTCCGACGCCGCACGGGTAGAGGCGGACGTCGATCCCGTGCAGCGCCACGTTGGCCTTCAGGGCCTCGAAAGTGGCCGGGATCGGCTCGAAGGCGTAGAGCCGGACGCCGCGGAACCGGCGCCCCATGAACAGCGAGAACAGCCCGATGTTGGCCCCGACGTCGAAGATGCAGGCGCCGTCCCGCAGGGTGATGCCGTGGGCCAGGTAGACCTCGTCCTGGAAGATCTCCTGATAGATCAGGTCGGTCTCGTTGCGATTGAGGTAGGCCACCTCCAGGCCGTTGGGCAGGCGGTAGAGCGGCCGCCCGGCCGCAGCCCCTCCCGCCGGGACGAAGTAGGCCACCAGGCGCAGGTCGCCGCCGCCGGGCGCCTCGCGCGCCACGACCACCGCCTCCCGGACGCCCCGGTGCTGCGCCAGCAGCGCCTCGACCTCGCCCAGCTCGATGCGGAAGCCGCGGATCTTCACCTGGCCGTCGATCCGTCCCAGGAACTCGATCTCGCCGCCGGCCAGGTAGCGCACGCGGTCGCCGGTGCGATAGAGGCGCTCGCCGGGGCGGCTGGAGAAGGGGTTGGGCACGAAGCGCTCGGCGGTCAGCTCGGGGCGGCCGAGATAGCCGCGGGCGAGGCCGGCACCGCCGATGTAGAGCTCTCCCGGCAGACCGTCCGGCACCAGCCGCTGCCGGGCATCGAGCAGGTAGACCTGGACGTTGGTCAGGGGGCGGCCGATGGGCAGGGTGAGGGCGGCGCGCGCGGCCACCTCCGCCGGCGTGCAGCGATGGAAGGTGGCGTCGATCGCCGCTTCCGTGGGACCGTACAGGTTGCACAGCTCGGCCCCGAGAAGGGTGAAGAAGCGCTCGGCGGTCTCGGTGGGAAAGGCCTCGCCGCCGCAGAACACCCGCCGCAGGCCGGCCCCGTCCGCGGCCACCCGCTCCTGTCCGAGGAAGGTCGAAAGCTGCGAGGGGACGAGCTGCAGGACCGTGATCCCCTGCTCGGCGATGGTCCTGAGAAGGTAGGCGTTGTCCCGATGACCGCCGGGCTCCGCCAGCACCAGGAGCGCGCCGCTCAGGAGGGGGAGGAAGATCTCCCAGATCGAAGCGTCGAAGCTGTAGGGGGTCTTCTGCAGCACGCGGTCGTCCCCCCCGAGCGGGAAGGCGCGCTGCATCCACAGGAGACGGTTGACGATCGCACGGTGGGAGACGACGACCCCCTTCGGCCGCCCCGTCGAGCCGGAGGTGTAGATGACGTAGGCGGGGTCCTCGGGCGTCGACGGCGGCGCGGCGGCCTCGCCGGGGCGCCCGGCAAGGTCCGGAGCATCCGGAGCACCGTCGTCCACGCAGACGACCGCGAGCCCCGCGGCCGGCAGGCGCGCGAGGAGCTCGCCACGGGTGACCAGCACCCGGGCGCCGGAATCCTCCAGCATGAGCTCCAGGCGGTCCTGCGGATAGGCCGGATCGAGCGGCAGATAGGCGCCGCCGGCGGCGAGGATGCCGAGCAGGGCGACCACCATTTCCGGCGACCGCTCGACGCTCACCGCGACCACCTCCTCGCGCCCCACCCCCAGCCGCCGCAGGCGGCGGGCGAGCCCGGCGGCGCGCGCCGCGAGCTCGGCGTAGGTGAGCTGCCGGTCGTCCGCCAGCAGGGCCGCGGCGTGCGGGGTGCGGCGCGCCTGCTCGGCGACCAGCTCGTGCAGGCAGCGGCCGGCGGCAGCGGCCTCGCCCGCCGGGTTGCGCTCGACCAGCAGCACTTGGCGCTCGGCGTCGCCCACCCATTCGAGCTCGGCGAGCGGCAGCTCCGGGTCCGCGGCGGCGCTGCCGGCCAGCGTGCTGAGGCGCTGCGCCAGCCGGGCGACGTCGCGGGCGGCGAACAGCCGGGGGTCGTAGTAGAGGGTGGCCCGCCAGCCGGCGGCGGTCTCGGCGCAGCTCAGCTTCAGCTTGAACCGCTCGGTGTGGACGACCCGGCGCGCGACGGTGAGGCGCAGGTCCCCGGCGCGGCGGGACGCCGGCCGCGGCTCGACCTCGAAGACGTACGGCAGGAAGGCCGGCGCGCCTCCCGGCGGTTCTTCCCAGGCGAAGTAGTCCTGCCGCTCGGCGGCGGCGCACACCGCTTCGGCCAGCCGCTCCAGGAGCACGGCGAAGCCGCGCTCCGGAGCGAGTTGGACGCGGAGGGGCACCGTGCGCGCGAACAGGCCGAGAGCGCGGTCGAGCCCCTCATAGCCGCGCCCTTCGAGGCTGAGGCCGATCACCACGTCCACCTGGTCGGCCAACCGTCCCAGCAGAACCTGCCAGCAGGCCAGCAGGGCCAGGGCTGCCGGCGGCAGGCCCCCGGCCCCCGTGCCCCCCCCGGCCGGCACCGCTCCCGCCAGCTCGCACGGGAGCGCCGCGGGCGCGAAGCCGCCGCCCTGTCGCGGGATCTCGAAGGGAAGCCGGAGGGCGTCCCCCGGCGCCAGCTCCGGCCGCCGCCAGAACGCCCGCCCCTCCTCGGTGTCCTCCGCCTCGATCAGGTCGAGGAAGACCTCCGACACGTCCGCGTACTGGATGGGGTCGACGGGCTCGTCCCCCGCCAGCTCCACCGCCAGCTCCGCCACCAGGTTCTCGAGACCGATCGCATCCGAGCAAAGGGCGGAGACGCTCAGCAGCACGGCCGACCTCCCGCCGCCCAGGGTCGCCAGGCAACAGCGGAGAGGCCCGCCGGCCTCCCCTCGCAGGTCCAGCGGGACGGCGGATAACTGCTGCTCGATGCGACCGAGCTCGGCGGCCGAGCGGGCCGGCGGCAACCCGGCGAGATCGAGGTGGCACAGCTCCGGCCCCATCTCCTCGCGGATAACCTGGAACGGCAGCGTCAGGCCGGGGCGCAAGGGGAACGACGTGCGCAGGATCTCGTGCCGGCGCACCAGCCGGACGAGCGCCGCGGCCAGGGCGCCGGGCTCCAGGCGGCCCTCGACCTCCACCGTGCACCGCCCCTGGTACGCCTCGCCGGCGTCCGCCTGCCGGAGCGCGCAGAGGTGCCGCTGCTGCGGGGAGAGCCGAAAGCCCTGGACGCCGGTGTCTTGCATCACCATCGATCTCCCGCTTCAGATCGAGCGGCCGCGGGGGCCATCGTTCTCCCGGCGCTGCCCGAGGCGCTCGAACTTCTGCTTGCGCGCCGCGCGCAACTCCTGCTCCTGGGCCTCTTTCCGCTGGCCCTCTGCGGCGGCCAGGGCCTGGCGCATCTCCGGGAGACTCGCCTCCGGGCGTTCGCACCAGGCGCGCAGCAGCAGCTCGAAGTCCGCCAGCCAGACGTCGATGGTGGCGGCGTCGAACAGGTCCGAGCTGTAGTCCATCGAGGCGACGAGGCCCTGCGGCCCGCACCCCATGTTGAGGGTGAGGTCGAACTGCACCGTGACACCCTCGGCCTCGAGCGGCACCGAGGTGAGAGCCAGCCCCGGGACCGACAGCACCCCGTCCTGGTGCTCCTGCAGCGTGAAGGCCACCTGGACGATCGGGTTGTAGCCGAGGTCGCGCCGCGGGCGCAGCGTCTCGACCAGGAGGTCGAAGGGCACGTCCTGGTGGAGCTGGGCGTCGAGCACCGAACGGCGCACCCGGCGCAGGTGATCGACCATCCCAGGGTCTCCCGACAGGTCGGCCCGCAGCGGCAGCAGGTTGACGAAGCAGCCGATCAGCCCCTCGATCTCGCTGTAGTTGCGGCCGGCGGTCGGCGAGCCCACGAGGACGTCGCTGCCGCCGTTGCGGCAGGCGAGGAACGCCTGGAAAGCCGCGAGCGCGGTCATGAACAGGGTGCACCCCTCACGGCTGCCCAGGTCGCGCAGGTCGCGCTCCAGGCTCGCGCCGAGGAGGCGGGCCCGCCGTCCGCCGCGGCCGGTGGGCGCCGGCAGCCGCGGGCGGTCGGACGGCAGGTCCAGCACCTCGGGAACGCCGGCGAGCTGCTCCTGCCAGAACGCGAGGTGGGAGGCGAGCGCCTCGTCGCGCAGCCAGGCGCGCTGCCAGGCCGCATAGTCGGCGTACTGCACGGGCAGCTCAGGCAGGGATGGAGCCCGGCCGCTCGCGTGGGCGCTGAACAGGGTCACCAGCTCGCGCACCAGCAGCTCCATCGACCAGCCGTCGCTGACGATGTGGTGGATGGTGGCCACCAGGACATGGGTCGCCGGCCCCAGCCGCAGGAGGAGGGCACGCAGCAGCGGGCCGCGGCGGAGGTCGAAGGCACGGCGGGACTCCGCCCTGGCGAGACGGCCGGCCTCCGCCTCGGCCCGCCCCCCCAGCCGGGTGAGGTCGACCTGCGGCAGGACGAAGGGCGGTGCCGCGCTCTCGGCAGCGATCACCTGCACCGCCTCGCCCTCAACGGCGACGAAGGTGGTGCGCAGCGTCTCGTGCCGGCTCACCACCTCGGCGAAGCAGCGCTCCAGGACCGCGGGCTTCAGCCGCCCCTCCAGCTTCACCGCGATCGGCACATTGTAGGCCGAGCTCTCGGGGTCGAGCTGCTGCACGAACCAGAGCCGCTGCTGGGCGAACGACAGCGGCAGCGCCCCGTCGCGGGAGGCGCGGGTGATCGGCGGCACCTGGACCGCCCCCTTCTCGCGCATCAGGGCCAGGAGGCGCGTGGCGAGCGACTCGATGGTCGGAGTGTCGAACAGCGACCGCAGGGTCACCTTCACGCCGAAGGTATCGCGCAGCCGCGAAAGCAGTTGGATGGCGAGCAGCGAGTGGCCGCCGAGGGTGAAGAAGTTGTCCTGCCGGCCCACCCGGCCGCCGGTGCGGTCGACGCCGAGGACCTGCTCCCAGATCACCGCCAGGGTTTCCTCGATGCGGGTGCGGGGGGCCGCGAAGGCGCTGCCGGGGGACTCCGCCACGGCGCTCGCCGCCAGAGCGCGGCGGTCCACCTTGCCGTTGGCGGTGAGCGGCAGGGATTCGAGCGCAAAGTACTCGGCGGGCCACATGTAGTCGGGCAGCCGCAGGGCGAGGTCGCGGCGCACGGCCTCGACGTCGAGCGCGCCGCCGGCGGGGATGACGAAGGCGACCAGTTGCTGGTCGCCGGCGGCGGTCAGCCGCGCCACGACGACGGCTTGGCGCACCGCCTCGCAATCGCGCAGCGCGGCTTCGATCTCGCCGGGCTCGATGCGGAAGCCGCGCACCTTGAGCTGGTCGTCCAGGCGGCCCAGGAACTCGATCGTGCCGTCGCCGAGCAGGCTGCCGAGGTCGCCGGTGCGATACAGGCGGCTCCCCGGGACGGGTCCCAGCGGGTCGGGGACGAAGACCGCGGCGGTGCGCGCCGGGTCGCCCCGGTACCCGCGCCCCACTCCCACGCCGCCGACGGCGATCTCACCGGCCACGCCGAGCGGCATGGGTCGCAGGTCCGGATCGACGAGATGGATCTGGAGGTTGGCCAGCGGCCGGCCGATCGGCACCCCGGCCGCGCCGGCGGCCGGGGCCTGCCACACGGCATGGTGGGTCACGTCGTCCGAGCACTCCGTGGGGCCGTAGGCGTTGAGCACCGGCACCCGGGGATAGAGCTCGAGCCAGCGGCGGCAGAGCTCTGCCGGGAGGGCCTCGCCGGTGACCAGCAGCCAGCGCAGCGACGCCAGCTCCGGCCGGCGGTCGGCGGCCGTGTCCAGCAGCCCGCGCAGCAGGGCCGGCACGACCTCGGCGACGGTGATCCGCTCGCCTTCGAGCAGCTCGAACAGCCGCTCCGGCGAGCGTGCGGCGGCCGCGTCGGCGACGTACACGCTGCCGCCCACGAGACCTGCCGCCAGGAGCTGCCAGACCGAGATGTCGAAGGAAGGCGAGGCGGACTGGAGGATGCGGCTGCCGGCGTCGAGGCCGAGCTCGGCGACCTTGGCCCACAGGTGGTTGAGCATCCCGGCCTGCTCGACCATCGCCCCCTTGGGCACGCCCGTGGAGCCCGAGGTGTAGATGACGTAGGCGAGCTCGCCGCCGTGGACCGGGAGAGCGCCGGGGCGCCGGCGGCCGGCCGGGACCTCCTCAGCCAGCCGCTCGACCTCCAGGACTTCCGGAACAGAGGCGGGAGAGGCGGCGGCCAGGTCGCGCCGGAGCTCCGCGGCCAGACGGCCGTTGGTCAGGACCACCGGCACCCCGCTCTGCACCAGGGTCTGCACGTCTCGGCGGCCGAGGCGTTCGGGATCGAAGGGCAGGTAGGCGGCGCCGGCCTTGAAGACCCCCAGGATCCCCGCCAGGAGCTCGAGGTCGCGGTCCAGGACCAGGGCCACCAGGCTCTCCGCGCCGACGCCGCTGGCGGCCAGGCCGAGCGCCAGGCGCTCGCTCAGCGCACCGAGCTCGCCGTACGTCAGGCTCCCGCGCTCGCTGGCGATCGCGAGGGCCTCCGGAGCCCGCCGCTCCTGCTGCGCGAACAGCTCGGCGTACCGGGTACCGGCCGGCCAGGGCCGCGCCGTGCCGTTCCACTCCACCCGCAGTTGGTGCCGCTCGGCGGGGCTCAGCAGCGGCAGGCTGGCCAACGGCGCTTCGGGCTGCTCGACCATGCCGGCGAGCAGCGTGCGCAGGTGGTCGAGCAGCCGCATCATGGCCGGCGCGTCGCCCAGCCGCAGCTCCCAGGTCACCCGCAGGAGGAGCTGGGGACCGGGCGCCACGGACAGGGTCAAGGGATAGTTGGTCTGCTCCTGCGCGTCGGCCCAGCGGACGTCCAGCGCCCCATGGGCGAAGCTCTGGACCGCCTCGTCGACCGGGTAGTTCTCGAACACCAGGATGCTGTCGAAGAGGGCGCGGCCGGCCGGCGCGTCGCTCCAGCTCTGCACTTCGGCGAGCGAGGCGTGCTCGAACCGCTCGGCCTCGGCACGCCGCTCCTGCAGCGCGCGCACCCAGGAGGCGAGCGGCTCACCGGGCGGCACCTCCGTCCGCATCGGCAGCGTGTTGATGAACAGGCCCACGATCCGGTCGATGCCGGGCAGCGGCGCCGAGCGGCCGGAGAAGACGAGGCCGAACAATACGTCCCGCTCGCCGCTGTAGCGCGCCAGCAGGATCGCCCAGGCGGCCTGCGCCACGGTGCCCAGGGTGAGCTGGTGGCGGCTGGCGAACCGGCGCAGCTCGTCGGTAGCCGCCCGGGAGAGGCTGACGTTGTGCGCGCCGTGGGAGGCGGCCGGCCGGTCCTCCTCCCCCGCGGCGTCCGCGGCGGACACCGCCGCGCCGTGAAGCCCCAGGGGGGTCGGCTGCGTGAAGCCGGCCAGCGTCCGGCGCCAGAACCGCTCTCCCGGGGCCGGATTCTGCGCCTCGAGCCAGGCGATGTAGTCCCGGTACGGCCGCACGGGCTCGACCCCGGCGGCGCCCTCCCCCTCGCCTTGGACGGCGGCCAGATAGAACCGCGAGACGTCGCCCAGCAGGATCGGCACCGACCAGCCGTCGAGGATCGCGTGGTGGTGGGTCCAGACCAGCAGGTGCCGGTCGTCGCCCAGCCGCAGGAGCGCCAGGCGCATCAGCGGCGCGCGGGTGAGGTCGAAGCCGCGCCGGCGGTCCGCGCGCAGGTAGCCGGCCAGCCGGGCGCGCTGCTCGTCCGCCGGCACCCCCCGCCAATCGTGGTGCTCCCAGGGGAGCTCGGCCTCGCGGTACAGCACCTGGAGCGGCCGCTCCAGGTTGCGCCAGACGAAGCCGGTGCGCAACGCCGGGTGGCGCGAGATCACCGCCCTCCAGGCGGTCTCCAGGGTGGCGACGTCGAGCGGTCCGGTCAGCTCGAGGTTGAGCTGCTCGACGTAGACCCCGGAGTCCGGCGCCCGCAGGCTGTGGAAGAGCAGCCCCTGCTGGGTGGGCGCCGCCGGATAGAGGTCCTCGACCTCGCCGGCGACCTCTTCGAGGAGCCGGTCGAGGGTGGCCTGGCCCAGGCGGGCCAGTGGGAAGCCGGCCACCTCGCGGGCTCGCCCGGCGGTCGCCGGGAGCTCGGCCGGCGGCGCGGCGGACCGCGCGATCAGCGAGCGCAGCGTGGCTACGCAGCTCGCCGCCAGCCTCTCGATGGTGGCGCGCCGGTGGCGGACCTCGCTGTAGGTCCAATCGATCCACATCCGGCCACCGCTGACGAAGGCGCTGACCTCGAGCAGGTAGGGCCGGCGCTGGCGCGCGTCGCGCACGGCGCCGACCGACTGCGTGGCCGGCCGGAAGATGCGCTCCGGTCCCACCGCGCCGTCGAGCTGGCCCAGGTAGTTGAGCACCACCTGCGAGGCGGGGAGGGAGAGCATCTCGTCCCCCGTCTTCAGGCCCGAGCTGCGCAGGATGCCGAAGCCGAGGCCGTGCTCCGGGACCGCCCGCAGCTCCCGGCAGACCGCCGCGAGGAGGCCCCCCCGCTCCTCCGGCAGCTCGACGGCGACCGGGAAGAGCGCGGTGAACCAGCCCACCGTGCGCGACAGGTCGAGGCCGGCCCCCTCCTCGCGCCCGTGCCCCTCGAGGTCCAGGCGCAGGGCGCGGCTGCCGGTCCACTCCGCGAGCGCCGCGGCCACAGCCGCCACCAGGACCTCGAGGACCTGGATCTGGGCCACCCGCGGCAGCTCCTGCACCAGGGCCCGGGTCGCGGCGGCGTCGAGCGCCGTGGAGACGTGGCGCGCGGTGCCCTCGGTGCCCGTCGTATCGTCCCCTTCCGGCACCTCCGGCCCGTCGACCGGCAGGGGGGCGAACGGCCGGCGGAGCGTCTCGAGCCAGTATCCGGCCTGCCCGGCGAGCTCCGCCGAGCGCCCCCGCTCCCGCAGGTGCTCGGCCCAGAGCCGGAACGGGCTGGTGCGCGGCGGCAGCCGCACCGCCTCGCCGCGCGCCAGTTGCCGGTAGCAGGTCTCCAGGTCTTCGAGCAGGACCTGCCAGGACACGCCGTCGACCACCAGGTGATGAGCGATGAGGAGCAGGCGATCCGGCGCGCCGCCATCGGCCGTGAAGAGCGCCGTCCGCAATACCGGCCCGCGCGCCAGGTCGAGTCCCTCCTGGAGCGCCGCCGCGGATGCCTCGAGCGCCGCATCCCGCGCTTCCGGCGCCAGCGTCCCCAGGTCCATCCAGGTCAACGGGGCCGCGCTCCCCGGCTCCGCGTACCACTGCCGCCAGCCGGCGGCACCGGAGCCGGAGGTGGCGGCCGGCGCGAAGCGCAGCCGCAGCGAGTCGTGATGCTCCAGCAGATGGCCGAGGGCGGCGAGGAGCAGGGCCGCGCGGGACGCAGCCGTCACGGCGGGGCCCGATCCGCCGGCCAGGCCGTCGAGCCGGACCGCGACCAGCAACGCCTGGTTGTAGTGCTCCGGCCGCACCAGGCCCTGGGTGAAAAACCAGTGCTGGATCGGCGTCAGGGGCACCTCGCCGGTGGCCGGCCCGGCAGCGGCCGGGGCCTCCCGCTGCCCCTTGGCGACGGCGGCGAGCTCCGCGATTGTGGGGTGCTTGAAGACGGTTCCCGGCGCGAAGTGCACCCCCTCCTTACGGGCCCGGGAGGTGAGGAGGATGGCGAGGATCGAGTCCCCTCCCAGCTCGAAGAAGTTGTCGTGGATCCCGATCTTCTCGCGCCGCAGAAGCTGGCGGCAGATCTCCACCAGCACGCTCTCGACCCGGCCGAGGGCCGTCGCCGGCAGCGGCGCCACGCCGCTGCGGACCCGCATCTCCGGCAGCGGTTCCTGCGCCAGCTTCGCCCGGTCGACCTTGCCGTGGGCGGTGAGCGGCAGGCGCTCGAGCTCGACGAAGAACGAGGGCACGGCAAACTCGGGGAGCCGGGCGAGGAGCCCTTTCCGCAGCTCGACCGGATCGGCGGCGTGGCCGGCGGCGGGGACGACGTAGGCCACCAGGCGGCGGTCGCCGGGCGTCACCTCGCGGGCCAGCACCACGGCGCCCTGGACGGCGGGGAGCTCCTCGAGCGCCGCCTCGACCTCCCCCGGCTCGAGGCGGAAGCCGCGAATCTTGACCTGATCGTCGATCCGCTCCAGGTACTCGAGCCTGCCGTCCAGAAGATGGCGGGCGAGGTCGCCGCTGCGGTAGAGCCGCCCTCCCGGCTCGCCGGCGAACGGGTCGGGCACGAAACGGGCGGCGGTCAGGGCGGGGCTGCGCCAGTAGCCGCGGGCGACGCCGGCACCGCCGATGAAGAGCTCGCCCGGCACGCCGAGCGGCACCGGGTCGAGATTGGCGTCGAGGAGGTGGAGACGGGTGGCGGCGATGGGCCGGCCGATCGGCACCGCCCCCCTCCCTGGGGCGTCCGCCGCGACCTCGAACACGCAGCAGCCCACCACCGTCTCGGTCGGTCCGTACTCGTTGATCAGCCGGGTCTGCGGGCTGTGCTGGCGCCAGACGTCGAGGCTCTCGCCGTGGAGCGCCTCGCCGCCGATCACCAGGGTCGAGACCCGCCCCGCGAGGTCGGACGGCTGCACCAGGTGGCCGAGCGCGTCGAGATGAGCCGGGGTGATCTTGAGCAGGCTCCAGCGGGCGCCGGCTTCGAACGCGCCGACGAGCCCCTCCACCCCCTCGCTCTCCGGCAGCAGGTCGACGCACCGCCCGGTGAGCAGGGGCCACCACAGGCTCGTCACCGTCAGGTCGAAGCCGATCGAGGTGTGCAGCGGCGCGCCCCCCTCCGGACCGCCGTAGCTGGCCAGCGCCCAGAGCAGGTAGTTGGCGAGCCCGCCGTGCGTCACCATGACCCCCTTCGGCCGGCCGGTCGAGCCCGAGGTGTAGATCAGGTAGGCCAGGTGGTCCGGGGCCAGGCCGGAGCGCAGGGGGTGCGCGGGCCGGGAGGCGACCGCCTCCGCGTCCTCGTCGACGAAGACGACGGGGACCTCCTGCGGCGGCAGGCGGTCGAGGAGGCGCCGCTCGGTGACCAGCAGGTCGAGCGCGGAGTCCTCGGCCAGGAAGGCCAGACGCTCGCGCGGGTACTCCGGAGCGAGCGGGACGTAGGCGGCACCGCTCTTGACCGTGGCGAGGATGCTGACCACGAGGTCCGGCGAGCGCCCGAGCAGGATCCCCACCCGCGCCTCCGGCGCCGCGCCACCCGCTCGCAGGTGCCTGGCCAACCGGTTGGCCTGCTGGTCGAGGTCGCGGAAGGTCAGGGAGCCGCCCTGCCAGGTGAGCGCCGTCGCCTCCGGCGTGCGGCCGGCCTGGGCGGCGAAGAGCTCCGGCAGGAGGTCCCCCCTGAACGGCGAGGGTCCGCCGTCGTTCCACTCCAGGAGCGTCTGGTGCCGCTCGGCTGCGCAGAGCAGGGAGAGCGTGGAGTGCCGGGCTCCGGGCGCCGCGGTCATCGCCGCCAGCACGTCCAGGTAGGCCCGGCCGTAGCGCTCCAGCGCCCTCTCGCCGACCGCCTGGGAATCGACCACGAAATCGAGCATCAAGCGCGTGGCGTCGAGGTTCTGCACGAAGTTGGCGGTGAACTTGAAGTTCCCCCCCTCGGCGCGCTGGAACCCCAGCACCTCCAGCTCCCCCCCCTCGATGAGCCCCCGCACGGCGTGGAAGTGCACGTAGTTGAAGGAGGCTTCGAAGATCGCGCGGTCGCTCCACTTGCGCTGCAGGGCGGCGAAGGGGTAGCGGCGGAAGAGCATCATCTCCTGGTCCACCGCCAGCACCTGGCGGGCCAGGTCGAGCCAGGTATGGGTGGCGTCGAGGCGGACGCGCAGCGGCAGGGTGTTGAGGAAGAGCCCGCGCACCTGATCGCCGCCGGGCTCCTCCAGACGCCCGTTGGACGTGATGCCGGTCAGCACGTCGAGCTGCCCGGTGAGCAGGCTGAGCGCCTTGACGTGGGCGGCGATCAGCACCTCCTTGAACGGCACCGAGGCCTGCCGCGCCATCGCCTTGAGGCCGGAGAAGACATCGTCCGAGACCCACAGGTGCAGGCTGCGCATCCGGGACGGGCCGGCCGCGGAACGCCGCTCGGGCGGCCAGGCCGGCAGCTCGACGGGCGGGCTGTCGCTCAGCACGCGCTGCCAGTAGGCCGCCGCCTCGGGCGAGAGCAGGGCCTGCCGCTCGCGCGCGACGTAGTCCCGGTAGTGGAGGTCGAGCGGCGGCGGCGGCTCCGGCTCCTCACCCTTGAGCAACGCGAGGTAGAGCTCGAAGATCTCCGACAGCGTCGAGTGCAGGCTCCAGCCGTCGAAGACGGCATGGTTCTCGGTGAGCGTCACCTGGAAGGTGTCCGCCGAGCGCAGGAAGACGTGGAAGCGGAGCTGCGGTGCCGCCGCCAGGTCGAGCAGGTGCGCCTTGCGCCGCGCCAGCTCCTCGCCGATCAGCACCTCCTGCTGCTCCGGGGAGAGATGCCGGACGTCCTCCACCTCGAGCGGCATCTCCGCGTGGGTGTGCACCAGTTGCAGGGGCTCGCTGTAGCGGGTGAGGTCGAACGAGGTGCGCAGCACGGGGTGGCGGGCCACCACCCGCCGCAACGCCTCGCGGAAGGGCCCCTCCTCGAACCGCCCGCGGGCATGCCAACTGTCCACGTTCTGGTAGGCGGGGTCGTGCGGCGCCAGGGCCGAGTGGTAGATCATGCCGCTCTGGAGGGCCGCCAGGGGGTAGGCGTCCTCGATATCGGCGGGCAGGAGCGCGCGGTCCTCGGGCGAGAGCAGCGAGAAGGAGTGGGTGGCCGGCCGGGCGAGGGCGGCCGACGCCGCCCCCGAGGCGGCCACCGCCGCCAGCTCCGCCACCGTCTGGTGGCGGAACAGGTCCGGCAGCGACAGCGCGATCCCCCGCTCGCCCGCCAGCGCCAGCACCCGCAGGCTCAGGATCGAATCCCCGCCCAGAGTGAAGAAGTTGTCCTCCACGCCCACCCGGTCCACACCCAGCACCTGCGACCACACCTCCGCCAGCGCCCTCTCCACCGCCGTGCGCGGCGCCCTGTACTCCTCCCCCAGCTCCGGACGCGCTCCCCCCGGCGCCGGCAGCGCCTGCCGGTCCAGCTTGCCGTTGGCCGTCAGCGGCAGCGACGCAAGCTCCACGAACGCCGCCGGCACCATGTACTCCGGCAGCCGCGCCGCAAGCTCCCGCCGCAGCTCCGCCACCGGCAGGACCTCGCCGCTCTCCGGCACCACGTACCCCACCAGGCGCTTGTCCCCACCCGCCTCCTCCCGCGCCAGCACCACCCCTTCTCTGACTCCACGGCAGGAACGCAGCGCCGCCTCGATCTCCCCCAGCTCGATGCGGAAACCACGCACCTTCACCTGGTGATCGATCCGGCCCAGGTACTCCAGCTCCCCCGTACGACGCCAGCGGCCCAGGTCGCCGCTGCGGTACAGGCGGCCGCCACCACACCCCCGGCTCGCGAACGGATCCGGGACGAAGCGCTCCGCCGTCAGCTCCGGACGCCCCAGGTACCCCTGCGATACCCCCCCGCCGCCCACCCACAGCTCCCCCGCCACACCCAGCGGCACCGGCTCGCCCCGCGCGTCCAGCACGTGCACCGACCAGTCCCCCAGAGGCTCGCCGATCAGGCTCTCCCCACTCTGCACCTCCGCCTCACCCAGGCGGCGGTACGTCACGTGCACCGTCGTCTCGGTGATGCCGTACATGTTCACCAGACCCGGCCGCTCCACGCCGTGGCGAGCCACCCACGGATCCAGCATGCGAGGATCCAGAGCCTCGCCGCCGAAGATCACCCAGCGCAGCGCCGGCAGCTCCTCCACCCCTCCCTCCTGCTCCACCGCCAGGAGCTGGCGGAACGCCGAGGCCGTCTGGTTGAGCACCGTCACCCCCTCCGCGGCCAGCAGCGCGTGGAAGCGCTCCGGCCAGCGGCTCACCTCGTACGGCACCACCACCAGACGGCCGCCGTAAAGCAGCGCACCCCACAGCTCCCAGACCGAGAAGTCGAAAGCGTAGGAGTGGAACAGCGTCCACGCGTCCCACGGCCCGAAGCCGAACCACCGCTGCGTCGTCGCGAACAGACGCGCGACGTTGCCGTGGCTCACCACCACGCCCTTCGGACGGCCCGTCGACCCCGAGGTGTAGATCACGTAGGCCGGCCACTCCGCCGGGGTGCCCCCCAGGCGCCGAGCCGCGGCCACGGCTCCGCCGCCCGCCGCGGCCAGCTCCGCCAGGCTCACCACGCGGCCGTCCCAGCCGGCGACCGGCTCCTCCTCTGCGTCCACCACCAGCAGCGGCGCGCCGGTGTCCTCCAGCACGAAGGCGACCCGCTCCCGCGGCTGCTGGGGATCGATCGGCACGTAGGCGCACCCCGCCTTGAGCACTCCGAGGATCGCCGCCACCATCCCCGCGCTGCGCTCCAGGCGCAGCGCCACCCGCGAGCCGGGCGCAACCCCCAGGACGGCCAGGCCGTCCGCCAGGCGCTCGGCCCAGACGTTCAGCTCGCCGTAGCTCAGGCGCTCCCCCTGCCAGTGGACGGCCGGCGCCTCGGGCGTGCGCTGCGCCTGCACCGCGAAGCGCTCGTGCAGACCTGGAATCTCCTCCGGCTGCGGAGAGGGCTCGGCCGGCCCGCTCCACTCCACCACCAACTGCTGGCGCTCCCACCGCGACAGCAGGGGCGCCTCCAGCACCGGCGCCTCCGGCCTCTCGGCCATGGCTGCCAGGAGGTGCAGCAGGGAGCCGCTCCAGCGCTCCACCGTCACCCGGTCGAACAGGTCGGTCGCGTACTCGAGCTCCCCCGCCAGCTCCCCCGCCGCCTCGGTCAGGGTCAGCGTCAGGTCGAACTTCGCGCTGTCCGTCGCCACCTCCCAGGGGGTGAGCCGGAGCCCCGGGAGGTCGAGCGCCGGCAGCGGCGCGTTCTGGAGCGCGAAGGCCACCTGGAAGAGAGGCGTATAGGCCAGGCTGCGCTCGGGCGCCAGCTCCTCGACCAGCTTCTCGAACGGCACCTCCTGGTGCGCGTAGGCCGCCAGGCAGTCCTGCCGGACCCGCGCCACCAGATCGCGGGCGCTCGGGTCACCCGACAGGTCGCCGCGCAGCACGAGAAGGTTGGCGAAGAATCCGATCAGCCCTTCGAGCTCCACCCGGCTGCGGTTGGCGATCGGCGTCCCGACGCTCAACCGCTCCCGCCCGGAGAGCCGGGAGAGGAAGGACGCCATTCCCGCGAGGAGAGCCATGAACAGGGTCGCTCCCTCGCCGCGGGCGAGCTCGCCGAGGCCCGTGGTCAGCCGCCGGCCGATACGGAACGGGAGGAGCGCACCCTGGCCCGAGCGCCTGGCGGGGCGCTGCCGGTCGGTGGGGAGCTCGAGCAGCGCCGGCAGGCTCGCCAGATGGCGCCAGAAGTCGACCTCGGCGGCGAGCGCCGGGCCGGCGAGCGACTGCCGCTGCCAGACGGCGAAGTCACGGTACTGGAGCGGCAGCTCCGGCAGCGGCGGCCGCTCGCCGGCCCGGTACGAGGCGTAGAGCGCCCCGAGTTCGCGGACCAGCACCCCCAGGGACCAGCCATCCGCGATGACGTGGTGCAGGCCGGCGAACAGCGCATACCCGGCCCGGCCGGGCGCCGCGGGCAGGCGCATCAACAGCGGCCGGAACAGCGGGCCGCGCTCGAGGTCGAAGGGGCGCCCGGCCTCGGCGGCGGCGATGCTCTCCGCCTCCGCCGCCGCCGCGCCCAGCTCCGAGAGGTCGACGACCGGCAGGAGGAACGCCCCGTCCGCCGGCCGCACCACCTGGACCGGATCGCCGTTGACCGCCATGAAGACGGTGCGCAGCGTCTCGTGGCGGCGGACGATCTCGCCGAGCGCCGCGGCCAGGGCCGCGACGTCGAGCTCCCCCTCCAGCCACAGGCCCAGAGCCAGGTTGTAGGTCGTGCTCTCGGGCTGCAAGCGGTCGAGGAACCAGAGACGGTTCTGGGCGAAGGAGAGCGGCCAGTGGTCCCGCGCCCCTGCCGGGAGCGGGAGCAGGGGCGATGGCGGAGCGCCGCGCCGCAGGGTGGAGACCCGAGCGGCCAGGGCGGCGACCGTCGGCGCCTCGAACAGCGTGCGCAGGGCGAGGTCCACCCCGAACGCCGCCCGCACCCGCGACACCACCTGGGTCGCCAGCAGCGAATGGCCGCCGAGCTCGAAGAAGTTGCCAGCGATGCCGACCCGCTCGAGCCCCAGCACGTCCGCCCAGATCGCGGCGAGCTGCTCCTCGGCGGCGTCGCGGGGCGCCACGTAGCCCGCGCCGCGCTCCGCCGCCGCGACGACGGGCAGCGCCGCCTGGTCGAGCTTGCCGTTGGCGTTGAGCGGCAGGGCCGGCAGGACCATGAAATCCGCCGGCACCATGTACTCCGGCAGGAGCTGCCGCAGGTAGGCGCGCAGCTCCTCGAACGGCGGCGCCGGCTCCCCCTCCGGCACCAGGTAGGCGACCAGCCGCTGCCCTTCGCCCGGCGCCCCCTGGGCCACCACCGCCACGTCGCGCAGCCCCGGGTGGCGGGCGAGCACGGTCTCCACCTCTCCCAGCTCGACCCGGAAGCCGCGGATCTTCACCTGTCCGTCGCGCCGCCCCAGGTACTCGATGAGGCCGGTCGCCAGATAGCGCGCCAGGTCGCCGGTGCGGTAGAGGCGCTCTCCCGAGCTCCCGGAGTGGGGGTCGGGGACCATCTTTTGCGCCGTCAGCACAGGGTCGTTGAGATAGCCGCGCGGCACGGCGAGGCCGCCCGCGTAGAGCTCGCCCACGACGCCGGCCGGCACCGGCTCCAGGCGCTCGTCGAGGAGGTGGATGCGAACGTGGGCGATGGTGCGTCCCACCGCGGGGATGGCCGGCCAGGCCGCCGGATCGCCGGCGAGAGTCAGGGAGCTCACCACGTGCGTCTCCGACGCGCCGTACTGGTTGTGCAGCTTGCAGCCGGGCAGCCGCTCGAACAGGGCGCGCACGGCGGGCGTCACCCGCAGTTGCTCGCCGGCGGTGATCACCTCGCGCAGATGCGCCGGCAGCTCCGGGCGCTCGGCGAGCACCTCCGCCAGGTGCTTCAGCGCGGCGTACGGCAGGTGCAGGCGCTCGATCTCCTCGGCCGCCACGAAGCGGCCCAGCTCCTCGATGTCGCGGCGCGTCATCTCGTCGACGACCACCAGGCTGCCCTCCCGGCACCAGGAGGTGAAGATCTCCTGGAAGCTGACGCAGAAGCCGAAGGTGGCGTACTGGGCGGTGCGCGTGCGCGCGGCGAGCGGCGAGTCGTCGAGCTGCCACTGCAGCAGGTTGGCGAACTGCCGGTGGGGGACGACGATCCCTTTCGGCGCCCCGGTCGAGCCGGAGGTGTAGATGACGTACATCGGGCTGTCCGGCGTCACCCCGCTCACCGGGTTCCCGGCGCTCTCGCCGGCGAACGGCTCCTCCCCGCCATCCAGGCAGAGGGCGATGTCCCGGTGACCCGGGAAGTGGCGCAGCAGGGCCTCCTCGGTGAGCAGCACGGCGAGCCCCGAGTCCTGGATGATGGTGGCCAGCCGCTCGCGCGGATAGGCCGGATCGAGGGCCACGATGGCGCCGCCGGCCTTGAGCACGGCGAGCGCCGCCACCACCATGTCGAGGGAGCGCTCGACGCAGATGCCGACCAGCGACTCGGGTCCGACGCCCCGCCGCCGCAGGCCGTGCGCCCAGCGGTTGGCCGTGGCGTTGAGCTCGCGGTAGGTGAGCCGGCGGCCGGCGAAGACGGCGGCCAGGGATTCGGGGCTGCGCGCGACCTGCTCCTCCACCCACCGGTGGGCGCAGATCGTGCGACTCTCCGCGGCCGGAACGTCGTTCCACTCGGCCAGCATCTGGTGGCGCTCCACCGGCGAGAGCAGGGGCAGCGCGCCGGCCGGCCGCTCGGGATCCGCCAGCACCGCCGCGATCAGGCTCTCGAAGTGGCGGTAGAAGCGCAGCACCGTGGCGCGGTCGAAGAGGTCGCTGTTGTGCTCGACCACGCCCGCCAGCGCCCCCTGCTCCTCACGCCAGAACATCGTCAGGTCGAACTTGGCGGTCGCCGAGTCCACCGGCAGGGGGAAGACCGCGAGGTCCTCCAGCTCGATCTCCTCGCGCGGCTGGTTCTGCAGCACGAACATGATCTGGAACAGCGGGTTGCGGCTCATGTCCCGCTCGGGCTGGAGCTCCTCGACCAGACGCTCGAAGGGGAGGTCCTCGTGCGCATAGGCGCCCAGGGTGACCTCGCTCACCCGCCGCAGCAGCGCGGTGAACGTGGGGGAGCCGGAGAGGTCGGTGCGCAGCACCAGGGTGTTGGCGAAGAAGCCGAACACCCCTTCGAGCTGCCGGCGGTTGCGGTTGGCGATGGGCGACCCCACCGGCACGTCCGTCTGCCCGCTGTAGCGCCAGAGCAGGGTCTGAAAGGCCGCCAGCAGGGTCATGAACAGGGTCGCGCCATGGCGTTGCGCCAGGGCGTGGAGGGCGCGGGTCGTCGCGGCATCCAGGTGCACGGGCCGGCTCATCCCGCGGAAGGTCTCGACGGCCGGCCGCGGCCGGTCGCCGGGGAGCTCCAGCCCCGTGGTGCCGGCCAGTTGCCGGCGCCAGTAGGCGAGCTGCGCCTCCAGCCGTTCGCCGGCGAGCTGCTCGCGCTGCGCCACCGCGTAGTCGGCGTACTGCAGGGGCAGCGGCGGCAGCGGCGAGGGGCGGCCGGCGCAGAAGGCCCGGTACAGGGCGGTGATCTCGCGCACGAAGATCTCCGACGACCAGCCGTCGGAGATGATGTGGTGCAGGGTGTGGACCAGCACGTGGTCGCGCTCGTCCAGGCGGTAGAGGGCGACCCGCAGGAGCGGCCCGCGGGCGAGGTCGAACGGCCGCCGGGTCTCGGCGGTGACCAGCAGCTCGACCTCGACCTCCCGCGCCGCGGGCGGCAACGCGGTGAGGTCGATCAGGGGCAGGCCTACCGCGACGGCCGGCGCGATCACCTGGTACGGACGGCCGTCGTGGTCGCCGAAGGTGGTGCGCAGCGCCCCATGGCGTGCCACCAGCTCCGCCAGGGCCGGCGTCAGGACCTCGGGGCGCAGCCCGCCGCGCAGCCGCACGGCACCGGGGATGTTGTAGAAGGGGGTCCCCGGCTCGAGCTGCTCCAGGAACCACAAGCGCTCCTGCGCGAAGGAGAGGGGCCAGGGCCCGGCGGCGTTGGGCAGCGACTGGATGGGCGCCGCTCCCGCCTGGCGCGCCCTGAGGCGCTGCGCCAGGTGGTGCAATGCCGTGGCGCTCAGGGTCTCCGGCCGGACCGGCTCTTCCTCCCCCGCCTCGCGCAGGCCCGCCATCATCGCGCGGGAGATCGCCGCCGCCAGCGCGGCGAAGGTGGGCTCCCTGAACAGGGTGCGCACCCCGAGGTCGACGCCGAACACCTCGCGCACCCGCGAGCTCAGCCGGATGCCCATCAGGGAGTGGCCCCCGAGGGCGAAGAAGTCGTCCGTCTCCCCCACCTCGGGGACCTCCAGCACCTCTGTCCAGAGGGCGGCGAGCAGGGCCTCGAAGTCGTTGCGCGGACCGGCGCGGCGCGCCTCGACCGGCCCCGGCTTGGGCAGCGCGCCGCGATCGAGCTTGCCGTTGGGCAGGCGCGGCAGGGCCTTCAGGATCACCAGGGCCGAGGGCACCATGAACTCCGGCAGGCGCGCGGCCAGGAAGGCCCGCAGCTCGTTGGCGCTGGGCTGCTCCCCCGCCCCGCCGAGCACCGCGTAGCCGGCCAACTGCTGCCCGCGCACGGCGACGACCCCCTCCCGCACCGCCGGATGGGAGGCGAGCACGGCCTCGATCTCGCCGAGCTCGATGCGGAAGCCCCGCACCTTGACCTGGCCGTCGATCCGGCCGAGGTATTCGAGGTCGCCGTCGGGGCGCAGCCGCGCCAGGTCGCCGGTGCGGTAGAGCCGCCCTCCCGGCGCCGGGCTCCAGGGGTCGGGGAGGAAGCGCTCCGCCGTCAGCGCCGGGCGACCGAAATAGCCCCGGCCGAGACCGGCGCCGGCGACGTACAGCTCGCCGGGGAAGCCGGGGGCGAGCAGCCGCTGGGCGCGGTCGAGCACGTGGCCGCGCACGTTGGCGAGCGGGCGGCCGATCGGCACGCCTTTCGCCCCGGCCGCGAAAGCTCCCGGCAGGCAGCGATGGAAGGTGGCGTCGATCGCCACCTCGGTCGGTCCGTAGAGGTTGCACAGAGCGGCGTCCAGCCGGGCGAAGAAACGGGCGCACAGCTCGGCGGAGAGCGCCTCGCCGCCACAGAACACGCGGCGCAGGCTGCGGCCCGCGGCGGCGAGCCCCGGCTCGTCGAGCACGCTCTCCAACTGCGACGGGACGAACTGCAGGTGGGTGACGCCGTGCGCCGCCGCGGCACGGACCAGGTAGGCGGGATCGCGATGCCCATCGGGCTCGGCGAGCACCAGGCAGGCGCCGGCCAGGAGGGGCGAGAAGATCTCCCACACCGAGGCGTCGAAGCTGTACGAGGTCTTCTGCAGCAAGCGGTCGTCGGGCGCGAGGGGGAAGGCGTGCTGCATCCAGAGGAGGCGGTTGAGGATGGCGCGGTGGCTGATCATCACCCCCTTGGGCCGGCCCGTCGAGCCGGAGGTGTAGATCACGTAGGCCAGGCTGTCGGGCAGCGCGGCCGGCGCGCCGTCCACAGCAGCCGCCGCGGGCCCCGCCGGGAGCGTCCCGGCCTCGTCCAGGTAGACCCGCCGGCAGCCCGCGGGCAGGCCGGCGTCGAGCCCGCGCTGCGTCAGCACCACCTCGGCGCGCGCATCGTCCACCATGAACGCCAGCCGCTCGGCGGGATATGCCGGGTCGAGCGGCACGTAGGCGCCGCCGGCCTCCAGGATGCCGAGCATCCCGACCACCATGTCGAACGACCGCGGCACGCAGAGGCCGACCCGCCGGTCGGTGGCGACCCCGGCGGCGCGCAGGTGCCGCGCCAGCGCGGCGCACCGCTGCCGCAGCTCGCCGTAGGTCATCTCCCGCTCGCCGAGCACCATGGCCGTCCGCTCCCACGAGCGCTCGGCCTGGGCGGCGAAGAGGCCGGGCAGGGTGGCGCAGCCCCCGAGGTCGAGGGCGGTGTCGTTGAGCGCGGCGAGGCGCTCCCGGTCGCCGTCGGTGAGCAACTCCAGGCTGCCGAGGGGGCGGGACGGCGCCGCCGCTACCTGCTCGAGGAGGTGAAGGTACCAGCCGCTCAGGCGCTCGACCTCGACCGCGTCCAGGACGGCGGCGTCGTAGTCGAAGGCGGCCTCGATCGCCCCGTCCCGGCGCACACAGGACAGCCGGAGCCGGAAACGGTCGATCCAGGTCTGCCAGCGCTCCAACCGGAAGCTCGCCGGGCCGCCATCGCGGCGCGCGGGCTGGGCGCCGAATTCGAAGCAGAAGCCGAACCCGGGGTCCTCCCCTCCTCCCTGCCCGGACACGAGGCTCCAGTCGAAAGCGCCCTGCCACTGCCGGGCGATGCGGACAGCCCGCGCCATGATCGACAGCGCAGAGTCGAAGCCCAGGTCCTCGGCGAGCTCGCCCGTCACCGGGACCGAGGAGGCGAGCAGCCCCAGGGCCTCGTCGAGATCCTCGTGGTCACGGCCCGGGAAGGCGACGCCGATGACCACCCGTGGCTGATTGACCAGCCGGTCGATCAGCACCCTCCAAACCGTCAGCAGCACGTCGGAGAGCTCCGCGCCCGAACTCCGGGCGAGATCCTCGATGCCCTCCAGCCGCTTCCCCACGATCGTCCGGCGCAGTGTACGCGGGGTGAAGGCGGAGCCCGGCCCGGGGACGTGGTCCTCGCCGCGGGCGCCGCGCTCGAAGGGGAGCCGCACCGCGGGCTCGCCGCCGAGCGAGAGGCGCCGCCAGTAGGCGGTACCCGCTGCGTTCTCCGCTCCGGAGCGCTGCTCGAGCTGCCAGGCGACGATGTCGACGTACTGCACCGGATCGCCGAGCTGCGCCTCGCCGGCGAGCAACGCCGCGTGACAACACGCGATCTCCCGCACCAGGCAGTCGAACGTCGCGGCATCGGCAAAGAGCGCCGGCAGCGCCAGGAGGAGCGCCGCCCGCCGTGGTCCGAGCAGCGCCAGGACGGCGCGCAGGGCCGGTTCCGCCGGACCTTCGCCGCCGTCGGCGGGGACGCAGACCTCGTCGGCCAGCCGCTCCAGGTCGCGCTCCTGCGCCTCGACCGGCAGGCCGGAGAGGTCGGTCCGCCGCAACGGCAGGCTCACGGGACCGGCGATCACCTGGACCGGAATGCCGGTCCCGGGCAGCAGGCGGATCGTGGTACGTAGCACCTCATGGCGCTGCACCACCCGGCGGAGGGCCTCCTCCAGGCGCGCGGCGACGATCTCTCCCTCGATCGAGGCGACGCCCAGAGCATAGGACGGCATTCCCCGTCCGTCGCGCGAGAGCCTCCATGGGCGCTCCTGGAGAGGGGAGAGCCTGAACCCCTGGACAGCCTCCTCCATCGTCGCCATCGGTCACTCCTGGCGGAGGGCGATGAGGGGATCGACCCGGGTGGCCCGACGCGCCGGCACATAACAGGCGAGGAGTGCGACCAGCGACAGCACGGCGACGACGGCTCCCAGGATCAACGGATCGGAAGGCTTGACGCCGAAGAGCATGCCGGAGAGCAGACGCCCCAGTGCCAACGACCCCACCACCCCGCAGGTCAGGCCGATGATCACCAGTTGCGCCCCCTGCCGCAGGACGGAGAGCAGCACGTCGGCGCCATCGGCCCCCAGCGCCATGCGGACGCCGAACTCGCGCGTCCGCGCGGCGACCGTGAAGGCCAGCAGGCCGTAGATCCCGATCGCCGCCAGGACCAGGGCGATGGCCGAGAAAACCGTCACCAGGAGCGTGAGGAAGCGGGGCTGGTCCATGGACCGGCTGACCACCTCGGTCATCGGCAGCACGTCGTCCACCGGCAGCGCCGGGTCCATGCGCCGGATCTCACTACGCACGGCCCGGGTCATGCCTGCCAGGTCGCCGCTGGCGCGCACCACGACGGCCAGGCTGCGCGGCACGCCGCCGACCGTCGCCTGGGACTGCGACTCCAGGAAGTACATCTCGGTACCGGTCTTCTGCTGCAGACCGCCCTGTTTCACGTCGCCGACCACGCCGACGATGGTCATCCAGGCGGTATGGTCGGTGGCGCGCAGGCGCTGTCCGAGCGGGCTCTTGCCCGGCCAGAACACCTTCGCCATGGTCTCGTTGACGATCGTGACCGGCGGCGTGAGGGAATTGTCCGAGGCGTTGAACAGGCGGCCGGAGATCAGCGGGATCTTCATCGTGCGGAAGTAGTCCGCCGTCGCGTACTGCCAGTAGTCGACGCTCTGCGGCGGACCATGGGGGTCGGCCGGGATGCTCTCGAAGATCGTCGCGTTCGAGTCGGCGCTGCGATTGGGGGGGAGGCCTGACATCGCCGCCGCACCGACGACGCCGGGCAGCGCGGACAGGCGCGCGGTGAGCTGGTCGTAGAAGGCGACGACCTGCTCCCCCTTGGGATAGGTCGATTCGGGGAGGTCGAGGCGCAACGACAGCAGGCCCTGCGGCTGGAACCCCGGGTTGACCTGCTGCAGGCGCCAGAAGCTGCTGAGCAGGAGAACGCCGCAGTACACCAGGGCCGCGGCCAGGGCGATCTCCACCCCCACCAGGGTGCCGCGGACGCGTCGCCGCGCCACACCGCTGGTGCTCCGCTGCCCGCCGTCGCGCAGGCTCGAGGCGAGGGCGGCGGTGCGCGTGTAGAGCGCCGGAGCGAGGCCGAAGAGGATGCCGCTCACCACCGAGGCCGCCAGCGTGAAGAAGAGGACGGGGCCGTCGACGCCGGTCGCCAGCACCCGCGGCAGGGCCTCCGGGTTGGCGGCGAGGATGAGACTGGTTCCCCAGCGGGCCAGCAGCAGCCCGAGCGCCCCGCCGAGCAGGGCAAGGATGACGCTCTCGGTCAGGAACTGGCGCAGCAGCACGCCCTGCCTGGCGCCCAGGACGGTGCGCAGAGTGATCTCCTTCTGCCGCGCCTCGGCCCGGGCGAGCAGGAGGCTCGCCACGTTGGCGCAGGCGACGAGGAGCACGAAGCCGACCGCGATGGCCAGCAGGCGCATCTTGGGCCGCGTCTCCCCCACCAGGTCGTCGAGCATCGGCCGGATCACCAGACGGTGCTTGGGGTTCTTCGGCGTGTGGTGGTTGGGCAGCTCCCGCGGCCAGCGCTCCAGCATGCCCTCGAGCTCCGCCCGCGCCTGGGCGAGCGTGGTGCCGGAGCGCAGGCGTCCGACCATGAACAGGCTGTGCAGCTCGGCCTGGTCCGGGTTGAGCGGGCCGAGGGCCGCGGGGACGTAGAGCTGCAGGTGCAGGCCGCCGATGTCGAAGCTCCCCGGCAGGACCCCGACCACCGTGCGCGGCGTGCCGTCGACGATCACCCGCCGGCCGACGATCTTCGGATCCGCGCCGAAGACCCGGTGCCAGAGGCTCTCGCTCAGGATCACCACCGGGTCGGCGTGCGGCACGTCCTCGGCCGCGGAGAAGACGCGCCCCAGCTTCGGTTGCACGCCGAGGGTGGTGAACAGGCTGGCGGTCACCTGGCCGCCGAGGACCCGCACCGGCTCGTCGCGCCCCATCAGGCTGAAGGGCTGCGTGGTGTAGGCCCCGACGCTGTCGAAGCTCTGCGCCATGCTCTGGAAACCCAGGTACTCGGGGGGGGACACCGGGAAACGATCGAACCCGAGCGTCGGGAACTCGCTGAAGATGCTCATCAACCGGTCCGGCGTGCCATAGGGCAGGGGCGTGAGCAGAACCGCGTTGATGATGCTGAAAATGGCCGTGTTGACGCCGATCCCCAAGGCGAGCGTCAGGATGGTGATCAGGGAGAACCCCGGGTGCTTGAGCAGCAAGCGCCCGGCATAGCGGAGGTCCTGAAGCAATAATTTCATCGTCTCACCTCGGTGTCGTGGATTTCACTGCGTGACCGGTGAATCGGGCGGTCCGCGGCGGCCGTGCGCAGGCGGCGCGGCCCCGCGGACGCCGGCCGGCTGCGCCTCTCCTCCTGCAACCGGCGCTCTTCGAGGCCCGCCAGCAGCTCGCGCGCCTCGCGGAGATCGAAGTCCGGCCGGCGCACGGCGAGGTCGAAGAGGGCCCGCAACTGTGCGAGCAGCCCCCGCGCCGTGGCCCGCCGGAAGAGATCGGTGCGGTACTGCACCCCCAGCCAGTGGCCGCCGGCCGCGCGCGCCACCACCAGGTTGAGCTCGAACTGGGCGATCCCCGGATCGAGATCGAAGCGGCGCGCGGCGAGGCCGGGGAAGCTCACCTCCTCCAGCGGGTCGCGCTCCACCAGGTTGAGACCCGCCTGGAGCATCGGGCTGTAGCCCAGGCTGCGTTCCGGGGCGAGCTCGCGGATGATCCGGTCGCACGGCAGGTGGCGGCGCTCATAGGCGTCCGTCACCACCTCGCGCACTCGGCCCAGCAACTCGCGCCAGCAGGGGTTGCCGGACATCCGGAGCCGCAGCAGGAGGGTATCGACGAACATCCCGATCAGGTCCTCGGTCTCGCGGCGGTCACGCCCGCCGAGCGGCGCGCTGACCACCAGGTCGGTCTCGCCGGTCAGCCAGTGCAGCAGCACTCCGTAGAGGGCGACGACGACCATGAACAGGGTGCAGCCGTGTTCCTGGCCGCAGCGGCGCAGCGCCGCCACCAGCTCCGCCGGCAGGTCCGTCCGCTCCTCGGCACCGCGGAAGCTCTGCACGGCCGGGCGCGGGAAGTCGGTGGGCAGCGGCAGGAAGCTCGGGGCACCGGCGAGCCGCCGCAGCCACTCCTCGAGGGCGCCGGCCAGCCGTCGCTCGTCGAGGGTCTCGCGCTGCCACAGCGCGAAGTCCGGGTACTGGACCGGCAGCTCGGGCAGCGGGCAGGCGCGGCCGGCCGCGGCGGCGTAGAGGGCCGCCACGTCGCGCACCAGGACCCCCAGCGACCACCAGTCGGCGATGACGTGATGGACCACGCAGGCCAGCACGTGCGTCTCCGGCCCCAGACGCATCAGCCAGGCGCGCAGCAGCGGCCCGCGGGCGAGGTCGAGGGGCGCGCCGGTACCGGTCGCCAGCAGCCGCTGCGCCTCGGGCTCCCGGCGCTCCACCGGCAGCGCCGTGAGGTCCGCCAGCGGCAGGTCGGCGATGCCGGGGGGTCCCGCGGCGAGGACGCGCTGCAGCGGCTGCGCCCCCGGCGCTCCCGTGGGGGCGACGAAGACGGTGCGCAGCGACTCGTGGCGGCGCACCACGTCGCCGAGGGCGCGGCGCAGCACCCCGGCCGCCAGCCGCCCCTCCAGCCGGACGGCGGCGCAGATGTTGAAAAAGCTGCTCCCCGACTCCATCTGGTCGACGAACCACAGCCGCTGCTGGCCGAAGGAGAGCGGCACCGGCGCATCGCCGGCCGGCCGCGGCCCGATCCCCGCCGCCGCGCGGGCGGCGCGCCGCCTCTCCAGGCGCAGCTCGAGCAGCGCCCGCTGGGCCGGCGCCAGGCGCGCGAGCGGATCGCCGCTCACCGTCACGCCTCCCCCTCCCGGCGCAGGCTCTCTGCCAGCGCCTCCCCTGAGAGCCCCTCGACCTCCCGGACCAGAGCCTCCACGTCCTCCTCCTCCTGCGCCAGCTCCAGCCGCGTGACGTCGAGCGCCAGGCCGCGCACCGTCGGGGTCCGGAAGAGCTGCCCGAGCGAGACGTCGACGCCGAAGCTGGCCCGGATGCGGGTCAGCAGCAGGGTGGCCAGCAGCGAGTGGCCTCCGAGGTCGAAGAAGCTGTCCAGGGCGCCCACCCGGGGGACGTTCAGGAGCTCGCCGAAGATGCGGCTGAGCGCCACCTCCACCGGCGTCTCGGGCGGCACGTACTCGCCGCCGGTGCGGCCGCCCTGGAGCCCGGGCTCGGGGAGCGCCCGGCGGTTCACCTTGCCGTTCAACGTACGCGGCAGCTCCTCCAACCGGACGAAGGTCGAGGGCACCATCGCCTCGGGCAGGCGCTCACGCAGGAAACGGCCCAGCTCCCCCATCTCCACGGGCTGGGCGAGCACCACGTAGCCGCAGAGGAATTTGTTGCCCTGCACGTCGGTGCGGTCGACCACCGCCAGGTCGGTGACCGCCGGGTGGGAGCGGAGGGCATCCTCGACCGGCGCGAGCTCGACCCGCACGCCGCGGATCTTGACCTGCTGGTCGCGGCGGCCGACGATCTCGAATTCGCCGTCGGCGCGCACCCGCCCCAGGTCCCCGGTGCGGTAGACGACGTCGTCCGCGCGGTCGCTCAGCGGGTTCTGCACGAAGACCTCGGCCGTCAGCTCCGGCTGGTTCAGGTAGCCGAGCGCCCGGTACGGGGTGCGCAGGTAGATCTCCCCCAGCTTGCCCGGGGGGCAGGGCTGGCCGCTGTCGTCGAGGACGATGGCGCGGGCGCCGCTCATGGGCTGCCCGATGGGGATCGCCTGCGCCGTCCCGTCCCCCGGCCGTACCCGGTAGAAGAGCTTGGTCATCGTCGTCTCGCTGGGGCCGTAGAGGTTCACCAGCTCGATGCGACTGCCGAACACGTCCTGCCAGCGCCGCACGTCCGCCGGCAGCAGCGGCTCGCCGGCGAGCAGCACGTGGCGCAGGGCCGGGAAACGCTCGGGGGAGAGCGGCTGGGCGAGGAGCGAGCGCAGGACCGACGGGGTGCAGTGCACCAGGTCGAGCCGCCGGCGGTCGATCCAGGCGGCGAGCCGGACGCCGTCGAGCACCGTCTCGCGGTCGGGCGGCACGCAGACGGTGCCGCCGGCGGCGAGCGGCACGAAGGCGTCGCGCAGGAAGGCGTCGAAGGCCGGCGAGGTCAGTTGCGACACCCGCCATCCCTCGCCCACGCCGAAGGTCTCGATCTCCCAGCGGATGAAGTGGTCGATCGCCTTGAGTCGCCCGGCGATCCCCTTCGGCCGCCCCGTCGAGCCGGAGGTGAAGTAGACGTAGGCCATGGAGTCGGGATCGGCGCCGGCAGCTTCAGCGCTCGCGAGCCACTCCGCGCCCCCGGCCGCGCCTGGCACGCCTGGCGCAGCCAAGGCGAGCGGCAGGACCGTGCCGCCGGCACCCTGCTCCGCGTCCGCCACCAGCCCGCCGGCCGACTCGGCGAGCGGCGGCGCGATCCACCAGAAGCGCGGCCGGACCTCCGCCGCCAGGGCCTCCAGGCGCGCCGCCGGGAAGTGGAGGTCGAGCGGCACGAAGACACAGCCGAGGTCGAGCGCCGCCAGGATGGCGGCGATCACCTCCGCGCCGCTGCTGCCCAGGATGGCCACCCGATCGCCCGGCACGGCACCGGCGGCGCGCAGCGCAGCGGCCAGACGGGCGACCTCGCCGCCGAGCTCGCGGTAGCTCAGCCGGCGCTCCTCCCCCTCCGCCTGCCACTCGATCGCCACCCGCTCGCCGCAGCGAGCGACGGCGAGGCGCACCATTGCATGGATCGGTTCAGCCATGAGCTCTCCCGGGTCGACGCCGTGCCCTTCAGGCCACTCCGGACAGCGCGAACTCTTCGAACAGGATGTGCACGGTCAAGACTACCATCAGAAGATCGGTTTCGAGGTGGGGCTGGAGACGGAAATCGGGCCGCGAATAAACCTTACGTAGTTTCTCGACCACTGCGGGATTGAAAACTCCACGGCGCCGCACCGTCTCGCTCGACAGCAGATCCTCCACCCAAGAGGTGCGCCGTTGCAGCAAAAGCGGGATACCCGGGGCGCGAAACCCGAACTTGTCGCGCTGGATGATCGGGTCCGGAACGAGGCCGCGAGACATTTTTTTTATTATGTATTTCTCGGTAAAGCTCCTGACTTTCATCGCCGGCGGCAGGGTGCGTACGAAGTCCACCAGCGCCACGTCCAGGAAGGGATAGCGCGCCTCCACCGAGCTCGCCATCACCATGCGGTCGCCGTGATCCGACAGGAGGTGGTCGGCCAGCCGCAGCTTGCTGTCCAGATACGATCTCTGGTGGAGCGGGTGCCGGTTGCGCAGCCGCTCGCGGTTGACCAGCGGATGATTCAAGCAGTCGACCTCCGTGAACCGTTCCACGACTTGAGACGAATAGAGTGCGAGCTTCGTTTCACGCAGTGGAATCTGATCTTTTTCGTAGAAAAGGAGGCGGTCCCCCCACAGGCGCTCGCGCAGCTCCTCCTCGAGCGCCGTCTCGACGCCGTCCATGCCGGTCTCGGGGCGCGTTCCGAGGCCGTCGAAGCGGTACCCGGGGTAGCCGCCGAAGAGCTCGTCCGCGCCCTGGCCGGCGAGGACCACCTTGATCCCCGCCTCCCGCGCCGCGGCGGCGAGGGCCAGGTTGCAGGTGTCAAAGGTCTCCTTGACCGGGCACTCACAGTGCCGGACCATGTCGCGCAGGAGGCCGGCGATCGACTCCGCTTCGAAGCGGATCTCGTGGTGCCGGCTGCCGATGGCGCGGGTGATCAGGCGCTGGTAGCGCGTCTCGTCGATCTCCTGGTCGGCGAAGGTGATGGAGAAGGAGTGGCGCTCGACGCCGGGCGTCAGCCGCGCGGCGACCGCCGCCACCAGCGAGGAGTCGAGGCCGCCGCTGACGAACAGGCCCACCGGCACGTCGGCGAGGAGCCGGCGCTCGACGCTCTGGGTGAAGAGCTCCGCCAAGCGTGCGATGCAGGGCCCCTCGGCGGGCTCCGGCGCCGCCTCCCCCAGTTCCGGATAGTCGAGGTCCCAGTACTCCGCCATCGTCAGCGCCCCGTCCGCGACGAGCAGGGTGTGGCCGGGCCGCAGGCTCTCGACGCCGGCGAAGGCCGTGCGCGGGCTCACCAGCCCGGGCAGCGACAGCACCTGGTCGAGCCCCACCAGGTCCAGCCGGCGCTCGGCCGCGGGGTGGCGCAGGATCGCCTTGACCTCGGAGCCGAAGAGGAGCAGGTCGTCGAAGCGGGCGTAGAACAGCGGGTTGACGCCGAACGGGTCGCGCGCCAGCAGCAGCCGGCGGCGCCGGCGGTCGTAGATGGCGAAGGCGAACTGGCCGTTGAGGCGGTGCACCAGGCCGGGGCCGAGCTCCTCGTAGAGGTGGACCAGCACCTCGACGTCGGTGCGGGTGCGGAAGGCGTGGCCCCGCGCCGCGAGCCCGGCGCGCAGCTCGCGGTAGTTGAAGATCTCGCCGTTGCACACCATCACCACCGAGCCATCCTCGTTGGCGATCGGCTGATCGCCGGTCGCGAGGTCGATGATCTTCAGCCGGCGGATGCCGAGCCCCAGGTCCGGCTCGACGTGGCAGCCCGACGAATCGGGGCCCCGGTGGACCAGGGTCCCGGTCATGGCATGGATTACGCCGGGCTCGACGCGGCCCGCGGCGCGGAGGTCGAAACAGCCGGCGATGCCGCACATGGCTCAGGCCTCTCCCGGCTCAGAGCTCTTCATTGAAGTTGCTGGCGAGCGGCAGGAGCTCGGCCTGGGGAGCGATGGCGACGGCGTGCAGCGGGCGGTCCGGATCGGCCCCGACCCGCTCGAGCAGGGCCTCGAGCTGCCGCGCCATGCCGGCGATGAAATCGGCGTCGAACAGCTCGCGGTCGTAGATCAGCGCGCCTTCGAGCCCCTCCCGAGTGTCGGTGAGGCTCAGGATCAGGTCGAAGTTGGCGCTGCGTTGCGGCAACCCGATCGGCGCGAGCTCCAGCCCGTCCAGCCGCCAGGCCGAGAGCTCGAAGGTGCGCAGCACGAACATCACCTGGAAGAGCGGGGCGTAGCTGCCGCGGCGCTGCGGGCGCAAGGTCTCGATCAGCTTCTCGAACGGCAGGTCCTGGTGGGCGAAGGCGTCGAGCACCACCTCGCGCACCTGGCGCACCAGGGTGCGGAAGCTCGCCGTGGCCGCGACCTCGACCCGCAGCACGAGGTTGTTGACGAAGAAGCCGATGAGCCCCTCCACCTCCGGCCGGTGGCGATGGGTGACGTTGGTGCCGATCAGGAGGTCGGCCTCGCCGGTGTACTGATGCAGGAGGGCGGCGAGGCCGGCGAGGAGGACCATGAAGAGCGTCGCTCCGGACTGGCGGCCCAGCCCGGCGAGGAGCGCCGCGGCTTCCGGCGCGAGGGCGACCGGCTGGGCGGCGCCGCGGAAGGCGGGCTGCCCGGGGCGCTGGCGCTGCCCCGGCAGGCTGAGGACCGGCAGCGGCTCCGCGAGCTGCCGGCGCCAGTAGGCGAGCTGCCTCTCCAGGCGCTCGGCGTCGAGCCGGCGCCGCTGCCACTCGGCGTAGTCGGCGTACTGCACCGGCAGCTCCGGCAGCGGCGAGGGGCGGCGGCGCACGCCGGCGCCGTAGAGGGCGGAGAGCTCGCGCATCAGGATCTCCATCGACGCGCCGTCGCCCGCCAGGTGGTGGAGCGTGAGGAGGACGGCGTGCTCGCCGGCGGCCAGGCGGACGAGCGTGGTGCGCAGCAGCTCGCCGTGGCCGAGGTCGAACGGCCGGCTCGCCTCCTCGCCGGCCCGCCGCAGCAGCTCGTGCTGGCGGCGCTGCGGGGCGAGAGCGCTCAGGTCGACCAGCGGCAGGGGGGTGGTCGACGGGCCGGCGTAGACCTGGACCGGCCGCCCGGCCTCGGCGACGAAGCGGACACAGAGGATCTCGTGCCGCCGCCGGATCTCGGCGAAGCCCGCGGCGAGCGCCGGGACGTCGAGCGGCCCGTCGAGCCGCACCGCGCCGGCGATGTTGAGGACGGCGCCCTCGAGGTCGAGCAGGTGCAGCACCCAGAGCCGCTCCTGGGCGTAGGAGAGCGGCAGGTGGGCGCCGCGCGGGACGGGGGCGAGCGGCGGCTCGGGCCGCTCCGGCTCGCCCCGGCGGGCGCTCTCGACGGCGCGCGCGAGCAGCGCCACCGTGGGCTGGTCGAAGAGCTGGCGCAGGGGGAGGTCGACCCCCAGCTCCTGGCGGATGCGCGACGCCGCCTGGATGGCGAGCAGCGAGTGTCCGCCGAGGGCGAAGAAGTCCTCGTGGGTCGCCACCCGCTCGCGTCCGAGGAGCTCGGCCCAGAGGCGGCAGAGCAGCTCCTCGACGGGGTCGCGGGGGTCCCCCCCGGCGCTCCCCTCCTCCCGGCCCGGGGAGGTCTCGAGAGCCAGGGCGAGGAGGGCCCGCCGATCCACCTTGCCGTTGGCGGTCAGGGGCAGCGCGGCGAGCCGCACGAAGCTGGAGGGCACCATGGGCTCGGGCAGGCGGGCGAGGAGCGCGCGCCGCAGCCAGGCGCTCTCCAGGACCTCCGGCCGGCTGCCGGCGGCGGCCACGAGGCAGGCGACCAGGCGCTTGCCCGCCGGCCCTTCGACCGGCACCACGGCACACCCGGCCACCTGGGGCAGCTCGCAGAGCACCGCCTCGACCTCCCCGGGCTCGACGCGGAAACCGCGGATCTTGACCTGCAGGTCCACCCGCCCGAGGAACTCCAGCCGGCCGTCGGCGCGCCGGCGGACGAGGTCGCCCGTGCGGTAGAGCCGGCCGCCCGGCTCGACCGCCAGCGGGTCGGGCACGAAGCGCTCCGCCGTGAGGTCGGGGCGCCCGAAGTAGCCGCGGGCGAGGCCGTCGCCGCCGATGTGGAGCTCGGCCGGAGCGCCGATCGGCACCGGCCGGCCGCCGGCGTCGAGCGGATGGGCCCGGGTGTCGGCGATCGGCCGGCCGATGGGGACGGGCCCGCTCCCCGGCTCCGGCCCGAGCGTCTGGCAGCAGGAGAAGGTGGTCCCCTCGGTGGGGCCGTAGCCGTTGATCAGGCGCAACGCCGGCAGGGCGGCGAGCAGCTCGCGCACATGCCGGGGCGACAACGCGTCGCCGCCGGCCAGCAGTTGCCGCAGCGGCGCGAGCCCCGGCAGGTTGCGCTCGATCATCTGGTGCAGCAGGCCGGCGGTCAGCCACAGGGAGGTCACGCCGTGGCGCGCCAGCGCCTCCCCAAGCTCGTCGAGCGACGGCACCCGCGCCCCGTGGAGGACGAGCCGGCCGCCGTGGAGGAGGGGACCCCAGATCTCCAGCGTCGAAGCGTCGAAGGACTGCGGTGCGAGCTGCAGGAAGGTCTCGCGCGGGCCGAGCTCGACGTAGGAGACCCCCAGGAGCAGCCGGACGATGCCGCGATGCGTCACGGCGACCCCCTTCGGCCGGCCGGTCGAGCCCGACGTGTACATGACGTAGGCGAGGCTCGCCGGGCAGGCGCGCGGGGGCAGGCGCGTCCGGCTCTGGCGGGCGATCTCCCCCAGCTCCCCCGCTCCCACCCGGCGCACGCCCGCCGGCACCGGGAGCTCCCCGCGGCCGAGGTCCAGGAAGAGCCCGATCCCCGCGTCGGCATAGAGGAACGACGCCCTCTCCGGCGGCAGGGCAGGGTCGACCGGCACGTAGGCGCCGCCCGCCTTGAGCACCGCGAGCAGGCTCACGATGCCGTCGAGCGAACGCTCGTCGGGGACGCCGATGCGGTCTTCCGGCTCCATCCCGAGCGTGAGCAGGAACCGGGCGAGCTGGTTGCTCCGCTCCTCGAGCTCGCGGTAGGTGAGGGCGTTGGCGCCGTCCGTCACCGCCACCGCGCCGGGAACGCGCCCGGCCTGAGCGCTGAAGACCTCGGGCACCGTGCGCGCGGCCGCCACCTGGGAGCGGGTGTCGTTCCACTCGTGCACCAACTGGTGCCGCTCGCCCGCGGCGAGCATCGCCAAGGCCGCGAGAGGCTTCTCGGGATGGGCGGCGAGGTCGGCCAGCAGGGTGGCGAAGTGATCCAGGAAGCGCCGGGCGGTGGCGGCATGGAACAGGTCGCGGCGGCAGCGCAGGGCCAGGCTCAGCCCGCCTTCCCGCGGCTCGGCGAACAGGCTGAGGTCGAAGTGCGACTTGTCGGCGTCGAGGTCGAGCTGGCGCACGCGCAGGGGTCCGGCGGCGCCGTCCGCACCGGCCGGGCGCGGGAAGCTCTGCAGGGCCAGGACCACCTCGAACAGCGGGTGGCGCCCAGGGTCGCGCACGGTCTGGAGCTCCTCCACCAGACGCTCGAACGGCACGTCGGCGTGCGCCGCGGCACCGAGGACGGTGGCGCGCACCTGGTCGAGGAACGCGGCGCCGGAGAGCCCGCCGGCGGGCCGCAGGCGCAGGACCAGGGTGTTGACGAAGAACCCGATCAGGTCCTCCAGCTCAGGCCGCCCGCGGCCGGCGAAGGGCGAGCCCACCGCCAGGTCGTCCTGGCCGCCGTAGCGGTGCAGCAGAGCGCCGAAGGCGGCGAGCAGGACCATGAAGACGGTCCCCCCTTGGTGGCGGGCGAGCCCGGAGACTGCCGCGGCGAGGTCCGCCGGCAGCTCGTGATCGCAGGCGATCCCGGCGTACCCCAGCCGGGCCGGGCGCTCGCGGTCGGCCGGCAGCGTCACCCCTGCGGGGGCCGCTGCCAGTTGCTCGCGCCAGTAGGCGAGCTGCGGCGCGAGCACCGCGGGGCCCAGACAGCGGCGCTGCCAGACCGCGTAATCGGCGTACTGGACCGGCAACGGCTGCAGGGCTGCGGCCGGTCCGCCCGAGAGCTCCCGGTAGACCGCCAGCAGGTCGCGCAGGAACACCCCCAGAGACCAGCCATCGGCCAGGATGTGAGGGGTGTGCACCACCAGCAGGTGCTCGTCCGCCGCCAGGCGCAGCAGGGTGGCGCGCAGCAGCGGTCCGCGCTCCAGGTCGAACAGGCGGCGGGCGCCGGCGCGCGCCAGCTCCGCCACGGTCCGCCACCGGACCTCGGGCGCCAACCCGCCGAGGTCGACCGCGGGCAGGGGAACGACGGGCGCCGCGGGCGCGATGCGCTGCACCGGCTCACCGTCTTCCAGCACGAACGTGGTGCGCAGGGCCTCGTGCCGCTCCACCACCACGCCCAGGCCGCGGGCCAGGGCGGCCGGAGCGAGCGGACCGCTCAGGACGAGGCCGATCTCCTCGTTGTAGAGCCGGCTCTCCGGCGCCATCTGGTGGATCATCCAGAGCCGTTGCTGGGCGATGGAGAGCGGCAGCGGCCCCTGCCGCGACACCGGAACGAGCGGCGGCAGCACGGGGCCGCTCCCCCCGCGGGCCGCGCGCTCGACCTCGCGCGCCAGGGAGGCGGGCGTCGGCGCGGCGAAGAGCGCGGCGAGCGGCAGGTCGACCTGCCAGATCCGCCGCACCCGGGCGAGCAGCCGCGTCGCCAGGAGCGAGTGGCCGCCGTGGGCGAAGAAGCTCTCGCCGGGGTCGAGCGCGGGAACCCCCAGGAGCTCGGCCATCAGCGCCGCCAGCACCTCCGCCGCCGGCGAGACCGCCGCCGGCGGCGCCGTGGCCGGGTGCTCCCGGCGCGGCGCCAGGCGCGCCAGGGCGCGGCGGTCCACCTTGCCGTTGGGCGACAGCGGCAGCTCCGCCACGGGCACGAACGCCGACGGCACCATGGGCGGCGGCAGCCGGCGCTCCAGGAGCTCGCGCAGCTCCGCGCCGCCCGGCGCCGGCGCGCCGGCCGCGGCGACCAGGAAGGCGACCAGCCGGGGCTCCGGGGCCGCGGCTCCCTCCCGCTCCTCCGCGAGGACGAGCGCCACGGCCTCGCGCACTCGCGGATGGGAGGCCAGCGCCGCCTCGATCTCTCCGAGCTCGATGCGCACCCCGCGCACTTTCACCTGATGGTCGATGCGGCCGAGGTACTCGATCGCACCGTCCGGCCGGTAGCGGGCGAGGTCGCCGGTCCGGTAGAGACGCGCTCCCGGCTCGCCCTGCGCCTCCGGCAGGAACTTCTCCGCCGTGAGATCGGGGCGCGCAAAGTAGCCGCGGCCAACGTTCATCCCGCCGATGAAAAGCTCGCCGGGAGCTCCCAGGGCGACCGGCCGGAGGCGGCGGTCGAGCAGCCGGATGTGCGTGTTGGCGATCGGCCGGCCGATGGGGACGACCTCCGGGGGGGCCATGGCGGCGGACGGGCCGCAGCTCCAGGAGGTCACGTCGACGGCCGCCTCGGTCGGCCCGTAGAGGTTCTCGAGCGCCGCGGGCAGGCGCCCGCGGCAGAGCCGGGCGAGGCGCTCCGGCAGCGCCTCGCCGCTCGCCACGATCAGGCGCAGCGACCCGCCGAGCCGCTCCACCTCGGGCTCCTCCAGGAAAGCCTGCAGCATGGCGGGCACGAAGTGGGCGACGCTCACCCGCTCGCGGGCCACGAGCTCCAGGAGGTAGCGGCTGTCGCGGTGCCCGCCGGGCCGGGCGAGGACGAGCCGGGCGCCCGTCAGCAGCGGCCAGAAGAACTCCCAGACCGAGACGTCGAAGCTGAAGGGGGTCTTCTGCACCACCGTGTCCGCGGGAGTGAGGCGGTAGGCCGCCTGCATCCAGAGCAGCCGGTTGCGGATGGCCCGGTGGTGCACCATCGCCCCCTTGGGCCGGCCCGTGGAGCCCGAGGTATAGATCATGTAGGCGAGCTGGGAGTCGTCGACGAAGGCCTCCGCCTCCGCGGCCCCGCCCTCGCCGCCACGGCCGGACACGAGGTCGAGGCAGAGCACCCGCGGCAGGGCGGCGGGAAGACGGGCGAGCAGGCCCGACTCCGAGAGGACGAGCGCCGGGCGGGAGTCCTCCAGCATGAAGGCGAGGCGCTCCGGCGGGTACTCGAGGTCGAGCGGCACATAGGCCGCGCCGGCTTTCAGCGTGGCGAGCAGCGCCACCACCAGCTCCAGGGAGCGTTCGAGGGCGATGCCCACCAGGACGTCCGGGCCGCAGCCGAGCGCCCGCAGCCGGGCGGCTAGGCCGCCGGTCCAGCGGTCGAGCTCGGCGTAGGTCAGGGCCCGCGTGCCGTCCGCCACCGCGACCGCGTCCGGCGAGCGCTGCGCCTGGCGGCGGAACAGGTGATGCAGCCCCGCGCCCGCCTCCGGATCGGCCGCCGCCGTGTCATTCCACTCGCCGCTGACCTGGGCCGTCTCGGCGGCGGCGAGCAGGGGGAGGTCCGACAGCCGCAGCTCCGGTCCGGCGGCGGCCGCCGCCAGCAGGCACTCCAGGTGGCCCGCCATCCGCGTCGCGGTCCCGGGGTCGAAGAGGTCGCTCGCGACCTGGAGCGCGCCGGCCAGGCGTCCCCCCACCTCGGCCATCGTGAGCGTCAGGTCGAAGGCCGCGCTCCGCTCGGGGAGGGCGACGGGCTCCAGGCACAACCCGCCGAGGTCGAGCGGCGGCCCGGCCTGCTTGAGGGCGAAAGCCGCCACCGCCTCCTCGGCGGGGGAACGGGCGCGGTGCAGGGCGAACAGCACCTGGGCGAGGGGGAGCCTGCCGGGCTCACGCTCGACCCGCAGCCGCTCGGCGAGCAGAGGGAAGGGGAAGCCGAGGTGGGCGAAGGCGCCGAGCGCCGTCCCGCGCACCCGGTCGACCAGGTGCGCGAAGCCGGGATCGCCCCCGAGGCCGGTGCGGAAGGGCACCGGATTGGCGAAGTAGCCGATCACCGGCGCGAGGCCGGGGTCGCTCCTGCCCGCCTCGGCCGCGGCGACGAGCAGGTCCTCCTGTCCGCTGTAGCGGTGGAGCAGCGCCTGGAAGGCCGCGAGGAGGACCATGAAGAGGGTCGCGCCCTGCTCCCGCCCCAGGCGCCGCAGCCCCTCCACGGTCGCGGCGTCCAGAGCCAGGGGGGAGGCCGTGCCGCGGAAGCTCTGCACCCGCCCGCGGGGGCGGTCGAGGGGGAGCTCGATCACCTCGGGAACGCCGGCCAGCCGCTCGCGCCAGTAGCGCTCCAGGCGCTCCCCTTCGGGACCCGCCAGCCGTCTACGCTCCCACTCCACGTAGTCGCTGTAGCGCAGCGCAGGGGGCGCCAGGACCGCCGGCCGGCCGCCCGACTCCGCGCGGTAGAGCGCGGCGAGCTCGGCCGCCAGGACGCCCAGCGAGGCGAAATCGGCCACCAGATGGTGTATGACCATGACGAGCCAGGCGCCGGCCGCCGCCGGCCGCCGCAGCAGCGTGACCCGCCAGAGGGGCTCCGCCGCGACGTCGAACGGCCGGTAGGCCTCCCGCTCGCGGGCCGCGGCGAGTTCCGCCGCGCTCCACCCCGAGGCGTCGATCACCGCCAGACGCGGCGCCTTCGCCTCTCCCTCCACCCGCTGGAACGGCTCGTCGTCCCCGCCATCCTGGCCGCCGTGGAACGTCGTCGAAAGGGCGGGGTGGCGGGCGGCGAGAGCGCGGCAGGCCCGCTCCAGGGCCGCGGCGTCCAACCCCGCGGCGACGCGGGCCGCCGCCACCAGGTGATACGCCGCACTCCCGGGAGCCAGGTGGTGGAGGAACCAGAGGGCGCGTTGCCCTTGGGACAGCGGGAATTCGCGGGCCGCCTGCCCCGCGGCAGCGGGTCGCGGCCGGGCCGCGGCCGCGCGGCTCCGCCCGTTCTGGAGCTCATGCAGGATCTCGCCGGCCAGGGCGTCGAAACCGGGGCGCTCGAGGATCCGGGCCAGCGACACCTCCACCCCGAGCGCCCGCTCCAGGCGCTGCGCGAGCTCGGCCGCGGCCAGCGAATCGACGCCGAGGTCCGCGAGGTCCGCGAGCCCGGCGGCCTCAGCGCGCACCACCGCCGCCGCCTGGTCGCGCAGGAACGCGGCGAGCCGTGCCAGCGCCTCGTCCGGAGGCAGCCGGGCCAGGGACTCCGGGTCCGGTGCCGCCGTCCCTGGCTCCCCCTGAAGGGTGGGCTCCTCCGCCTCCGGCCCCCCCTCTCCCCGGGCGAGGATCGGCAGCTCGTCCCGCAGGTAGAGCTCGCGGCAGAGCTGGCGCTGCACCTTGCCGCTGGAGGTCTTGGGCAGCACTCCGGGACGGAGCAGGAGCAGGGCGTGGAGGGACACCTCGTGCTCCTCGGCGAGCGCCCGGCGGACCTGGCGGGCGATCTCTTCCACCCGCTCGCCGGCCGGGTCCGCGGCGATAGCCAGGGCCGAGCGGCGATCGACCTCGTGCGCCAGGACCAGGCGCTCCTCGTCCGCCACCTCGACCGAGAAGGCCGCGCCGCCGTCCGGCACCAGGGCCGGGTGGGCCGCCTGCGCCGTGGCCTCCAGGTCCTGCGGGTAACAGTTGCGTCCCCGCAGGATGATCAGCTCCTTGCGCCGCCCGGTCACGAAGAGGTCGCCGCCGCGCCGGAACCCGAGGTCCCCCGTGCGCAGGAACGGGCCGGCCTCCGGCTCGTCCGCCAGGCGGGCGGCGAAGGTCTGCGCCGACTCCTCGGGCCGGTTCCAGTAACCCTGCGCCACACTCGGACCCGCCACCCAGATCTCCCCCACGCGGCCGGGCGGGCATCGCCGGCGCTCCTCCGGCTCGGCGATCACGACCTCGAGGTCCATGCCCGCGGCGCCGCAGCCGGTGAGCGCCACCCGCGCGCCTTCGGCCCGCGGCGCCGCCGCCCAGCCCCGGCCCAGGGCCGCCGCGTCGAACGTGGCGACCACGGGCTCGGCCTCGACGTGAGCGCCGGCCACGAACAGGGTGGACTCCGCCAGGCCGTAGCAGGGGAGGAACGACCGCCGTTCGAAGCCGCAGCCGGCGAACGCCTCGGCGAACCGCGCCAGGGTCGCCGGCCGCACCGTTTCCGAGCCGGTGAAGGCAACCCGCCAGCTCGACAGGTCCAGCCCGGAGCGCTCCCTCTCCCCCACCCGGCGCACGCACAGCTCATAGGCGAAGTTCGGACCGCCGCTGGTCGTCGCCCGGTAGCGGCTGATCGCCTCCAGCCAGCAGCGTGGCCGCTGGAGGAAGCTCAAGGGGGACAGGAGGACGCAGACGGCGCCGGTATAGAGCGGCTGGAGGACGCCGCCGATCAGCCCCATGTCGTGGTAGAGAGGGAGCCAACTGACGATGACCGAGCTCTCGGTCTGAGCGAAGGCCCGGCGGATGACCTCCTCGTTGTGCAGCAGGTTGCCGTGGGTCACCACGACCCCCTTGGGCAGGGAGGTCGAGCCAGACGTGTACTGGAGAAAGGCAGGGGTCTGCGCAGCGATGCCAGGGTCCCGCCAGTCTGCGGCGCCGGCGGCGCCCCCCTCTTCGCCAGGGTCCGCCGCGCCGGTGGCGAGGACCGGCACTCCCGCGAGGCCGGGGACCGCCGCCGCCCAGGCCCTCACCTGGCCGGCGAGCGCCGCGGTGGTGAGGACGGCCTCGGGCCGCGCGTCGGCGGCAATGGCCAGGAGCCGCGGCGAGCTGCGTCCACGCGCCGGCGGGAACGCCGGCACCGCAATCCAGCCGCCGTAAAGGCAGCCGAAAAAGGCGGCGATGAATTCGACGCCCGCCGGGTAGAGCAGCAGGGCCCGCCCCCCCGTCACGCCGAGGGCCTGGAGCCGCGCGCCCAGCCGGCGCGCAGCCTCGTCCAGCTCCCCCACCGTCAAGCTCCCCGCTTCCTCGCCCGTCGCGGCCAGGAAGCGATAGACCTCCCGGTCCGGGCTCTGCGCACCGTACGCACGGAGCCACTCCACGAGAGTAGAGGGCGGTCGGGGCAGATGAAGAAGAAAGCGGTCCAAGTCCACCCTTTTCAGAGAGCTTCCAGCGTGCTGGTCATATAAAGTCTATCAGGGCAGGATGGGAACGACAAACTCGGCAGCAGCCCCGTAACTAAACACTTTCAAATAGTTTCAACGGGCTTCGGCGCCCGGGTCCGTTTCGCGTCGCCAACGCCGGATCGTGCCCGGCTCTTGCCCGGCCGGCCTCTTTCGTATATGACACGCACGTGTCGCGTCAGCGTCGCATGGAGTCCTGCTAGAACCTTAATGCCGCCCAAACAAGGGGAGAACCGATGCGCCCTATGCTCCGCCTGCTCCGCCTGACCGCAATACCCGCGGCCATCGCCGCCCTCTGCGCCGTGCCGGCCCGCGCGCAAAACCCGGCCCCGCCGGCCGGCCAGACCGCCCAGGACCCGACCGACTCGACCCAGCCCCGCACCATTCCCGGCTTCGACCTGTCGGCGCTCGACCGCTCCGTCCAGCCCTGCGACGACTTCTACCAGTTCGCCTGCGGCGGCTGGATCAAGCGGAATCCCGTGCCGCCGGACCGGCCGCGCTGGAGCCGTTTCGACGAGCTGCAGGAGCATAATCAGGCCGCATTGCGCACCATCCTCGAGAAGGCCGCGAAACCCGATGCGAAGCGCGGCGCCATCGACCAGAAGATCGGCGACTACTACGCGAGCTGCATGGACGAGGCCGCCGTCGAGGCGAAGGGCGTCGCCCCGCTCAAGCCGCAGCTCGACGGCATCGCCGCCCTCAAGACCAAGGAGGAGATCGCGGCGACCCTGGCCCGCCTGCACTCGGAGGGGATCCCCGCGCTCTTCCGCTTCAGCGCCCAGGCCGACCTGAAGAACGCCAGCCTCTACATCGCGGGAGTGGACCAGGCCGGGCTCTCCCTGCCCGACCGCGACTACTATCTGAAGGACGAGGCGCGGTTCGCGGACGTGCGCAAGCAGTTCCCCGTCCACGTCCAGAAGATGCTCGAGCTGGCGGGTGAGCCGGCCGCCGCCGCGGCCCGGGACGCGCAGAGCGTGCTCGACGTCGAGACCGCCCTCGCCAAGGCTTCGCTGGAGCGCGTGAAGCGGCGGGACCCCGCCAACCGCGACCACAAGATGACCCGCCAGGAGCTCGGCGCCCTGGCGCCCCACTTCGACTGGGCGGCGTACTTCACGGCCAGCGGCGCGCCCGCCTTCACGGACCTCAACGTCGGCTGGCCGGACTTCTTCAAGGGCGTCAACGAGCTCGTCGACGCGCGCAGCCTCGACGACTGGAAGGCCTACCTGCGGTGGCACGCCATCCATCAGGCGGCGCCGCTCCTGCCGGCCGCCTTCGTCAACGAGAACTTCAATTTCTTTGAAAAGACCCTGTCGGGGACCAGGGAGCTGCGGCCGCGCTGGAAGCGGTGTGTCGAGCTCACCAACCGGCAGCTCGGAGAGGCCCTGGGCCAGCGCTACGTGGAGGCCACGTTCGGGGCCGAGGGCAAGGCGCGCACGGCGAAGCTGGTGGCGGCGATCGAAGCGGCGCTCGACCGCGACATCCGCGACCTCCCCTGGATGACCGGCGCCACCAAGCAGAAGGCGCTCGAGAAGCGCGCCGCCATCGCCAACAAGATCGGCTATCCCGAGCACTGGCGGGACTACTCGACGGTGAAGATCGTGCGCGGCGACGCCTTCGGCAACGCCAGGCGCGCCATCGCCTTCGAGGAGGCGCGCAACCGGGCGAAGATCGGCCACAAGGTGGATCCGTCGGAGTGGAACATGACGCCGCCCACGGTGAACGCGTACTACAGTGCGGGCGAAAACAACATCAACTTCCCCGCCGGGATCCTGCAGCCGCCGTTCTTCGACAAGTCCGCGGACGACGCCCTGAACTTCGGCGGCATCGGCGCCGTCATCGGCCACGAGCTGACCCACGGCTTCGACGACCAGGGGCGGAAGTTCGACGCCAAGGGGAACTTCGCCGACTGGTGGACGGAGGCGGACGCCAAGGAGTTCGAGAAGCGCGCCACCTGTCTCGCCGACGAGTACTCGGCCTTCACCGTCGCCGGCGGCGTGCACCTGAACGGCCGCCTCACCCTGGGCGAGAACACCGCCGACAACGGCGGCGTGCGCATCGCCCTCATGGCGCTCGAGGACACCCTCAAGGGATCGAAGCCGTCGACGCTCGCCGGCTTCACTCCCGAGCAGCGCCTGTTCCTGGGCTTTGGCCAGATCTGGTGCGAGAACTCCACCGACGAGAACGCCCGGTTGCGGGCCCAGACCGATTCCCACTCGCCGGGCCGCTACCGCGTCAACGGCGTCTTCGCGAACATGCCCGAGTTTCAGAAAGCTTACAACTGCGCGTCCAACGCGCCGATGGTGCGCGAGAACGCCTGCCGCGTCTGGTGAGGATAGGGAGGGTGAGAACGAGGCCTGAATTCATTACAATGGCTGCATGAGTGAGCCCGCGGCTCTCCCTGGGGGAGGTCTCCGGGCTCCTCGTCCACCCTTCGTGAAAGGAGTTTCCGAATGAAGAAAATGGCTTTGAAGCTCGCTCTGGCGGCAGCGCTGGTGGCGGGCGCCCTCGCCCTCCCGGCGCCCTCGCAGGCCTCCTTCGGCGGCGGCTGCTGTCCGCGCTGCCTCTGCCCCGAGAACTACGCTCCCGTGATCTGCTCGAACGGCCGCGTCTATTCCAACGCCTGCTTCGCCTCCCTGGACTGCGCCACCGGCTGCGTGCCGTACGGCAACACCATCTGAGAGCCTCCTGAGCGGAGGTGTGGGGACCGCATCGCGCGGAGGATGCGGCCCCGCACCTCCTCGCCTCGCCTACTCCCCGCCCGCGCCGTCGTCGCCCCGGACCGGCCGCGGGGTGGCGAAGGCGCGCTGGAGGAGGTCGGCGGTGGGAGCCCAGAAATCGTTGCCTTGGCGCTTGAGGTTCCACAGCAGGATCACCGCGGCGCCGCGGCTGGGCACCATCTGGATCATGCTGGTGTAGCCCGTCACGGCGCCGTTCTTGGCGATCACCAGGGTCCCCCCGGCCACCCGGCGCTGCCAGCCGGGGGTGAAGTTCCAGGTGTAGTGAGTGCCGGGGGGGACGGCGGGGGTCCACATCTGGCAGATCGCCTCCGGCAGGAGCAGCCGGCCGTCCCGCAGCCCCGCCTCCAGCCTGAGCAGGTCGGCGGCGGTCGACTCCAGCCCGCCCGAGGGGACGCCGTAGTCGCCGGCGGCGAAGCCCGGCGCGCCCGACCGCAGGCCGCCGCCGGGTCCGGCCGTGTACCCGGTCGCCCGGTCGGCGCTCTCCACCCGCACGCCCGTCGAGCTCATGCGCAGGGGACCGAACACCCGCTGGCGCATGAAGTCGAGGTACGGCTGGCCGCTCACCGCCTCGACGACCTGGCCGACGACGGCGAAGTTGAAGTTGTTGTACTCCTGGTCGGCGCCGGGCCTGAAGGTCATGGATTCGCCCGCCGCCCGCCGCAGGGCGGCGGCGAAGGAGGGCGCCCTGGGGACCTGGGGGACGCCGCTGGTGTGGGTCATGAACTGGCGGACGGTGATGCCCCGCCAGCGCTCCGGCAGGCCGGGGAGGTACTTCGCGGCGGGCTCGTCCAGCCGCAGCTTGCCGTCCTGGACCAGCAGCATGGCGCCGACGGCGGTCACCGCCTTGGAGATGGAGCCGATGGCGAAGACCGTGTCCACGTCCGGCGCCGGCCCCGACGGCAGCGAGCGCACGCCGTAGCCTTTCGCGAGCACCACCCGGCCGGCGTCGACGACGGCGAGCATCAGCCCCGGCGTGCCGTGCTGGGCCATGGCGGCCCGCACGATGGGGTCGACGCTCGCCTCCAGCCGCGAGGCCGCCGGGGAGGCCGCCGGCACCCGCAGCGGCAGGACGAGGAGCGAGAGGAGGGCCGCGATCCCGAGGCGAGTCCCGAGTCTCATAAGGGCTCGATCATACGCCTGCCGGCCCTCCTTGCCCCTTCCCTCCCGTTCCCTCTCGCCGCTCAGAACCCCAGCGTACCGTTCTCCCGTGCCCAGGCGAGCTGCTGGGCGAGGAAGTCGCGGGGATAGGAGATTGCCACGCCGGCCACCTTGCCGGCCTTATCCCTGACCGGCGCCAGGTCCGCGTAGATGCCCGAGCTGTAGATGGGGAGCTGGAGCTTCTTGTAGCGGGCGGCCACGTCGTCGCGCACGGCCGGATCGAAGTGGACGCCGTACTTGTTGACCAGGGCCTTGCCCCCCTCGTAGTCGCCCGTGGCCTTGATCCGCATGACCTCCGCCAGCAGCTTGCCGACGGCCGCGTGCGCCTGGTCGTAGTCCTTGACCACGACGTACCAGTGGCCGTTCTGCTGCACGCGCTCGAAGGCGCCGGCCTCGATCAGGTAGTTGGCCACCAGCAGCCGGGAGCGGTCGTGGTCCTCCGCGGCCGCGTCGCCCGTGGGGTAGTTCTTGAGCGCCACCAGCCCGGCCCGCGCCGCCTGCCGGTAGAGCTCGCGGCCGACCTCGGGGACGTCGGGCACTCCCAACTCGGCGAGCTTCGGATCGTAGATGTTCCAGTAGGCCACCAGGTCCGCCCGCGCCTCCTCCAGGGTCGAGTAGAACTCCCGCAGGTAGGTCGGCGGATCGTTGGGGACGGTCACCTTGCCCGAGCCGTGGCCGATGATCTCGTGCAGCGCCGTGTGCAGGTTGTCGGCCCAGGCGCCGTGCTTCGCGAAGAGCTCCCCTTCGTCGGCGCCGGGCAGGAACTCGACGGCCACCCTGGCGCCGCGGGTGCCGGTAATGGCATTGACCGACGAGGTCAGCAGGATGCTCTTGGTGCCGTACTGCTCGCGAACGTCCTGCTCGTTCGGCAGGTTGTCGCCGATCGTCGAGACGTGGAAGTCGCCGGTCGCCACCAGCGTCTCGATCGCCTTGGCCACCGGCGGCTTGACGTCGAGCTTCTTGAAGCGGTCGTCCCACGGCGCCTTCTTTTCGAAGTAGACGGCGTTGTCGGCGAGCCTGTGCATCAGCGGCGCGAGCTGCTGGTCGACCACGGCCACCACCATCTGCGCCGAGCCCTTGGCGCCGCGGGCGTCGCGGTAGACCTCGATGAAGCCGGAGGCGAAGTCGACCGTGGCGTCGTTGCGCAGCCAGAGGACGTTGTAGTCGTGCCAGTCCCTGGGATCGCCCGTCTGGTAGTAGCGGACGAGGGCGCGCAGGACCTTGGCCTGCTCGGGGCCGGCGAGGCCCGCGGCGGCCTCCAACTCGCGGTTGACGGCGGCGAGCTCCTTGGCATAGAGGCCCGGCGATACCTTGCCGTCAGGAGTCCCGGCCCGGTAGACCTCCTCGACGAGCTGGCCGTTCCTCTTCACCAGCCGCGAGTTGAGGGGGTGCTTCTCGACGAAGCCCGTGAGGTCCTTGAGCGTCACCCCCTGGTAATAGTTGTTGCTGGAGGCGGTGAGGATGTCCTCGCCTGCCGGCGGGTTCTTCTCGGTGATGTCGGGCTCGAAGTTGGGATCGAAGAGGGGAACCCGCAGCTCCTGCAGGGTCCGGGCGAGCTGCTCCTTCGTCCCCAGGCGGGCGCCCTGGGCTCGCGCGGCCTCGGCGGCCTGGGAGAGCTCCTCGAAGGAGATCCCGGGCAGGAACTTCTTGCCCGTGGTCTCGTTGTGGTTGCCATCGCTGCCGAAGAAGAGCGTCGCGTACTCGACGATCGCCTGGCGCGAGGCCTGCGGCAGCCGCTCGGGGCGTTCGGCCAGGGCGCCCAGCAGGCGCTTGGCCGTCAGCCCGTAGGCGGACATCTGATCGTAGAAGATGGGATCGAGCTGGATTGCCGCCCGCGTCAGATGCCAGGCGAGCAGCTTCTGTTGCAGAGGCAGCCTGGCGAAGCTCGGCGCCTCCACCTGGAGGAAGCCGCGGTCGCCGATCCGCCCGGCGAGGGGGGAGACGGTCGCGGGTGGCTGCGCGGCAATGGCGATGGGAGCCGCCAGGAGAGCGGCGAGCGGGATCAGGACGTGACGAAGGCTCATAGGAGGTCTCGCTTTCAAGGTTCAGTGAGAGGGAGGGCACCGGCGCGCTCCGGGTGGTCATTCTAAAGGAGAGTGCGACATGATCCGCCCGTGTCCACCCGGCGCCCGCTGCTGATCATGGCCGCCTCCGCGGTCTGCTTCGCCCTCATGGCGCTGGCGGCGAAGCTCGCCTCGGCGCGGCTCTCGGGCGTCGAGGTCGCCTTCATGCGCTTCGCCTTCATGGCGGTGCCGGTGCTCGCCGTGCCCCGGCTGCTGCGTCAGGCGCTCGACTTCCAGCGCGTCGACCTGCTGATCTACCGCGGGGTGTTCGGCGGCCTCGCCATCCTCCTCTACTTCCTGGCCATCGCCCACATCCCGGTGGGGATCGCGACGCTGCTGAACTACGTCTCGCCGGTGTTCAGCGTCGCCTTCGCGGCGCTCTTCCTCGGCGAGCGGGTGGACCGCCGGCTGCTTCTCCCCCTCATCGCCGCGCTGACCGGGATGGTGCTCGCCGCGGGCGGCAGCGGTGGCGCCGGGGGTGCCGGCCAGCTCCTGCGCTTCAGCCGCTGGGAGCTGGCAGGGATGACCTCGGCGGTGCTCACCGGGGCGGCCGTGGCCGCCATCCGCGCCGCCCGCCGCACCGAGGGCTCGTGGGCGATCTACGGCAGCCTGACCCTCTTCGGGCTGCTCGCGACCGCCCCTTTCGCGGTCGCGAGCTTCCAGCTTCCCACGCCCCGGGAGTGGCTCCTCCTCGCCGGCGTGGGGCTGGGCTCGATCGCCGCCCAGCTCCTCATGACCTACGCCTACCGCTGGGTGACCAACCTCCAGGCGGGCGTCCTGTCGCAGCTCACGGTGGTGCTCTCCCTCCTCTTCGGGGTCGTCTTCCTGGGCGACCGCCCGGCGCCGGTGCAGATCTTCGGGAGCCTGCTCACCCTCGTCGGCGTGACCGGCGTCGTCTGGCTGCAGGCGACGCCCCGGGCGGTGGAGTGAACGCAAAACAGGGACAACAGGTCCCTGGCTCCGGTTTTTTGCCGTGCAGGCTACCGTGGCATTACGCTTGAATCTGAACCTTCGCGAGGAGGAGACATGAACCTCGAAGTCAAACACGACGAGCCGGGGAGGAGGTACGTGGCCCTGGTGGAGGATCGCGAGTCGGTCTGCGAGTACGGGGTGGCGGGGCCGCCAGAGGACAGGACGCTCGATTTCTGGCACACCTACGTGCCGCCGGAGCTGCGGGGCAAAGGGATCGCGGAGGAGCTGGTGCGGCAGGCGCTGGAGGACGTCCGCCAGCGCGGCTACAAGGTGATCCCCTCCTGCTGGTACGTCCGCGTGTACGTCGACCGCCATCCCCAGTACCGCGACCTGCTGGCCTGACGGGAGCCGGAAACTCCGCTCGCCGCCGGCCGTATTCTTGCTCAGGGGGTGCAGTCATGAGCGGACACGAGACGCCCATCGTCCTTCTCCTCGCCGGCGTGGCCCTGCTGCTGGCCGGCCGGCGGCTCTTCTGGCTGTTCGTCGGGCTGGTCGGCTTCTTCACCGTCTACCAGTGGTTCGAGCCCTACGGGGCGGCGCCGAACGTCCGCCTGCTGGTGGCCGTGCTGGCCGGTGTCGCGGGGATCTTCCTGGCGATCTTCCTCCAGCGGGTGGCCGTGGCCCTGGCGGGGTTCTTCGTGGGCGGCTGGTTCGCGGCCCAGCTCCTGGGGCTGCACCTGGCGCATCCGCGGGGGATGGACCTGGTGGTCTTCGCCGTCGCGGGGATCCTCGCCGCCATCCTGGCGGTCAAGGTCTTCGACCTCGCCCTGGTGCTCCTCTCCTCGCTGGCCGGAGCCGGGCTGATCGCCGAGTTCCTCCACCCCGCGCCGCATCTCGGGCAGGTCCTCCTCCTGGTCCTCGTCGTGGTGGGGATCGCCGTGCAGCTCGGATTCACCGCCGGGCGACGACGGCGGGAGGCCTGAGCGCGCCTCAGGCCATGGCCTCCGGCGCCAGCCGCCGCAGCTCCTCCCGTACGCGCTCGATCAACTGGACGGTGCCGCCTTCGTCGCCGAGGCGGGCGAGCTGCTGCTTCTTGTGGGCCAGCTCGCCGCAGAGGTGGTAGAAGCGCCGGGTGGCGCGGAAGCGGCCGCTGCCCAGGGCGCGCAGGCGGACGCCGGTCTGGGCGAAGAGGGAGGTGGCGGTGCGGTACTGCCGGGGATCGAGCGCGCCCGCCGTCACCTCGTCGGCGAGCTGGACCTGGAGCATCCGGCGCTCCCGCCAGAGGGCCGCCAGCACGACGACGGTCATCAGCACCCAGCCCAGCCAGTCGAGCAGGAACATCGCCGCCCCGAGCTCGGCGGCCCGGGAGGCGCCCGTGGCGAGGCCGTTGTGCAGGGCGTGGGCCGCCACCGCGAGCCCCCAGCCCGCGGGCGGCGCCAGCCAGCGCACCACGGGGGACCGCGACAGCCGCGCCGTCGCCAGCCCCAGCCCCGTCCACGCCGTGTAGAACGGGTGGTCCCACGCCCCGAGGAAGACGCGGACGAACCACAGTCCCAGCATCCCCTGGATGCCGCTCTGCGTCGACTGGCCGAAGAGATAGAGCGTGTTCTCCGTGGCCGCGAACCCCAGGGCCGCGACGCCGGCGTAGACCAGGCCGTCCATCACCGAGTCGAATTGCCGGCGGAAGAGGAGGAAGACCAGGAGCACGGCGCAGCCCTTGAGGCTCTCCTCGGTGAGGGGCGCGAACAGCGTCGTCCCCGCGAGGTCGGCGGCCCTCTGGGAGCCGGTCAGGCCGGTGACCGCGCCTTCGAGGACGAGTTGGGAGACCATGGACCCGGCCGCCGCCACCACCGCGCCCCAGAAGAAGACGAGCCCCAGCAGCAGCTTCGGCTCCTTCTCGTAGCGGTCGATCCAATAGAGGAAGGCGGCGCAGAGGAAGGCGGGGATGAAGCTCAGGAGGACGGCGAGCGGGAAGGCCATGGGATGATGGGGTTGAAGCCGGAACCCTATCACGTGCCGGCCCCTTGGGTCCGGCCCCTCGAATCCGGTATCTTCTCTCGTCGGGAGACCTCATCATGGCCACGGCACTCAAACCCATCTTCCTCCTGGCCGACAGCCAGCTCCTCTTCTGGCGCGACGAGGAGGGGACGCGCCTGCTCGACCGGGCGCGGGCGCTGCTCGACGCCGACGCCACCGGCCATCCGCCAAAGGCTGCCTACCTGGGCGCCTCGAACGGCGACCTGCCGGAGTTCTACGAGCTGTTCGTCGGCGCCATGGCCGAGATCGGCATCCATGACTGCCGCCAGATCCCGTCCCAGGCCACCGCCGCGGACCTCGCGGCCCTCGCCGAGGCCGACCTCATCCTCCTGGCCGGAGGCGACGTGCGCCGGGGGTGGCAGGCGTTCACGGAGTCGGGCCTCAAGGACAAGGTCACGGAGCGCTACTACGCCGGCGCCATCCTGGTCGGCGTCTCGGCCGGCGCCGTGCAGCTCGGCCTCAAAGGCTGGAGCGAGGATGGCGACGAGGTCTTCGACACCTTCCGCCTGGTGCCGTTCGTCGTCGATGCCCACGACGAGCCGTCGTGGACCCGCCTGTTGAGCGTCGTCCCCCGGGCGGGCGAGCACGCGCGGGGGTTCGGCATCCCCACGGGCGGCGGCGCCCTCTACCATCCGGACTATTCGGTGGAGCCCGTCCGCCACCCCCTGACCGAGGTCGAGGCCACCGAGAGCGGCGTGCGCCAAGCCCTGCTCATGCCCGGCGAGGAGAAGGAAGAGGCCGGCGAGTCACCGCGGGTGATGTCCCAGGACGAGATCGTGGACCGCGTGCTGCGGGACCTCGACGGCCCCGGGCCCGGCGACCCCGTCAACTGAGCCTCCGGCGAGTCTCCTGCGACGATTCCGCGATGAAGCTCTATGCCCTGGCGGACCTGCACCTCCGCTACGAAGTGACGCGCCAGGCGCTCAAGGAGCTTCCGGGCCACCCTGAAGACTGGCTCATCCTGGCCGGCGACGTGGGCGAGACCGAGGACCACCTCCGCTTCGCCCTCGCCCTCGTCACCCGCCGCTTCGCCCGCGTCCTCTGGGTGCCGGGCAACCACGACCTGTGGACCATCCCGGCCCAGCCGCACGAGCCGCGGGGGCAGGCCAAGTACGAGCGGCTGGTGGGCATCTGTCGCGACCATGGCGTGCTCACGCCCGAGGACCCCTACGTCACCTGGCCGGGGGATGGGGCCGGCCGCATCCTGGCCCCCACCTTCGTCCTCTATGACTACACCTTCCGGCCGGACGACGTGCCCGTCGAGCAGGCGCTGGAGTGGGCGGCCGAGGAGAACCTCCTGTGCTCCGACGAGGTGCTCCTCCACCCCGACCCCTACGCCTCCAAAGCCGACTGGTGCCATGCGCGGGTGCGCCTCACCGAGCCGCGCCTGGCCGAGGCCGCGAGCCGGGGACCGCTCATCCTCGTCAACCACTTTCCCCTGCGCCAGGACCTCGCCGTGCTCCCCCGCATCCCCCGCTTCTCCATCTGGTGCGGCACCCGTCTCACCGACGACTGGCACCTGCGCTACCGCGCCGAGGCCGTCATCTACGGCCACCTCCACATCCGCGCCACCCACTACCGGGACGGCATCCGCTTCGAGGAGTGTTCCCTGGGCTATCCCCAGAACTGGCACGCCGGCCGCGGCATCGAGCCCTACCTGCGCCAGATCCTGCCCCATCCCCACCGCGAGGACGAAGCCGGCGCGGCAGAAAGCCAAAGCCAGGGACAGCAGGGACACGAAGACTTGTAGCCGAGACAGGAGCCCTTCTCGTCCCTGCAGTCCCTGGTGTCCCTGCTGCCCCTGGCGGCGCGGGCCCTTCCCGATCAGAGGGCAGCGATGGCCCTCGTGAGGGCAGCCGTTGCCCTCATCGGGGCAACCATGGCCCTCACCTGGGCAGTCATTGCCCTTATGAGGGCCAGCATTGCCCCAATGAGGGCAGTCTTGGCCCCGTTGAGGGCAGCGTTGGCCCTCATGAGGGCAGGCTTGGCCCCGATGAGGGCTGTCGCTGCCCTCATGAGGGCCAACGCTGCCCCATCTTCGGGAGAGGCTCAGAATCTCTGGTGCTCAGGCATCGAACGGATGGGCGCGGGTGCGATCCGGAGGGTTCTTCCCCGTCACTCCACCGGCTTCACCCCGATCGCTTGGTACACCTTCGCCGCGTCGAACATCACTCCGCCTCGAATGGTGAGGACGACGCGGCGGATGTCGGCGATCTTCGCCGCGGGATCGCCGTCGACCAGGATCAGGTCGGCGAGCTTGCCGGGGGCGATGGTGCCCAGGTCCTGGTCGCGGTGCATGACCTGGGCGGGGACGAGGGTGGCGGCGCGCAGGGCGTCCGGCGCGGAGAGGCCGGCGGCGACGTACTCCTCCAGCTCACGGTGCAGACAGAAGCCGGCGACGAAGTCCGTGCCCGCCACGATCGTGACCCCCGCGTCGTGCAGGGCGCGAACCAGGGCCAGCACGGCGGCGAACGAGGCGCGGTAGCGCGCATCCATCTCCGGCGTGCGCTGCACGTTGCCCACCAGCAGGGTGCGCCGCACCGGCAGCGGCAGGCGGGCGGCCACCGGGGCCAGGGCCGGGTTGACCTCCCCGGGGCGGCCGGCGAACATGCCCTCGTAGAGGTTCACCGTGGGATCGCTCACCGTCCCCTTGCCCTTCAGCAGCCGCAGAAAGGCCTGCACGGGCTCGGACTTGAGATCGAGCTCGCCGGCGTGCTCGCCCACGGCGGTGAGGCGCGCCATCGTGCGGGTGTCCACGCCGTCGAGGAAGTTGAGGAAGAGGAAGTTGGCGTGCTGGATCTCGTCGAAGCCTTCGCGCACCGCCTGCTCGGCCTTCATCCCGTTGGGGACGTGCCCCGAGACGCGCAGGCCGAGGGCGTGAGCGCGGGCGACGATCCCCGGCACCAGCTTGGGATCGAGGGAGCTGTAGATCTTGATCTGGACGCAACCGGCCGCGGCGTAGCGGTTCACGGCGGCCAGGGCCTCGGCATCGGTCGCCGCCAGCACCTTGGTGGGCGCGGCGTAGGGACCGGGGCCCTCGATGACGCACGCCATCAGCAGGCGCGGGCCCACGGCTTCGCCGGCATCCCAGCGACGGCGCAGGTCCAGCAGGAGATCGAGGTCGTTGCCCATGTCGCGGGCGGTGGTGACGCCGGCTGCGATGTCCAGCAGGCCGTCGCTCGCCACGACGTGCTGGTGCATGTCCCAAAGGCCGGGAAGGAGGGCCCTGCCTTGTGCCTCCACGATCTCGGCGCCGGGCGGGATGGGCACCTCGCCGTCCCGGCCCACGGCGCGGATGCGGTCGCCGGAGACGACGACGGTGGTGCCGGGCAGGCTCTTCCCCGTCTCGGGATCGAAGAGCCGGGCGCCGCGGATGGCGAGGCCATGCTCAGGTCGGCGGCCGAGGCGGACGGCCAGGGCGTGTTCCCACTCCGACGCCACCTTGCCCTGAGCCTGGACGAGGGCCGGAGCTGCGCTCTCCCAGCCCTCGCGGATGGCGGTCACGAAACCGTCGTAGCGACCGAAAAAGAAGCCGCGGTCGTCCATCCAGACGTAGGCCGGGAAGTAGCCGAGGCCGGTGATGGCGTAGAGGTGGAGGGTGCGGGACTCCTCCCCCGCCTTCACCTTCAGCTCGTTCAGCACGCCCGCGGGCTCGATGCGGGCCTCGCCCTCGGGCAGCAGGGAGAGCCGCCCGCCCTCGGCGCGCAGCAGAGCGGCGGCCAGGACTCCGATCTCCAGGTCGGCCTCCGGGGTGAGATAGAAGACGGGGCCGGCCGGCGTGGCCTCCCCGTGCTCGGAGGCGCTGCTCCACACCGCCCGGCCGCCCTTGCGCTCGTAGCGGTCGTCCACCGGGTTCTTCCAATAGTCGACGCCGGTGACGTGCACGTCGAGCGGCACTCCCGCGTCGTTCAGGGTCATGCGGGCGGTGAGGCTCTGGCCCCGGCCGCGGTCGCTGACCTCGAGGGTGAGCACGTTCGCACCGTCCGCCTCGTTACGGAAGACGACGCGGCCGCCCTGGCGGGTGGAGAGGAACAGCGTGTACCGCAGCTCCTCCCCCGGCGCCAGGCGGACGGGGCCGAGCGCGGGTGCGCCGGCGGCCGGCGCGGCCCAGGCGAGGGCCAGGAAGACGGAGAGCAGAGCGGTGCGCATGGATAGACCCCAAGAAAGAAAAAAGGTTCCTCGCGGACCCTCCTGGGAGCGCCGGCGTCCCGCCGGCTACTAACTCCGTCTTTTTTAAAAAGCGAAGTTAGAAAGCCGGCGGGACGCCGGCGCTCCCA
>DATARR010000053.1:0-14407 GCA_036264085.1 Thermoanaerobaculia bacterium | reverse complement strand
CTGGAAACACTTGCGCACGACCAACCCGGTGGAATCGCCGTTCGCGGCGGTGCGGCTGCGCACAGCGGCTGGCAAGCGGTACAAAAAGGTGGCCAACGCGACGGCGCTGATCTGGCGGGTGCTGATGGTGGCCGAGCGCTCCTTCCGCCGTCTTGACCACCCGGAGCTTCTTCCCGAGGTTGCAGAGGGAGCCGTTTACGAAGACGGAGTACGAGTTCTACGAGAAGTCAACTCTGCGGCCGACGAGGAGGCCGCCGCCTGACGCGTTTACACACCTATTGACTGGACCTCGAGGCGCTCGGCCCGTAGTCGTTGAAGGCGAGGACCTTGAGGGCGAGGGTCTTGGTCTCAAAGGGGACGGAGAAGCTGAGGGGGCCAGGGGCGGCGGAGAGGGTGCTGAGGTAGAAGAAGGAGCCACCGTCGAGGGCGGCATAGAGGAGGAACCCTCGCGCGCCGGTGGAGCTTGCCTGCAAGGCGAGCTCTCGGTGTGCGAGGGTTCCCGGAGGATCCGAGAGAGTGGGGGTGTGATCGCGCTGGTAGAGGATCTGAGGCGAGGAAGGTGCCTTCGGCGCTCGAAAGACATCGGCGGAGCGAACGAGGATTGAGAGGGGGTGGACGAAGGTTGAGGACCAGGCGCCACGATGGATACGGACGACGGGCCGATAGGTGCCGGGGCCAGCGTAGGTATGGGTGGTGATCGGGAGAGTGCTCGCTTCCTCGTAGGAGCCGTCGCCATTCCAGTCGTATTCGTAGAGGTCGGGGATGCCTCGGGAGACGTTCAGGTCGAACTGGATGGGCTGATTGCTGAAGGTACAGTCCTGAGAGGAGCAGGTGCGTGCCAAGAACGCGGTGACGGTCGGAGCTGGAGAGAGGTTGAAGGCGCGGGTTAGAAAGACGGCGATCTGACCACGCGTAGCGTTGTCATTGGGGCAGAAGCGCTGCGGGGCGCAGCCGGAGGTGATGCCGTCGTGGAAGAACTGTTCGATCCAGGGGGCCTGGGGCAGAGTGCGTGGGACGTCGACGAAGAGTCCCACGGCCGGGGGTGGAACGTAGCTGGGTCCGCGGCGGGCGCGCTTGAGTAAGACGGCGGCATCGGCTCGGGAGAGGGGATCGTTGGGGCAGAAGCGCAAGGGGTGGGTGCCACAGCCACCGGTGATGGCGTCGGCGTAGAGGCGTTCGATGAAGCGGGCGGCCCAGAAGTTGATGGGGACGTCGGCGAAAAGGCCCACGGCCGGAGGGGGGGTGTCGGGGTGCTTCGCGCGATCGAGGAAGACCGCGGCCTCAGCCCTGGAGACCATGGAATTGGGGCAGAAGCGGGGAGGCAGATCAGCGCAGCCGCCGGTGAGCCCAACGGCTCGAAGGGTCTCGATGGCCGGCCAGAAGGGATCTCCTGGGGAGACGTCGGCGAAGCTCGTGGGGACGACGCGGGTGGAGACGGTGGGGTGGGTGACGGTGCCGAGATAGTTCGAGAGGGAGAAGGTGATGCGATAGAGGCCGAGGGAGTCGGCAGTCCAGTCGGTGGTCGCGAACGGGAAGATCTGCGAGGTGGAGCGCAGGGGGCTTCCCGCGATCGTCCAGACGGGCGAGAGAGGCGGCCCGCCTGCGACATCGGCGGTGAGGCGCAGCGGTAGCTCTGCGGAGCCCAGAAGAGGCGGAATGGCCACTGAGGAGCGGATGACGGGATAAGGATCGAGGACGATCAGGGTTTGCGTCTTGGTGTCGCAGCCGTAGGCATTGCAGACGGTGAGGGTGACGGTCTTTCGTCCGGGGGTGGTGAAGGTGTGATGGACGGTGCTTTGCCCCTTGGCTTGGGCAGCGAGAAGAAGAAGAGCGGCGAAGGTCTTGCGATGCATGGCGATCCTCCCGGAGGACGGCGGCCGCCCGTCCCCACGAGGGGCGGACGGGCGGCCGGTTGAGGTTTCAGGGCTGCGGCACCTGGCGCCGCTTGAGAATCGGCAGAGCACAGAGGCCGAGAAGTACGGCGAGGGAGGCGAGTCCGAGCTCGCTGAGCGTCGGGATGCTCGGCGTGACGGTCGCCTTGAGCGGGGTCAAGGTGGGATCTCCCACGACATCGGGAGTTGCGGGGTCATCGCTGGGGACAGTGTCGAAGTTGTCGCCAGCGATGAAGTTCTGCGTCGCGACGGAGGCCGGATCGCCAGCTCCCGCGAGGTCGACGGCGAGGGCCTGGTAGACGACGGTCATCGTCTCGCCGGGCCCGAGAGTGGGCACGGTGACGGCGAGGGTGGTGTCGCCGGCGCCGTTGCCTGAGGTGATCGTGCCCTTGTCGGCCGTGACGCTGCCGACGATGAGGCCGAGGCGGCCGTCTAGGGCGGTGGTGACCTTGAGGCCCTGGGCGGCCTGGTCGGTCGGGTTCTTGAGGGCGAGGGTGTAGGTGATCACATCACCGTTGTCGAGGAAGGAGTTGTTGTTGGCATCTTGGGTGAGAGCGTCGTCGAGCGTGGCGGTGAGCGTCACGGGCAAAGGCGTCGAGGTGTGGTCGCAGGTGGTGGCTGTGCCCACCATGGCGCAGGCGCTGTTGGCGATCTGGAGGACCTTGGGCGGTAGAGGGGAGTCGGCCTTGACGGCGAAAGTGACGGAGGAGGTGGCACCGGCCGCGAGGGTGGCGAGGGTCAAACCGCAGGGCTGGCCGGCCGCCGGAGAGACGCAGCTCCAGCTCGCGTCGGAGTGGGCCGCATCGAAGGTGGTATGGGCCGGGATCGTTTCGCTGAGGTGAACGAGCTTGGCGTCCTGGGTGCCGGTGTTGGTGATGGCGATGGTGAAGGACAGCGAGGCGCCGGCCTTCAAAGGAGGACCCGAGTAGGTCTTGCGGAGGGTCAGTTGAGGAGAGCCTCCCGGCGGGTCGGTGACGGTGGAGCAGACGTTGCGGCTCGGGACGTCGGCGCCGCAGACCGTGTTGGCGATCTGGGTGAGACCGGCGGGAAGGGGATTGGCGACGCGCAGGGAGAAGTTACGGGTCGAGGTGGTGCCGGCGGCGAGGCTCGACAGGACCAGGGTGCAGGAGGCGGTGTTGCACGACCAGGCGGCATCGGAGTTGGCGGCGTCGAAGCTCGTGGCTGGTGGGACCAGCTCGGTCAAGGTCACGGCGGTGGCGTCCTGGTCGCCGGTGTTGGAGACGGCGATCGAATAAGTGACGAGCTGGCCGGGCGCGGGGGGAGCCGAGGTGCGGGTCTTGACGATCAGGAGCCGCGGGCTCGCATTGACCGGGATCTGCACCTGGTCGCAGATCTGTGTCGTCGTCGGTGTGGAGGCGCAGGCGGAGTTCGAGATCTGGGTCACTGCGGTGGGCAGGGGCGTGTCGATCGAGACGGCGAAGAGGTCGGTGGTGCTGGTGGCGCCGCCGGCGAGCGTGCCGGCGTCGAGCGAGCAGGTCGATCCGGCGGCCGTGCCGGTGCAGGTCCATGCCGCGCTCTTGGTGGAGTCGAAGGTGGTGAGGGCGGGCACCGTCTCGGTCAGCGTCACCAGCGCACCCTGGTTGCCGAGATTCTTGACCGTGATGCCGAAGACGAGCGTAGTGCCGGGAGTGGCAGTTCCGGAAACGATCGATTTGGCAATGGACAAGCGGGGCTTGCCATCGGTGGGAATCTGGATGGAGTCGCACGCGGCGCCGTCACAGGCTGTGTTGGCGATGGTCGTGACGCCGGCGGGCAAGGGGTTGGCGATCGTTACCGAAAAGGCGCGGGTGAGGCTTCCACCGCCGCCGGGGATGCTGGGGAGATTGAGCGTGCAGCTTGAGCCGGCAGCGGTGCCGGAGCAACTCCAGGCGGAGGAGCTCAGCGCGCCGTCGTAGGTGGTATTGGCCGGGACGGTTTCGGTGAGGACCGTGGCTGCGGAGTCCTGGTTGCCCTGGTTGGTGACGGTTAGGTTGAAGACGAGGCTTCCTCCGGGGGTGCCGGTGCCGCTTGCAAGGGTTTTCTTGACCGCCAGCTTGGCCGCGGCCGTCACCGGTGCAGACGCCGAGGCGCAGTTGTTGGCCGGGGGATCGCCGGCCGTCGTGGTCGCGGCGCAGGCGGTGTTGTTGACCGCCGTGGCGCCGGCCGGGAAGGGCTGCGCGAGGGCGACGGCGAAGGTACGGCTCGCGCTACCGCCGGCTGGGAAGGTGCCGAGATCGGCCGTGCACGTAGCGCCGGCGCCAGAGCCGGAACAAGTCCAGTCGGGAGAGCTCTGAGTCGCGGCAAAGGTGCTGTTGGCGGGGACGGTTTCGCTTAAGGCGACGCCTTCGGCAACGCCCGTACCCTGGTCGGTGACGGTGACGGTGAAGACGGCGACGCTACCCGGCGAGCCTCCGGAGGAGGTGAGCGTCTTGGTGACGGCGAGATCCGGAGTGCCGGCGATCAAGGGTGTCGTGTCGGTGGCCGTGTTGTTCGAGGAATCGACATCGGGAGTCCCATCGGTTGTAGCGATGGTTGCGGTATTGGCGATCTGTTGCACGGAGGGTGGTGTGGTGGGCGAGACGGTCACGGCGAAGATTCGTGAGCCGCTGCCACTGATTGGGACGGAGCCGAGGTTGAGGGTGCAGGTTGAGCCCGGGCCGGATCCCGTACAACTCCAGCCGGGCGAGCTCTGGGCCGGTGCGAAGGCGGTGTTGGCAGGGACGGTCTCCTGAAGGGCTGCGCTCACGGCGGTGTTGCCGGTGTTGGTGTAGGTCAAGGCGTACGGGATGGTCTGGCCGGCCCGGGCGGAGATGCCGCCATCGCTCTTGGTCAGAGCCAGATCGGCCGTGAGGCAGGAATTGACCCGGCTTTCGGTGGTGAATTCGTTGAGTGTGGTCGCGGGTTGCTGCAGGTTGTCCTGCCCTGAGATCGCGATAGGCCCAGCGGGCCCGGTGTAGAAGCCGCGCAGGAGGATGGCTGCGGCGTAGCCGCGGGAGTTGGAATTGGGAGGGGAGCAGTCGTAGTCGATCTGAGCGGAGTCGGGAAGGTTCGTGATGGCGATGCGGCAGTTGGCGGTAAGCCCGGCGTCCTCGACGGCGTCGATATAGGCGAAGCGAGTCGAGCTGGTAGGGACGAGGATGCGTCCCTGGGCGACCGTTCCGACCGTGGCTTCCGTGTCGACGATGCCGACTTGGAAGACGACTTGTTCGCCGCAGTCGATCAGTCCATTGCCGTTGGCGTCGTTGAAGTCGCGGGTGGAAAGGGCGAAGTTGTGATTGGCAAAGGCAGCCTGCGCCGCGAACAGAGCAGCCAAGAATAAGTTGCAGGCTTGCGAGTTATTCGACATGGCCATGGGTCTCCTCCGGATGGATAATTTGCAGCGCTGTTAGTTATTGGGGCGCGACCTGGCGGGTCCGGCCTGCCGGTCCCGTCCTGTCAGTTTTGCTCTGCCCGGGCCTCGAGGAATTCGAGGAGGGTGTAGCCGGCGTCGTCGGGGTCTTCGGGGAGGGGGATCCCGAGCTGATTGAAGAGGATCTCCCAATGCCGCCAGGTCAGCGCGGCGAGGTAGTCGTTGGCGTTTTTGGGAGCCGGGCTGGGACGGCGTTCGGTCTGAGATCCCACGGCGCGGTTAGACAGTCCTGCGGACCCTCCGGCGGGCGAAGACAGAGGGCCGGTATCGCTGCCCTCCTCCTCATTGGGACCATCGGCACCATCGGCTGACTTGGGCGGCTCAGGAGAAGTAGCCCCCTCGCCGGTGATACGAGGGGGTTGCGAGGCGGGTTTCTGCCTGGTGTCTTTGTACCGCTTGAGCATGGGGCGACTTAGAGTCACGCTTGTCGTCCTGGCCGTCGAGAGGAGCTTTCGTTGATCCTCCTGGGGAAGGCTCAGGTAGATGCGGAGGGCGTCGGGGTCTCGGATGAGGTCTTCCTCGAGCGCTTCGAAGGCAGGGCCCGCCGTCACCTTGGCGGCGAGAAGGGTGGCGGCGAAGCCGGAGCGTGTCTTGCCGAGCATCTCGGCGAGCTCCTTGTCCTTCTTGTCCGGCATCATGTTGCGCAAGCGCAGGTAGCCTTCGGCGGTCTCGCGCAGGGTGAGATCCGTGCGTTGGAGGTTCTCGGTCAGTTGGAGGACCAGCCGGTCGACGTCCGAGATCTCCGGACGAACGATGACCGGGACCTCCAGGAGGCCGGCCTTTTCGGCGGCTCGATAGCGGCGCTCGCCCACGAGAATGGTCCATGCCCCCAGGCGTTCGGAATCGGGGGTCACGACCAGAGGCTCGATGATGCCGCTTTTACGGATCGACTCGGCGAGCTCGGCGAGGGCCGGCTCATCGAATTTCTGTCGCGGCTGCGTCGGGTCGCGATGGAGCGCGGACAGGGGCAGGGTACTGAGGGCGCCGCCACCTCCTGGCTCGGGCGGCGCCGCAACGTTTCGCAGCATGTCGTAGGCGGACTGCGTCACTGGAGAGTCTCCGTTGCGAAGTTGCGCCACAGGGCGCGCAGCGGTGCCCTGGCGGTTTTGAAGGCCCAGACGGGAACCTTGGCGCTGAGCGCCGAGGGGACGTGGTCTCGAAGAGGGAAGAAGGGTTCCTGCAAAGGAACGCTCGCGATCTCTTGAAGCTTTGCGAGAGCCCTGGCCTGGGAGCTGCTGTTGGCCCGGTACATGTTGACCAGGACCTGTGTCCTGATGCCGGGGTTGATGCTTCGAGCCGCCTCGATGTCGTCGCGAGTCTGGGCGAGACCCGAGACGGCGAAATCGTCGGCGATGATGGGAATGAGCACAAGGTCTGCGAGAAACAGAGGCGCGATCTGGCGGGGACCGGCCGAGGGAGCGGTGTCAAAGAGGAGGAGGTCGTAGGGTAACGACCGCAGCAGGGGGACCTGCCTCGGCAGAAACTGTTTCTGAAGGTAGGGAACGTCGAAGAGAGAATCGACTTCGTCGAGACGGGTGTGGCCATGGAGGAGGTCGAGTAGTGGCATGACCTGCCGGATGGGAAGGTCTTCCCAACCGTGGGCGGTGAAGATCGCCGCCGCTCCACCCGGGACCTTGAGCAGGCCGTAGTCGTGGGTCAGACCCGTCGAGGCGTTGGCTTGGGTGTCGAGGTCGATGACGAGTGTCCGAAGCTTGAGCTCGGCAGCCCGATAGGCCAGGTGGAGCAGGAAGGTGGTCTTGCCTACTCCCCCTTTCTTATTCTGGATGGTAATGATCCTCACCGGGCCCTCCGAAGGTAGGGATGTGGGAAGGCAACATCGCGAGTGAGAACCACGTTGTAAGTGAGACCTGGCCGAAGTGAGATGTTGGGTGGGATCTCGAGGTTCTTGCGAATGACGTTCGCGCTGACTTGTCCGAGCTCCTGGCCCACCGCGGCGCCCGCGGCCTCAGCCGGTGAGGGGGTGCGGCCGAGAGTCGTGATTGTGGTCGGGTTCTGGGAGATCTGGACTCCCGCGGAGATGGCCGAGAGCATGAGAGCGCTGCCGAGGGTCTTGGCCCAATGGTTGTTGACGCGTCCGGGAAGACCCGCGGTACCTTCAAGGTCGGAGGAGGGGGCGACGATCGGATAGGAGGTACCGTCCGGGAGGATGAGGCGGTTCCAGACGAGGAGGAGACGAGAGGCGCCCCAAACGACGTCGGAGTTATAGGAGCCGATCAGTCGGCTGCCCTGGGGGATCAGCAGATAGCGGCCGGTCAGAGTGTCGTAGACGTCCTTTCGGATATAGCCCGAGGCTTGTCCAGGAAGCTCCGAGTTGATGCCGGTTTCGAGGACGGCCGGGATCTGGGTTCCTTGAAGGAGCAGAAACGGGGAGCGGGCCTTCTGACGGTCGCGGCCGAGCTCGAGGGTTTCGGAGCGGTCGTTACCGACCGCGTCGAGGAAAGTGATATAGCGGGAGGAGGGCGAGTCGCCGCGGGATGCCGGGCGGTCGGCGGGCTGGGGAGGCTGGGCGAGCAGCGGGAGCTCGGCTGCGAGCGAGGCCAGGGCGGCTCCCGCGGGATCGGAGGGTGGATTGACGGAAGGCGGTGTGGGAGAGCCGGCCCGGTAGCGGACGGCGGGACGGTTCTCCAGGTTCGCCGGGGCTGCCAGGGCGCGATCGAGACTTTCGAGGCCCGTAAGCAGGGGCGGCGTTTTCGAAGGGGGTGTCCGCTGCGGCCCTACGAGAGAGGACGGCCGGTTGGGGTCGTAGACACCCGCCGGCGCACCTCCGGCGGTGGAAGAGGGGGAAGCGGCGGCAGGCTCGCTCGCTGGTGGCTCTGGGACGCTCGCGGCCGGGGGTGGCGCCGGCCGGCGTTGAGGCAGGGAGCGTTGCTTGCGGGCGGCTTCCTCTTCGAGGAGGCCGGAGAGGTCGTTGGCTGAGCTCGTCGAAGGCGGTGGGGCTGCCTGGGGCTTCGGCTTCTGATTCCCGCCGAAGTTCATGGCAAGGACCAAGAGGACCAGCACGACGAGGCCGCCGGCATAGAGCGGCGCGAGATTGCGTCGCGGAGCGTTCGCGCGCCCATCGGCGGTGGTTGCGACTGCAGGGGCCGTGAGAGAGGCTTGGTTGGGACGTTCGGGGCTCATCGGTCGTAGGCCTTATTGGTGATAGTCAGGTTGTCCTTGGGACCGAATTTGAGCTCGATTTTCTTGGCGACGGTATCCACCACGTAGAGCGCGCCGCTGGGAGCGATGTGGGGAGAGAGGAGGTTGGTTCCCTGCTCGTCGATGCTGAAGATCACCGGTGCCTGGGAGGGCCGGCGGTCGGCCCAGCCGATGTAGGTATGGTTGCCGTCGTCGAAGACGAGGGTCGGGGCGTTCCTGCCGCGGGGGATCGAGTAGTCGATGTTGACGGCCCTCGGATCGACCGAGCCGAGGTAGGTGCCGCCCGGCGTGGGGTCGAGCTCTCGTTTGAAGCGCAGGGCGTTGCCCTCGGGGGTGGTGAGAGCGGTGTGGAGATTGGGTTCCCGAGAACGGTCTTGGGAAACTCCGAAGCTTAAGAGGCGGCGATCCGTGGTGATGATGACGGTCGAGCCCGGAGTGGTGGCGGCGTCGGGCCAGACGATCACGTGGTTGGTCTTCGGCTTGACGCCGGTTGCAACGACCTGGGTGCTCCAGTCCTTGCCGCCGGCCACGACCACCTCGTTGACGTTCTCGGCCGGCTCGAGCTCGATGTCACAGGGGCTGGCCGGCAGACAGTTGAGGCTGGCCGGAACGGACGCCGAGGGTGATCCCGGGGATGCAACGCTCGCGGTGGCTTGGGGAGGGGACAGGATCTCCGCGGCCTGTCCGAGAAGACAGGCCGGGAGGAGCACAGCGCCGACAAACAGGCTGACGGATCGAATCATGGGTTTCTCCTTTGGGTTGCGACAGGGGTCCAATCCAGGTCGCTGACATAGAGCCCGAGAGGATTGAGGGCTCCGCGTTTGAGCTGGTCGTCTCCCTGGCCAGCTTTTCTTCTGGGGGGATCGGTCATGGTGGTGACGAGAGCCTGCCAGCGCTCCTCGACGGCTCGGCCGCCAAGGTCGCGGCGGGTTTCGGTCCATTCGATTTGCCAGATGTTCTTGCCCCGCCGCAGCACCGTGATGGGCTGCTGGACGAGGACCGTGGTGGACTTGGCGAGGACGAAGGGGTTCTGCTCGCGGAAATAGTCCTGGACGAGGGCGGCGGCGTGGCCGCGCAGGAAGGCGAGACCGTCGTCCAAGTGCATCTTCAAGAGATCGGGGTCCTGATCGAGGGTACGCAGGTTGCGGATCAAAAGGGAGAGCGTCCAGCGCCAGAGCTCGTCGGTGGCGATGGCTTTGGGATCGATCGGACCTGCGGACTGAGCCTGGCCGAAGCGATCCACCTGGACGACATAGGTGGCGATCTGGGCGTGGGTCGCGAGGCTCCAGTTGAGGACGGCGAGGAAGACGTCGAGAGCGAGGAGGATGGCCGCCAGGATGCGGTAGTTTTCGCGGCTTGCGGCGAGCCGCTCCCAACGATTGTCGTGGGCGGAGCGTCCTTCGAGGTGATGGGTGTGGAGCTTGAGCATGGCGTTTCGGGGAGCGAGTCGGCTCAGTTGTCACCGGCAACCGGGCTCAAGCGGATGTGAAACGACGGCGGAACGAGATAGTTGGTAAGCCGGCTGGGCAGAGTCCACTGGAGAATCGCCGCCGTAAATGCGGTGCCGAGAAACGTCAGGAATTGAAAGACGTCGACGAAGGAGCTCGTCCGGAGTGTCGCGGCCCACTGAAAGGTGAGGCTCGCGATGACACCGGTCACGAGGTAGGTGACCAGGAGCTTGACCGCGATTCGGAAGACCGCCGTGACGCCACCCTCCGCCAAGGGGAAGGTCCAACGGCTGGCAGCGAAGCCGAGGAGCAGTTGAGCGCCGCCGCTGATGATGATGTAGGACTCGATCAGCGTCACCATGAGCGAGGTCGCCATCAGCCCGAAGATGGCGATGCAGGCGAGCGATCCATAGACGGCAAGCTCGCGCCCGAAGGGGTCGAAGAAGAATCCGGCCGCGTTCCATCCAGACCAGATGTGCATCGACAGGGCGACGCCGGTGTTGAGATAGGCGCTGGGGCGTAGCGCGGTGATGCCGGCGGCCTGTCCGCCGGCTTTCTGGAAAGTCGCGATGATCAGTCCGAAAGCGGCCGGGCATTTGAGGATCAACCAGTTGAGAAATGCCAGGTAGAGAAGCTTGCGGAACCCGAGCTCAAAGAGGTCGGCGCCCGAGACGCGAGCGGAGATTGAAGCGCGCACGAAAGTCCAGATGAACTCGATCGTGCCCAATGCCGCGAAAAGGCTCAGGGCGAGGGGTTGAAGTGTCGCGACCCACGTCCCGGTGGCGGTGTCGAAGGCGTCGAGAACGCCGTTTAAGAGTCCGAAGTCCATCACCGTGGCCTCGTGGCGGGAACGATCGGCGTGGGCTGGGCGGGTACCGCCGCAGGTTCGAGAGGCGGTTTAGGAGCGGCGGCTGAGTGCTCGAGCGAGGTGGTGAAGGCCTGCCGGCGCAGTGCATCGCAGTTGGGCGTCCCCGGATGAGCGACGCAGTAGAGGAGGGCGGACTGGTAAAGCTCCGGCCGCTCGCGGGCGAGAGCCGTCCAGTAGGCAGGGTCGTAGCTTGTCTCCAGAGTGTCCTGTCGGAGGACCTCCATCGGCGAGGGCGCTGGCGTGTGGGTGGCACGGTAGCCGAGGAGAAGAGCGGCCAAGGCCGCAAGAATCGCCAAGGCGGGTACGAAGTAAGGCTTCGAGAGGAGCGTTTTGAGGAATCTCATCGGCGGCAACCTTTAGAAGAAGAGCGAGGTGGCCGCAGACGAGGGAAGGCCGGTGTAGCCGGAGGCCGATGGATCGAAGCCGACCGGGGGAGGAGGCGTCTGAGAGGCGAGCCAGCGGGAGCGGGCCGCCTGGGCCGTGGCCTGGTCCTGGACCTGCATGGCGACCCCCAGGGCAACCGCGTTGGCCGTCATCATCGTTGCCTGAAGGGTCTTTTGCTGTTCAGTCACCCCCAGACTGGTGAGCATCCCGTTGGCCTGGGCGGCCTTCAGTGCGGTGTCCGCCCCCTGCGAAGCCGCAGCGAATTCGGCCAGCTCGATCTGGCTGTGGGTGTCGTTCCAGGTGATCCGGTTGAGTCCCTTGAACAGGAGGGCGAGGGTCTCATTGACGCGGCCGACTCTCTGGGCGTAGCTGTCGGGCACATTGACGTTCGGATCGGTCGTGAAGACATCGGTGCCGGGAAAGCTCTGCCGGTAGATGTCTTCGACGCCGATCTTCAGATAGCCCAGGTTGCTCTGGACCTGGGAGTAGCTGTTGAAGATCTGGTCCACCGCTCCCAGGAGGCCGTTTAAATCCGAGTAGTGGCCGTCGCGGTAGGCCTCGAGCTGCTTGACGGCGGCCTGGGCTTCGGTGATGGCAACCCTGATGTGTTGGTACTGGTTGGAGAGTTGCTCGTACTGGTTGTAAATGAGGGTAAAGCGCTGGATCCAAGCCAGGATGTCGACGACGGGAATTCCCGTCGCGTCGGCCGTCGAGGGCATGAAGAGCAGCAGGCCGAGGAGCAGCAGAGGCATGAGGCGTTTCTTGGTCATAGATGGCTCTCCAGTTGGGGCCGAAGGGTCTCGGCCCAGGTTGAAAGGCTTCGGCTGTCAAGCCAGAAGGCTGGCCAGAGCCGGCCGTGGATGGCGGCGAGCTCGCGGACTTGGGCGAGCTCCTGTCGCGAGCCGGCGCCGCAGAAGCTCAAGGTCACGGGGCCGAGCTCCAGGCGCATGAGGCGGTTGCCCTCGCTGCAGGAGACGTAGTAGTCGCTCTTCGGGCGCGCGCCGGCGATCAAGGCCAACTGGCGCGGATTGAGGCCCAAAGAGCGGTAGAGAGGGGCGACCGCCTCGTTGGCGGCTTGCGGGTTGGGAAGAAAGATTTTCGTCTCCGTGCTCTCGACCAGGACCTGGGCGAGCGTCGTGGCCGCGAAGTCCGCCAGGCTCTGCGTCGCGAAGAGCACGCTGATGTTGTATTTGCGAAGCTCTTTGAGCCAGAGACGGATTCTCTGGGCGAACTTTTCATGGTCGAGGAAGGTCCACCCCTCGTCGAGGACGAGGAGCGTGGGCACGCCAGAGGTGAAGCGTCGCGTCAGTCTGCGGAAAAGGTAGAGCAGGGTGGGGATGACGAAGCGGGAGCCCTGCTCCATCAGTCGGGCCATCTCAAAGGTCAAGAGAGAGGCCTCTCCCAGGTGGTCCGCGGGAGAGTCGAGCAGAGTCGCCCCGACGCTGCCGGCACTCGTGTAGGGCAAGAGCGCGTCGCGCAGCTCCTGGTCCTGGACCTTCAAGCGGAAGTTGGTCAGGGTTCGGTCGTCCTGAGAGGCGAGGAGGGCCAGAGCGTTGGCGATGGCGATCCTTCGTCCCGGGTTCATCTCGACCTTGTTGAGCTCGAAGAGGTCCTCGAGCCACTCCTGGCACTCCGAACGTTCGTGACGATCGTCGACGCGCCCGAGCGGACAGAGGGCGAGCTCGGAGCCTTGGGTCGCGAGATCGTAGTGGGCCCCGCCCAAGGCGTAGGTCAAGGGGAGGAAGGAGCCGCCCTTGTCGAACGCGATCACTCGGGCGCCTTCGTAGCGGAACCACTGCGCCATGAGGAGAGCGACAATGGTGCTTTTGCCGCTGCCGGTGGGGCCGAGGACCAGGGAGTGGCCGACGTCGCTTGCGGCGTGAAGGTTGAAGCAGAAGGCGGTCGAGCCCTCGGTTGAGGTCCAGAGCAGAGCCGGGGAGCCCCCCGGAGGACGGTAGGGGCTGGGGTTGACGGCCTTACCCTGCCAGACTGTCGTCAGCGGTAGAAGATCGGCAAGATTGCCGGTGTGGATGAGCGGCCGGCGGACGTTGTTGGCGCTGGCCGGAGCGATCGAGCCTAGAAACGCGTCCAGGGTGTTGTCTCTCTCGATGCGGGCGGGAACACCGAGGGCCTGGATGAGAGAGGCGACGGTGCGAGCGCGGGAGGCGAGCTCCGAGGGCTCGGTGTGGTGGAGGACGACGGTGAGAGTCAGGTAGCCGAAGCGCACCGCCTGGGTGTTGAGCTCGGCGGTTGCGAGATCGACGTCGGCCATCATGTCGGCGCTGTCGTGGTCGACCGAAACGTCCTGGTCGTCGCGGCTGGCCGGATTGCCGAAAAGGCCGGCGAAAAGCCAGCGCATGCCGCGGCGTTTGCGCATCCAGGCGCGGCGATAGCCCGCGAGGACCCGATCGGCCTCGCTGAAGTTGAGGGGAAGGAAGCGAGTGTTGAGCCGCAGGGGAAAAGGAAGCTGCACCACCTGATCCAAGAGGCCCGGGGTGGTGGCCCGGGGGAGGCCCGTCAACGAGACGACCGCGATGTATTGCTCACCGATCTTCGGTTGGAGGACTCCCTCGAGGTCCTGGGAGGCGAGGAGCCCGTCGAGGAGAAGGGGCGCCGGGGGGACCCGGACCGGATGGTCGAGTCCGGTCAGACTCGAATGGAGGTGGGTGAGGAGCCTCTCGTCCGAGAGCCGCTCGAGGCGCAGGATGTGAGAGAGCCCCTGCTCGAACTCGGCGAGCCGGTCCTCGAGCTCCTCCAGGTGGTCGGCTCCTTGGTCCAAAGTCGGAACGTTGCCGGCGAGGAAGAGAGCTTTGAGGCGCGAGGTTCGCTCGCCTGCCGGCCGATAGGTCAAGAGCAGGACGGATTGCGTCTGATAGAGAGTGGCGGCGTTTTGCGACCGGCGTTCGCGGTCGATCGCCTGGGTCACCGGGTGGCGAAAGGCATCGCCGTCCGGCTGTGGAGGGGCCGGCGAGCGCAGCACGTCGCAGTGAAGGACCCAGGACTCGTCGAGGCCCATCAGGACGCGGTTGGTCTGCTGGGTGAAGGCCCGGAGCTCCTCGGCCGTGGCGGAGTTGAGGTCCGGGCCCTGGTAAGTCCATCCGGTCGTTAACCCAACTTCGTCGGTCCCTCTGTGGAAAACGGCGGGAATCGCGGGAGAGCCGCGCCTAAGCTCTTGATTCTAGGAGGGTGGATTTCCCGTTCAGCGCAAATAGTGACGAAAACGTCGCGACGGGATCTCTGGTATAGA
>DATARR010000173.1:0-1660 GCA_036264085.1 Thermoanaerobaculia bacterium | reverse complement strand
CTCCACGCCCTCCAGGCCGGCAGACAAGAGCACCGCAGGCAGCGCCGAGAGGCTTTGCTCCCAGCCCCGTTGGGGCATCTAGAGGTTTGAGTTATTAGGGGATTAGCTATGCATGCCGCAGGAGGGTTGCGACGGCCGCGGCGACGAAGAGGATCGTAAGGAGCTGGCGCCGCTATCCCCACCACGAGCGCAGTCCTCTTCCGGCTGTTGAGCCGCTTGGCCTCCGCCACGAGATACACGCGTGTCGCGGCCACCCGTTGCTAGGCGACTACAGGCGAGTCCTCCCACCAGTCCCGCACCGCCAGCTGCAGGTCGCCTGCCTGGATCCCGCTATAGCGGAGGGAGGCGTTGGTCACGATCGCCATGCGTCCGGCGAGAACGAACCAGTGCGAGAGCCGCGAAACCGACGGAGCCAGGATCAACGACCTTTCGTCTTGGGACGGCCCGGTCCGCAGATTCCTTCGGTGACCACCCGGACGAGTCTCTGCAGCGTGGGCACGAACTCGACGCATGCCGCCGCCAGGGCAGGGTCGGTCTTGTAGAGGACCGCCAGCGCGGCGGGCGGATTCGCGATTGGCCAAAGTCCGGCGCCGAGTAAGGCGACACCCGCGACGATCTCGCGCCCAGCCGTGATTCCACACCCCGGTAGGACGGCGGCGATGAGCCTGGCCAGGTCGTCGACGCACTCCAGCGCCACCAGCTTGAACTCCCGGACACCTTCCGGCGAGACGTTGTGCTCCAGGTTGGCCGGCGCTTGGCCCAGCAGATCGCAGAACAATGGCCGCTCCGAAAGCGTCCTCGCGAGGCACTCGGCGACCTCGGCGGGCGTGGCGGGTCCTTCGTCGAGCCCGGCGTGCACGGCCTGGACCCATTCCCGCCATCCCTCGGCGGTGAGATAGAGGTAGACCTCCTCGCGGGTCTCGAAGTAGCGCAGCACATTGGACTTGGCCAGCCCAACCTCGGCAGCGATGTCGCCAAGGCTGACGTTGCGGACCCGGTGGCGCTCCCCGAGGGAGCGGGCGGCGGCAAGGATCGTTTCGCGTCGCTGCTGCTTGTGCTCAGGGCGTCGGGCGCGGAGGAAGGCGGGCTCCATCATCTCCCCCGAGGATAGCAAAATAAAGAACCTCCGTTCTCTTGTTTAAAGAACGCTGTTGTCTTAAGGTGGTCCCAGCAACCGGCACCCACAGACAGGAGCAACCATGAGCCGCGAGACCTGGACCACCAAAGACATCCCCGACCTTGCTGGACGACTGGCGGTCGTGACCGGAGCCAACAGCGGCATCGGCTATCAGACGGCCAGGGCGCTGGCTATCGCTGGGGCCGATGTGGTGCTCGCCACCAGAAGCGAGCCCAAAGGCGAAGCCGCAGCGGCCGAGATCCGAGCTGCGGCACCCGGCGCCACCGTAGTGCGCGAGGCCCTCGATCTGTCGGATCTGGCGTCGGTCGCCGAGTTCGCTGTCGGGCGCCGTGCAGGTGGCCGGCCGATCGACCTGCTGATCAACAACGCCGGCATCATGGCCCTGCCGCAGCGGAGGACGTCCGTCGACGGCTTCGAGCTGCAGCTCGCCTCGAACTACCTCGGCCATTTCGCGCTGACGGCCCAGATGCTGGATCTCCTCCTCCAGGCGGAGGCACCGCGGGTGGTGACACTCAGCAGCGG
>DATARR010000129.1:0-6116 GCA_036264085.1 Thermoanaerobaculia bacterium | reverse complement strand
GAAGGCGGAGGCCATCTTCGCCAGCAACACCTCGTCGTTGACCATCACCCAACTCGCCATGTTCACCAAGCGGCCGGACCAGTTCGTGGGTCTCCACTTCTTCAATCCGGTGCCGGTGATGAAGCTGGTCGAGGTGGTGCGCACCATCCTCACCTCGGGCGAGACCTTCGACCGCGCCTTCGAGTTCGCCCGCTCGCTGGGCAAGGAGCCCATCGCCTGCCGCGACAACTCGGGGTTCGTCGTCAACCGTCTCCTGGTGCCCTACCTGCTGGACGCCATCCGCGCGCTGGAGGAGGGAGTGGGGACGGTCGAGGACATCGACAAGGGAATGCAACTCGGCTGCGGCTATCCCATGGGGCCGTTCACCCTGCTCGACTTCGTGGGCCTGGATACGACCTACTACATCGCCAACATCATGTTCGAGGAGTACCGCGAGAAGCGCTTCGCGCCGCCGCCGCTGCTCAAGCAGATGGTCCTCGCTGGCCGGCTGGGCAGGAAGAGCGGGCGCGGGTTCTACGAGCATGGGAAGAAGTAGGGCGTCGTCGCCCCGGCACGTCTGGCTCCCTCCTCTCCCGGCCGGCCGCCGGTAGGGAGAGGAGGGAGAAGGGCAAGACCCCTCAGCCAGGCCCCCTGGGAGCGCCGGCGTCCCGCCGGCCAGCTAACTCCGTTTTCGCCTTTCGGCATCTCGAATCCTCACCGGCAGTGGGTGGCGGTTTGGAAGCCCGCCCCGGAGCGCTTCTCCCTGAGCCAGAGAGATGGTATCTTTTTGCGGCTTCAGGAACCTGGAGGAACGTTGCCGTCATGCCCTCGATGGCCCATGAGATCCTGGTGGATCTCTTCAAGAACCGGCCTTCGCTCGCCGCCGAGATCCTCGCCGAGGTGTTGGGCGTCTCGCTGCCGGCCTACACCGAATCCGGCCTCGCATCGACCGACTTGACCGAGATCCAGCCCGCCGAATACCGCGCCGATATCGTCGTCGTCCTTCTGGACCGCGACGTCCCGGTCCGGGTGGTCATCGTCGAGGTGCAACTGGCGGTCGATTCCAGAAAACGATTCAGTTGGCCTGTCTATGTGGTCGGCGCGCGCGCCCTCCACGGCTGCCCGGCGGATCTGCTCGTCGTCGCGCCCGACCCGGCCGTCGCCCGGTGGTGTGCGGAACCGATCGAGATCGGCGTCGGCTTCGTCATGCACCCACCGGTGCTGCGCCGCACCGCTATTCCGGTGGTGACGGACCCCGGGGAAGCGGTCCGCCGGCCCGAGCTCGGGGTGCTCTCCGCGCTGGCGCACGGCGAGACCGAGCAGGGAGCGACGATTGCCGCCGCTGTGCTGCCCGCGATCCGGGAGCTCGACGACGACAGAGCCAAGCTGTACTACGACCTCGTGTACAATTCCTTGAATGAGGCGGCTCGCCGCGCCATGGAGGCGATGATGAAGGGCTACGAATACCAGAGCGATTTCGCGAAAAAGTACGTCGCACAGGGCCGCACCGATGGCCGCACCGAGGGCCGCACCGAGGGCCGCACCGAGGAGGCGGCGCGCAACCTGCTGGCGGTGCTTCGGGCCCGCGGCATTGCACTGCCGGACGCCGTCCGCGAGCGTATCCTGGCGCAGAAGGATCCGGAGCGGCTGGAGCGCTGGCTGGAGAAGGCCGCGGTCGCCGCTTCGGTCACCTCGGTCATCGACGAGCTGAACTGAGGTACCTCGAACCTTGCTACCAACCTAGCTGTCAGATTTGAGGGGGCGGCGGCCCTGCGGAGGGCCGCCTGGAGAGCTTCGGGAGGTATTCAGCCCGCGACGGGCCGCTTGAAGACCATGGCGATGTTGTCCGTGGCACCGGTCTTGAAATTGACCGAGGTGATGGAGACCAGCTCCCAGCCATCTTCGCCGAGTTGGTTCAACTGCGTCGCCGAGTTCGGATCGAGGCGGTAGTTCTCGCTACGGATGTTGATGATCTTGTACTCCCACTTGCTCATTCCACTCTCTCCTTCCCTGGCGGTCATCGGGCACCCAAAGCCTCGACGGGGTCCATTGTAGCTCCAGTCTCCAGGAAGCTGTCACCAACTTGTCACCTTATTGGGACGGAAGCTCTCCTCTGGCTTTCCTTCCAAGTAACCTCCACGGCCGCACCTGGGGAGACTCTCCAGCAGCGGGCCAGGTCGTCGCCATTCAAGGACAATTCCAACGAGCCGAGGGAGCCGGTGAGCAGTGCGGCCTCGCCCGCCGGGATCTCCGCGTAGTGGCTGACCCGGTGGGATGCAAATTGCTCGCCCGCTTCCCCGCTCACTTGCGCACGGCAGGGGGTGGCGGGCAGCCAATCGGCCGGAATGTCCGTCACCAGGTTGCCGTAGCGATCGACGTGGACCACCCGGCCGGAGATCCTCCCCGGCTCACGGCGGGGCGGCGGGGCGGCGAGGCGCCGCGGGTCCGCGATCTCGGGTCCGAGCCCGGCTTCGCCGCCGCCGCGCAGCAGCCACGCCGCCACCGGGGCGAAGCGGTCGCGGCCGTGGAAGGTCTGCCCCGGGCCGGCCAGGAACAGGTCGGTGCGCTCCACGGAGCGGACGGCGACGGCCGCATCCAGCACCGGCGTCAGCAGGCCGTTGTCCGGCGCCACGAACCAGGCCTTGGACGTGCGCACCGCCAGGATGCGCCGGTCGCTCCCCACGCCGGGGTCCACCACGGCCAGATGCACGGTCCCCTCTGGAAACGACGGCGCCGCGGCGGCGAGGAGGAACGCGGCGGTCGCGACGTCGCCCGGCGGCACCTGATGAGAAACGTCCACCAGCGCCGTGCCGGGCGCCAGGCGCAGGACGGTGCCCTTGACGGCGGCCACGTAGTAGTCGGCGGTGCCGAAGTCGGTGAGGAGGGTAAGGATCTGCATCACGGTGCGATATTACAAGGAGAAGAGGCCGGCAGGGATGCCGGCGCTCCCAGGGTACAATCCCCGACCGTGTCGGAGAACCCCGCGCGTCGCCTGCTGCTGTTCACCAAGCCCGCCCGGGCCGGCCGGGTCAAGACGCGCCTGATCGGCGAGCTGACGGCGGAAGAGGCGGCGCGGCTCCATGCGGCGTTCCTGGAGGATCTGCTGGCCCGGCTGCGAGGGGGCGACTTCGAGCTGCGGCTCGCCTGGGCTCTCGAGGCTGGCGAGCAGGTGCCGGCGGGCCCCGTGCCCGGGGTGCGGCAGGAGGGGAGCGATCTCGGCGAGCGGCTGTACCGGGCGCTCGCGCAGGCGGCCGCCGGCGCCCAGGCCGTGGCGGCCGTGGGCAGCGATCATCCGGCTCTGCCCCTGGAGCTGGTGCACCGCGCTTTTACGACCCTCGAAGCCGGCGCCGACGTGGTGCTGGGGCCGGCCGAGGATGGCGGCTATTATCTGATCGCCCTGCGGGCCGGCGCCGTGTCGCCCCGCCTGTTCGCGAACGTTGCCTGGAGCACCGACCAGGTCCTCGCGGCGACCCTGGCGCGCTGCCGCGAGCTGGACCTGCGAGTGGAGCTGCTGCCCGCGGCCGCGGACGTGGACACGCCGGACGACCTGCGCCGTCTGGCCGCCCGCCTGGCCGTTTCGGATCTTGGCTGCCCGCGCACCCGGGACCTGCTTGGAGCTTTGCGGCGGCTGCCGCAGGAGGGGATGGCATGAGAATCCTGACTGCCGAGTCGATGCGCGAAGTGGACCGCGCCGCCATCGAGGAGCTGGGCATCCCCAGCCTAGTGCTGATGGAGAACGCCGCCATCGGTGTCGTCGAGGCGCTCTGCCAAGCCTATGGCGAAGCCGATTCGGTGGCGATCTTCTGCGGGCCGGGCAACAACGGCGGCGACGGTCTGGCGGTGGCACGGCATCTCGCGGTGCGGGGCTTCGAGGTGCGCATCTTCCTGGTCACCGGCGGCCGGCCGCTCTCGGGCGACGCCGAGGTGCAACTCGGCATCTGCCGCAAGGCCGAGCTGCCCATCCTGGAGATCGCCTCCCGCGAAGCGCTGCCTTCGGCCACCGAGGCCGTGGCGGAGTGCGAGGTGATCGTGGACGCTCTCTTCGGCACCGGTCTCGCCCGGCCCCTGGAAGGGTTGTTCGCCGAGGCGGTGCAGGTGATCAACGACCTGGCGGTGCCGGTGGTGGCGGTCGACCTGCCCAGCGGCCTCGCGGCGAGCCAGGCGCAGCCCATCGGGCCGCACGTCGTGGCGGACCTGACGGTGACCTTCGCGGCGCCCAAGGTGGCCCACGTCTTTCCGCCGGCGGCCGACGCCGTGGGCGAGATGGTGGTCACCGACCTGGGGATCCCGCCACGGCTGGTGGACGACCTGGAGGAGGAGGCCGGCGACCTCCACCTGCTGATGGGCGACGAGCTGGCCGAGCTGCTCCCCGACCGCGAGCCGGACACTCACAAGGGGGATTACGGCCACGCCCTGCTCCTGGCCGGCTCGCCGGGCAAGGCCGGCGCCGCCATCCTGGCCGCCCGCGCCGCCGTGCGCGCCGGCGCCGGGCTGGTCACCGTGGCAGTGCCGGAGCCTATCCGGCAGACGGTGGACCTGGGCTCCATCGAATCCATGACCCTGGGACTGCCGGCCGCCGCCTCGGGCCAGATCGCCGAGCGCGCCGCCGACGTCGTGCTGGCGGCGGCGGAGGGCAAGGCGGTGCTCGCCTTGGGGCCCGGCCTGGGGCAGGACCCGGCCACGGCCAACGCCATCCGGCGGCTCGTCCAGGAGTGCCCGCTGCCGCTGATCCTCGACGCAGACGGCATCAACGCCTTCGCCGGCCGGGCGGGCGAGCTGGCCGGCCGGCGGGCGGAGACCATCCTGACACCGCACCCCGGCGAGCTCGGGCGCCTGCTGGGGTGCTCGACGGCCCAGATCCAGGAGGACCGCATCGCCGCCGCCCGCGGCGCCGCCGAAGAGACGGGCGCCATCGTGGTGCTCAAGGGGCACATGACCCTGGTGGCCTCGGGAACGGCGGTGTTCGTCAATCCCACGGGCAACCCCGGCATGGCGACGGGCGGCGTGGGCGACGTGCTCACCGGCCTCCTCGCCGGCCTCCTCGCCCAGGGGCTCGACGCGCTGGACGCCACGCTCCTTGCCGTCTACGTCCACGGCCTGGCCGGCGACCTCGCGGCCGACCGGCTGCGGGTGGGGAACCTGGCCGCGGACGACCTGGTGCGCATTCTTCCGGGGGCCTTCAAGGTGCTGAAGGGCGAGGACGAGGAGGCGACCGATCACGCCCACCGTCACCCGTAGCGAGGCGGAGACCCGGGAGCTGGGGCGCGCTCTGGCCCGCGAGCTGGCGCCGGACGGTATCCTCCTCCTCTCGGGCGAGCTGGGGAGCGGCAAGACCGTGCTCGCCCGCGGGATCGGCGAGGGGCTGGGGATCGATCCCCGCGAGGTGCAGTCCCCCACCTTCACCCTCATCCGCGAGCACCGGGGGAGCGGCGGCCGGCTGGTCCACGTCGACCTCTACCGCCTCGATCCGGAGCAGACCGCGGCCCTGGGGCTCGACGAGCTGCTGGCCGGACCGGGGGTCAAGGTGGTGGAATGGGCCGAGCGGCTCCCCTTCGCCGTGCCCGCAGCGCGCTGGCTGCGGCTGCGGCGCCTGGATGACCGGGGTGGCGAGGAGCGCGAAATCCTGGAAGAGAGAATAAGATCCGAGGTTCCAGATAGGAGGGACGAATGAAGAAGATCAAGAAGGTGGGGGTCCTGGGCTCCGGCCTCATGGGCTCCGGGATCGCCGAGGTGGCGGCCCGGGCCGGCTACGACACGGTGGTGCGCGAGGTCACCAGCGAATTGCTGGACAAGGGGCTGGCCCGCATCCGCGGCTCGCTGGACAAGGCGGTGGAGAAGGGCAAGCTGGAAGCCGCGGCGCGCGATCAGGCGGTCTCCCGCCTCTCGGGCACCGTCACCGATCTCTCGGCGATGGCCGACTGCGACCTGGTGGTGGAGGCGATCGTCGAGAACCTGGACGAGAAGAAGAAGACGTTCGCCGCCCTGGACGAGGCGGTGAAGGCGGAGGCCATCTTCGCCAGCAACACCTCGTCGTTGACCATCACCCAACTCGCCATGTTCACCAAGCGGCCGGACCAGTTCGTGGGTCTCCACTTCTTCAATCCGGTGCCGGTGATGAAGCTGGTCGAGGTGGTGCG
>DATARR010000134.1:0-18535 GCA_036264085.1 Thermoanaerobaculia bacterium | reverse complement strand
CAACGGGCTCCTCTTGTTCTTCCGCGTCGACGACTACGAGATGGCCCTGAAGAGGGCACGCGCGCTCGTCGCCCGGTTCGAAGAGGAGCCCCATGTGAACCCGAACACTCAAACCAGGGAGTTCTCACTCCGGGATCCGGATGGATACTACGTGACAATCAGTGCGCTCTCTGCGCCGTAGTGAAGGGGGCCCGCGAGACGGCGCGCCCGAGCGTAGAGGGCGTCGCGCCCAACTGAGCGTCTCTGAGCATTGATCAACCTCCCTGGGGTAACTTCTCTCGGGTTAGCCCGCGCGCCGCCTCATTCGATATCGAAGGCGAAGGAAGACGGCGCCAAATAACCGCAGGTCATGATCAGCTCGTAATTCATCGCGTTCGTCCACGTAGACCCGAATCAGTTCGCGCATCGCCCGGACGTACCGAACCGACGTCCTTCCGTTATCGGACTCTACGAGGAAGTAAAATCCGGGATCTCCGAACGCCTCTCCGGAGGATTCGAGCGTGAAGCTCCCGTCGGACAGAACCGCCGGCTTCATTACTACCGTTGCGTTCCCGTTTGGGAGCGGAAAGACGACCTTCACACAAGGGGACGGATGACCGGGAACGCTAGCGAGCGAGTAGCTACCCGCATAGAGAGTTCGTCCCGTGGAAATGACGCTCCGGACCCACGCCGTGTGTCGAATCGCGCCCGTTGAATCCACCAGGTGCAGCACTCGACTACGAACTCCTTCGCTCGTCTCTATCCCCGACAGCGGCATGTTCAGTTGCTCCAAGCGGCGGCTGAAAATGGCCATCAGAGCGCCGCCGAATGGTCGGAAGCCTCGATGCCACTCCGACCAAACGTCGAGATCAAACTGGGACGTCTGCTCGTAAAACTTCGCGACTTCTGGACGGATCCCTTCGAGGCGGAACGAGGGTCCCTGAAGACTAGAGAAATCGGTCAATAGTCCTCGCGGTTCGTCGTTGTCGATGAGGATCAATCCCTCCCGCTCCGCAAGCCTCGCGAAAAAATCGGAACCAATCACTCTACGATCGCCAGCAGGTCCTTCGAGCCAGCGATGCGCGGAGATGTCGATGCTACGCCCAGTGACCCGCACCCAGCGCTGGGTTATCCAATCGCTGAGGACACCTCGGCGTTCACCGAGATCTGGAGTTCTTATCTGAAGACCTTGGGATCTCACTCCTCGACCTCGTCGGGCCAACCTCGCTCTGAACTTCTCCGCCTAGTCCTTAGCGACTCATCCCTACTTTCGCCACGAAAACCTTCAGGACTGTCTATCTTCCTCATTCCTCGACTCGTTGGAACCATACGCCGATCCCTAAACCTCGTCAATGCCTCGGGCGCCGAGCGATAAGCATGCCCAGGAGGCGCCGTGAGGGGACCACCAGAAACTTTTCCGCCGCCGGCAATCCCGCCGTCAAGGCGGCTGGTGCCTGCCATTGCGCGGATGACGCGTGTTCGGAGATGCACTGCACGGACGGCTCCATCTTGTTGATGGCAGCAGCAAATTAAACGGAATACAACCGTTGAACGGCCCGGCCCCAACGCCGGGCCGTTGTTGCAGCTCAGATCACCCGCAGAAACACCGCCTTGCCGTCCCCCGGGGCGTAGAAGTCCGGCAGCTCGGCAGCGAGGTGATAGCCGCAGGCGGCGTAGAAGGCCCGGGTGGGATCGTACTGGGGGCGGGTGGAGGTCTCGACGTAGACGCGGGGACGGCCGGCGGCGGCCATCCAGTCTTCGGCGGCACGCAGGAGCGCGGCTCCCACTCCGCGGCCCTGGAAGCGGGGGTGGACGACGATCCAGTAGAGGTCCGCGGACTCCTGGCTCCCGGGGATGGGACCCCAGCAGGCATAGCCTGCCACCTCGCCGTCCACGTCCCCCACCAGGAAGCGGTAGTGGCTGGCCTCGCCCTGCGTGAGGCGGTCGTCCACCAGCTCCAGGGCCACCTCGATCTCCTCGGCGTTGAAGAAGCCGGTCGCCCGGATCAGCTCCTCGACCGGCCCGCGGTCGGCGACCTGGAGGTCGCGGCGGACAGTGATCGCTGGGCTTGGGCGATCTCCAGTCGTCTTTTCCTGGAGCGGAGACGCTGCGGTCGCAGGCGCGGGCAGCACGGCATCCTTCAGGATGCGCTCGATCACGTCCCGCGCCGAGAGGCCGGCCCGCTGCGCGGAGGCCATGAAGCCGGCATCGGCCGCGAGACAGGGGTTGGCATTGACCTCCAGGATGCAGGGCTCGCCCGCCGCGTCCAGACGCAGGTCGACGCGGGCATACCCCTTCAATCCGAAGAGCCGCCAGGCGGCTCGGCTGAGCTCGCCGGCCCGCGCGAGCAGCGCCTTGTCCGCGGGATCGTCCAGGAAGTGGCGGACGGTGTGGGTGCAGGCGAAGGAGCCCTCGTCCCACTTGGCCTCGTAGCCAAGGACGCGGCTCATCCCCTCGGGGAAGTCCTCATAGAGGATCTCGGCGATGGGCAGCACCTCGACGCCGGCATCGCCGCCCTCCAGAGCGAGGAGCGAGACGTTCAGCTCGCGGCCGGGGAGGAAGGTCTCGGCGACCACGGTCTGGCCGGGGAAGCGCGCCGCGAGCTGCCGCGCCCGGGCCACGGCCGCCTCGGGCGTGGAGCAGACGGGATCGCCTTCGAGACCCAGGGAGGCGTCCTCGCAGGCGGGCTTGAGGATCCACGGTCCCGGGATGTGGTCGAGCAGCTTGGGGCAGTCCGGGTCGAGCCGGCCGCCGGGCGCGACCGGCAATCCCTCGGCGGCGAGCACGGCGCGGGTCGCCAGCTTGTCGGTCGTCACCCAGAGGACGCCGGGCGCGGAGCCCGTGAAGGGATATCCCATCAGCTCCAGGGCGGCGGCGGCGCCCAGCAGGGCTCCGGGCCGGCCGGGCGGCGCTTCCATGAGGTTGAAGACGGTCGTGCCCGGGCCGTTCAGGGGAGCCAGGGGGAGCCAGGGGCGCCAGTCCGGCACGGCGACGGTCTGGTGGGGGAGGCCGAGGGCGTCGAGCCCCGCGGCCACCAGGGCCACCTGCGCCAGCACGTCCGAGGTCGAGGGGTCCGCCTCATCGCCCACGGGGTTGTGGGCGATGACGACCCTCGCGACCGCCGTCAGGTCCACGTCAGGTCCAATGTCAGGTCCAATGTCAGGTCCAATGTCAGGTCCATAATCCCCACCGCAGCGCGGCGGCCTCGACGACCTGGCCGAGGAGCTCGGTGTAGGAGGTCCCGGCCTTGCCGGCCAGGATGGGCAGGTCCGAGTAGGTCGGGTGCAGGCCGGGCAGCGGATTGACCTCCAGAAACTGCAGCTCGCCGGCGGCGTCGCAGCGCAGGTCGATGCGCGCCAGGTCCCGGCAGTCGAGGGCCTCGTAGGTGGCGAGGGCCAGGGCCCGCGCCCTCTGGGCCAGGGGCTCGCCGTCGAGGAGGTGGTAGTCCACCTGGGTCTGATACTCGCGCTTGTTCTCCGCCGTGTAGGCGGCGTCGGCGTGAGCGCGGAAGGCGACCTCCATGACGCCGATCACCCGGGCGTCCTTGCCGTTGCCGACAATGCCCACCGTCATCTCCCGCCCCGGCAGGAAGCTCTCCACGAGCACGGGCTGGCGGAAGGCGGCGATCAGCTCGGCGCAGGCGCCCGGCAGCTCGTCCCGCGACTCGACCCGGGAGCGCCGCGTCACCCCCTTGCTGCTCCCCTCGGCCACCGGCTTCACGAAGAGGGGCGGCGGGAGGTCCACGGCCGCCGCCTGCTCCGCCCGCTCGACGAGCGCGAACGGCGCGGTGGGCAGGCCGTGGTCGCGCACCACGCGCTTGGCGAGCGACTTGTCGAGGGTGATGGCGCAGGTCAGCGGGTCCGAGAAGGTGTAGGGCTGGTCGTAGAGCTCGCAGATGGCGGGCACCTGCGCCTCCCGCGAGCGGCCGCGCACCCCCTCGGCGAAGTTGAACACCAGGTCCCAGCGCTCCCCCGCCGCCAGGCGCCGGGCCAGCTCGAGGCCGCGGCCCACCCGCTCCGGCTGATGGCCGAGGCCGGCGAGCCCGGCGGTGAGGGCCGCGATGGTCTCCTCCTCGTCGAACTCCATCACCGCTTCGGGGGAGAACCCCGCGGCGAGGTAGTCCCCCTTGAGGTCGTAGCAAAGGCCGATGCGCAAGGGCTTGTCGGCTCGCATTCAGCGCTCGACGTCTTCGTAGGTGTACGTCCGGCCCTGCCAGTTGCGCAGGCTCCAGATGCCGTCCTGGTGGCCCAGGACCGTCTCCTGCTGGACCGGCACCTTGCCGCCGCCGCCCGGGGCGTCGATGACATAGGTGGGGACCGCGTAGCCCGTGGTGTGGCCGCGGAGCTGGGCCATGAGCTCGAGTCCCTTCTCCACCGTGGTCCGCAGGTGGCCGGTGCCCAGCACCGGGTCGGCCTGGTAGAGGTAGTAGGGTCGGACGCGGAGCTTGAGCAGCCCATGGAAGAGGTCGCGCAGCGTCTCCACCGAGTCGTTCACGCCCTTGAGGAGCACGGTCTGGCAACCGAGGGGGATGCCGCCGTCCGCCAGCCGGTCGCAGGCTTCGGCCACCTCGGGCGTCAGCTCTCTGGCGTGGCAGAAGTGGAGGGACAGCCAGACGCGGTGCTTGCGCAGCACCCGCACCAGCTCCGGCGTGATGCGCTGGGGCAGGAAGCCCGGGATGCGCGTGCCGATGCGCAGGAACTCGATGTGGGGGATGGCCCGCAGCCGGCCCAGGAGCTGGTCCAGCGTGTGGTCTGACATGAGCAGCGGATCGCCGCCGGAGAGCAGCACGTCGCGCACCTCGGTGTGCTGTTGGAGATAGGCGAGGGCCGCGTCGATGCGCCGGCCCAGCGGCTCGAGCTCGCCCTGGCTCACCAGCCGGCTGCGGGTGCAGTAGCGGCAGTAGGCGGCGCAGGTGTCGAGCACGAGGAAGAGGACGCGGTCCGGATAGCGGTGGACCAGGCCCTCGACGACCGAAGAGTCGTCCTCGCCACAGGGATCCGTCATGTCGCCCGGGCTGACCAGCAGCTCGTTCTCCGTGGGCACGACCTGGAGGCGGATGGGGCAGCCCGGATCGTGAGGATCGATCAACGCCGCAAACTCCGGGGTGACCGCGACGGAAAACTTCTCGCTCGCCAGCAGCAGCCCGCGCCGCTCCGCCTCGGTGAGGTCCAGCAGCCTTTCGAACTGCTCGAGGCGGGTGAGCCGGTGGCGCATCTGCCAGCGCCAGTCGTTCCAGTGATCGGGATCGTAGGGCACTCCGAGGACGTCGCAGACGTCCTCACGCCGGGTGGTCTCGACCGAATACGAGGCGAAAGCCTCCTGCTTCATTTCCAGGCTCCTCTGTGGAAACAGGTTGGAATCGACGACGAGCCGCCGCCCATGCCGCCAATGTAGACAGCCCACCCGGATCGATCATCCGGCGGGAAAGCCCCAGGGGGCTCCGTGCGCATGATGCGGGTACGTCAACCCGGAGGGGGTGACACCGCAACCGGAATGGCTACGGGGGACTGCGTTGGCGAAGGGAACGACGGGGGGATGAAGGCTGCGGAAGCGAAAGCGATACCGGTACCAGACAACCCGAGCCGGAGGTCCACGGTGGCCGGGCTGTCCGAAGTACTCGGAGGTTGGTCGGGAGGAACGTTCGCGTCCACGTTCTTAACGATACCGGACTTCTCTCCCCTGTCAAGAGGAAGAGACCCTTCTTTTTGCGATTCCCGCACCGCGGCGGCGTCGAGGCGGCCCGCCAGGCGGTAGGCACGCCGCCAACCGGCGCCTACGGCGCCGTGGTGGTGGCCTGGATGGAAGCCGCGGACGGCAACAGCTCCTCGCATGGCCATGAGGTAATGCAAATCCGTTACCAGGTCGCTCGGGCCGCCCGCCGCCCCTCCCAAGACCCCTCATCACCCCGGCCCTCTTCTCCCAGCCTCCCCCCTTTGCCGCCGGGAGAAGAGGGAGAAAGGCAAAACCCTACACGCCGTCTTGTAAAGAAGACGCGCGCCAGCCGCCGAAGACCGCGTGGCCGGCCTTCAGCCAGTGGACGTCGACGCCGGAGAGCCCCGCCTCCGTGAGCCAGCGGAGCTGATCGACCAGGGGGGACGGCTGATCGATCGGGTCCGGATCGGGATCGGCGTAGAAGTTCCAGCGCTCTTCGCAGAAGAGCTGATAGGGAGCGAGGTCGCCGGCGATCTCCAGCGCGCGCCAGCGCACGGCCTCGTCCCAGGCCCTGGCGGCCAGGGCCTGCCCCGCCGGCGTGACCGGCTGCACCAGATCGGCGATCACCACCGCGCCGCCGGGAGCCAGGGCCGCGGCCAGATCGCGGAAGAGCCGGCGCTTGCCCTCGCCGTTCAGATGGTGGATGGCGAGCGAGCTGACGAAGGCGTGGACCGGCTCGGGGAAACGCCGCCAGGAGAGGTCCGCGAGGTCGAACTGGAAGGTTTCGAGGCGCTGGCCATAATTCCCGATGCCGCCGCCGAGGGTCGTCCGCACGTGCTCCAGCATGGCGGGGGAGAGGTCCATGGCGAGGACGCGGGCGCGGGGGAACCGCTCCAGCAGCGCCGCCGTCAGCGGTCCGGCGCCGCAGCAGAGATCCACGAGAAGGCCGTCGCCGGGCTCCGGAACGAGGTCGAGCACCGTGGCGATCTGCTCCTCGCGGTCGGGGACGAAGATGCGGCCGTAATCGATGAACTCCCGGCTGTCGGCCTCGTCCCAGCCGGGCTGGCGATCGGAGAGAGTCATGGGATGAAGGGTATCACCGCGGCATACAATACCTCCCCATGAGCGACCATCAGCCCACCATCTTCGACAAGATCCTGTCGGGAGAGATCCCCTCCTGGAAGGTGTACGAGGACGATCACGTCTTCGCGTTCCTGGACATCGGCCCGCTGTCGGACGGCCACACGCTGGTCATCCCCAAGGAGCGCAAGGCGCAGCTCCACCAGCTCTCGGACGAGTCGGCGGCGGCCCTCGGCCGGGTCCTTCCGCGGCTCTGCCGGGCGGTGCTCGCGGCCACCGGCGCGACTGCCTACAACGTGCTCCAGAACAACGGCGCGGCGGCGCACCAGGCGGTGCATCACGTGCACTTCCACATCATCCCGAAATTCGGCAGCGAGGGCTTGGGGGTAGGCTGGCCCGCGAAGCGGCTGGCGGACGGCACGGCCCGCGAGCTTCAGGAGAAGATCAAGAAAGCGCTGGAGGGTTGACGCCGTGCGCGCGGTGGAGATCCGCGGCTTCAGCCTGGACCAGATGGCGATCGTCGAGCGGCCGGACCCGGTGCCCGGACCGGGCCAGGCGCTGGTGCGGCTGCGTGCCGCCTCGCTCAATTTCCGCGACCTGCTGACCGTCCAGGGCAAGTACAACCCGAAGCTGAAGCTGCCGCTCATCCCTTGCTCCGACGGCGCCGGCGAAGTGGTGGCCGTGGGCGACGGCGTCACTCGCGTCCGCCCCGGCGACCGGGTGAGCGGCATCTTCGCTCAACGCTGGATCGCGGGTGAGCCCACCCGCGAGCGGCTGCGCTCCACCCTCGGCGGCCCCCTGGACGGCACGCTGGCCGAGTTGGCCGTCTACGATCAGGAGGGCCTGGTGAAGGTCCCGGACCACCTCACGGACGAAGAGGCGGCCACTCTCCCCTGCGCCGCCGTCACGGCCTGGACCGCTCTGCAGGGGATCACGGCCGGCGACACGGTGCTCCTTCAGGGGACCGGCGGCGTCTCGATCTTCGCCCTGCAGCTCGGGCGTCTCCTGGGCGCCCGCGTGATCATCACCTCCTCCAGCGACGAGAAGCTCGCCCGCGCCCGCGCGCTGGGAGCGGCCGCAGGGATCAACTATCGCGAGACCCCGGACTGGGGCGCCCGGGTCAAGGAGCTGACCGGCGGCGCCGGGGTCGACCTCGTCGTCGAGGTCGGCGGCGCCGGCACCCTCAGGCAGTCCCTCCAGTCCGTGCGCATGGGGGGCACCATCGCCCTCTTGGGCGTCCTCGCGGGCAACACGGCCGAGATCCCCCTGCCCCTGATCTTCATGCAGAACGTCCGCGTCCAGGGCATCCTCGTCGGCCCGCGCGAGAGCTTCGAAGCGATGAACCGGGCCGTCGCCCTCCACCGGCTCCACCCCGTGATCGACCGCGTCTTCCACTTGGACGAATTCCGCGCCGCCTTCGAGCACATGGGGGCGGGGGGGCATTTCGGGAAGATCGTGGTGGGGATACCGAGCTGATACGCTCAACTTACGCTATCATCCGAGTAAGCCATGAGGTCCATCCCTCCCACCAGCCTGGATCTGCAGACCTTCGAGGTCTCCCTGGGCGAAGCTCTCTTCGCGCGGCTCCGCTGGGAGAGCTCGCGGCTCGGGATGCAATGGCGGACAGCGAAGCTCAAGAGGCTGAGCAGCAGGCTTCTGGGCTCTCCAGGGTTGGACGAGCTTCTCTCTGAGGCGGGAGAGGCCCTCGGGACGCCAGAAGCCGCGTTCGAGCCTCACGACTATCTGCATCTCGTTCCTCAGGAGATCCGCCGGAGCCTCGGCCAGTACATGACTCCGTCACCTATCGCGCGCTACATACTTCGCGCGGCTGGACACCGGGCAGAGGGTGGCATCTTGGACGCGACGTTCTGCGACCCTGCATGTGGCTCCGGAGTGTTCCTGATCGAGGCCGTCCGAACGTACCTGAGCGCGCTGAAACAGGCCGTCATCCCGATCGAGGAGTGGTATCCGCGAGTGCGTGCCCACTTCGTGGGGATCGATGTGGATCCGATCGCCTGTCTGTATGCCCGTTTCAACCTGAGCGTCCTGCTGGCGCCAGCCGTGCTGAGTTGGATGGCCGCCAACCCGCGCCGGCTTCCTGAGCCGCTGCCCATCGAGCAAAAAGATACGCTTTCCTGCCTGGCGATCGAGCTTGGGAGATCAGGGCTCCTGGAGAGCCAGGTGGTCGAGCCGGCGCTGGCCAGCGCGTTCGATTTCGTGGTGGGCAATCCTCCTTACCGCAAGCTGGGGCAGATGTCGCCGGAGCTCCGCCGGGCCTTTGCGGGCTCCATCTACGGTCATCCCAATGCTTACGGGATGTTTCTCCATGCCGGAATCGAGATGCTGCGGCCTGGAGGACACCTCGGCTTCATCGTTCCGCGCTCCATGCTTTCGGGTCTCTATTTCCAGAATCTGCGTCGCATGATCGAAGAGCAGACCTGGCTGGAGGAGGTCTCCATTTTCGCGGACCGGAAACGGATCTTCTCCCGTGTGCTTCAGGGCACCATGATCCTCGTGTTCAGCAAGCGACGCCGCGAGGATTGCGAGAAGAAAGAGGACCGGCCGGTGAAAACGGCCATCGTGCGCTCCATCCCCGAACTCGAGAATGGCGGCCCCGGGCATGTCCTCGCACCGGCGTCGCAAGTGACCCGGCGGCTCAACGGCACGACGGTCTGGTTCGTCTCGGACCGGGAGCGCACCTATTCACTCCTCGACAAGATCGTGGGCCGGCATCCTTTGCTGGGCAGTCCGGCGATCGCCTGTCCGGCCAAGACAGGGCCCATCGTATGGAACCGGGTAAAGCCCTTTCTTCGCCGAGGCGGAGGCGACGGCATCCTGCCCCTCGTCTGGGCAACGGACGTGGGGCGTTTCCGTTTTTCTTTCGGCTCTGCCGGAGACAGTCGTCCTGCATTTCTCGCCGATAACCAGGCAACGGAGCGTCTGGCCACCTGCGGACCGAGCCTTCTCGTGCAGCGCGTAACGGCGGACGAGCAGGCCCGGCGGATCGTCGCGGGCCTCGCGAGGTTCCAGGTGCCGCGAAGGTATTTCGTCGAGAACCATCTCAACGTCCTGCAACCGTCGCCACGGGCTCCCGTCGCCTTGGAGTTCCTGCTGGGTGTGCTCTCTTCGGACGTGGTGGAATTCATGTTCCGCTCCATGAACGGCAACACCCAGGTATCGGCCACCGAGCTCAACCTCTTGCCGATCCCGCGGGGGAAGTTCGAATCGGAAATCGCGGACCTGGTAGGGCGTATGGCGGAATCCAGACCCGCGGAGCGGAAAGATCTCGAGTTGGACCTCAACGAACGTGTAGCGCGAGCCTACGGCCTCAGCGGGAGCGAGTTGGGCTTCCTGCGGAAAGTCTTGCGGGAAACCCCCGTGCCCGGAGAGTCGCGGCGTGACGATTGAGGACGTCAAGGAGCTCCTGCGAGAGTTGAGATTCCCTCCCGGCATGATCTCGGACCAGACGGCGCTCACCTTGCTGGCACTCGCCGACCGGAAGCCGAGGGAGGGTCTGCTGGCGGGGCACGCGTGTCTGGCGGACGGTGCTCGCATCCACGACGTCCTCAACTTCGTTCGAGAGGATTTCAGTCGCAAAGTCGCGGAGAATACGCGAGAGTCGTACCGGAAGACCTCTCTACGCCCGCTGATCGATGCGAGGTTCGTCGTCAGGCATCAGCTCACGACGAACGATCCAAATACCTACTATCGCCTGAGCGGTGAGCTCGCGCGCCTGCTCGCGGAAGAGAGCGCACCTGAGCGGGATCGCTTGCTGAAGAAGCTTCGCCTTGGTAAGACCGGTAAAAAGGTCCGGGCTCGCCGGAGCGATGGCGTAACCGTCCGGCTGGCCGCAGATCAGTCTTTCCTCCTGGGTCCCGGCCCTCACAATGAGCTCGAACGAGAGGTGGTCGAAACCCTCGCGCCCGCCCTGCTCAGGCAGCCATCGATACTCTACCTCGGAGACACGGCACCGAGGGCGGGTTACCAGGATCGCGCTCTGATGCGGCGGTTGAACCTGCCCATCGACGTTCAGGAATCCTTGCCCGATGTGATCGTCTATGACGACGAAGATCGATCGCTCGTCGTCGTCGAGACTGTGACCTCCGTCGGACCGATCGATCCGACCCGACTGGAGCAGCTTCGAGAATTTGTCCAGGGTCCCGTGAGCCTGGGAGTCCGGATCGAGTATCTGACAGCCTTTCCGACCCGGCGAATGTTCAGAGCCTTCGTCGAGCAGATCGCCTGGGGAACCGCCGTATGGATCGCCGAGGAGCCCTCAAACCTGATCCATTTCACTGCGATCGAACGGCCCTCTCTTCCGGATTGAGCCGGGAGAGAGGGCCAGATCTCGCCATTTACTTCACCGCGATCGGCTCCCCCGGTCCCAGCAGGTCGATCTTGGCGTCGGCCACCTTCTGGCGGAAGGCGGGGACGTCTTCGGCGAGGAGCTTGTTGAGGTCGGCCAGGGCGGTCTTGGTCTGCGCCTCCGCCAGGTCGAGGCTCGCCAGGGCCGTGGGGCTCGGACGGTCCCAGGTGGAGTCGAGGGCGCGGCCGGCGTTCTCGACTTTGGCCAGCGCGGACTCGTCCAGGACGAGGCCCTTGGTATCCGGCGGCACCCAGAGCCGCCGCTCCACCTCACCCAGCTTCTTCTGCAGGTCGCGGGCGGCCCTGCCCACGGCCCGGTCGGGATCGTCCGCCGGCCTGCCACCGCCGCCGCTCGTGACACCGGCGTTGCGCTCCCGCTCCCGGCGCCGGGCGTCGAGCTTGGCCAGCACGACCTTGACGTCGTCGCGGGTGGCGGCGACGCGGGCGATGGCGTCCGTCACGGCGTTCTGGAGCCCGCCCGCGCGGGCGATGGCCGCCTCGCGGGCCTGCCAGTCGGCATCGGCGTTGGTGAGGGCCGGATCCGGCACGACCCTGATCGTCCCCTTGGCCTCCTTGTCCTTGTACTTCACCGTGACGTTGTAGGTACCCGGCGCCACCGTGGGACCGGTCTCCCGCCCCCGGAATCCCCGGTTCTCCCGCGGCGGTTGGCGGAAGGCGTCGCGGCCGAAGTCCCAGGCGGTGCGGTTGATGCCGAGCTTCGCCGGGCCGTCCATCTTGCGGATCAGCTTGCCGGAGGCGTCGGTGATGCGGATCTCCACCTTTGGCCCCGTGTCCCGATCCCGGCCCCTCCCCGGTCCGCCGGCCTCCCCGGCCTCGCCCGCCTCCGGGGCCGACGGCCGGCCCGTGGTCTCTTCCCGGGACGGCTGATCCTCCCGGGTGGCGGCCTCCGTGCGCTCGGTCGCCGGTTGCGTCGCCCTGGCCCGCGCCGCCGCCCGCTCGGCCTCCTTGCGCTCCCGCTCCTTCTCCTCGTCCTGCACCGGCAGGCCCGGAGCGTTCAGCGAGTAGGTGATCAAGGCGCCATAGGGCCGGTTCTCCCCCTGGTAGTCGCCGGCGCCGCCGCCGCGGATGCCGCCGCCCCCCGGCCGGTTGCGGTGCAGCAGCGCCGGCGCGCTCGGGAAGAGGTGGACGGGCTGGGCGAGGGCCTCCGGGGTCACCTCCCGCAGCGGGGTGATGTCGTCGAGGACGTAGAGCGCCCGGCCGTGGGTGCCGATCACCAGGTCCAGGTCGCGGGGATGGATCACCAGGTCCATCACCGAGGCCGTGGGCAGGCCATGCTTCCACGGCAGCCAGCCCTTGCCGCCGTCGAAGGAGACCCAGAGGCCGAATTCGGTGCCGAGGAAGAGGAGGTCCTTGTCCGCCGGGTCCTGCTCGATGGCCAGGGCGTAACCCTTCAAGTCCTTGGTCGCCAGGCTCTTCCAGGTCTTCCCCCAGTCGTCCGTGCGGTAGACGTAGGGCGTGAAGTCCTCGCGCCGGTGATTGTCGAAGACCACGAAGGCCGAGGCCGCGTCGTACTTCGAGGCCCGGATGTGGGGGATCCAGGTGTTGGCCGGCACGCCGGGGACGTTCTTCTCCAGGCTCGTCCAGGTCTTGCCGCCGTCACGGGTGACGTGCAGCCGGCCGTCGTCCGTCCCCACCCAGATCACCCCCTTCTCCTTGGGGCTCGGGACGATCTGGAGGATGGTGGTGAAGTTCTCGGCCGCGCTGGCGTCGATCGTCAGGCCGCCGCTCTTCGCCTGCTGGTGCCACTCGGGCTTGTCGGTGGTCAGGTCGGGGCTGATCACCGTCCAGGACGCGCCGCGGTCGGTGGACTTGTGGACGTACTGGCTGCCGAGGTAGACCGTCCCCGGGTCGAAGGGGTCGACGGCCAGGGCGGCGTTCCAGTTGAAGCGAAGCTTTTTGAGGCCGCTGCCCGGCGCCGGGTCCGCCGGCTTGACGTAGCGGAACTCGCGGGTGCGCAGGTTCCAGCGGGTGAGCTCGCCGCCCTGCGATTCAGAGTAGCCCGCCATCGAATCCTGGGGATCGGGCAGGGTCTCGAAGCCGTCGCCGCCGCCCACCGGGTCCCAGTGGTAGCTGCGGATGCCGCCCGCTTCCCACACCGAGCTCGGGCCGCGCCAGGAGCCGTTGTCCTGCAGGCCGCCGTAGACGTTGTACGGCGTGTCCATGTCCACGGCCACGTGGTAGAACTGGCCCACCGGCAGCGTGCTCACGAACTGCCAGGTCTCGCCGCGGTCGCGGCTGACGCCCATGCCGCCGTCCTCGCCCATGACGATGTGCTCGGGATCGTGGGGGTTGATCCAGATGGCGTGATAGTCGCCGTGGATCTCCCGCGAGCGGCCGAGGACGTGGAAGCTCTTGCCGCTGTCGTCGGAGACCATGAGCCGCGCCGTCAGGTTGTAGAGCCGGTTGGGCCAGGCGGGGTCGACCTTGATGTCGGAGTAGTAGAACGGCCGCTCGGCCGTGCGCTGGTCCTCGTTGGCCTTCTCCCAGGTCTTGCCGCCGTCCGTCGAACGCAGGAGGGCGCTCTTCTCGGCCTCGACCAGGGCGTAGACGACGTTCGGATTGGAGCGCGAGATGGAGAGGCCGATTCGCCCGAGGTCCCCCTTGGGCAGGCCGTCGTCCTCGGTATAGCGCTTCCAGGTCTCGCCGCCGTCGTGGGAGACGTACAGCCCCGAGCCCGGGCCGCCGGAGCGGAAGCCCCAGGGCCAGCGCCGGTAGTCCCACATCGCCGCGAACAGCTTCTCGGGATTGGTGGGATCGATCACCAGGTCGGCGGCGCCGGTGCGCTCGTCGACGTAGAGCACCTTGCGCCAGGTCTTGCCGCCGTCGAGCGTCTTGTAGACGCCGCGGTCGGGGTTCTCGCCCCACTCCTGCCCCAGGGCGGCGACCCAGGCGACGTTGGGATTGCTCGGGTGGAGGACGATGCGGGGGATCCGCTCCGTCTTGTCGAGCCCCAGGTGGGTCCAGGTCTTGCCGCCGTCCAGGGTGCGGTAGACGCCGTTGCCGATCGAGGCGCTGTTGCGGACGTTGCCCTCGCCCGTGCCCACCCACACGATGTCCGGATGCGCCTGGTTGATGGTCACCGCGCCGATCGAGTGCACCGGCTGGTCGTCGAAGATGGGAGTGAGGGTCAGAGCGCCATTGGTGGACTTCCAGACGCCGCCGGTGGCGGCGCCCACGTAGAGGACGTCGGGATTGGATTCGACGGCGTCGATGGCGGCGATGCGGCCGCTCATCGTCGCCGGGCCGATGGACCGCGGCGCGAGGCCGGCCAGCAGGTCCGGATCGACCGCACCGGCGGCGAGGATGGGCCGGGGCGCCAGCGCCAGGGCGGACAGCACGACGATTCCCAAGAGTCGTTGCATGTGGATTCCCCCAGAAACGGAAGTTGGGCAGAAGCGGAAGGACGACATTCCCGCTCCGCTACATAGCGCAGCGCGATGCATCCGTCAACCCGCAGACGTGAGCCAAGGCGCCAGAGCCGGTTCACGTCCCCGCCCGGGCATGAATGCCTGGGCTAAGAACGACGCCGGATGAATCCGGCTTGAAGCTCCCTTGAGGGAGCGCTGTTGCTAGCCCGGCGATTCATCGCCGGGCGGGGACGAACGGACCCACGCCCAACCCGCAACCCGGCAGGCCCCCCCACGTACGACGTACAATCGGCCGCTCCACCTCCAGGAGGTCCATCCGTCATGCAGAGATCTCGCGCCCTTCCCGCCCTTCTCATCCTTCTCTCTTTGGCCCTGCCGGTCCTGGGTCAAGACAAGCCCGCCGCCAAGGCGGACGCCCCGCAGCTTCCGCCGAAGGCTCCACCAGAGGAGAAGACCGCGATCACCCACCACACTGCCACCCTGGACGGCCGGGCGCTCCCCTACACCGCCACCGCCGGCACCCTGCAGCTCAAGGACGACGACGGCACCGTCAAGGCCGTGGTCTTCTACATCGCCTACACCCTGGACGGCGCGAAGGACCCGGCGGCGCGCCCCGTCACCTTCAGCTTCAACGGCGGCCCGGGCTCGGCCTCGCTCTGGGTGCACCTGGGCGCCTTCGGGCCCAAGATCGTGGCGCGCAGCGACGAGGGGTGGAATGCCGGCCCGCCTCCGGGACACCTGGTGGACAACGAGAATTCGATCCTGGACGCGACGGACCTGGTGTTCATCGATCCCGTGAGCACCGGCTACAGCCGTCCGGCCCCGGGCCAGGACCCGAAGCAGTTCCACGGCGTGCAGAAGGACGTGGAATCGGTGGCCGCCTTCATCCGCCTGTGGACCACCCGCAACCAGCGCTGGGCGAGCCCCAAGTACCTGGCCGGCGAGAGCTATGGCACCACCCGCGCGGCCGGCCTCTCCTACCTCCTCGCCGAGCGCTACGGCATGCAGCTCAACGGCGTCATCCTCATCTCCTCCGTCCTCAACTGGCAGGACCAGGACTTCCACGTCGGCAACGACACCCCGTGCCTGATCCACCTGCCCACCTACGCCGCCACGGCCTGGTACCACAAGAAGCTGCCGCCCGAGCTGTCGGGCGACCTCTTCAAGACGCTCGACGAGGTCGAGGCGTTCGTGCTCGGCGACTACGCCCAGGCCCTGGTGCTGGGCGACCGGCTGCCGGAGGAGCGGCGCAAGGAGATCGCCGCCCGGGTGGCGCGCTACTCCGGCCTCTCTCCCGCCTACGTCGAGCGCGCGAACCTCTGCATCGAGATCGAGCGCTTCACCAAGGAGCTGCTGCGCGACCAGGGGAAGACCGTGGGCCGTCTCGACACCCGCTTCACCGGCCGCGACCTCGACTCCGTGGGCGAGGAGACCGAGTACGACCCGGCGAGCGTCGACCTCGACGGCCCCTACGTCGCGGCCATCAACGACTACATCCGGCGCGACCTCAAGTTCGACAGCGACCTGGTCTACGAGCGGCGGGGCAACGTCTGGCCCTGGAGCTGGGACGACTTCACGAACCAGTACGTCAACGTCGGCGAGTACCTGCGGCGGGCGATCACCCGCAATCCTCGCCTCCAGGTGCTGATGGCGAGCGGCGTCTTCGACCTCGCCACCCCGTTCTTCGACTCCATCTTCAGCAAGGAGCACCTGCGATTGCCGCCGGAGTTGCGGGGCAACGTGAAGAACGAGCTCTTCCTCGCCGGCCACATGATGTACATCCGCAAGGCCGACCACCGGAAGCTCAAGCAGGACGTCCTGGACCTGATCAAGAGGACGACGGCGCCGTAAACCGGTCGCCGCACGAGACCCGAGGCCCGCCTCCTCCCCGCGGGAGACAAAGTCTCTCCCAGGAGGCGAGCCTTCTTCGGGCGGGACGGCGGCGGCCTTGGGCTCGGCGGCGCCATCCCTTCTCAATTGTCAATGAGCCTACGGTCCCGGCCGGCGAGGTCTCTTCGTCGGACGTTGACTACGGGACACAGATTCATACGACACCTGCAGCAAAAACGTCCAAGCCGGCTGTGGCGAACGTCTCGCCGGCTCCGGTGGAGGACTTGCCGGCAATGGCGGGAGGCTCGCCCCGGCCGGCGAGGGGCTCGCCGGCTCTCGCGGCGACGCTGCGACGACTGGCGAAGCGTTCGCCGGTGCTGGCGGAAGGCTCGCCTCTGTCGGCGGAGGCTCTGCGGCTCCTGGCGAAAGGCTCGCCCCCGCTGGCGAGGGGCTCGCCGGCTCTCGCGGCGACGTTGCGACGACTGGCGAAGCATTCGCCGTTGCTGTCAGGAGGCTCGCCGCGGGAGGCGGCAGCCGTCGTTGCCGAGGGGGACGCGGTTTCTGTGACAAGGCGAGACGAGATCGGTATACATGAAGGGCGAGCTCCATTTGACCGACTTGGCGCAGCCCTGTCGATGCCAGCGTTAGGCCACTGTCCTCCTACGAGGCATGAGCGTATTGGACGTTTCCAAGGAATGGACGAGGTTTACCGGCTTCGGGTCGGTGGCTGGCGAGTAGTCCTTGCCGCCGAACGTCGTTGCGCTTGGGCGGCGGCTACGCACCCCGCCGGCAGTTACGACTCGCCCGACGCCCCCGCCGGCGGCCACGCGCCGATCCGCTGCCGCAACGCAACGATTTTGCCAAGGTGATATGCGTTATGAACCGCCACACTGTTCAACTCGTCGGCCAGTGTTGCGCCCGGCGCGACCTCGAGCGCCAACCGCTCAGGCGCCTGCCCGAGCGCTGCCGAAGCGCGTGCGCCCTCCAGGAACACTCCCACAAGCTCGTGCCATTGTTGCTCGTGCTCGGGAGGCACGCTCGGGTAGTACTCGCCGACTGGATTGCCCGGCTCGAGGACGCTCTGCTGGTACCCTACTACGTGCCACAACTCCTCGTAGATGGAGTGCGACGCGCCGTCCGGGCAGACCGTGACTTGCTCGAGCGTTAGCCCGGACAAGAGATAGGCTCGCTCGGGGAACTCGCCGACCAGAAACAGGTGTTCCAGGATGTGCATCGAATCGCTCCTTTTCTCCGCGTGTACGTCACTGAACGCACGTAGCCGCCCAACGTTTCAAAATAACCGGCGCGCTTTAGCGCGTCCGAGTTGATTGCCGGGTTAGGCCCTAACCTGCAGCCGCATGGCAGTACGTAGCAAGAAGAAGCCAATGAAGACAGTTAGGGCAGCAACAGCAAAGGCCTGCCACATTTCAACCCCAAAGATATCATGTGGCCCTTCGCCTCCACCGTACACAAATAACGATGGACTAACGAATACGCCGACGGTAAGGACAATTCGCAAGATCCAGTGGAAGAACTCACTGAGCCCAAACATAGCCAATACAGAGATGACCAGGAAATGACCGGGACGAGGAAGGACGCGATGCCATACGGCAAAGCACCCAATTCCAATCAGGAGCGGAACAAGGCTCCTAAGCGAATATGCAACTAAAGAAAACGCCGAAATGTCCAGAACTAACTCCTAACGCCTACTAGACATAGGTTTGATGTCCTTTCCATTAGACTCAGTCCTGGGCGGTCCTATGGGGATTCAATCCCGGGCAAGGGGATTCGCGCGACTCCCTGGCCGGCCTCCACACCACCCCACGTGAAATCGCGGTTGCGGACCGACAGCCGCCGTGAGGGCTGTCCGCGGAACCGTCCAGCGAAGGGGATCTGGCCGCAGACCCAGGCTTCGAGGATTATACAGCACGCCCAACGGGGTACACAACTCCCGGGCTCCACGGCTGAGCAGATAAATATGGGCATCGAGCTATGAGCGGTAGGATCATCGCGGCGGAGCCCTCTACGCTCGGGCGCGCCGCCTCGCAGGCCCCCTTCGCTAGGGCGCAGAGAGCGCACTGATCGTCACGTAGTATCCGTCCGGATCCCGGAGTGAGAACTCCCTGGTTTGAGTGTTCGGGTTCACATGGGGCTCCTCTTCGAACCGGGCGACGAGCGCGCGTGCCCTCTTCAGGGCCATCTCGTAGTCGTCGACGCGGAAGAACAAGAGGAGCCCGTTG
>DATARR010000133.1:0-1651 GCA_036264085.1 Thermoanaerobaculia bacterium | reverse complement strand
CGGAGCTGGGCCTGCTGAGCGGTGACCTGGCTCTCCAGCGTGTCCATGCGGAAGGACGCCTGATCCACCATGACATGGAGGACGACCAGGGCAAAAATTGCCGCTCCCACCAGCACCGATGCAAAAACGATGAAGGGGATTCCCGGGGCCCTCGTCGAGGTCACGCTGCGTGAGATAACCCTTAACTTGAGCCTTAGACTTTGGGCAGGAGAGACCTCGAGGGGGAACGCGTCGGACATCTGGGCGGCGGCGGCGGACGCCGCGCCCTGCGAGGCGCCGGAGCTGCGTGCCGGCCGGCGAGGGTCTGCCAGCGGAGGCGAGGGGTCGCCTGCCGGGGCCTGGAGATCCGCACCGGCTTCGCCATCCTCAGGCTCCGGCCCAACGTCGGCCCATTGGTCGGCGGCGTAGTCCGCCCATTGGTCGCCGCCTTGTTCCCCCCCGCCCGGGAGCACGATGAGGTGCTTGACCCGCCGCGGCGCGACGGCCTCATCCTCGTCCTCGGGGCCCTCGTATTCCGGTGACATCAGGACGGCTCCGCACGGTCGAGACGCTCTGCCACCCGGAGCATGGCGCTGGACGCCCGGGGGTTGCCCTCGAGCTCCTCGGGGCCGGGGCGGAGCGGCTTGCGGGTGATGACACGGAGCACCGCCCGAGCACCGCAGACGCAGACCGGGAGGTCGCGCGGGCAGCGGCAACCCGCCGCCGCATCGGCAAACGTCCGCTTCACGAGACGGTCCTCGAGCGAGTGGTAGCTGATGACGGCGACCCGCCCGCCGGGCTGCAACGCCTCGATCGCCTGGGGGAGCGTGGCTTCCAATTCCCCCAGCTCGTTGTTGACCTCGATCCGCAGGGCCTGGAAGGTGCGGCGCGCGGGGTGGGGGCCGGTCCGCCTGGTGGCCGCGGGGATGGCTTCCTTCACGACCTCGGCAAGGTCCGCGGTGTCGGCAAAAGGCCGCTCCAGCCGCCGGCGGGCAATGGCTCCCGCAATGCGGCGAGCGAAGCGTTCCTCGCCCCATCGGGAGAGCACCGAGGCCAGGGCAGGCTCGGGATAGCCGTTCACCACGTCCGCCGCGGTAAGAGCCTGGGCGGGATCCATGCGCATGTCGAGGGGCCCCCCCGATCGGAAGCCGAAGCCGCGGGCCGGCTGGTCGAGATGCGGAGACGACACACCGAGGTCGTAGAGGACGCCGCGAACGTCGCGGGCGCCCACCTCCGCGAGGACCGCCGCCAGCTCGCCGAAGCGCCGGTGCGCGAGGACGACGCGATCACCGAAGCGCGCCAGGCGGGCCGCTGCGGCAGCGAGCGCCTCTGGGTCCCGGTCGAGCCCGACGAGGGACGCGCCTGGGGCTGCGGCCAGCAGGGCCTCGGCATGTCCGCCCCCTCCCACCGTGCAATCAACGAGGGTGCCTTCCGGTGCGGCCTCCAGCGCCGGCATCAGTTCCTGGACGACCTCGGCCGCCAGCACCGGAACGTGGTGGAACGGCGGCCCCTCCTCGCCGGGGTTGGTCATCCCTGATCACCTGAGGGCTCCGACGAAGAACAGGGCCAGGCCGACGTACCCGGCGATGATGAACCCGGCGACTGCGAGCAGCAGGAACGTCGCGTAGGTCTCGCGGCCAAGGGCTGTCGACACCTCTCGCATCTCGAACCC
>DATARR010000107.1:0-1864 GCA_036264085.1 Thermoanaerobaculia bacterium | reverse complement strand
GCTGCCCCTGATCCTGCCGCGGGGCGAGGTGCCGGATGCCGCGTTCGTCGCCGGCACCCTGATCGCGGTGCTCTGCCGCGAAGTGTCGTTCGCGCTCCTCTTTCGCGGCGGCGGCGGCCTCCTCGTGGCCGGTCTCTACCGCGGCGTGCTGTGGTTCCTCGAAGCCTTCGTCGTCACCGACTGGTTCGGTCTTTTTTCCCCGCCCTTCAACTACGTCACCAGCGGCCCGCTCTTCTACGGCGTGCGAGCCGCCTGCGCCCTGCTGGCGGCGGGCGTGATCGCATGGGTGGTCCAGCCGGCGCCGGGGCTGTCCGTGCGCCTGGTCCGGCAGGAGGCCGGATAGCCGGCCCGGCCTGGTGCGGAGTATTATTTCCTGGATCACGATAGAGCGCGCAGGAAGGAGAGGCCCTTGGTCGTCATGGATGTGCCCCATTCCCGGCCGGCTGTCCGGGTGGGAGTTCTTGGTCCGTCGGAGGTCGTGGAGGCGATCCAGAGCGTCCTCGCCCCCCATCAGGAAACTGCCATGCCCGGCAGCTTTCTGGCCGAGGGCCGCCTCTTCCTCCTCCAGCCGGCCCACGGCGATTCGCCGCTCGACGCGGTTCTCCTCGTGGTGACCGCCGAGGATGGCGTCACCGAAACCGTCCGGCAGGAGCTCCGCCACTCCCAGGAAGCCGCTCCCGTGCCGGTGGTGGCCTTCCTCGACGGCTGCGATCAGGTGCCGGCGGAGCAGGGCTTCGTGCTCGACCTGATGGAGCTCGAGCTGCGCGGGCTGGCCGCCGACCTGGGAATCCCGGCGGACGCCCTGGCGGTCATCCGCGGCTCGTCGCGCGCGGTATTGGGAGAACAGGGAGAAGACGCGGCGGCGTGGAGCGCGCCGATCCATGAGCTGACCGCCGCCCTGGCCGCGCAGGCCGCCCAGGAACGCGGCGACTTCTGCGACTTCAGAATGTCGATCGGCGACCTCGTGCCGGTCCGGCGCGGCACGGTCGTCCTGGGGCGCATCGAGGCCGGCCGCGTCCAGGCCGGGGAGATGCTGGAGGTCTCCTCCTCCGGCCACTCGCGGAGCGGCCGCATCCGCGGCGTGCTGCGCGGCTGGGACCTGGTGCCGGACGCGCGGGCGGGGGAGGAGGTCGGGCTCTTTCTCGAAAAGCTCCAGATGACCGACTTCCTCGGCGCCCAGATCCTCACCCGCAGCACGGCCCGGACGCCGTCACATCGCGGCACCCGGACGCCGGAGGCCGGCGGTCCGGGCACCTTCGTCGTTCCGGTGTTCTACGCCACCGACCGCAACCAGACCGCCGAGCTGACGCCGCGCCTCGTCTACGGCGCCGGCCGCGGCGACCTGACCCTGGGCGTCGCCGAAGTGAGCCTGCCGCGCAGCCGCCGGCCCGCCGAGCTGCCGGTTCCGCCCTGGTGGCGGCTGGAGAGCGACGAGCACCTCGCGAACCACGTCGTCCTCCTCGACGTGTCCGTGCACGACCGGGAGACGTACGTTGCGGCCCTGCGGCAAACGGTCTCCCGTGCCGCGCGGCCGGAGGCCCTGGTCTTCGTGCACGGCTACAACCTCACCTTCGAGGACGCGGCGCGGCGCACCGCCCAGCTCGCCAACGATCTCGACCTGCCGGGCGTGCCCATCCTCTACAGTTGGCCGTCGGAAGGCCGGGCGCACTGCTACACGGTGGACGAGCTGAACGTCGAGTGGTCCCTGCCGCATTTCGAGGAGCTGCTCCGCCTGGTGCTGGCCGAGAGCGGCGCCCGCACCGTGCACGTGGTGGCCGAAGGCATGGGGAACCGCGCCCTGGCGCGCGCCCTCGGAGCGCTCGACGCCGTCATACCCCAAGCCTCCGAGGACGGAGCGAGCCTG
>DATARR010000011.1:0-56166 GCA_036264085.1 Thermoanaerobaculia bacterium | reverse complement strand
CTCTTTCTGGGTGAAGGTTCCAGGATCACGGTTTGGCGACTTCGATTCTAGATACCTGGCGCAGAAAAAGCCAGCCCGAATGCGTATTTAACTCCTTCCTTTGCAGCTACTTACAGACCCCAGGACAGGAACTAGCTAGCGGCCATCGGTCTCTACAACTCGTGTTCCTCAACGCATGTGAGACGGCAAGAGTGTTAGGGAGGGCTCCCACCAATCCTTTTCGAGGAGTCGCAACGGCGCTCGTCCTGTCAGGCCTGCCCGCAGTTGTAGGCATGCAGTTCCCAATCTCGGATCCTGCAGCTATATCTTTCAGCAGCATCTTCTACCAGCGCCTTGCAGCAGGAGATCCCCTCGAAATAGCTATAACAGAAGGGCGCCTTGCGATTTCCGTGACAGAAAACAGCGACGCTGAATGGGTGACACCTGTCCTATACCAATATCGCTGCCAGACCAATACTTGAAAAACTATCTTCTAGCAGGGAGCGCCAGGAACGCAGCCCACGTCTAAAGATCTTCTTATGCCACGCCTCCGAGGACAAACCTGCGATCCGAGACTTGTACCGTCGTCTTCAACTCGACAACTTTGAGGTATGGCTGGATGAAGTTGATATCTTACCGGGGAAGCGCTGGAGAGATGAAATTTTCAGAGCCCTGCGCGAAAGCGACGTCATACTCGTCTGCCTGTCAGGTCGAGCAACAACAAAAGCAGGCTTTCTACAGAAAGAGCTTACTACAGCTCTCGATCTGCTTGACCAACAACCAGAGGGAACAATCTTTCTGATTCCAATTCGTCTTGAGGAGTGCAAGATTCCTGAAAGGCTCCGAGATATTCAATACGTCGATCTTTTCCAGGCAGACGGCTATGCCAAGCTGATCAGGGCTCTCGGAGCAAGGGCGAGTGGGACAGGTATTACTTAGCTCGGGTATTCGGAAAGTCTCTGATTCGACCGAGAAAAAGGCCCGAAGGGCCGACAGCATGTAGCCTGGGGCGTCAGCCCCAGGTAGGGAGCCGAAAAGAAATCCTAAGCCCTGAAAGGGCGGCAGTAGACCGGTCCGATGAAATACTGCTGCCGCCCCTTCGGGACTTGAGGGTGAATTGGGGCTCTGTTCCTGGGGCTGACGCCCCAGGCTACATGCTGCCGGCCCTTCGGGCCTGGATCAGACGTCCTCTCCCTGCTTAACACCAGTCCTAGATAGCCGTGTCGCATCTGTGAAAAGACCAGCTCAGGCAGCGAGCGGGAGGGCTTCGTAGCGGATGTCCTCTTCAACCTCGGATGCCTCTAGATCGTAGTCCTCGGCAATCCCTTCAATGGACTCGCCGGCTTTAAACCGCTCGGCGATGACAGAGGTCTTAATCGCCTTTTCGATCACCGATCGTCCAAAGGCGACGATGGGATCAGTCATTACGAATCTCGGTGCGTTTCGATAATCGAACCGAGTAAGGGGAAATATCCGAATCGGCAGACCGCGAAGGTCCCACTCAACCGGTTCCCAGTACGCCTGAAGGATCTCGGACTTCTTCTTCTGTAACGCACTGAGGACGTGCGCCTCGATGAGATTGGAAAACGACAGGCGGGAGTCTTTGCGATCGGACCTTTCGATTAGCGGCTGCCAGAACCTGGGGCCCGATGCCACGACGTATCGATGTCCCGAGACCCAACTCTTCAGCGTGCTCGCCGGCACGAGGAGATAGTGAGCCGCTCCCGGAGGGTGTACCAGGGCAGGGCGTTCGGGCCGGTCGCGTAGAGAGGATGTGCCACAGCTCAAGTATACTCCGGTAACGGAAGATTTACCGGGTTCACCGTGTCGAGACCCAGCGCTCACGAGCTCGGCAACGCCGCAGCCCCTGCGGGGGCCTCCGCCGCGAGCACCGGCCGCGGCGCCGCCGGCGCCAGCCCCCGGATCACTTCCAGCACCTGCTGGCGGACCACCTCTCGCGAGTAGTCGGTGAGGAGGCGACGGCGGCCGCTGTCGACGAGCCAGCGCCGGGTGCTGGGGTTGTTCAGAAGGTCGGTGACGGCGGTCACCCACTCCACGGGGTGTTGGCCGACGAGGATGAAGTCCTCGCCCTGGCGGCCGGACGTCCCGGCCACGGCCCAGGAGGAGGCCAGGACGGGCACGCCCACGGCCCAGGCCTCCAGCACCTTAATGGGCACCCCCGAGCCGCAGCGCATGGGGGCGATCGAAACCGTCGCCTGCGAGATGATCGAGCGCAGGTCCCGCGGCGACTCGATGAGCCGCGCCCCCGCCCTCTCCACCGCCTGCCGCAACGAGCGCGACGGCCGGTCGCCGGCCACCACCAGGCGCACGTCCGGCCGCACCCGCCGCAGCTCGGGCCAGACGTCCCGCAGCCACCAGGTCACCGCGTCGGCGTTCACGAAGTAGCCGAGATTGCCGGTCAGCACCAGAACCGGCCCCTTGTCCCCCTCCCGCCAGAGCTTCTCTCCCGCCTCCGGGACGTCCACCTTGCGCTCGCGCACCGAGAGGCGCACCACGGCGACCTTGGCCGCGAGCTCCGGCGGCAGGCGGTTGGCCAGCGCCTGGCGGTCCCGCTCGCAGACCACCAGCATGCGCACCGCCCGCTCGGCCAGCCGCCGCTCGGCGACCGCCAGGAGCCGCGCCTCCAGCTTGAGCGGCGGCACCAGCCACCAGCGGTCCACGTCCGCCCGCAGCGAGAAGTTGAGGGACAGACTGTCGATCAGGTCGACGACGATGGGCGTCTCGCCGAAGTCGTTGACGTGGATGGCGAGGCGCACGAGCTGCAGGATGCCGAGGTCGTGCCGGGGGCTGAGCTCCCGCAGCCGGCGTCCCAGGTCCGGCTGATAGAAGAGGCCGGTCTGCAGAGGGAGCCGCTTGAGGAGCGCCCGCGCCATCCCCGAGAGGAAGGCGAGACCGCCGCCGGGCTGGTAGAGCTCGACCCGGTACGGCAACCCCTCCGGCGGCGCCGGCTGGTCCTTCCCCGGCGCCGGCGTCAGCAGCGTCAGCTCGTGCTCGACGGAGAGGAAGTCCAGCATCTGAAGCGCCCGCATCTGGTCGCCGCGCCGCGGCGGCCAAGGATAGCGGGAGGTGACGAGAAGGATCTTCATGAAGGAGTGGGCGAAAAGATCGCCGCCTATTCTACCTCCTGCGTCCCAACCTCTGGGAGACTCGAGCGTCGTCTCGCTGACAGCTCGCGCCGCGAGATCTGCCGCAAATATCTGTCTATTTGACGCAAATACCTCCGCATGCGCGGCTTGTGCCGAGCGTTTAGCCGCATGCACCGCGAATTAAGCCGCAAATCATTCGATGCAGGCCGCGAATCCTCCAACCTTAGATGCTCCCGACAGAGAGAAGTCCGCAAAATAGCATCACAAAGAGACAGTCCTAAGAGAATTTGCGGCAAATGAGACTCTCTTTGCGACTTTGCGTCGAAGAAATCCGACCTACCCTGGGGAGCAGGCCGCTCGAATCCATAATTTCGCAACAAATTTCCATCAGCTTGCGGCTCGCCAGGGCTCGCCGTCGCCCCTCGGTCCGAGCGGGGGCGCTTGCGAGTCACAGGTTGCGGATCCCTAGACGAGCTTCAGCAGGTGACCGAGCTTCTCGCGCTTCGTCCGCAGATAGGCCCGGGTCGTCTCGGTGGGCGGCACCTCGAGGGGCAGGCGCTCGACGATCTCCAGGCCGTAGCCGTGGAGGCCCACGTACTTGCTGGGATTGTTGGTCATCAGCCGCATCTTGCGCACGCCGAGGTCGCGCAGGATCTGGGCGCCGATGCCGTAGTCCCGCTGGTCGGGACGGAAGCCCAGCCGCTCGTTGGCCTCGACGGTGTCGTGCCCCTGCTCCTGGAGCTCGTAGGCGCGCAGCTTGTTCATCAAGCCGATGCCGCGCCCCTCCTGGAGGAGGTAGAGGAGGACGCCCTTGCCCTCCTCGGCGATGTGGCTCAACGCCTGCTCGAGCTGCGGCCCGCAGTCGCAGCGGCAGGAGCCGAAGATGTCGCCGGTCAGGCACTGGCTGTGGACCCGCACCAGGGTCGGCTCCTCGGGTTGGACCTCCCCCATCACCAGCGCCACGTTCTCGTCGCCCGTCTCGTCCGAGCGGTAGGCGTGGATGCGGAAGTCGCCGTAGACCGTGGGCAGGTTGGGCGAGGCGACCTTGCTCACCAGGGTCTCATGGCGCAGCCGGTAGCTGATGAGGTCGGAGACGGTGATCATCAGCACCCCATGCACCCCCGCGACCTTCGTGAGGTCGGGCACCCGGGCCATGGTGCCGTCGTCGTTCATGATCTCGCAGATCACGCCGGCGGCTTTAAGGCCGGCGAGCTTGGCGAGGTCGACGGAGGCCTCGGTCTGTCCGGCGCGCTTGAGCACGCCGCCCCGCTTCGCCCGCAGGGGGAAGACGTGGCCGGGGCGCAGCAGGTCCTCCGGCCGGGTCGCGGGATCGATGGCGGTGAGGATGGTGGCGGCGCGGTCGGCGGCGGAGATGCCGGTGGTGATCTTGCCGCGGGCCTCGATGGAGACCGTGAAGGCGGTGCCGAACGGCGAGCTGTTGGCCTCCACCATCAGGGGCAGGTCGAGCTCGCGGCAGCGCTCCTCGGTGAGGGCGAGGCAGATGAGCCCGCGGCCGTGCTTGGCCATGAAGTTGATGGCCGCCGGGGTGACCTTCTCGGCCGCGATGGCGAAGTCGCCCTCGTTCTCGCGGTCCTCGTCGTCGCAGATGATGACGATCTCGCCTCGGCGGAAGCGCTCGATCGCCTCCTCGATGGAAGCGAAGGGATTTGCCTTGGACATTGCGCTCAGACTTTCTCGCCCGGAGCCGGTCGCGCCGCCCCGGAGCGCCAAGAGAGGATGGATGCGAATGCGACCCGGCGCCAGTGTACGTCGCCGCAGGGGGACGGTCAACCCCGGGGTAGCCAGCCTTCCGTTTCCTCCCTCTCAATAGTACAGAGTCGTTCCCCGCGCCCAAAGGTCGAGCTCCGATCGGACGAATCCTCTACGCCAAGAGGTACGGAATCTGTTGTGCCGCGACAGGCGTGAAAAACAGAAGAACGCGGAAAGCCGCGTTGTGCTCGAGGGCGCCAGGCTCGGGACTGATGTACAGCTCCGCGATGAGATCGCGCCATCGCAGTAGCTCACGTCGAAGAGAGGAGCGGTTTTGGACCTCGACCGTCAGGTCAACCAGCCGCAGGACCCGCTCGTACGAACGACGGAGCTCCAATAAATCCTGAAGCTCCAGCGATCTTTTTCCACGATTCATCTCGTTGCCGATCATGAGGATCTGCTGATCGAGGGAGAATCGCGTCCATCGCTCGGGAGACAAGGAGGCATGCTGAGTCATTCGAGCGGCTCCCCTTTGCCGATCAATGCGAACGTGATCTCCCGAACTCGTTCACGAATGGCAGGGTCCATGATCAGCATGACACGATTCCCTTGCGCAGGCCGAATATTGATCAGAGAGGTGTACTCGATACATTCTTCAGGGCCTTTGCCAGGATAGTAATTCGCTCCCCACAGATCGGCCTGACGACTACCCGAGTCGAGGAGGAGTTGCTCAGCGTCAGAGTGGAGCTCGCCTCCCACGGCTGCGACCTGTCGTTCGAGATCCACGACGTATTTCACCATGCCTTCAAAGAAGGAGCCGACCAGACGGGCCAGTTCCCCACGATCGATGCGGCTACTAACGATTACAATTTCGGGAGAGTCGTTCATAGATTCAGAAAACCTCACATTCTCGGCTCAACAACCATCATCAACGAGTTATAATGGCCTGCGACGGCCGCGCAAGCCGCGACTAGACTCAGATTTACTACCCAACTCGGGCGCTGGGGATCTGTAACGGTTCTGCTCTTCAAGCCGTTTAAAAGGTAACGGCACAGGAGAAGCTATCCACGAGGTTCCATTATTGTCCTGCTTCACATGCCACAGCGAAACACCCGACGTATCCTCAACACCGGCACCCACAAAGGGAGGCAACCACATGACTTCAAGGTCACCATCTCCCTCCCATCCTGCCCCGAGAAGCCTCTGTTCTATCTCTCTCAGTATCTCATGCCGATTTGGAACTCCCTCTAGCACTTCAGGCGCCGACTTCATGAAAAAAGAGGTATCAAGGTGCTCATAGCTGTAAACATAATATTGCCGCAGAACTCGAGGATTATTCAGCTCCTCACCGAAGTGGAACTCAACTTCCTCCGGGATAGCGTACGGCTGGCGAGTGGTTTGCGGCTCCTCTGGTTCAACAATTTTTGTGCCTGCGGCAGAAAGAGCATCTCTAACGGTTCGTGCGACATGATACCAAATTTCTTCGCGCTCAGACTCAGGCAATGAAATCAGCGGCTTCTTGAGGTTATTTACTCCTTGAAACTTAGCTAGGGCAGGGAGATCTGCGAACGCACAGGGCTTGAGCACGACCGGCAGGATTCGGACTCCGTCCCTTTCTGCGGCTGCAAGAAGTGGTGGAAGCTCATTTTCTGCGATGAAATCTGAGGCAAGAAAGTCAGCCGACACCAGCAGGACAGCTACGGCTGCTCTTTGGACTGCACTTCTGATCTCGGTCCTCCAGTCTTGGCCAGGCTGAATTTTAGTATCCGCCCATAGATCGACCAACTCAACGCGCTCAAAGGGACGGAGGTGCACCCTCAATCGGGCTAGATGCTCACTATCTTCATGACTGTAGCTTACAAAAACGTGAGTACGCCTTGCTTCCTTTGCCAACTTAAGACTCCTTTGTCCCGGCAGCAGTCGCTCTCACCCCGCAACACATAATTGTCCAGCCATAGACTCGAGAGCGTCCGTGTTAAGCGATATCTTCTAACGTCCTCGGAATGAGGTATGGGTTGCTGGCCGGTGGTCCTTGATGTCGAATGGCGCCGCGAAGCGTTTCGAGCAGCCAATCGTAGCTGTGAATCTGAATCTTGTTTACCTGGCGATACTCGTTGCGTTGGGCGTCTTTAGTTTTTGGCATCTTTGATCTCCTACCTACTAAAACTACCGCATCCGAATTCTCACGGATATCGAAGAGACCGAGGCCGTTCTCCTGCCTTCTTCGACGTGCATACGAAAGATTGTCCAACAGCCAGCTTCGCCATTCTATGACCTGACTGACTCCTTTCCGCGTCCTCTGGTCCAACACAAGACCGTCTTTTACATAGATCCCTGATCTGGGAGTTTCGAGTTCAATAAGCACCCATCGAAATCCGAGCGAATCAGCACTGCCGATGATGAAGTCGGGTACGTACTCTCCACCAAGGCGTTTCTGCGGGAGGCAGTACCGTTCGCTCCCTCCCAGCAAGGTGGTCAAAAGGTGCCCATTCTCTTCTAGAAATTTTTGAATAGGGCGTTCATCCTCAGCTGTTGCAATGACAGATTCAAGCTCTTCGATATCGACTTCAGATATGCCGTCTTCGGTAGTGAACTCAGAGAGATCTTGACTCTTCGCCCACGACCACCCTGAAGAAGCACTGTGCCGGGCGGCTAAATTCTTGGCCTGCCGTCGAGCCTCTGCGGCTGAATCAGAGTTCTCATCCCGTCGCGCCACAACGGAGATCAGGTCTGGCCAAGCGCCGAATCCTCTACCTCCCTTGAAAAAGACTCGACCATCCTGACCAATAGAGGAGATCTCAACCACCTCCCCGATCTTCGTTTCAACGATGTCTCCCTCCTGGAGCTTCAGTTGCGACAGACTTTCTCGTCGTCGTACGAGGCGGAGATACGTGACCCATGCATCTGCCTCTTCTTCGGACTGAGGTGAGATAGCGGGATCTGCCTGTCGCTGGAGTATTTGAAGCCGAGCCCTTGATCGGTCACTTATGGGACGTGGCGGCGGCAGATTTAGCTCTTGGGCCAGCGCGATCCTGAGTGTAGCCGCGGCAACTATTCTCGGCATATACGACGGAATCAGGCTATCCGCCTGCTCTCCAAGCTCCTGCTGCCTTGGCGTGGCAGTTCCTGTTGCTGCAGCAAGGGTTTCGTCGGCCTCATGCCAGATCTTGTAGGACATAACCTTGAGCTAACGTGTCAGAGTTCGTGCTCGGCTTTCCGCTGCGGTTGCGCATCCCTAAACCAGGATCATACGACGAAATCATCGTACGACGATTTCATCGTACTTTCAAGAGAGGCCGTGAGCCTAGAACGGGTTCCCGATATTGAAGAACAACTGGTACCCCGACTCCCCCTTCTCGCGGTTGAGCTTCCAGCCGATGCCGGCGCGGATGGGGCCGACGGGCGAGAGGTAGCGGGCGCCGATGCCCACGCCGCTCTTCACGTCCCGCAGGCGGATCGACCGCCAGTCGGCCCAGACGTTGCCGGCGTCGTAGAAGAGCGTCCCCCCGAAGTCGCCGACGACCGGGAAGCGGTACTCGAGATTGAACAGCAGGAGGCCGTCGCCCCCCACGGGCAGGAAGCCCCGGCCGCTGGTTTTGGGAATCTGGCTCTCGCCCGGGATGCCCAACTCGTCGCGGCCGTAGGCCCGGTTGGAGGAGTCGCCGCCGGCGAAGAAGCGCTCGGCGATGGGCACGTTGCGGCTGGGGAAGTCGCGCAGCGGATCGCTGGCATTGGCCGGCAGCGACAGGTAGGGCTGGATGCCGCCCAGGCGCAGGCTGGCGGCCACCACGCCGGGGCGCCCGAGGCTGATGAACTGGGTCTGCTGCATGAAGAGCTTCACGAACGCCGTGTCCGTCCTGAAGGCCGGGAAGGCGTATTGGACCTGGACCAGCGTGCTCCACCCCTTGGTGGTGGAGATGGGGTCGTCGCGGCGGTCCCAGAAGAAGCTCGGCACCAGGCTGGTGATCTGGTAGGGCTGGTCGTTGCGCTCGATGTCGTTGGCGGCCACCCCCGGGTTGACCCGCAGCTTGACGATGCGGTAGTCGAGCCCGAGGCTGAAGCGGCGGGCTCCGTAGACGCGCACGGCCTCGCTGCGGGCGCCGTAGCGCTTGACCTCGAACGGCAGGTTGATCTCGGCGGCGTCCTCGTAGAAGACGGTGGAGGTGAGGGAGATCGGATGGTCGAACAGGTACGGCTGGTTGAAGAGGAGGCGAAAGCGCTTGTCGCGCTGGCTCCAGCGCACGTCGGTGCGCAGGCTGTAGGCTTCGCCGAAGACGTTGTTGTCGGAGTAGCCGAAGAGGCCACGCAAGCCGGACTCGGAGTCCCAGCCGAGGCCGTAGGTGACGGAGCGGGACTTCCCCTCCTCGACGCGGACGAGGACGTCCCGCTCCGAGTCGTTGAGCCCGGACGGGACGAGCCCGACCTCCGCCCGGGAGAAGATGCCGAGGCGATAGAGGTTGCGCTCGATCAGCCGGAGCTTGGTGTCGCTGATCGGGTTGCCGTGCTTCAGATCGAGAGTGCGGCGGATGACGTCGTCCTTGGTCTGCCGGTTGCCCCGCACGATGATGCGGTCCGCCAGCCGCTGCGACCCTTCGACGATCTGGATGGTGACGTCGACCAGGGTATGGTCCGGGTTCCAGTCCTGCCGGGCGGAGACCTGGGCCTGGGGGTAGCCCTTGGCGGCGTATTCCTCGCGGAGGGTGTCGAGCGCGCTGTCGAGCAGGGCGGGGTGGAACGGCCCGGGTTCACGCAGAGGCAGGCTCTTGCGCAGAGGCTTCTCGTCGAGGTGCTCGAGGCCCTCGAAGCGGAGGCTCGCCACCCGCTGGAGCGGCCCTTCCTTGACGGGGATGACGAGCTTGAGGTCGGTCCCCTTCTTGACCACCGACGCCGGCCCCACCTTGGCGTTGGCGAACCCGTTGAGAGAATAGTAGCGCCGCAGGTTGTCGAGGTCCTCGTTCAGGTCCGCGTCCACCAGCCGGCCGCTGCCCGGGCGCAGCCGGTTGCGGGGGGCCGTCTTCAGGAGCTGCAACAGGTCTTTGGTCGAGAGTTGCTCGTTGCCTTCGAAGACGATCTCCTTGAGCGTGTACACAGGCCCGGGCTCGATGCGGAAGACGAGCTGGAGCTCGCCGTCCGTGCGCTTCTCCTCGGTCGTGACCTTGACGTCGTAATGCCCCTGCTGCTGGTGGTAGCTCTTGAGCCGCCCCACGGCCTGTTGCACCAGGGCCTCGTCGTAGCCCGCCTCGCCGAGGAAGGGGAGGAGCCCTTTGCGGCGCAGGGTCTTCTCGTCGGCGCCGATGACCTGGAGCGAGATCCTGGGGCCGATCTCGATGGGATAGGTGAGCTTGACGGAGTTGGCCGCGAGGTCGCGCTCCTCGGCCGGGGGATCGACCCGGGCCGCGCCGTAGCGCTGGCCGATGAGCCAGCTCTGGAGCCGGTCGGCGGCCTCGCGCGCCTCCCGGCGGCTGAAGCCGTCGCCCGGCTTGAGCCGGAGCTGCTTGACCAGGGCCGCGGGCGCGAACGGCGCCACCGGGTGATCGAAGGCGATGGTGCGGACGATGGCGCGGGGGCCGCTGTCGACCTGGTAGGTGATCACGGCCCGCCGGCGCAGGGGGTTGGTGGCGACCGAGACCCGGACGTGCGACTTGAAATAACCGTTGTCGGCGTACAGGTCCTGGAGGGCGAAGACGCCCCGCACCACCCGCTCCTCGGAGAGCGGCTGGGCCACGCCCTGGGGCAACACCCGCCGCAGGTCGTCGCGGTCGAGACCGAGCTGGCCCACGATGCGGACCTCCTCCACCTGCACCACGGCGCGGAACACGATCACCGCCACCACGCCGCCGCCGGCCGGATCGTCGCGGGTGTAGAGCTCGAGCTCCGCGGCGTTGCCCGTTGCCTGGAGGTTGCGCAAGGTGTGGCGGACGGCCAGGTCGGTGAGCGGCTGGCCGGGCTCGACCTCGATCAGGTCCTCGAAGTTGAGCGACTCGTCGAGCGGAGCGTCGCTGCGCACTTCGACGGCGGTGACGATGGGGCCGGCGGGATCCGTCGGATCGGCCGGATCCGCGGGACCCGCCGCCGCCGGGGCCGGACCGGCCCCGAGCAGCGCCAGCGCCAGCGCCAGGGCAGCACCCCGCAGGACGAGCCCCCTCAGAAGCGCCGCTCCCATTGCGCGTCGACGGTGTAGGTGCCGTCGCCCACCTGGGTCAGCACCAGGGTGACGTTCTTCTTGAGCTGCCACTCCACCTGGACGATGGACTGGCGGTTGTTGGTGGGATCGTAGGAGTAGGTGACGAAGAGGTCCTTCGACAGGCGCTTGCCCACGGTGACGCCGACGCCCGAGACGGGCTGCCCGGCGGAGGTCAGGGGGTCGATGCGGAAGCGGTCGAAGCCGAAGAGGGTGCCCACGCGCTGGGTGACGGCCGAGGCCGCCTGCCCGAAGAGGAACTGCTTCGCCACGTCGGTCGGGGCCGCCTGCTGGTCGGGCGAGGGCGGGGGCGTGTACCCCGCCTCGGGCGAGGGGCGCGATCCGGTGGCCACCAGAGAGAAGATCTCCAGGTCCGCGAGGTTGGAGTCGGAGGCGAAGTGGACGTCGGGCTTCCCCAGCGTCCCGCCGACGTTGAGGGCGATGTGGAAGCCCTGGATCTCCGTCTGCGCCGCGAGGTCGATCACCGGATCGATCTTGGTGGCGCTCTCGAAGGAGAGCTTGCCCCGCAGTACCTCGTACTTGTTGTCGCTGAACACCAGGGTACCGCCCGGATTGAGGTCCACGTCGCCGAAGACCACCGGCCGGGCCAGGTTGCCGCGGACGGTCAGATCGACGTCCCCCGCGAGGTTGGCGAGGTTGTTGCGGACGCGCAGGGCGTCCTGGCCGGCGACGTGGAGGGCAAGCTGGGTGGTGGACATGAAGTCGTCGGTCTCCGCCACCTGCAGCCGCTGGCGCGGGCGCTCGAGGAGGACCTGCCGCAGGAGCACGATGGGATCGACCGTGATGTCCTCGACGTAGAGCGCGCGCTGGAGCCTGATCTCGCCCGTGAGCTGCCGGCCGCCGCCGCTGCCGTTGGAGACCAGGTGGAGGTCGGCGTTGCCGCGGTTGAGGAGGAAGTCGGGGAAGCGGAAGGAGACGTCCTGCGCCAGGGCGTCGAGACGGTAGGACAGCTCGCGGCTCGGTCCCGGCAGGATGAGCGAGCCGGAGGCCTGGAGGGTGCCTCCCCCGAAGCGGGACCGCAGCTCGTCGAGCGAGATGCTGTTGCGGTTGAAGCTCAGGCTGCCGCTGATGTCCTCGAAGGCCTGCGCCAGGTTGGGCAGGATGAGCTGGGCGTCGTGGAGCCTCCCCTCGCCGTTGAGCAGCGGGTTGCCGGGGGTGCCGCGCAGGGTGCCGAGCATGTCGAGCGAGCCCTGCACCTTGGCGCCGGGGAGGAACAGCTCCGCCCAGGTGGCGGCGAGGGTGCTCTGGAAGTGCAGGTCGAGGGGGACGTCGCGCTGCAGGCCCACGGCGCCGGAGAGGACCAGTTCGTTCTCCGTGCCCGGCTCGCCGAGATAGAACGAGCGCAGGGTCACCCGCTCCGGGGTCAGCTCCGCCACCACCGGCTCGCGGCTGGCGATGGTGTGCCCCTGGTACTGGAGGCGCAGGTCCGAGAGGCGGACCGCCGCCCGGTAGACCTTGGGGCCGAAGCTCGCGCCCAGGGCCACCGTCCCCACCAGCGAGCCGTTGAATTCCGGCAGCGGACGGGGCGAGAAGACGCGGGCGAGGGTGCCGAGATGGTCCGAGTGGACGTCGATCGCGAGGTCCGCCCCCTGGCGGTCGAGGCGGCCTCCCCCCTGGAAGGAGGCCATGCCGAGGAGCGATCCCTGCACGTCCGCCCATTGGCTGTTCCAGGTGGCCACGATCTGGGTGTCCCCCTGCTGGGTGCCCCCTGGTTGCGCTACGGAGCGGCCGTCGAGGGCCAGCTCACGGCCGCGGATGGAGACCATGGCCCGCGGCTGATCGAGGGTGCCGGAGGCCGCCGCGTCCACCGACACCCGGCCGGTCAGCGCGCCCCCGACGAAATCGCGCAACGGCGCCGCCGCGAGCGACAGCTCGGGAGCGGTGAGCGTCGCCTCGAACGCCTTGGTGGCCTGATCGAAGCTGCCGCGCACGACGGCGAGGCCGGCGGGCATCTCCACCTGCATCTCCTGCACGGCGACATGGCCGGCGGTGAAGGTGGCCACGGCTCGCGCCTTGCCGAGGGCGACGCCCTGGACCACCAGGTTCTGGGCCTGGGCGTCGACGCGGCCGTCGAGCCGGTCGGTGGGGCCGGAGAGGTCGACACGGCCGGAGAGCTGGCCCTGGAAGAGCCGGGTCAGCTCCGGGCTCAGGAAGTAGCCGAGGCCGGAGGCCGGCCACTGCACGGCGTCGACGGCGAGGGCCAGCGGCTCGGCCGCCGCGGCCTTGCCCGCGGGCGCCAGCGGCACGCGGCCGGTGACCATCACGGCGCCGCCCTCGCGGGTGAGCTCCAGGCGCAGGTCGTCCACCGCCCGGGGGTTGAGAGTGAGGGAGCCGTGGACGGAGTCGGCGCGGGTCACCGGCGCCACTGTGTCGTGGAGGTCGAGCGCCAGGCGGAGGTCGTAGTCGCCGTGGGCGAAGGTGTAGGTCCCCGCGGCCGTGCCATGGCCCTGGGTGGGGAGCCAGAAGGGGGGCGGCTCGCCGGGGATCGGATGGCCGGCGAGGAGCGGGTTGAGCGGGCTCACGTCCCGGCTCACCAACTGGAAGTCGAGCTGGCCGGTCGAATGCGGGATGTCGTAGGTGAAGCCGCTCACGACGATGTCCTGACCCGGCGAGGTGAGGTGGAGGTCGCGCCCCGAGACCACGCCGCGGTCGAGGGCGATGGGCAGGTCCCCCGCGAGGGGCAGGCCGCTGCCGCTCTCCCCCTGGACGTGGACGCCGGCGCGGCCGGTGCCGGCGGTGACGGCCTGATGGCCGAACTGATACTTGAGCGTGCCGCCGGCCCGCCCCACGAGGCCGCCGACGATGGGCAGGTCCTGGCCCGGGAACTGATCGGCGATCAGCTTCTGGATCTCCAGGCCCGAGTAGTCGAGGTCCAGGGCGACCGGGATCCCCTCGCGCGTCTCCTTCCCGTATTCGACGCCGACCAGCCCGGAGACCGCGCCGCCGGCGTAGCGCGCGCGGTCGATTTTGGCGTCGAGCCGGTTCAGGCCGCCGGTGAAGGTGATGGCCGCGTCCTGGAAGACGCGGCCATAGGTGGCGAGGCGGGGCGAGCTGACCGTCCCCGAGTAGGACCAGGCGTCGCTGCGGTCACCGCGCCAGTCGAAGCGGCCACGCAGGGCGAAGGGGCCGGCGATGGGGTCGGTCATGTAGCCCAGGCGGTTGACGAGCTGGGTGGCGCCCTCGCCCGCGTAGTGCAGCTCGATGCGGCGGTTCTCCTCGCGATAGTCGATGAAGCCGTCGGCGCGCAGCACGACGTCCGGGCCGGCGATGCGGGCGGTCTTGATCGCGATCCGCCCCTGGTCCGGCAGGATGCTGCCGCGGGCCGACACCGTGAACCTGTAGGGGCGGGCGTGGGGCAGGGTCGTCAGGACCTCCTGGGCGGTGACCAGGGCGTCGAGGCGGTTGCCGCCCTCGCCGCCGCGGTCGCCCCTGCCCGTCAGCCGCCCCCAGACGGCCCGCGCGTCGAGCGACAGCGCCGAGTGGCGCTCGTTGAACCGGAAGACCCCGTCCTGCACGAGGATATGGCCGATGCGCACGTCGAGCTGCCGCTTGCCGCCTCCCCCTTGGCCGAAGTTGAACGCCGGCAGGTTGGTGCTGCCGTCGGGGTTGACCTGGAGGTAGACCTCCGGCCGCTCGGCCTCGATCTGCTCGAGGTCGAAGACCCGGCCCTGCAGGTCGCGGACGGCGAGCTGGAGGCGGGCGAAGGGGACGCGAAGCAGCGGTGGATCGCTCGGCCGCGGGCCAGGGACCACCACGTTCGAGACCTCCAGGGCCGGGGGGAAGAAAGTGTAGTCGACGCTGCCGATCCGGACGTTGCGTCCCCCCAGGAATTTCGAGGCCAGGGTCACCATGCGGGCCCGGGCCTGCTGGTGGGCGAAGCGGCTCTGGAGCAGGAACAGGCCGCCAGCCAGCAGGGCGACGAGGAGCAGCAGCCCCCAGACGAAGGGGCGCACCACCCAGCGCCGCACCCGTCCCGGCCGGCGCCGGGCGCTCAAGGCGTGCCTCCTCCGCTCTCGCCGCCGGAGGGGACCTCCGCCTCCCCCGCCAGGCCGCCCCAGCGCAGCTTCGCCCGCAGGCTCTCGTAGAACCGCCGGCCGCTGACCTTGGCCAGCCGCACGGTGGCGTGGCTGCGGGTGATGCTCACCGTGTCGCGGAAGCTCATGGCGGCGCCCTCCTGACCGTCGAGGGTAAGGTAGACCTCCTCGCGCCGGGTCTCGAGGGTGACCTCGATGGGCGCGTCGTCGGGCACCACGATGGGGCGCATGGAGAGCGCGTGCGGGCAGATGGGGGTGAGCACGGCCACCGGCAGCAGCGGGTTGACGATGGGACCGCCGGCCGAGAGGTTGTAGGCGGTCGAGCCGGTGGGGGTCGAGATGATGAGGCCGTCGGAGCGAAAGCGGGCGATGAGGTGGCCGTCCACCTGGAGGGTCAGCTCGATGATGCGGGCGAGGGCGCTCTTGGTGATCACGGCGTCGTTGAGCACCCGGTACCGGGACGGCGCGCCGCCCCGGCGCCGCAGCTCGACGTCGAAGAGCGAGCGCTCCTCGGTGCTGAACCGCCCTTCCAGCACCTCGACCAGGGCCGGGTAGAGCTCGCCGCGGTTGATCTCGGTGAGGAAGCCCAGGTTGCCGAGGTTGACCCCGAGGATGGGCACGCCCGGGGCGAGCGTTCGCGCCGCCGCCAGCAGCGTGCCGTCGCCGCCCAGCACCACCACCAGGTCCCAGGGCTCGGCGGGGAGGAATGGGGTCTCCCCCTGGACGTCGCGGGCGCGCAGGGTGGCCTCGTCGAGGGCCGCGGTGAGGCCGCGCCGGCGCAGCCACTCGGCCAGCTCGTAAGCGGTGTGGACGGCGTCGCGGCTCGCCACCTTGGCGACGATGCCGATGCGCTGGAACGGGCTGCGGTGATGGTTCCGCCTGCGGCTCATGCGGGCTCTCCGCCGGCCCACCGGAAAAGAGCGAAGGCCTCCCGGTTGCCTCCGGTGCCGGCCACCGGCGAGTCGAAGACGCCCAGCGGCTCGAGCCTCCCGCCGGCGAGGCCGGCGAGGCCGGCGGCGCACTCCTGGATCACCCTCTGGCGCACCGCTTCGTCGCGCAGGATGCCCCCCTTGCCCACGGCGCCGCGCCCGGCCTCGAACTGCGGCTTGATCAGCGGCAGCAGCAGCCCGCCCGGCGCCAGATGCGGCAATAGAGCCGGCACCACCTTGAGCAGCGAGATGAAGGAGACGTCCACCGTGATCAGGCCGCAGGGCTCAGGGAGGGCGTCGGCGGGAAGCAGGCGGGCGTTGACGCGGTCCATCACCACCACCCGCGGGTCGTCGCGCAGGCGCTGGTCGAGCTGGCCGTAGCCCACGTCGACGGCGTAGACGCGGGCGGCCCCCCGTTGCAGGAGACAGTCGGTGAAGCCGCCGGTCGAGGCGCCCACGTCGAGGCAGACGAGGCCGGCCGGATCGATCCTGAAGTGGTCGAGGGCCGCGGCCAGTTTGCGCCCGGCCCGCGAGACGAAGGGCTCGCGGGCCGCGACCTCGACCCGCGCCGCCGCGCGCACGGCGGTTCCCGGCTTGTCCACCCGCCGCCCCTCCACTTCGACGCCGCCGGCCATCACGGCGCGGCGCGCCGCCTCCCGGCTGGCGAACAGGCCGCGCTGGACCAGCAGTTGATCGAGGCGCAAGGAGGCCGTCTCCCGTCCCTTTTTTCGGTCGTCGATCGGCGTCAAGACAGCATCGTTTCCCGGGGCGATCCCACCGTCTCCGGCGGGCGTGCAACCGTTGTGCCCGCGCCTCCCCCTATATATCACCCGTTCGTGGCCGTTCCTCGTCTCCGTGCTCCCCGCGATCCTGCTCCGCCGCCGCGAGGCAGAAGGGGATCGCCAGGGCGAACAGCGCCGTGCGCTGCACCTCGGCGTCTCCCCAGTTGTTCTCGAACAACCCCGCCACGTTGAAGGCGAGGAGGGCGAGGAGGGCGCCGGCGTAGAGGTCGGCCCGCGGTCCGCGGTGGCCGCCCTCGTCGCGGAAACGGCGCCAGGCCAGGGACATCGCCGCCAGGTTGAGCCCCAGGTAGGCGGCGAGGGCCGGCAGCCCCCGCTCCGCCGCGAGCTGCAGCAGGCTGTTGTGCAGGTGCGGCACGTCGTAGCGCGGCGCCACGGGCGGCCGGTAGAGAGCGTAGCGGTGGCGCACCACGTCCGGACCGATGCCGAAGATGGGCCGCTCGCGCACCATGGTCATCCCGGCCTCCAGCATGCAGAGGCGGTCGTAGTTGGAGACGTCGCGCAGGTTGAGGATCGAGGTCACCCGGTGCAGCAGCGGCACCGGCGCCAGGATGACGAACACCAGCGCCGCCGGCACGAAGGCCAGCAGCAGCCGCGGCGCGCGCAGCAGCGCCAGCGCCACCAGCGCCACGGCGAGACCCACCCAGGCATTGCGGGTGTAGCTGCCGAGCAGGGCGGCGTTGATGACCAGTAAGGCCCCCCACCGCCAGAGATTTCGCCAGAGACCCGGCCGGCCGCGAGCGTAGACCAGCGAGGCGATGAGCAGCAGGTCGCAGATCAGCAGGAACCCCGAGAACGTCATGTAGGTGGAGAACGGGCCGCGGATCCGGTGGTCGATGTCACCAAAACCCAACAGGTACTGCGACAAACCCTGACACGCCAGCAGGGCGGCCACCGCCAGCAGGGCGTCCACCACCTGCCGCACCTGGCGCTCGCGGCGCAGCAGGAGCGGCGCGATGAAGAGCGACGACAGGGTGAACACCTCGGTGGCGCCGCGGGCGCTGGTCTCGAGCTCATAGGACGCGAGGATGGCGCCGGCGTAGAGGAGCACGTAGAGGCCCAGGAACACCCATAGCGGCGTCAGCTTCCCCCAGGGCACGGGGCGGCGGCGGGTCCAGGGCAGGGAGAGCAGCGTCAGGCCCAGCAGGACATTGGAGAGCGCCAGGCCGAAGATCGACACGACGCTCGCGGCGTAGAGCCAGAAGCCGGCCCGCTCGCGGCGGCGCGCGGAGACCTCGGAGGAGCTCGCCACAGCCGGGTGGGCCGGGCGTCAGCGCCCGACGGCAGAGGCGGGGAGCGCCTCCTCGATGAGCATGATCGGGATGTCCGAAACGATGGGGTAGACCAGGCCCGAGGTGGCGCAGTAGAGACCCTGCTCCACCACCGGCTCCTCGTCCCGGAAGTGCTCCCGGTACTTCTCCACCAAGGCGCCGCGGACCTCCCGCGGCAGCTCGATCAGCTCCAGCTCGCCCTTCGACTTCGGGCAGATGAGAATCTCCAGCAACTCGGGATCGACGGCCATGACCGCGGAGGATAGCACGCTCACGGCCGCACGCCGAAGGTCAGCACCAGGGACTCGCTGCCGGGGTTGTGCCGGTAGATGCCGGCGTTGGAGAGGTGGTAGTAGAGGAGCCCGAGCCGGTAACGCTCGCCGACCTGCCGCGTCACCTCCAGCCCGGAGCGGAACTCCACCTGCCCTCCCAGGTTGAAGCCGCCGTTGCGGTCGTACAGCCCATACCCGAGCTGCGGCGTGACCTGCCAGCGCTGGCCCACGGGGACCTCGAAACGGAAGCTGCCATAGACGTAGACGGAGCGGTTCGAATTCACCATGGCGCCGAAGGCCGGGACGAAGTCGACCTGCCGGGGGAGCCAGTGGAAACGGTGAGGAGCGAGGCGCACCTCCAGCCCCCCTTCGTTGACGTGATTGTTGTCCGAGACCCGGAAGCGGCCGGCGCTGGCGGCGACTTCGTCGAGGGCCTGGGCGGGCGTGGCGCCGAGGGAGAGGACAAATAGGACTGATAGGACGGATCGGACGGATCGGGGGCTTTTCACGCTCGCCGGTATAGCACTGGAGGCCCTTCGGGCTCAACTCCCTGGGAGGGTTAAGATAGGCCAGTGCCCCCTCCCGAGATCTCCTTCGTCATCCCGGTGCTCAACGAGGAGGAGAGCCTGCCCCTCCTCGCGGCCGAGCTCCAGGGCGTCCGGCGTACTCTCGGTCGCCCCTCCGAAGTGATCTTCGTCGACGACGGCAGCACCGACCGCAGCCTCGCGGTCCTGCTCGGCCTCGCCCGGGCGGACCCCGCGGTGCGGATCGTCCATCAGCGGCGCAACACGGGCCAGTCGGCGGCCCTGGCCGCGGGCTATCGTTTCGCCTGCGGCCAGGTCGTCGTCACCCTCGACGCCGACCTGCAGAACGATCCGGCGGACGTCCCCCGGCTCCTCGCCCGGCTGGAGGAAGGCTGGGACGTGGTCTGCGGCGTGCGCACGAACCGGCAGGACTCCTGGCTGCGGCGGGTCTCCTCGCGCCTCGCCAACGGCGTGCGCAACCGGCTGACCCACGAGTCGATCGCCGACGTCGGCTGCACCCTCAGGGCCTGCCGCGCCGAGCCCCTGCGGCGCGTGCCGGCGTTCACGGGCATGCACCGCTTCCTGCCCACCCTGCTCAAGATGGCGGGAGCGCGGGTCACCGAAGTCCCCGTCCACCACCGGCCACGGCTGCACGGCCAACCCAAGTACAACATCCGCAATCGCATCTGGCGGACACTGGCGGACCTGTTCGCCGTGCGCTGGATGCAGAAGCGCTGGATCGACCCCCGCGCCTTCGAGGAGATCGACGCTTGCAACTCAACGCCCACCTCGTCTGGATCGCCGTCGGCTTCCTCGGTCAGGCCCTCTTCTTCGGCCGCTTCTTCGTGCAGTGGATCGCCTCCGAGCGGCGCCGGCAGAGCGTCGTCCCGCGGTCGTTCTGGTACCTGAGCCTGGCGGGCGGCAGCGTGCTGCTGGTCTACGCCATCCACCAGCGCGATCCGGTCTTCATCGTGGGCCAGGCCACGGGCTTCTTCATCTACAGCCGCAACCTCTGGTTCCTGCGCCGCGCCGGCGCTGACCAACAGTGAATCAGTCCTGGGCGTCGGGCACCAGCAGCCGCTCGATGCCCCGGGCCTTCCCCGTCGCCTCGTCGACGTCGACGAGGACGGCGGCGAGGCGCACGTCGCGCTTGGCGACCTCGAAGGAGGCCGGGGTCTGGAGGAGGAAGCGCTTCAGGACCTTGTCGGGCCGCATGCCGATGACCGACTCGTAGGGGCCGGTCATGCCCACGTCGGTCAGCAGGGCCGTCCCGCCCGGCAGCACCCGTTCGTCAGCCGTGGGGACGTGGGTATGGGTGCCCACCACGGCGCTCACCCGGCCGTCGAGGTAGAAGCCCAGGGCCTGTTTCTCGCTCGTTGCCTCGGCATGGAAGTCGACGAAGATCGTCTTGATTCGTGGGTCGAGCTGCGCGAGGAGGCGGTCGGCGACGAGGAAGGGGGAGTCGAGGTTGTGCATGAACACCCGTCCCTCGAGGTTGATCACCGCCACCGGCACGCCGGCCGCCGTCTCGCCCACGTGCAGCCCCGTGCCCGGATTCCCCTCCGGATAGTTGTGCGGGCGCAGCAGCCGGCGCTCGTGGCCGAGGATCGCAACCCCCTCCTTCTTGTCCCAGACGTGATTGCCGGAGGTGTAGACGTCGATGGGCAGATCCGCGATCTCCTTGAGCACCTCCGGCGTGACGCCGAAGCCGCCGGCCGAGTTCTCCACGTTGACCACCACGTAGTCGGCCCGGTGGTGGTCCACCAGGCGGGGCAGGAGGTTCTGGAGCGCCCGGCGGCCGGGCTTGCCGATGACGTCGCCGACGAAAAGGAGCTTCATCTGACTCCCTAGCGGGCGTATTCCACCGACCGGGTCTCGCGGATCACCGTGACCTTGATCTGCCCGGGGTAGGTCAGCTCCTGCTCGATGCGGCGGGCGATGTCCTTGGAGAGCCAGAGAGCCTGCTCGTCGCCGATCTTGCCGCTGTCGACGATGATGCGCACCTCGCGGCCGGCCTGGATGGCAAAGGTCTTCTGCACTCCCTTGAAGCTGGAGGCGATCTCCTCCAGCTTCTCCAGCCGCTTGACGTAAGTTTCCAGCACCTCGCGCCGGGCGCCGGGGCGGGCGGCGGAGAGGGCGTCGGCGGCGGTGACCAGCACGGCCTCCACGGTCTGCGGATCGTAGTCGCCGTGGTGGCAGGCCATGGCATGGACCACATCCTCGGTTTCGCCAAACTTGCGCAGCAGGTCGATGCCGATCTGCAGGTGGGTGCCGTCCATCTCGCGGTCGATGGCCTTGCCGATGTCGTGCACCAGGCCGCCGCGGCGGGCGATGGCGACGTTGGCCCGCAGCTCGGCGGCCATGGTGCCGGCCAGGAAGGCGACCTCCTTGCTGTGCTGGAGGACGTTCTGACCGTAGGAGGTGCGGTAGCGCAGCCGGCCGAGGAGCTTCACCAGCTCGGGGTGCATGCCCGGGATGCCCAGCTCCAGGAGCGCCGCCTCCCCCTCCTGGAGGATCTTCTGCTCGAACTCGGCCTTCACCTTCTCGACGATCTCCTCGATGCGGGCCGGATGGATGCGGCCGTCGACGATCAGCCGCTCCAGGGCGACGCGGGCCACCTCGCGCCGGAACGGATCGAAGCCGGAGAGGATCACCGCCTCCGGCGTGTCGTCGACGATCAGGTCGACCCCGGTCGCCAGCTCCAGGGCGCGGATGTTGCGCCCCTCGCGGCCGATGATGCGCCCCTTCATCTCGTCGTTGGGGAGCATGACGACGGAGACCGTGGTCTCCGAGACGTAGTCCGACGCCGAGCGCTGGATGGCCATGCCGATGATGCGCTGGGCCTGCCGGCCGGCCTGCTCGCGGGCCTCGTCCTCGATGCGCTTGACGATGTGGGCGGCCTCGATCCTGGCGTCGTCCTCCATCACCCGCACCAGCTCCTCGCGGGCCTGCTGGGCGGTGAGGCCGGCGATCTGCTCCAGCTTCACCCGCTCCTCGTCGAACATCCGCTCCAGCTCGGCCTCGCGCTTCTCCGCGCTCTTCTCACGGGCGGTGAGCGAGCGGTCGAGCTGCGTCAGCTCCTTGTCGCGCCGGGCGAGCTCCTCGCTCTTCTTGTCGAGGCTGTCCTGCTTCTGGGTGAGCCGGCGCTCCTGGGCCTCGAGCTCCGACCGGTTCTTGCGCGAGACCTTCTCGAACTCGCTGCGGGCCTGGAGGAGCTTCTCGCGCGCGGCCACCTCGGCCTCGCGCATCTGGGCCTCGCCCTGGCGCTGGGCGTCCTCGACGACCTTGGCGGCGTCGAGGCGCGCCTGCTCCAGGATGCGCCGCCCCTCCTGGCGGATGGATCGCCATCCGAAGACCAGGACGAGGACCGCGACCGCGGCGAAAAAGATCGACGCGGCCAGGATGATGATTTCGGTATTCACCGGTTACCCCTTGCTCCTACAGGCAAGAGGGGCCGGGTGGGATCAGGAAGGACCTCTCGAAGCGAGAAGTAAAGGGCATCCCCCGCGCAGCCGTGAGAGCCGTGCGTTTAGAACCTGACGCGCCAGGTGGGTGTCCGCTCCGTGAGCCTTTAGCGTCCTCGTACGAGCGAGGCTGGCACGGGCCACACGGGTGAAAGACTCCCTTGGTATGAATGTTGGTCCTACAACCGTAGTACCCACGAACCACGCAGGGGATGCTGACTCTTGTTCCATCATATCTTGAGCTGACGCCGTCACCGCAAACCGTCTCAACCGTCGAGAGCCTGCGTTAATTCCTCCGTGAGCGCCGTCACCTTCTCCCTGATCTCGACCCGTTCCCCTTCTTGCCGACTTTGAGCCTGGAACAGTTCATCCGCCAGATTGAGTGCCACCAGGATCGCAATGCGCGCCGTGTCTCCCGTCTTCACGTGCTCGGCCACCTCCCGCATCTTGCGGTCCACGAGGCCGGCCAGACTCTGGAGGTACCCATTCTCGTCGTCTCCCCGGACGTGGTACACCGCGCCGAAAATCTCAACCGGTGTGGTGGTTGAAGGCATGGTCTCCCCGTCCAGTGTCGGTATGCCCACCCGGCCAGCAAGTTACGTGATGCCAGCGGTTTGGCGGGGCACACTATAGCACAGTCGTCTATGATCCCCGATCGTGCCCGTCTACCCCGCTCTCCGCCGCCTGCTCTTCCGGCTCGAGCCGGAGACCGCCCACGGCGTGGGGATGGACGCTTTGCGGCTGGCCCAGACGGTTCCGGGCGCCGTCACCGCCCTCGCCCGGCGCAACCTGGTGGACGCCGCACCCCTGCGCCAGACGCTCTTCGGCCGCGACTTCGCCAACCCCGTGGGCCTCGCCGCCGGCTTCGACAAGGACGCCGCGGTCGTGCCGGCGATGCCCGCCCTCGGCTTCGGCTTCGCCGAGGCCGGGACGGTCACCCCCCTCCCCCAGCCGGGCAATCCGAGGCCGCGACTGTTCCGCCACTCCGCCGAGCGCAGCCTGCAGAACGCCCTGGGATTCAACAACGGCGGCCTGGAGGCGATGCGGCGGCGCCTTGCGCGGGTCTACCCGGCCGCCCTCCCCCTGGGGGTCAACCTCGGCAAGAACAAGGCGACGCCCCCCGAGCGGACCCTCCAGGACTACGAGACCCTGATCCGCGGGCTCCACGACCTCTGCGACTACCTGGTGGTCAACCTCTCCTCGCCCAACACGCCGGGGCTGCGCGACCTCCAGAACGAGTCCTTCGTCCGCGAGCTCCTGGGGCTGGCGGCGGGGATCACGACGACGCCCGTGCTGGTGAAGATCGCCCCGGACCTCGCGCCCGGCCAGGCCGCCGCGCTCGCCGAGACGGCCGTGGCCGCCGGCGCCGCCGGCCTCATCGCCACCAACACGACGACCGACTACTCCTTGCTGCCGGGTGCCGGGAACTTCGGCGGGATCTCGGGGCGGGCCTTGCGGGAGAAGAGCTTCGTAGTCTTCGAGGAGGTGGCCCGGGCCGTCTTCGGGAAGACCGTCCTGATCAGCGCCGGGGGGATCGACTCCGGCGCCGAGGCCTACCGGCGGCTCCGCGCCGGCGCCTCGCTGGTGCAGATCTACACCGCCCTCGTCTACGAGGGGCCGTCGCTCCCCCGCCGGATCAACGAGGAGCTGCTGGCGCTGATGGCCCGGGATGGGGTGAAGGGGATCGGGGAGGTGATCGGGGCGGACCGGGAAGGGTCTACCCCTCCGCCAGACCCTCCAGCCGGGCGGTGAGCGCCTCCACCCGCCGCCTCACCTCCTCGCGCTCGATCTCCCAGGCCTTGGCCGCCGCGGCGGCTTCGGCGCGCTCGGTCTCGACGGCGGCGAGCTGGCGCTCCAGCTCCCGGACGCGGGCCTGGAGCACCTCGGTCTCCTCATCTCCCTCCCGCTCCTCCCAGGGTGCGAGCCCGGCGGCCGGCATGGAGGAGGCGGCGAGGCGGGTCTCCAAGTCCTTGATCGTGTCGCGGAGAGAGCGGTTCTCCTCCTTGAGCTCCCCGAGGCGCTCGACGGCGTCGTGCACCCGGGATTCCAGATCGTCCAGCCATTCGATCGGCACGGCTACCCCTTCCAGCCGAAGCGGCGCTCGAGCTCCTGGTTGAGGGCGCCCTGGCGGGCGTTGACCTCCTCCTGGGTGAGCGAGCGCTCGCGGGCGTTGTAGTGGAACGACAGGGTGGTGTTCACCGCGCCCTCGGGCACGCCGGGGCCGCGGTACCGGTCCTTGAGCTGCCAGCCGACGAGGTCCGGAGGCGCCAGCTCGCGGATCGTCCGCTCGATCTCGGCCCACGGCGTGTCCAGCGCGTGGGTGAAGGTGAAGTCGGCCGTGATCCCCGGGAAGCGGGACGGCAGCTCCACCTTCAGGCTCACGTCGCCCCCCGCCAGCGCCGCCGTGGCCAGCTCCGCCGCGTAGAGGGTATAGCCCTCCTCCTCGGCCACCCGGCCGAACCACCCCACCACCTCTCCCCCCCGCAGCAGCTCGGCGGAGTTGCCGGCCAGGGCCCCGGGAAGGTCCGCAGGGCGGGCCTCCAGATGCACGCCGAAGGCGTCGGCCAGGGCGTCGACCGTCCCCTTGAGGTCGAAGAGGTCGAGCTCCACCTCCCGCTCCCAGGGTGTCCCCAGCCGGCCGCCACAGACCAGCCCCACGTTCTCCGGCTGGTCGGGGATGCCCCCTTCAGCCCGCTCGTAGAAGACGTTGGCGATCTCGAACGTGCGCACCGCCGGCAGGCCCCGGCGCTGGTTGAAGCGGGCCGTCTCCACCAGGTTCGGCACCAGCGACCGGCGCAGCACGGAGAGCTGCTCGGAGATGGGATTGGCGAGGCGGATCGGCTTCGCCCCCGGCCGCAGGCTGGGGAAGGCGGCGTCGCGGGCCGGGTCGAGGAAGGCGAAGTGGATCGCCTCGGCGTAGCCGGACGCCGCGAGCTGCCGCCGCACCCGCTCGCGGCGGATCAGGTTCTCCGCCCGCGGCGCGTCGGCCCCAGGGATACCGGGCAGCGCCGCCGGGATGCGGTCGAGGCCGAACACTCGCAGCACCTCTTCATAGAGGTCCTGCGGATAGGTCTCGTGCGGCGGCTCGGGGCGCGGCTGGAAGTCGAAGTACCGCCAGGAGGGGACGGTGATACCCCAGACTCCATCGCCCGAGCGGTCGACGCCGAAGCCGAGGCCCTTGAGCCAGCGCTCGGCGTCCGCGGGATCGACGTGGGCGCCGGCGAAGGCGTCCAGCTTCTCGAGGTCCAGCCGGCCGTGGCGGGTCCAGGTCTTCGTACCCCGGCGGATGTCGCGCACGTCGAGGACTCCGGCGAGCACGGTGCCGCCGGCGATTTCGGCGATCAGCAGCGCGGCGCGGCTCACCGCCTCGCCACAGATCTCCGGATCGGCGCCGCGCTCGAAGCGGTGGCTGGCGTCCGTGTGCATGCCCAGCTTCCGGGCGGTCGCCCGCACCTGCCGCCGGCCGAAGTGCGCGCCTTCGATGAGGATGTCGCGAGTCTCAGCCGTGACTTCGCTCTCCAGCCCGCCCATGACGCCGGCCAGGCCCACGGGGCGCTCGGCGTCGGCGATGACGAGGATCTCGGGGTCGAGCTCCCGGTCCACGCCGTCCAGGGTGACCAGCGTTTCGCCCGCCCGCGCCCGGCGCACGATGAGCTCAGCCCCGGCCAGCTTCGCGAAGTCGTAGGCGTGGAGCGGCTGACCCAGCTCCCAGAGGATGAAGTTGGTGACGTCCACGACGTTGTTGATGGGCCGCAGGCCGATCGACTCCAACCGCCGGCGCAGCCACTCGGGGCTGGGGCCGATCCTCACCCCGCGCACCAGGCGGGCCGTGAATCGGGGGCAACCCTCAAGGTCGTCGATCGTCACCCGCGCGGCGTCCGCGGCCCGCTCCGGGCCTTCAGCCGGCGCGGCGGGCGGCCGGCGCAGGGGGACGTCGAGCAGGACGGCGATCTCCCGCGCCAGGCCGAAGTGGTTCATGCAGTCCGGCCGGTTGGTGGTGACGTCGACGTCCAGCACGGTGTCATCGCCGTGAGCGGACTCCCCCTCGACGGCCAGGCCCGCCGCGGTCAGGCGCCGGGCCAGCTCCCGGGGATCGGCCGGAAGGTCGACGTACTCGGCCAGCCACTGGCAGGAGAATTCCATCAGCCGCGCACCTGCCGCAGCAGCCGCTCGTCGTTGTCGAAGAGCAGGCGGATGTTGGGGATGCCGTAGCGGTTCATCGCCACCCGGTCGACGCCCATGCCGAAGGCGAAGCCGGAGTAGACGTCGGGATCGATGCCGCAGCCGGCGAGCACCCGCGGGTCCACCATGCCGCAGCCGAGGATCTCCATCCAGCCGGTGCCGGAGCAGACCTCGCACCCCTGGCCCTTACAGTTCTGGCAGGTGACGTCCACCTCGGCCGACGGCTCGGTGAAGGGGAAGAAGCTGGGCCGCATGCGGATCTCCGTCTCCGGCGAGAAGAGGCGGCGCATGAAGGCGAGGATCGTCCCCTTGAGGTGGCCGACGGTGATCCCCTCGGCCACCGCCAATCCCTCCACCTGGTGGAACATGGGCGAGTGCCGCAGGTCGTTGTCGTTGCGGAACACCCGGCCGGGACAGATGACCCGGATCGGCGGCCGGCGCGACAGCATGGTGCGGATCTGCACCGGCGAGGTGTGGGTGCGCAGCAGCAGGCCGCCCTCGACGAAGAAGGTGTCCTGCGTGTCGCGCGCCGGATGGTCGGCGGGGAAGTTGAGGGCCTCGAAGTTGTGGTAGTCGTCCTCGACCTCGGGACCCTCGGCGACGCTGTAACCCATCTCGGCGAAGATCTGCTCCATCTCCGCGATGACCAGACTCACGGGATGGACGCTCCCCAGGGCGGGCCGCCGGCCGGGGAGGGTGACGTCCACGGCCGCGGCGCGCCGGGCCGCCTCCCGCTCGCTGGCGGCGAGCTCCTGGTCGAGCTCGGCGAGGCGGCTCTCCACCCGCTCCTTGAGACGGTTGACCGCCTCGCCGTAGGCGCGACGCTCGCCCGGCTCGACCTTCTTGATGTCGTCGAGCAGGTTGCGCAGGAGACCCTGCTTCCTCCCCACCCACTGGACGCGCAGGGCCTCCCAGGCGGCGCGGTCGCGCACCTGCCCGGCGGCGGCCTCGAACTCCACGGCGCGGGAGGCGAGCGCCGTCTGGTCCTCGCCGGCTGCAGCCGTCACCTAGGCCTCCGCTGCAGGAGCGCTCTGGCTCTCCAGCGCCTTCTTCGCCAGCTCGGCGATGCCCGCGAACCCCTGCGGATCGGCCACCGCGAGATCGGCCAGCACCTTGCGGTCGAGCTCGGAGCCGGCGGCCTTGAGGCCGGCGATCAGACGGCTGTAGGAGAGTCCGCTGAGGCGGGCGGCGGCGTTGATGCGCACGATCCACAGGCTGCGCAGGTGCCGCTTCTTCTGCCGCCGGTCGCGGTAGGCATAGCCCAGGGCCTTGTCCACCGCCAGCTTGGCCATGCGGTGGGCCTTCGACTTGGTGCCGTAGAAGCCGCTGGCGCGATCGAGAATCTTCTTGCGCTTCAGCAGGCGCTTGTTTCCACGCTTGACACGTGCCATGTACCGAACCTCGTTTCTGCTCCACGCCTTCAGGAGGGGGAGCGGTCAGGGCCCGCGCGGCGATTCGCTCCATTCTCTCTCGATTGGAGCGCCGGGGGCCGCGGCTCCGGGGGCAGGTCCGTCCCGCCGGCAGCCGGAATTTCGCTTGGGGACGGCCGCGGGCCGTCCTACTGGTGCAACATCCCGCTGAGAGTGGCGGCGAACGCGGGGGAGACCGCCACGGACTTGCGCAGGTGGCGCTTCCGCTTGGTGGTCTTCTTGGTCAGGATGTGGCTCTTCATCGACTGGTGACGCGTCACCTTGCCGGTGCCTGTGACCTTGAAGCGCTTCGCGGCCCCCTTGTGTGTCTTCTGCTTGGGCAAGGGTGGCTCCTTTCTGAAAAACAGCTCTCTGATGACAAAAAACGTCCAAGGAAGGGAAGAACCCCTCCCCGGCGTCCCGGCTCCCGGCCCCGTTCGGGGTCAGGGGGCCGTCTTCGGCTTGATACCGTGACGAGGCGGACCGAAGATCACGTGCATCCGGTTGCCCGCCATTTCAGGGTTCGATTCTAGCACTCCATGCTCCCCCAGGTCTCCCTCGAACCGCTTCAAGAGCTTGTAGCCGAGGTCCTGGCGCGCCATTTCACGGCCCCGGAACTGGACGGTGGCTTTCACCTTGTCCCCTTCGCCGAGGAACCGGATGGCGTTCTTGAGCTTGAAATCGTAGTCGTGCTCGTCGATGTTGGGCCGGAACTTCACCTCTTTGATGTGGATGACCTTCTGCTTCTTCTTCGACAGGTGCGCCTTCTTCTTCTGCTCGTAGAGGAACTTGCCGAAATCCATGATGCGGCAGACCGGCGGCTTCGCCGTCGGCGCCACCTCCACCAGGTCGAGGGTCTGCTCCTGAGCCCGCCGCAGGGCCTCTTCGATCGGCACGATGCCCGCCTGCGAGCCGTCGGCGTCGACCAGGCGCACCTCTCGTACCCGGATGCGCTCGTTGATCCGCGTTGCCTTGTCGATGTCAGCTCACCCCCTGAGAGCGCCGAGCCTGTGCCCGGAATGTAGTGTCCAGATCGTGTCTCCTTTCCTCAAGAAGCCGTTTGTATTCTAGGTGCTCACAGCTCCCGGCTGCGGGACGCGACCAGGTCATCCACCCGGGCCAGGAACGCCTCCACCGTCAGAGCCCCCAGGTCCTCGCCAGCGCGGCGACGCACCGCGACGGTGCCATCCTCCTGCTCCCGCGCCCCCACCACCAGCATGTAGGGGACCTTCTGCACCTGGGCCTCGCGGATCTTATAGCCCAGTTTCTCATTGCGGTCGTCGAGCTCCACCCGCACCCGGGCCGCCGCCAGCGCCGCCCTCACCCTCTCCCCGTACTCGGCGAACTTCTCCGACACCGGCAGCACCACCGCCTGTACCGGCGCCAGCCACAGGGGGAAAGCCCCCGCGGTCTGCTCGATGAGGATGGCCAGGAAGCGCTCGACCGAGCCCAGCATGGCGCGGTGGATCATCACCGGCTGATGCTCGGCGCCGTCCGCCGCCACGTACTTCAGCCCGAACCGCTGCGGCATCTGGTAGTCGAGCTGCACGGTGCCGAGCTGCCAGCTCCGGCCCAGGGCGTCCTGGACGTGGAAGTCGATCTTCGGCCCGTAGAACGCGCCGTCGCCGGGGTTGACCTGATACTGGATGCCCCGGCTCTCCAGGGCGCGCGCCAGGGCCGACTCGGCCCGGTCCCACAGCTCGTCCGCGCCGATCCGCTTCGCCGGCCGGGTCGACAGCTCGATCCGTACCTCGTCGAAGCCGAAGGTCCGGTACAGCTCCAGGATCATCCCCGTCGCCGCCAGCACGGCGGACTCGACCTGCTCCTCGGTGCAGAAGACGTGGGCGTCGTCCTGCTGGAACGAGCGCACCCGGAACAGGCCGTTGGTCACGCCGCTGCGCTCGTAGCGGTGCAGCCGGCCGAAGTCCGCGTAGCGGATGGGCAGGTCGCGGTAGGAGCGCAGGCGCGTCCCGAAGATCAGACAGTGAGTGGGGCAGTTCATGGGCTTCACCGCCATCTCGCGCTCGTCCGCCTCGGTGAAGAACATGTTCTCGTGATAGTTGTCGTAGTGCCCCGAGGTCTTCCACAGCTCGACGTCGAGGATCTGCGGCGTCACCACCTCGCCATAGCCGTAGCGGGCGTTGAGCTCGCGCACGTAGTCGATGAGCGCGACGTAGATCGCCGCTCCCTTGGGGTGGAGGAACGGCATGGCGGGCGCCAGCGGGTTGAAGCTGAAGAGGTCGAGCTCCTGGCCCAGCCGGCGGTGATCCCGGGCGCGGGCCAGCTCCACCTGCGCCAGGTACTCTTGCAGCTCCTTCTCGGAGCCGAAGGCCGTGCCGTAGATGCGCTGCAGCCGCTCGTTGCTCTCGTCGCCCTTCCAGTAGACCCCGGAGGCCTCCAGCAGCTTCACCGCCCCGATCTGGGAGAGGTTCTGCACGTGCGGCCCGCGGCAGAGGTCGGTGAAGCGGCCGTCGCGGTAGAGGGTGATGGTCTCCCCCTCGGGGATGTCCTTCAGGCGCTCCACCTTCAGGGTCTCGCCCATCTCGCGGAAGATCCGCTCCGCCTCGGCGCGGCTCACCTCGATGCGCTCGAAGCCGCTCTTCTCGGCCAGGATCTCCCGCATCTGGTCCTCGATCCTCGCGAGGTCGTCGGGCGTGAAGGCGCGCGGGAAGCGGAAGTCGTACTGGAACTTCTCGCTGTGGTCCTGGCGGCCGGCGTCGTACTCCGCCTCCGGCCAGAGCCGTTTGACGGCGTCGGCCAGCACGTGCTCGGCGCTGTGGCGGATGAACTCCCCGGCCTCCGGGCTCTTGACGGTGAAGATGCGGAACGCGCCCCCCTGCTTGAGGGGCAGGCGCAGGTCGACCTTGCGGCCGTCCAGCTCCGCACCCACGGCATCTTTGGCCAGGCGCGGTCCGATCGCGGCAGCCACCTCGAGCGGCGTGGTGCCCGGCGCAACCGTGCGCACGGATCCGTCGGGCAGGGTCAGATGGACGGCTTCGATGGTCGTCTCCATGGGGCGGTGATCGCCTCCAGGCAATGAAATCCAAATACGGGTTGTCTCTCGGGCCGCGGGCCCACGCCGGCGGAGGTCACGAGAAGAGGGGATGGTAGGCGCTAGCGGACTCGAACCGCTGACCTCTACCGTGTGAAGGTAGCGCTCTAACCAACTGAGCTAAGCGCCTGGGCATGAGGCTGAAAATCGGCTCTCCAGTGAGGTCGAACACCTGGGTACGGATCTGGTCCTCTCTCGTTCTGGCGCCGATTTTCCACTCCTGAAGAAGACCCTGGTAGGCCCGAGCGGATTCGAACCGCTGACCTCTACGATGTCAACGTAGCGCTCTAACCAACTGAGCTACGGGCCTGCATCCTCGGCCGACTCCTCGGTTCCCAAGGGAGGGAGAGGGTAGCAAAGGCCGGGTACGGTGTCAACGCGTGGAGCGGGCCAGGACCTCCGCCGCCGAAGCGGCAGTCGCCGCCCGGCGCAGGATGGCCTTGAGGATCCCGGCGTCCTGCTCGGCTGCGAGGGCGGCCCGGAAAGCGTCGTCCACGTCGAGAACCCGGCTTTTCAGGACTTCGAGGATGGCGCCCCGGAGCCCCTCGGCCTGGACCGCTTCAAGACTGGCATAACCATGGCGCTGGAGAAGGTTGCGAAAGACCACCTCCTGCGCCACCTCGCGGTCGTAGAGAGCCTCGACCGGCACCGGATTGGCGAGGACTCCAGGCGCCTGGAGCTCGTCGCCCGGATTGGCGACGCTCATGGCCTTCCCTGGCTGATGCACCTCCACCCGCCGCGGACCGGTCATGCGCACCACCCAGACGAAGCGGGTGCCGGCGGCGAAGAGATCCTGGATCTTGGCCGCCAGCTCCCCCTCGTCCTGGCCGGTGTCCGCGTATTCCACCGCCAGGGGCGGCGCTCCCTGCACCCAGCCCGGCTGGTCGGGGATTTCGCCGACGGCAAGGTCGGGAGCCCGGAGAACGTCCGGCGACGGCGAGAACCCCGTGTCCATGCCGACGTCCCGGACCGCCGGATCGCTGGCGAGGACCCCGGCGCCGACGCTCGTCGCCTTCGAGCCCCGGCCGCCGGTGGGAAAACAGTGGATGGGATGGCCGTGGGACAGCTCGTAGGGATCGCCCGGGCGGAGCTGATCGGCGCGGAAAGGCCCCTGCGAGGTCGGCCGGGAAAAACTCTCGCCCATAGGAGAAGGATAGCATTCGAGCGGATCGGAGACCATGCGCCCCTACTTCGTCCCCACCGCCTTCGCCGTCTTCACCTCCTGTAGCTTCGCCTGGATCTGGTGCAGCGCGTCCGCCGGCAGCAGCAGGATGGCGTCGCGGCCGCTGGCCCGGGCCGGCACCCCGTCCTTCTGCTCGGGGTAGAGGGTCAGCGTCTCGTCCCCCTCCTTGGTGTGGAGGGTGAAGGTGAGGAGCGGTTTGGCGAGCGCGGCCTGCATCCCTTGAGCCTCCGCCGGGGTCAGCAGGCGCGAGGCCTTGGCGCCGGTGAGGACGAAGAGCAGATCGCTCACCGGCAGATAGGAGATGACGGTGTTCCCCCGCTTCCAGTCGGTGTTGGCGCGGCTGAGCTGCAGCGTGGCCGGGCCGTCCTGCACCGTCGCCGATTCGACCTGGTAGACCTCGAAGCCAGAGAGCTGGACCGCCCGCCACGCGGCGGGGTCCCGGCGGGCGGACTCCGGCAGGCGGGTGCGGGCCTCGAAGACGGCGTCGCCGATGCGGGCGTAGGTCAGCTCGCCGACCGTCTGCCCCTCCGGCGCCGCCGCTCCCGTCACCGGGGCTCCCAGATCGATGTGCAGCGGGGGCGCGCCCTTGAACGTCACCTCCACCGTCTCGCGCGGGGGCGCGAGGCCCAGCTCCGCGGCCGGCCGGCCGGGGGCGACGAAGCGCTCCGCCATCAACCCGGTGACGTCCGCGAGCAGGCCGTCCGCCAGCTCGCGGTCCGCGCGGTCGGCGACCGGCTTCTCGATCCAGAAGCCCTGCGGCCGGCGGGCGAGGACCACCGGGCCGCCCGGAGCGCCCGCCAGCGTGACGCGCTCGACGTCCTCGCGGTCGCCGTGGACCATCTGTCGATCCCGCCAGTCCACGGGGTCGCGGTTGGCCTCGGCGAGGATGGAATCGGCGACGACGTAGGTCTCCTTCCGCCCCCCGACGCCGGCGACGAGGTTGCCGCCGGGCGGGACCTCGGCGCCCAGCTCGAGCACCGTCTCCCCGTCCTTGGTGGCCAGCCGCACCGTGGCCCGCGGCTTGTCGAGACCGACCGCCTTGGGGTCCGTTCCCTCCAGGGTGCGAGTCTTCTCCAGCGCCGAGAGCGCCTCCAGCAGGCGATCGACGGCGAAGGCGTCCGCCCGCGTGGCGAGGGGCCGCACCATCCGCCACTCGGCGGAGGCGGGAGGCGGAGCCCCCTTCTCGAACCGCGGCTTCTCCTTCTTCGCCGCGGCCACCCGCTCCAGGCGCACCCCGCCCTTCTCGGCGTCGATGGTCACCGCCGTGACGTCCTCCTTTTTGAGCTGGAGGACCTTCTTGCTCAGCTCCGCCCGCTCCTCGCTGGAGGGGAGCCGGCGCTCATAGAACCAGATGAACGCACCCAGGACCAGGACGACCGCCAGCAGGATCAGCAGCGTACGGGGGCGCATGCGTCTACCTCCTGCGACGCGAGAACACCATCGCGCCCAGGATCACGGAGAGCAGCGGCAGGGCCGCCGCCAGCAGCCAGACGCGGCGGAACTCGTCGCCCGTCAGCGTGAGCCTCACCTGCTCCGTCTTCTTCGGCGGAATACCCAGCAGCGCCTCGCGCTCCACCAGCCAGTTGAAGGCGTTGGAGAGCAGGACGGTGTTGGCCACGTTGGCCTGCAGGAGCTGGTTGGTGGCGAAGTCCGAGTCGCCGAAGGCCACCAGCCGCAACCCCTTGCGGCCCGCGGGCGCCGGATCGCTCTCGGCCGCGGCCGCCAGGGGCACCGGCCCCGGCACGTCCTGCGGATCGCGCGCGACCTTCTCCAGGTTGGCGAGGTTGGTCTCGCCCCAGCCCTCGGTCGAGGTGCGCATCAGCTCCGTCACCTTGAGGCCGGGAGCGCTCCCCTTGGCCAGCGAGCGCGCGAGGGTCACCAGCACCGGTTGATTCGCCTCGGCCAGCGCCTTGGTGATCGGGTGCTCGCCGTAGTTGCGGCTGAAGATCGTCTCCGGACCGAAGAACGGCAGCGGATTGCTGGGGTCGACCACGATGTCCTGGCCGGCCTTGAGGCCGAAGGTCGCGAGCCAGGCTTCGAGCCCGGTCTGCACCAGCCCCGCCGTGCCCGCCTGGCCGAGGGTGGGATCGAGCATCACCAGCATCCGCCCGCCGCCGTTCAGGTAAGCCGAGAACGCATCCAGCTCCGGCTTCACGAAGCTCCCCGTCGGTCCCGCGATGACCAGCAGGTCGGTGCCCGCGGGCACGGCGGTCTGCCCCAGCGAGGACCACTCCGAAAGCTCGAAGTTGTCCCGTCCCAGGAGCTGCTGGGCGCCGGAGAGGCCGTGCCCCCCCTGGTCGTCCAGCGAGTGCTCGCCATGCCCGGTGGTGAACAGGATCTTGGGCTTGTGCCGCTCGGAGAGCTGCAAAATGGCGCTGGTGAAGAGCTGCTCGCCCTTGTAGCCCGTCATCTGCGGCCGGCCCGTCGTCTGCATGGAGCGGAAATCGAGCTCGGCCAGGTCGTTGCTGTCGATCACCCGGCGGTCCTCGCCGCTCGCCACCACCACGCCCGTGGTGGTGACGCCGTATTTCTTGATGAGCTGCTGCGCCTCGACGGGGTTCTTGGCGGCGTCGATCACACGCACGTGGACGTGCCGGGAGACGGCGCCGTAGCGGGCGAGCACCTCCGTCGTCGGCTGATAGAGCTCGTGCTGCTGGTCCGGCGACAGGAAGACGAAGAAGTCGACGTCCCGCTTGAGCCCTTTCAGCACGTTCACCGACTTCTCCGACAGGCTGTAGAGATGGCTGCTCGTCCAGTCGAAACGCTTGTAGTACTTCCAGCCGAAATAGTTGACGATGAGGAGCAGGGCGGCCAGGAGCAGGACGCCCGCCGAGAGGGTCCCCGTCCTCACGAGCTGACGGCGGTTGGCAAGGTCCATGGGCGTCATCTCCACTTCTTGTCTTCGAGCGCCCGGCTGGCCAGGAACAGGAAGAACAGCGTGCCCGACAGGTAGAAGACCAGCCGGCGGGTGTCGACGATCCCGTTCGCGAGCTCGTCGATGTGGCCCCAGACGTTGACGTAATCCAGGGCCTTCTTGAGGACGTCGCCGTTCACCAGCCGTCCGAAGAGGTCCAGGAGATAGAGCAGGAGCACCATGGCGAGCGTCATCATGGCGGCCAGGAGCTGGCTGCGCGTCGTCGCCGAGGAGAAGATCCCCATGGAAAGGAAGAGCGCGCCGATCAGCAGCAGGCCGAGATAGCCGGCGCCGACCGGTCCCCAGCTCACCTTCTCGTACAGCGAGATCATGAGGGCATAGGCCACGGTGGGAAACCAGAGAAAAGCGTAGAACGTGAGCGCGGCCAGGAACTTGCCGCCGATCACCTGCCCCTCCGTCACCGGCGCCGTCATCAGCACCTCGATCGACCCGGAGCGCAGCTCCTCGCTCACCAGGCGCATGGTGAGCACCGGCGTCACCAGCAGCAGGATGACCCAGGAGGTGTTGAAGAAGAACGTGAACGGCGGTCCGCCCGGCGAGCCGGGATCGTTCAGGTTGCCCACCAGGGCGACGAAGATGAAGCCGTTGACGGCGAGGAAAAAGAAGAGCACCACGTAGGCCAGCGGCGAGAAGAAGTACGCCCGCAGCTCGCGGCGATAGGTCGCCAGCAGTCCGTTCATGAACCCACCTCCTGGGACTGAGCGATCGGATCGGTCGGATCAGTCGGAGCCTCCGGTGACGGGGCCGCCGTGTCGGCCATGTCGGCGGTGGTCAATCGCACGAAGATGTCCTCCAGCGTGGCGCCGCGCTGGCGGCCCAGCTCCAGCAGCACCCAGCCGGCGGAGGCGGCGGTGCGGAACACCTCCTCGCGGGGGTCCGAGCCGGACTCGCACTCCAGAATCCACGAGCCGTCGGGACCGCCCTCCTTCACCCGTAGCACGCCGGGAAGGGCGGCGAGGGCCTCGGCGGCGCCCGCCGGCGCGTCCTTGAACAGCACCCGCACGGCCGGATTGCCCGTCCACCGCTCGCGCAGGCTCTGGGGCGTGCCCTCGGCCACGATGTGCCCCTTGTCGATGATCACCACGCGGTCGCACAGCAGCTCCACCTCGGGGAGGATGTGGGTGGAGAGCAGCAGCGTGTGCTGGCGGCCGAGCTCGCGGATCAGCTCGCGGATGGAGATGATCTGCTTGGGATCGAGCCCCACCGTCGGCTCGTCGAGCACGAGGACGCGGGGATTGTGCAGGATGGCCGTGGCGAGCCCCACCCGCTGGCGGTAGCCCTTGGAGAGAGTGCCGATGATCTGATGACGCACGTCGCCGAGCAGGCACCGCTCCACGGCCACGGGGATTGCCGCGCGGGCCTCGCCGCGGGAGAGCCCCTCCAGCCGGGCGCGATAGGCGAGGTACTCGTCCACCCGCATCTCGGGATAGAGCGAGACGTTCTCCGGCAGATACCCCAACTGCCGGCGGGCCTCGCGCGGCGACTCGAACAGGTCCTTGCCGTCCACCGTCACCTGGCCGCTGGTGGGCGGCAGGAAGCCGGTGATCATGCGGATCGTGGTCGTCTTGCCCGCGCCGTTGGGGCCCAGCATCCCGAGGATCTCCCCCTCCTTGACGGCGAAGGAGATGCCGCTGACGGCCGTGAAGTCGCCGTAGCGACGCGTGAGGTCGTGCGCTTCGATCATGGAACCTCCTGAAACAGCCGGCGTTCTGACGCGGCCCGCGGGTCTTAGCAAGAGGGATGCCGCGGTGTCAACGCCTCGAAACCGGGGAAAAATCAAGGAATCCGCGGCGTTCCGGCGCGGGCTCGGGACCGGCGCGTGCCACTTTGGCACGGGCTGTGCGCCCGATGATATGCTGTTTTCATGGCCGACAAGGACAAGACCACGGGAATGAAGTCCGCCTACGAGCTGGCGCTGGAGCGCATGGAGAAGCAGGGGATCGAGCGGCCGCGGGAGGAGACCTTCAGCGACGACGCGCGGGAGAAGATCGCCGAAGCCCGCCGCAAGGCCGAAGCCAGCTTAGCCGAGTTGGAGATCCTCCACAAGGACCGGCTGAAGGCCCTCCATGACCCCGCCAAGCGGCAAGAGGAGGAAGAAGAATACCGCCGCGACCGCCGCCGCATCGAGGACCAGCGCGAGCGCAGGATCGAGGAGCTGCGGGGGAAGGCGTAGGGGGATAGGATCGAGGGGCTGAGGAGCCGGCGGGACGAACTCGAGGGGGGAAGGCCCTTGCCCCCAGGCCCGAAGGGCCGACATAACTCAGCCTGGGGCGCCAGCCACAGAACGAGGTCACGCAGGTCTATGGATCGTGACCTCGGCGTGGTCGGCGATTGGACACGCGAGGAAGCATCAAGAGTTGATCCGGCGATGGAGATGAAAAACGAGAACCAGTACGTGGAGCGCCGGGATCACGGTTTCTGGATCGCTGAAAGCCGCGTATCCCTCGACTCCATCGTCTACGCCTTCCTGAACGGCCAGACAGCCGAGAGCATCGTCCGGTCGTTCCCGACGCTGAGCCTCGAACAGGTCCACAGAGCTATTACCTTTTATCTCGCCCATCGCGCCGAGATCGATGCTTACCTCCGGGAAGCTCGGGCGGCCTACGAAGCCTACCGCCAGGCTGCGCGAGACGCAAATCCCATGCTTTATACCAAGCTGGCGGGCGCCAGAGGACGCAGGCTCGACGAGTTACGGGGAAAGACGTAGGAGGCCGACTTCGATCAGGAGCTACGAGAAACTTCTACAACGGAGCGTATAGTGGCATCAAAACATACCCCTCCTCCTCTCACTGGCGGCGGAGACAATCAGCAGGATCGGAACTCGCTACTACAAACTCACCTTGCAGAATACCAAGCGATCACAACGCGCAACACCTACTGGCTTACCCTTCAGTACTCCCTATTCCCAATACTTGGAGCCGCGATCGCTGTCCTTGCACAAATGTGGAACCAGTTCGATAAAAATCCCGCTCTTTCGACGCAAGCTCACCGGATCATAATTTGGCTGGCTGTAGCTATCATCAACGTCATTATCATTGCCCACACAGAGGTTGGATGGGAGTCGTACAACAACGTGGTTTACCTGGAGAATTGTCTTCGACCTAGGATCGTCTACCTCTTGCGAGATATAGATGAGGAGAGAAAGAGCGCTGCGCTCGGATACGAGACGTATCTAAAAAGACAGCGAGGAGGGGGCCCCAAATGGTGGGAAGTACCAGTCCCCATCGTCAGTGCCGCGCTGCTCGTCGGCGGCATCATTCTTTTTGGGTTACTCTATCCATGGACTCCAGTGGAGTGGGTAGCAGTACCAATTAACACAGGGCTTTTGGCCTTGGTCACAAAGGTCACGCTTAAAATGATTCGCAGGCGCGGTGACATCGGCAAACCCGGATCTGTAATTGAATGCTAAGCCGAGCCATCTACTTCTGCAGGGACGTTCTCGATGATCAGGAGCGTCGCCCCTTTCCCATAGCTTCGGGTCATATAGCGGATACGGGCTTCATGGTGACCGCAGATGGAACAGGTCATAGCGACGCCCGGCTCCCCCCCCACCACCCTCGCGGTCAGCTCGCGATCTCCAAGAGGGCCTGCGGGTTCTTGTGTGCAATCGCGAGGAGCATGCGGGCCGGTCCAGACGGTGCACGGCGCCCCTGCTCCCACTCCTGCAGCGTGCGCACTGATACGCCGAGCAACCGCGCAAAGTCCGCCTGCGAGAGGCCCACCCGAGCCCTGGTTTCAGCGACAGGCGGGAACGTCACGACGCGGCCGACCTCACCCCGCTTGATCTCACGGATGCCTTCAAGGATTTCATTCCCGATGTCACGGGTGCGTTTCTTAGCCATTTTCAACCTCCCGCCGGATCTGTCGCAAGACATGGGCCGAGATGTTCTCTGCGACATTCTTCGGATAAAGCGTTAGCATCCAGATCACGCCCTCTCGAGACCGCAGGTAATAGATAATACGAAGCCCACCGCGTTTTCCGCGACCGGCAAGTCCCCACCGGAGCTTGCGAACGCCGCCGGACTCTGGAATGACCGCCCCAGCTTCTGGGTCCTCCGCGAGAGCTGCCTGCAACTTGAGATACTCATCGTCCGACAAGTACTCGCCAACCTGACGGGTAAAGAGCCGGGTCTCAATGAACGCGAACACGGACCTACTATACGTCAGAGACGGAGTTTTGTCCAGGCAGGCGGCTACCCCTTCTTCACGGTCTCAGCGAGGCTGCCAAAGACGCCAAGGTTGAGCCTGGCACTGCCGTCGCCATTTCAGGGCTTTGGAGGCTGTGGAGGGCCTCCCTTCCCGGGGTCGCCGCGCCTTCGGCGCTCTGACCCCGGGCTCTATGCCTGAGCCCCTTCGGGGCACATGACCGGGGCGCACTCTGCCCGGGGCCCACGGCAAAGCCGCCGGCTCAGAGAGTTGCGGCCTAATCCCGGGATCGGCGAGTCTCCGGCCAGGCCCCGCTTCGGGCCTGCCGCGCTTTCCGCGGCTCCGCGCTCAGGTATGCGTAGAGTGACCTCATTCGAGTTGCGGATGACCGGACTCGCGAGTCCGGTGCCTCGCTACTCGAATGCGGCGGTCTTCACGCTGAGTGTCTGTGGAATGTCGAATCGAGGAGGGCCAGAAAAAGCCCCGGCGCGAACGCCGGGGCTCTCCATGCTACCGGATCTGGCTTGGCGTCGTTACCTGGTCCTGACGCAGCCGCTCACCAGGTTCGACCACTCGTACTGATAGGCGAAGCTGCCGGTGCCGATGAACGGCGTGGGCGACCAGGCGCACTGGTCGTCGGCCTCGGCGCCGGTGGTGCTGTTCCACCAGCCGTTCACGGGGTCGGTCACGGCCTCGCGGGTCTCGTGGCAGACGAAGTGCTCCTGGTTCTGCACGTCCGACCAGCCCGAGACCTTGCAGCCGCTGCAGCTCGGATAGGGCTCGATGGAGTACTTGACGGTGCCGGAGGAGTTGTTGAACGCGCCGTGATAGGCGCAGTAGGCCAGACTCGGTCCACCGCACGAGGTGCTCGAGCCGCTCGAAGAGAACGAGGTCTTCGGGATCACGACCTCATAGATGGTGCTGGAGTTGAAGGCGCCATGGCCGCCCGAAAAATACCGGTTGACCTCGGCCTGAACGGTGGCGTCGGTGACGTTGGTCGGCGGCGACGAGGTGTCGAACCAGTCAGGGGTTCCCGAGCCGAGGTTCGTCAACTGGATGCCGGAGTACTGCGTGATGACGTTGTACTCGGGGGTGGTGCCGAACTGGTTGCGGAAGGCCTGCAGGGTGGTGGCATAGGTGTGATCGGCAGAGGAGGCGTTCGCGAAGTTCGGTCCCCAGAAAATGAAGACCACCTTGGCCGAGGTGAGCACACCGCCGCCATGGTTCGTCAGGTTGGAGCCGGCCTTGGGAACGACGGAATCACGGGTCGGGGTGTAAATGACGTGGTCGGCGTCCGCGAAGGGCTTCTTCGCGGCCTTCTCGACGCTCGCGGCATTCGCGGCGACGGCCAACAGGCCACAGGACAGCGCCAGCATGAACTTCAAGCTCCTGCTCTTCATCACTTGCATCCTCCAGGAACCGACAGTGACGCCGCCAGGGCGGGACGGCTCTCCCCATGAGAGCTCAAAGCCCCAGCGGCAAGGGTGATGAGACGGCGAGACTCCACCGTCCCGGGAACGGCTGGGTGGCAGCATCGAGAAGCTCCTGCGGGGTCCGGGCGGGTCGCCAAAGACCCTCTGAATGACGTTCTATAAGCTCAGGGTGCAGGCCGCGGGGAAAAGCGAGCCACCTGAAAAAAAAGAACCCCGGCACCCGCCGGGGTTCTCAATCCGTCAGGAGGGCTCAGCCCTGGTTACCGGGTCTTGACGCAGCCGCTCACCAGGTTCGACCACTCGTACTGGTAGGCGAAACCGCTGGTGCCGATGAACGGGGAGGGCGACCAGGCGCACTTGTCGTCGGCCTCCTGGCCGGTCCGGCCGTCCCACCAGCCGTTCACGGGGTCGGTCACGGCCTCGCGGGTCTCGTGGCAGACGAAGTGCTCCTGGTTCTGCACGTCCGACCAGCCCGCGACCGCGCAGCCGCTGCAGCTCGGATAGGGCTCGATGGAGTAGAGGACAGTCCCGGGAGCGCCGGTGTACGCGCCGTGATAGGCGCAGTAGGAGAGGTGCGGGCCGCTGCACGAGGTGCTCGTGCCGCTAGAGGAGTACGAGGCTCTCGGGATGACCACCTCGTAGATCGTGCTGGGGTCGTAGGCATGGGTCGACAGGTACTTGTTGACCTCGCCCTGGACGATGGCGTCGGTGACGTTGGTCGGCGGCGTCGTGGTGTCGAACATGTCGGCCGTGCCCAAGCCGAGGTTCGTCAACTGGATCCCGCCGTACTGCGTGATGACGTTGTACTCGGGGGTGGTGCCGAACTGGCTGCGGAAGGCCTGCAGCGTCGTGGCGTAGGTGTGGTCGGCAGACGTGGCGTCGTTGAAGCTCGGGCCCCAGAAGATGAAGGCCACCTTGGCCGAGACGACCACGCCGCCGCCATGGTCCGTCAGGTTGGAGACCCGGGCCTTGGGAGCCACGCCGCCGCGCACCGGCATGTAGATGACGTGGTCCGCATCCGCGAAGGGCTTCGTCGCCTGCTTCTCCACAGGTGCAGCGTTCCCGGCGACGGCCAGCAGGCCACAAGACAGAGCCAATCCAAATTTCAAACCTCTGCTCTTCATTACTTGCATCCTCCAGAAACTGAAAGTGGCGCCGCCAGGAAGGACAGGCTCTCCGCAGGAGAGCTGATGCCCTGGAGGCAATGATGATGAAACGGCGAGCGCTCGCCGTCTCTTAAGCGACTGGATGGAAGGAGGGGCTCGGAAATTCGTATCATCGCGATAAAAAGAGCCCTTGGAGCCGGCTGATCTGCCAGCTCTCTTTAGCGGGCCTATAAAGGTAGGTGCACGAAGTGGCCGAAAGCGAGCCGCTTCCACGAAAGTTGCACCTCTTGGCCGCCGTGACAGCCCTGGCGCTGCCATCGCCGATCGATGGGTTGGTCATGAGCGGGCAGGATGATACACCCGTTCTCGCTCCTTGGCGAGTCCTGTCGCGGCAGGCGCGTCGCGCCTATATCTTACAACATTCTTACATTGCCATAACAACTAGTCCTGGGCCCCTGGCTATCCTGGGCCGGTTGGCACGCAGGGAGACGGGACACGGCGCTCGGTCTTGCGTGGCACAGCTCCGGGGGACCGAGTTTGCCAGGATTGAACGTCGCCAAGGCTCGCATCACCGCCGGCAGGCTCTGCGGATTGGCGGCTCTCAGTGCCGCGGCGCTGCTGTACGCCGTCCGCGGGACAGGTCTCAAAACGCAGTTGGTCCCGGTCTTCAAGGCGGGCGGGTCGGCGTTCGCCGCCTCCTTCCTTCAGGATGTCGTCCTCAATCCTCTGTTCTACCTGGTGGTGCTTGCGGTCCTGATCCTCGAACGACTGATCCCGGCGGTACCGGATCAGCCGGTTTTTTCACGCGGCTTCTTTCAGGACCTGGTCTGGGCCCCCTTCACCCTGATCATGCATGCCTACCTGCTGCCCTTGCACATCGCTCTGCTGAGCTTCATCTACAATCGTCATCTCGGCCTTCTCACCCTTCACTCCCTGGAGTCCTGGCCCTGGCTGCCGCGCGTGATCCTGGGGCTGTTCGCCAGCGACTTCCTGTTCTGGGCCAGCCACTACGTCCGCCACAAGGTCAGAGTGCTGTGGTATTTCCATGCCGTCCACCACTCGCAGAAGGAGCTGAACTTCTTCACCGATTATCACGTCCACCCGCTCGACGACGTCTTCCTCTACACCCTCGGCTTCATCCCCCTGTTCATGGTCCAGAGCTCGTTCATCACCATCGTGGCGGTCACCTGGGTGCGCGCCTGGCAGACCCGTTTCTACCACTCGAACATCCGCACCAACCTCGGATGGCTGCGGTACGTCCTGGTGACTCCGCAGTCTCACCGCGTCCATCACTCGATCGAGCCGCGGCACCGGGACTGCAATTTCGGTCTGACCTTCAGTCTCTGGGACCACCTGTTCGGGACGCAGTACCGGGGCTACGACGAATATCCGGCCACGGGAATCAACGACGAAGCCTATCCCCACCAGCACGAAGGCGACGGCCGGCTGGCCTGGCTGACCCAGGTCTTCAATCAGTTGCTCTATCCTTTCGAGGCTCTTCAGCGCGCGACGAAGCCCACGGCCGCCGCCACGCAGCCCGCGTCGCGCAGAATGCGCAGATGGCCGAGCCCGCCGGCGGATCGCAGCTCCGCGCCCGGCCAGCAACGAGCGAGCTCGGCCCCCTCCTCGTACGGCACCTCGCGATCCTCCGGATCGTGAAGGACGAGCAGCGGCGCCGTCATCCGCGGCGCCAGGTCGACGGGGCCGATGCCGTCGAAGCGCACGTCGAGCCACTCCTCCGCCTCGTGGAGCATGCGGTCCATGACCTCCTGCGACACGCCGACGCCCGCCCGGAACCGCGCCCAGAACGACTCGAACCCCGCGGGCGGAGCGAAGAAGACGGCCCGCTCCACCGACAATCCCGACGCGATCGCGTAGGTGCTGGCCGCGGCGCCGAAGGAGTGGGCCACCACGCCGCGCACCGGCCCGAAGAGCGCCGCTGCACGCACGAGCGCCGAGGCGAAATGGATCAGCGAGGAGACGCTCCCTTCCGATTCGCCGTGGCCGGGCAGGTCGAGCGCCACGGCCCGAAAGCCCGCCGCCACGGCGGGATCGACGAGCGAGGTCATCTGCCCGGAGTGGCCGCCCCAGCCGTGCACGAGGAGTACGGTGGGACCGGCTCCCCAGGCGCGGCCGACCACCCGCTGACCGCGCTGCCCGCCGGCCGCAAGGGAGAAGAGCTCGCCGCGCGCCAGCACCGCCCGCTCCTCCTCGCGCAGACGCGCCCGCATCGGCGTGAAGAACAGCTTGCGCGCGAGGAGCGCCGCGGCGCCCGGAGCGAGCGTGCTCGCCACGCGCATCCCCGTGCGGAGCCAGGGCGGGCCGGCACGGGCCGCAAACGACCGTTCGTGCTATTTCCTGCCGGATAGACGAGGGCTGTGTCCATGGGCTGCATGGGATCTCCTTTTCGGAAATGCGGTCAGGGACGGCTGCGCGCGAGGAGCGTTGCGAAGGCGGCTCGCGCCCGCTCTTCAGCGCGCGGATTCTCGAGCAGCTTGGAGACCTGCTGGAAGACCATGCCGATGCCGACGAACTCGTAGGCGAACTGCTCGAGGTCGAGATCGGCGCGGAGGTGCCCTTCCTCGACCGCCGTGCGGGCGGCGCGGGCGATGGTGCCGTACCAGTCGCGCTGCGACTGTACGAGGAGGTCGCGAATGGGGCCGGGACGGTCGTCGTACTCGTGGGTGAGCGCCATGAAGAAACAGCTTCCACTGCGTCCGTTGCCGTGGACCCAGGCCAGGTAGAGGTCGAAGAGCCGCTGCAACCGCGGCTCGCCCCGCGGCAGCCGGAGCGCCGGCACCACCACGTCCTGAATGAAGTCGTCGATGGCCCGCTGCAGCACCTCGATCTGCAACGCCTCCTTCGACCGGAAGTGCGCGAAGAGGCCGCTCTTCGACAGGTTCAGGCTCGCCGCCAGGACGCCGAGCGACACCCCCTCGAGGCCGACCTCGCCGGCCAGGGCCAGGGCCCGCTCGACGATCTCCTGACGTGTCTGCTCCCCCTTGCTCACCGCGATAAAATAGCACGACCGGTCGTAACCCGCAAGAGGGGCGCTCTCTCCAGCTCGGCGTCGGGTCCCTTCGCCATTCGGGTCGAGCCGGCGCGGCCGGACTCGAGGTCGAAAAACAACAGCCGCGCGTCCCGCAGCTCCTGCGCGTCGACGAGACGGGCATTCACGCGCAGCCAGCCCTCCTCGGGGGCCGGCGCCTGGAGCTCGTGGACCTCGACGAGCGCCACCCGCCGCTCGCCCGTGGTGATGAGCTCGGTATCCGCGGGCACCCGGCGACGCCCGAGCTGTCCCACCCAGGAGGCCACCGCCGGACCCTCGCCCAGATAGCGGGCGAGGCCGAGGACGCCGGAAGGGATGGAATGCACGATGACCACGTCCCTCGGCCGCGCCCACTGTCGCAGGACGGCCGCGGTCTCGCGGAAGGAGTCGCCGTGCCGCGAGACGGGGCGGAACAGCCGCCAATAGGCGGGGAGCCAGGCGAGCAGGACCAAGGCGGCGAGGACGTAGCGCGGCCGGGCGGCGAGCCGCGCCCCGAGCATCCCCACCAGCAGGGCGGCGGCCGGCAGCGCGGGCCAGGCGTAGCGGGAGATGATCTCGGACCGCGAGCGGCAGAGCAGGTCGAAGACGAGCGGGCCGAGGCAGGAGGCGGCGAGCCACAGTCCGGGCAGGGCGCGCGGCCCCCAGTCTCCGCCGCGGCTGCGGCCACTGCGGAGGAGGAGCCGGACGGCGGCAACGGCCGTCAGCCCCAGCCCCACGAGGATGGCCAGCAGCGGCTCCCGCTTGGCCAGTCTCTCGCCCAGGGTCTCCGACACGGAAAAGAGCCCTGCCGCCAGGTCGAGCGGCGCGACGAAGACCCGGGGCAGGGGCGGGAGACCGTCGAGCCACCCCTTGGCCACCCGCCAGTGCCCCAGGATCTCGGGCATGCGGAGGAACCACGGTGCGATGAGCAGAGCCATGGCCGCGGACATCAGCGGGATCGTCCGCCGGTCCAGGCGGCCCGGCGCGAGCAGGAGCCAGACCGCACAGGCGAACCAGACGAAGGCGAAGAAATAGTGAGTGAGGAAGCCGCCGGCGGCGGTCGCGATCCACAGCAGCGCCAGCCGCGGCTGGAAGCCTCGGCGGGCGAGGGCCAGCGAGGTCCAGGCGAGGAGAGTGCCGAGGAGGATCGTCAAGCCATACATCCGCCCCTCGATGCCCGCTTCGAGCGCGACCGGCACCACGGCGTAGAACGCGCAGGCCGCGAGCGCCGCCCGTTCCCCCGCGATCTCGCGGGCCATCGAGCGCAGCAGCGGCAGGGCGGCGAGGCTGCAGATGGCGGAGAAAAGGCGCAGGGCGGCGTCGCTCGTCCCCACGGCGAGGGTCCAGGCCCAGAGAAGAAGGTAATAAAGGGGCGGGCTGGTATCGGAGATGAAGACGCCGCGCAGCACCCGGTACGGTCCCGCCGGCGGGCTGTCGTGCTGGAGGTAGCGGCGGAGCACGGCAGACGGTACCGCGGCCCGGGGCTCGACGAAGTCGCCCAGCTCGGGGCGGGAGATCGCCGGATCCTGCTCGATGCTGTGGCCCGTCGCCATCGCCAGCGAGAAGACCTCGTCCACCCAGAGCCCCTGGCGGCCGAGCAGCGACAGGCGCAGGATCAGTGCGATCCCGAAGAGCACGATCCAAGCGGCGCGATAGCTCCTCTCCCCCATCCCGTCCGTGTTTTATGCAAAGTTCATCCCTGCGGCCCGACTACCATAGATCGGCCTTCGGGTCCCAGAACGGCCCTTCCAAACCGACCCGCGCGAAGATCTCCATCATCTCGTCCGGACCGGGACGGCGGGACTCGACGGTCAACCGGTTCTCGTACCAGGTCGTCGCGAGATGCCACAACTGATCCAGGTCGAGAATCGGGCGTTGGGGAACCCCGTTAGCCCGGCACCACTCGCGCACCGTCTCTTCCGACCGGAAGAGCAGCATGGTGGCTCAGGTGTAGACGATGTCGTCCCACCACTTCGCCGCGGGCACGGCGAAGTGGATGGCGCACGGCTGCGGCACCGGCTTCCCGCCCCTCACCTCCAGAGTCATAGGCTCGCCGGTGTGCCCATCCGCGGCCTCGACGACGGCGTCCGCATGCAGGGCGGCCGGCACTCCGAATGCGTCCCAGACGCAGTTGGCGTAATAGATCTTGTCCCGGACCTTGACGCGGAAGGGCGTCTCCACTCCCGAGAAAGGCGGGGCCATCCGGATCCGGGAGGGATCTCCCGGCTCAGGAACCAGCAGCCGCTTCCTGTGGAGATTCTGGAAGGCGGCCTCGACCTCCTCGACGGCAACCCCGAGCGCCCTCGCCACCTCCGCCGAGGATGGAGCCTGAGCCGTCTCGGCGAGGGTCTGGTAAACGTTCAGCTTGACGGCGGTATCGAGCTCCATACTGCGGATTCTATCGCGAACCCGTGGCGTGCCCGTGCTCCATCTCCGCGCGGCGGATGTGCTGCACTTCGTTCTCCAGGATCGCGACCGTCAGCCTCCGCATCTCCGCCGCCTCTTTGAGAAGGAGGACCGAGCCGAGGATCTCGCGGTGGATCTGGAGCGAGAAAAAAACTTTCGACGCCGCAAGGACTTCCTTTTCCGCCTCGTCGATCCGACCCTGGCGCAGGAGGGTCATGGCGAGGTAAAGGCACATCAAGGCATGGGCGAAGACGAGCCCCGCCTGCTTGAAACCCTCTCTCACCTCGCGGAATGCGATCTCCGCGCTCGTCCACCTCTCCAGCCCATAGCTGATCTGACCTTCGAGCCCGCGGAGCTTGAGCCCTGAGATACGCCCGCAGCTCCGAAAGCGTTCGCGGCTTTCGAAAAGGAGCCTTTTTGCTTTCTGAAACTGGCCGAGATCAATGAGATGACCAAGTTGATTATGGAGGGCTGCCACGACGAGGTCGGGCTCCCGGTCCGGGTCGATGAGGCCGAGCCCCTCCTGGATGAGTCGGAGCGCCTCTTCGGGGTTGCCACTGTAGGCCACGTAGACAGCTCTGGTGATGAGGGTCCGGCCGGCCAGGTGAGGCTCTCCGGCCTGCCGGTACAACTCGGGGACGAGGTCCAGCCGGCCCTGAGCGGAGGCGAACTCCCGGAGAGTTCCGAAGAAGGACGCCTCCAGGTCCAGAAGGCGCGCTCTCAGCAGCGGATCGCCCGTCCCCCTCTGGACGAAAGCGAAGGCCTGGCCGAACGCCTTCTTGGCCTCGCGCAGCCGGTCGGCCACACGGCAGGCGTTGGCGAGTTCGCCCCAGGCGCGGGCCCGGAGGTCCGCCACAGGCCGCGCTCCGTGGGTCCTCGGGCTGAAGCGGGCCGCCGCCTCGACCGCGGCCTCGGCAAGGCGGCACATCTCCTGCGCATCGTCGAAGCGCACGGCCCAGCTCCGGGCGAGGAGCGCCTCGTAGACCCCGAGCCCGCCCCCGAGTCTCCCCATTTCCCGGCCGGAGGCCAGAAGCGACAGAGCCTTAAAGAAGCGGATGCGCTCGCGAACGGGCAGACGCCGGGTACGGCGGGCGTGCTCCTCGGCCCGGTTGAGGAGCGCGTCATAGGCAGCTTCGGGTGGAGGTGATCCATGCCAGTGACCCCGGCCGCGGATCAGGAGAGACACCGCCCGTTTTACGTCCTCCGGTGACGGACTTACTCCAAAGGCTGCGTCAAGATCTTCGAAATCGCAGTGCTCGAACACTTGGCCTCCCTCTTTCGCGCAGACTTTGCTATCTTCTCACAACTGAGGGTCTTGGAGTCGCCGGAAGAGAGAAAGGGCGAGAGGGACAGCGTTGCCGCCCCTCTCCCTGGCCGGATCTAGCCGTTCGGATCGATCAGGTGGCCCTGGTCCGTGCCCGGCTGGGGGCTCGGAGCCGTGGTGCTGGCGGGGCTCGGGGCGGTGTTCCCGTTGGGGTCAATCAAGAGTCCCTGCTCCCCGTAGATTGCCTGTACAGGCCAGAGACGGAGCACGAGGAAAGCCTGCTTCTGGACACTCCCGAGCCATCGCAGGAACGCGCCGGTCTCCTGCGGGCCTCCCTGAGCCTGGACCGGGCCGGTGGCGAGGACGGCGGCGACAGCTCCCGCGGCCAAGAGACGGCGGACGACGTGCTGAGGCATGATGCTCTCCCTCCTCCGCGGCACGGGCGCGGGCCTCCATGACCCGGCGGACCGCGGATTGCGGCGATGTCGCCGCAGGGAGGAGTTTGGCAGGGAATGTACCCTCTATAGCCACGAGGGGAAGAGCGCAGGCGGGCGCCACGCCTATCGCGCCGTCTACACGGTCCGCTTCTCTGGAGCGGGCCAGAGAGGACTACGAGCAATGGTCAAGAAACAAAGAGCTCCGATAAGGGCCGAATCCGGGTGATCGGCGAGGCTCGTGGCTAAGGAGCTTGTTTCAACGCCGGCGGAGACCTCGCCGGTGCCAAGAATTGGTTCGCCTGCATCGGCGGAAGATTCGCCAGTGCCCTTGGCAGTCCCGCCGACCTCGGCGAACGCTTCGCCGCTGTCGGCGAGGGCCTCGCCGGTGCTGGCGAATCCTTCCCCCTACCGGCGGAAGGCTCGCCGGTTTCGGCGAGATCCCCGCCCCTGCCGGCGAAGGCGATGCCACGAACGGCGGGGAGCTCGCCATTGTCGGCGGGGGGTCCGCCGCTGTCGGCGAGGGTCTCGCCAGGGCTGGCGCATCCTTCCCCCCTAACGGCGGAAGGCTCGCCGGTTTCGGCGAGCTCCCCGCCCATGCCGGCGAAGGCGATGCCACGACCGGCGGGGAGTTCGCCAATGCCGGCGGGAGGTCCGCCGCCGTCCCCGTGGTAACGGAAAGGATATCGGTCAGCCCTGTGGCGTCTCTACGGCAGGGTTGGTGAGACGGCGACGGGGAGCACTGGCCCCGAAAACCTCCTGGAACCGCCGCACGGCCCGGCTGCTGCCGCAGACGTAGACGGCGTCCTCGGGTTGGAAACGGAAATCCGGGCCGAGCTCCACCAGCACCTCCTCGCCACGCTCGACGGCCACGATCGAGCAACCGGTGCGCTCGCGGACTCCCAGCTCGGCGGGACGGCGTCCGGCGAGACCGGCGGCCTCTACTTTCAGCACTTTGAGCTGCGGATCGACCGACACCGCCTCCTCGCCCAGGAGCTTCTGCGCCAGCATCTGGCCGGAGACCTGGCTGATGGAGAGGGCGAAGTCGGCGCCGGCGCGGTGGATGCGATCCACGTTCTCCGCCTGGTTGACCCGGGCGATGACCGGCACCTCGGGCGCCAGGTCTTTGAGGATCACGGTGGCGAAGAGGGTGGCGGCATCGGTGTCCAGCGCCAGGATCACCGCCTGGGCGTCCTTGACGCCGGCCGCCTCCAGCATCCGAGCGTCGAGCACGTCTCCCACCTGATCCACCCCGGGGCCCGGCCGGCGGTCGATCAGCCGCACCTCTTCGCCCACCACGCGCAGCAGCTCGGCCACTTTGCGCCCGACCTCGCCGCCGCCGCCGATCACGAACGGCCCCTCCCGCCGCAGGGTCACGGCGCCGCCGGCCAGCTCCCGCAACCGGTCGATGCTCGCGTGGCTCCCCACCACCACCAGGATGCCGTCCGGCTCCAGACGAACGCCGGAGCTTTCCGGCATCCTGAGCTCGCCGCCGAGCCACTGGCCGATCACGAGGGCCCCGGTGCGCGTGCCGATGGCCGTCTCGCTCAGGGTGTGGCCGGCGAGGGGGCTGCGCGGGTCGACCCGGATCTCCGCCACCTCCAGGTTGCGCCCGAGCTGCTGGATGCCCCCCACCCGCGGGTTGATCCGCAGCGAGGCGCGGGCGGCCAGGGCGGCGCCCAGGATGTGCCGCGGGGTGAAGACGGCCGTGGCGCCGGCGAGCATCATCGGCCGGCGATGGAAGGGCTCCTCGACCAGTGCCAGGACGGGGCCGCTGTATCCGAGCTGGCGGGCGGCGAGGACCACGGCGGCGTTCTCGTCGTCCGTGCCGTTGGCGATCAGCGCCCGGGCGCGCGAGAGGTTCACCGCCTCCAGGCCGTCGTCGGTCAGCCCGCCGAGGACCACCCGCCGGCCACGGTCGAGAAGGCGGCGCGCCAGGGCCTCGTCGGGTTCCAGCACCAGCGCCGGCACGCCGGCCCCGGTGAGCTCGTCGAGCAGGGTCTCGACGGCCGGGCCGTAGCGGAACAGGATCGCGTGATCCGAGAGCCCCTTCTCGGCCCGCTGCGGCAGCCGGGTCTCGAAGCGCTCTTCGAGGAAGGGGATGAGGAAGATGGGGAAGATCAGGAAGACCAGGAAGACGCCCGCGAACTGCACCACCACCACCAGCAGGACCATCAGCGGATGGCTCCAGTGGGAGTCGGCGCCGTAGCCCGTGGTGCTCAGGGACTCGGCGGCCCACTCCAGGCTGTCCCAGAAGCCGCGCGGCTTCCCCTCCAGGGCGGCCATGCCCCACATGTAGAGGAGGGCCGAGACCACGACCATGAGGACGAGGCCCAGCAGCAGCAGCAGGAGACGGGCTCGGGAGCGGCGCACGGGGGCATTGTATGCCTCGGGACTTTCCTCGATTCGGGGTCCCTGGTCTAATACGGCATGTCGTCCTCGTCCAGCCCGAAGTGGTGGCCCAGCTCGTGGACGACCGTGTCGCGGACCTCGCGGATCACCTGGCGGCGGTTGTCGCAGTAGCGCAGGATGGGGCCGCGATAGATGATGACCCGGTCCGGCAGGGCAGCCTGATAGAAGGAGTCCCGATCGGCCAGGGGGACGCCCTGATAGAGGCCGAACAGCTCCTCGTCCGGCGCCATCTCCAGGGCCTGCAGGTCCTCCGGATCGGGCTCCTCCTCCACCATCACGGCCACGTTTTCCAACAACTCGGCCAGCTCTGCGGGCAGACCCTCCAGGGCCTGCTCCACCAGGGCTTCGAATTCTTCCGGCGGCACGCGCATCGCGGGTCTAGCTTAGACGAGATAAACTTCATGGATGCCGGTCCGCCTCGACAAATGGCTGCACGTGGCCTGTGTGTTCAAGACCCGCACCCAGGCCACCCACGCCGTGGACCTGAACCGCGTCCGCGTCAACGGACAGGCGGCCAAGCCCCACCGCAACCTGGTCGCCGGAGATCGCATCGAGGTCGTGCAGGGGGACTGGACGCGCGTCCTCGTGGTCAAGGAGCTGCGCGACAAGCCCGTGTCCAAGGAGGAGGCCCGGACCCTGTACGAGGACCTGAGCCCGCCGCGCCCTGAAGCCGATCCCCTGAAGCGTCTCCTGATGCGCCCGCCCGCCCTGCGGGAGAGGGGCGCCGGCCGGCCCACCAAGAAGGAACGGCGGGACATGGAGAGATGGGGCGAGGGTGAGGACGTCTAGGTGCCGAGGAACTCGCCGATCGGCGCCAGCGGCTCGCTGTGGTCGCAGAAGATCTTGAACACCACCATGATCGGCACGGCAAGGACGGCGCCGGTGATTCCCCAGAGCCATCCCCAGAAGGAGAGGGCGAGGAAGATCACCACCGGGTTGAGCGTCAGCCGCCGCCCGAGGATCATGGGGGTCAGCAGATAGGCCTCCAGGACGTTGAGGACCAGGAAGGCGCCCGGCGGCATGAGGGAGTGAGGGAGGTCGCTGAAGGTCAGGAACCCCACTCCGGCGAGCACGACGTACATGGTCATGGCCCCGAGGTAGGGGACGTAGTTGGTGAAGGTCGCCATCACCCCCCAGAGGAGCGGGTTGGGGACTCCGATGAGCGCCATGGCCCCCCACACCGCCAGTCCGAGGACGACGTTGATGAAAGTGACGGTCGAGAGATAGGTGGAGATCTCGGTCTCGATCTCGCGGGCGATCTCCACCGCCCGTTTCTTGTCCGCGAGGCTGGGCAGGACCTTGATCAGCTTGCGCAGGAACAGGTCCCCCGCGGCCAGCAGGAAGTAGAGGAGGATGAGCATCGTCACCCCGCTCGCCACGAAAGCGAAGGCGCCGCTGGCCAGCCGCTCGCCGAGGCTCGGAGCGGCCGAGGCGGTCACCGGCGCCCTCTGATCGCCTCCCCCCACCTGGGCCACCTTCGCCACCTGCTCGGTGGCCTTGCTCACCGTCTGCACCGGCTTCTTCAGCTCGCGCAACCGGCGCTCGATCTTGCTCAGGCTGGCCGGCGCCTGTTGCATCCAGGTATAGGCCTGGCCGGAGAGCTCGTAGATCCCCACTCCCAGCACCGCCAGCAGGCTCAGGACCACGACCGCCGCCCCCAGGGCTTCCGGGACGTGCAGCTTCTTGAAGAATCGCACGATCGGGCTCAACAGGAAGCTGAGCAGCAAGGCGAGGATGAGAGGTAGGAAGAACTCCCGCCCGAAGTAGAGCGTGTAGAAACCGGCCAGGATGAAGAGGCCGGTCAGCGCCAGCGACTTGATGCCGAACGGTCCTTGGAGGACGTCGCGGAGCTTCTTGATGTCGGGGCGGGGGCGCTCCTCTTCCGGAGCGTCCGGCCGAATCGGTTGCAGCATTTCAGGTCCTTTGCGCAGGACCCGGCCCGCCCGGGCGGCATGCCTGGCCGAGCCGAGAGCAGGCGCAGTGATTCTACGGCCTCTCCCCGCCGGTCGCCCCCGTCACGTCAGGCTCGCCGCACCAGCCCCATGATCAGCGAGATGACGAAGACGATCAGGAAGAGCACGAACAGGATCTTCGCGATCCCCGCCGCACCCGCCGCGATGCCGCCGAAGCCGAACACCGCCGCGATCAGCGCCACGATGAGGAAGATCAGAGCCCATCTCAGCATGACCGGTTCTCCTTCTACGGCCGGCCAGCCGGCCGCGGGTTAGCACGTCTCTCTCTGAAGTCGTAGCAAAGGAGGTGCCAAGGGGAGCGGCTTGAGACGGCGCTTGTGGATCATTCACGGCATGAATGATAATCATTCACGGCATGAATGATTTGCACGTCCTCCCCCGTCTGCTGCAACGATCCCTGGACCTGGCCCTGCGCTCGTTTCCCATCGTGGTGGTCACCGGCTCGCGGCAGACCGGCAAGAGCACGCTGGTGCACTCCCTGACGAACGAGCCCTCCCGGGCGTACCTGACCCTCGACGACCTGGAGGTCCTGGACCGCGCCCGCAACGCACCCGAGGCCCTGGTGCGGAGCGCTGGACGGATGACTCTGGACGAGGTGCAGCGCTCGCCCGACCTGCTGCTCGCCGTCAAACGCGCCGTGGACGAGGAGAAGGCTCCCGGCCGTTTCCTCCTCACCGGATCGGCCAATCTCCTACTGATGCAGCGGATCTCCGAGACCCTCGCCGGCCGGGCCGCCTATCTCACCCTGTGGCCGCTGACCCGCCGCGAGCAGCTCGGTGCCGGGACGGCCGGAGCCTGGACGCGCCTGCTGGAAACCGGGGACGACGCGGCCTGGAAAAAGCTCCTCGAAGCCGAGAGCGGCGAACCCGAGGACTGGCGCGCCCTCGCCCGGCGGGGCGGCTACCCGGTCCCTGCGCACGAGATGTCGGACCCCGAGGCCCGCGCCCTCTGGTTCGACGGTTATACCCGGACCTACCTGGAGCGCGACCTCCAGGAGCTTTCGACCGTCTCGTCCCTGGTGGACTTCCGCCGCCTGATGCGAGCCGCCTGCCTGCGGCTCGGCAACCTGGTCCAGCAGACGGAGCTCGGCCGGGACGTGGGCCTGCCCCAGCCCACCGTGCACCGCCACCTCTCGCTGCTGGAAACCTCGTACCAGCTCGTGCGCATCCCCGCCTACGCGGTCAACCGGACGAAGCGCCTCCTCAAGACGCCCAAGCTCTACTGGTGCGACACCGGGCTCGCCCTCCACCTCGCCGGGGAGACGGAGCCGCGGGGGGCCCACCTGGAGAACCTGATCCTGACCGATCTGCTCGCCTGGCGCGACTCCCAGGTGCCACGTCCCGAGATCCTCTACTGGCGGACGGCCGCAGGGGAAGAGGTGGACTTCGTCATCGAGTGGCAAGGCCGCCTTGTGCCTGTCGAGGTGAAAGCCACGCAGCAGCCGCACCTGGCAGACGCCCGGTCCCTCCTGGCCTTCCGCCGGGAGTACCCGGACCTCTCCCGCCCCGCCCTCCTCCTCCACACCGGCTCGGAGACCGGCTGGATCGCCGAAGGCGTGCTGGCGGCTCCCTGGTGGCGGGTGATCTGAAGAGCCGCCTGCTCTACTCCAATCCCCGCAGGAATTCCAGGAAGCGCTCGAACTGCGGCCTGTAGAGCTCCTTGAGCTCCAGCGCGTTACGTAGGACCCCCTGGAGACGAAAGGGGTCCAGCCTTAGGCCGTACATCGTCCGGAAGACGTGACGGAATCGAAGCATCTCGTCCAGTCTCTCGTACGCCTCTGAATCGATCACCGCCGGGCGGAGGGGCGCCAAGTCGCGTTGCATGCGCTGCAGGAGCTGGCGGTGCCATCCGGAGGGGTCGAGATGGTTCTCGAAAGCCGTCGCGATGTTCCGGAATATATTCTCGAAAATAATATAGAGGCTATAGAGGCGGTAGGCTTGGACGATCAGAGTTTGCTGCGATCCAGCCTCACCCAACTCTGGAGAGCCAAGCGCGGTGTAGATCTCTTCGACCCTCTGGATGTCACTCTGGATTTCACGTTCCAAAATCAGGAACTTCACCCGTGAGAGCATCTCCAGCTCCCGCCCCTCCCGCCGCGCGCGCTCGCGCCGGGCATGATACTCACGGTAGGGTCGGAGGGCCGCTTCGTCCATCACCCTTTCAGTGTACCTTCTTCTGAGTACACGAACAGCGGCAACTGGCTGATCCGCTCGCGCACCAGGTTCGAGGCGGTCACGCCGAGGAGGCGCACCGGCCGGGTGGGGGCCTCGGTGCGGCGCAGGAGGTCCCGGGCGCAGAGCGCGATGGAGCCGCCGTCGCAGACCGGCACGGGGAAGGTCCGCGAGCGGGTGACCGTTGTGAAGTCGGCGTAGCGCACTTTCAGGGTCACCGTGCAGCCGCCGAGCCCCGAGCGCTCCAGGGTGCGGGCCACCTCCTCCGCCATGCGGTCGACCTCGGCCTCCATCGCCGCCAGGTCCGCCAGGTCCACGGCGTAGGTGTTCTCGGTCCCCAGGCTCTTGCGCTCGCTGTGGGTCTCGACCGGCCGGTCGTCGATCCCCCGCGAGAACTCCCAGAGGATGCGGCCGTGCTTGCCGAAGCGGGCGGAGAGGACCTCCAGCTCCACGCCCCGCAGGTCGGCGACGGTCTGGATCCCCATCTCCGCGAGCGATCTCTCCGTCGCCGGTCCCACGCCGTGCAGCCGGCGCACGGGCAGGGGATCGAGGAAGGCCCGCACCTTGCCCGGCGGCACCACCGTCAGACCGTCCGGCTTGTTGAAGTCCGAGGCGATCTTGGCGATGAGCCGGTTGGGCCCCACGCCGACGCTGACCGTCAGCCCGCGCTCCTCCCGCACCCGCTGGCGGATCGTCTTCGCCACCGCGGTGGCGCTCCCCGCCTCCCCCAGGTACTCGGT
>DATARR010000006.1:0-3132 GCA_036264085.1 Thermoanaerobaculia bacterium | reverse complement strand
CGGCTGATCAACATGTACGGCATCACCGAGACGACGGTGCACGTGACCTGGCGCGAAGTGGGCCGGGCAGACATGGGCCGGGCGGTGAGCGCCGTGGGCTGCCCGATCCCGGACCTCGGGGTCTACCTGCTCGATTCTTCGTTGCAGCCGGTGCCGGTGGGCGTGCCCGGAGAGATGCATGTGAGCGGCGCCGGTCTGGCCGAAGGCTACCTGGGCCGTCCGGAGCTGACGGCAGAGCGGTTCGTGCCCAATCCGTTCGGCGAGGCGGGCTCGCGGCTGTACAGGAGCGGCGACTTGGCCCGGCGCCTGCCGGACGGCGACCTGGAGTACCTGGGGCGGATCGATCATCAGGTGAAGATCCGCGGCTTCCGCATCGAGCTGGGAGAGATCGAGTCGGCCCTGGTGCGCCACCCGGCGGTGCGCGAGGCCGTGGTGCTGGCCGTCGACGACCCGGACCGGCGGTTGGTGGCCTGGGTGGTGCCGGCCGCGGGTGAGGCGCCGTCGCTGTCGGACCTGCGCAGCTTCCTGGCGCAGAGCCTGCCGGACTACATGCTGCTGTCGGCGCTGGTGCTGCTGGATTCTCTGCCGCTGACGGCGAATGGCAAGATCGACCGTCGCGCCCTGCCTGCGCCCGAAGCGCAGAGGCTTGACGAAGCCGGCCATGTCGCTCCGCGCACGCCGCTCGAAGCCTTCGTGGCCGGGCTGTGGCGCGAGGTGCTGAAAATCGAGCAGGTCGGAATCAGTGACGACTTCTTCGAGTTGGGGGGCAACTCGATTTCCGGCGCGGTGCTGATCAACCGTCTCCAGCAGGAGCTGTCGGAGATCGTCCAGGTGGTCGTCATCTTCGACCATCCGACGGTGGAGTCGCTGACGGCCTATCTGGCCGCGGAGCATCCGGCGGCCGTGGTGCGGCGGCTGGGCACCGACGCGGCGGGCCGGCCGCTGGAGGGTGCGGACCTCGCGGAGCGGATCGACGAAAGGAAGCTCGCCCGGTTCCGCGAGCTGGTTCAACCGCTGGCGCCAATGCCGCTGCCTGCGCAGAAGAACCGCCGGGCGGTGTTCGTGCTGTCGCCGCCGCGGTCGGGCTCGACACTGCTGCGGGTGATGCTGGGCGGTCATCCGAAGCTGTTCGCGCCGCCGGAGCTGGAGCTGCTGTCGTTCAACACCCTGCGCGAGCGCAGCGCCGCCTTCAGCGGACGCGACAGCTTCTGGCTGGAAGGTGCCATCCGGGCGGTGATGGAGGTCCGCGGCTGCGGTCCGGAAGAGGCGCGGGAGATGCTGGAAAGCTTCGAACGCGAGGATCTGACGACCGCCGAGCTCTACGGCCGGCTGCAGGAGTGGCTGGGTGATCGCATCCTGGTGGACAAGACGCCGTCCTATGCGCTCGATCCCGCGGTCCTCAGGCGGGCGGAGGAGACGTTCGAGGAGCCGCTCTACGTCCACCTGATCCGCCATCCCGGGGGGATGATCGGCTCCTTCGTGGAGGCGAAGCTCGATCAGATCTTCTTCCGCCGCGAGCACGGTTACTCGCGTCGCGAGCTGGCGGAGCTGATCTGGCTGGCGAGCCACGAGAACATCGAAGAATTCCTCCGGGAGATTCCGGCGAGTCGCCAGCACTGGGTGCGCTTCGAGGACCTGCTGCGCGAGCCGGAATCGGTGCTGCGGGGGATCTGCGAATTCCTGGGCCTCGACTACGACCCGGCGATGGCGGAGCCGTACCAGCAGGGCTCGGCGCGGATGACCGACGGCCCGCATGCGGAGTCACGCATGCTGGGCGACGTGAAGTTCCACGAGCACACGGGGGTGGACGCGTCGGTGGCCGAGCGCTGGAGGGAGGCCGTTTCCGAGTCGGCACTAGGCGAGTCAACCCGGGCGATGGCCTCTCAGCTCGGTTACGAGATCGCGGCATCAGAGCCGGTCTGGCAGCCGATCGAGCGGGGTTCCTGGAAGGAAGGCGAGCCACTGCCGCTGTCGTTCGCGCAGGAGCGTCTGTGGTTCCTCGACCAGCTCGAGCCCGGCAGCTCGGCCTACAACATCCCCATCGCGCTGCGTCTGACGGGAGCGCTGGACGCTACGGCTCTGGGCCGGGTGCTGAGCGAGATCGTGCGCCGCCACGCAGTGCTGCGCACCCGCTTCGTCCAGTCCGGCGGCTCTCCCGCCCAGGTGGTCGATGCAGCCGAGAGCGTGATGCTGCCGGTGGTGGACCTCCAGGATCTGCCGCCCGAGCTGGGTCTGGCCGAAGCCGTTCGTCTTGCGGCGGCGGAGGAAGGGCGCGCCTTCGACCTCGTCCGCGGTCCGCTGCTGCGGGCATTGCTGATGCGGTTGGGAGCCGAGGAGCACGTGATGGTCCTCAACCAGCACCACATCGCGAGCGACGGCTGGTCGCTGGGCGTGCTGGTACGGGAAGTGGCGGCGCTCTACCCGGCCTTCCTCGCGGGCCGGCGCTCACCGCTGCCCGAGCTGGCCATTCAGTACGCCGACTTTGCCCTGTGGCAGCGTCTGTGGTTGCAGGGTGAGGTGCTGGAGAGGGAGATCGCCTACTGGCGTCAGCGGCTGGCCGGGGTGGTGCCCCTGGAGCTGCCCACCGACCGGCCGCGGCCGGCCGTGCAGACTTCGCGGGGCGCCAGCCGCTCGTTCTTCGTGTCCCCGGATCTGGCCGAGTCGGCCGCCGCTCTGGGCCGGAGCCAGGGAGCCACGCTGTTCATGACCGGCCTGGCCGCCTTCGCGGCGCTGCTCCAGCGCACGGCGGACCAGGACGACATCGCCATCGGCACGCCGATCGCGGGCCGCAACCGCGCCGAGCTGGAGGGGTTGATCGGCTTCTTCGTCAACACCCTGGTGCTGCGGGTGGACGGCTCGGGCGATCCGGGCTTCCGCGAGCTGCTCGGCCGGGTGCGGGAGACGGCGCTGAGGGCCTTCGCCCACCAGGAGCTGCCGTTCGAGAAGGTGGTGGAGGAGCTGCAGCCGCAGCGGGACCTGTCGCGGTCGCCGTTGTTCCAGGTGATGTTCTCGCTACAGAACGTTGCCACTGATACGACCGAGCTACCCGGCCTGACGCTGCGGGGCTTCTCCTCGGGGGCAACGACGGCGAAGTTCGATCTGACCTTCTCACTGTCCGATACCGGCGCGGGC
>DATARR010000175.1:0-16532 GCA_036264085.1 Thermoanaerobaculia bacterium | reverse complement strand
GACGCGGATCGACTTCCACGTCACCCGCCGGCTCCTGGGCATCCCGATCGTCGACGCGCGGGAGGTGATCGAGAGGAACGGCCGGCTCTTCTATCCGCGGGACGGGCGCGAGGTGCCCATCCGGCGGATCTACAACCGGGTGATCTTCGACGAGGTGGAGCGGAAGGGGCTCGACCTCTCGCGCATCTTCCACCGCGACCTGGTGGACGTGACCTGGGTGGGGCATCCGAACTGGTATCTCAAGCTGAGCAAGTTCTCGCTCCCCTTCATCAAGAGCCGCTACTGCCCGCCCACCTGGTTCGTGAGCGATCTCAAGGAATTGCCGGCGGACCTGGAGAATTACGTTCTGAAGCCGCTGTTCTCCTTCGCCGGCCTGGGAGTCGAGATCGGACCGAGCCGCGAGCGTCTGCGGTTGCTTTCGAATCCGCAGGACTTCATCCTCCAGCGCAAGGTGGACTACGCGCCCGTGATCGAAACCCCGGACGATCCCGCCAAGGCCGAGGTGCGGATGATGTTCGTCTGGAAGGACCGCCCCCAGCTCGTCAACAACCTCGTGCGGCTGAGCAAGGGGAAGATGATGGGCGTCGACTTCAACAAGGACCGCACCTGGATCGGAGCGAGCCTGGCGTATCATCCGCTGGTGGGCTGAGCGGCGGGGGCGGCGGGCTTCGCCTCCTCGTGAATGCCCCGCACGTGGAGGTCGAACCAGGCGACGATCCGCCGCCATGAGTCGAGGATCTGCTTCTCCTCGCGCAGGCCGTGGCCGGCGCGGGGGTAGACCACGAAGTCGCTCGCCACACCCAGGCGCTTCAAGGCGCGATAGAGCGGCTGGGATTGACTGATGGGATCGGTCGCGTCGTTCTCGCCCTGCAGGATGAGCGCGGGGGTCTTCGCCCGCTGGACGAAGGTCATGGGAGAGCTCGCCTGGAATTTCTCCCGGTTCTCCCAGGGCAGCCCGTAGAACCACTCGTCATAGGCGGAGTCGTCCTCGGTACCGAACTCGGTGGCGAGGTCGGACATGCCGGCGCCCACGACGGCGGCCTTGAAGCGATCCGTCTGGGTGATGGCCCAGGCGGACATGTAGCCGCCGTAGGACCAGCCGCCGATGCCCAGCCTGTCCGGATCGGCGACGCCGGTCTGGATCAGGTGGTCGACGCCGGCCATGACGTCCTTGAAATCCCCGCCGCCCCAGTCCGCCCGGTTCATCTCGACGAGCTTGTGGCCGTAGCCGGTGGAGCCGCGCACGTTGGGCATCAGCACGGCGTAGCCGCGGCTGGCGAGGAGCTGGCTCCAGGGATTGAAGGCATCGCTCCAGCGCCCGGTGGGACCGCCGTGGACGAGCACGATCAGGGGCGCCCGTGTCCCCGCCGGGAGGCCCGGGGGACGCAGCAGCGCCGCTTCGATCTCCAGGCCGTCGAAGGAGCGGTACTTGAGGATCTCCGGCGCGATCAGGGGCACGTCCTTCCAGGCCGCGTTGAGCGTCGTCAGGGGCTGCGCCTTGGCCCCGGGCGCCGCCAGCCAGACCTCGGGCGCCGCCGTGGTCGTCTGCCCCACGAAAGCGAGAGCGCCGGAGGACGAGAGGGCGAAGTCACCTGGGACGACCGGCAAGGGATCGCGCGACGCCGCCTTGCCGTCCAGGGCGACCGTGTAGAAGACGCTGCCGAAGCCCGCGGCCGCCTCGGCGATCAGCGAGCCGTCGGATCGCCAGGCGTAGGACTGAATGGGACGGTCGATCGCGCCGCCGGTCAGGTTCCGGGACGCCGAGCCGTCGACGGGCTGCACGATCAGGTCGTGCGGCGTGGGGCCGTCCTTGGGGGAGCCCACGTAGGCGAGCCACTTGCCGTCCGGCGAGACCCGCAACTCGCCGATCGGTCCCTTCGGAGCGGCGATGGGATAGACGGCGCCGTCCGCCAGTGTCACCGTGCAGAGGCGGTCGAGCCAGCGGTCCGAGCCCGGCTTGTCGTTGGCGACCACGTAGAGGCGGTCGCCATGAGGCGCCCAGTGGGCCTCGAGGACCTCCCAGGGGGCGGAGGTCACCTGGCGCGCTTCGCCCGAGACGGCGTCGGCGATCCAGAGGCGGGTGCGCTTGTCGTCCCTGTCGACCACGCGGGCGTCGTCCTTGTCCTTCTCCCGCTTCTCCTCGGCCTCGCTCTTCGGCTCGGCGGCGAGGAAGGAGATGCGGCGCCCATCGGGGGACCAGTTGAACGACGCGACGGCCATCTTGCCCTTGGTGAGCGCCACGGCCTCGCCGCCATCGACGGGCATGACGAAGATCTGCGTCCTCTCCTCGCGATTCGAGAGGAAGGCGAGGCGCTTGCCGTCGGGGGACCAGCGCGGCGAGCGGTCCTCCTTGGGGGAGGTGGCGAACCGCCGGGACTCCTTCGTTCGCAGGTCGAGCACCCAGATATCCGAGTTGCGCGCTTCGCCCTTGGGCGGCTCCGAGACCGTGAACGCCACCCGCGAGCCATCCGGAGAGAGCTGAAGGTCCGAGATCCCCCGCCGGTCTAGCGCTCGCTCGGGCGTGAGCTGGCCTTGAGCGGACGCGGTGAAGGCCAGGACCAGAGCGAGGCAGAGCAGAGAATGGCGGGGGGTGGTCATCGAGGCTCCTTGGTGAAGAGGCCGAGTCAGGGTGGAGAGGATTGTACAACCAGCGCTTGCCTGTGCCCTCGGAGCTCTCATCACCCCTGCCACCCCTGCCCTCGCTCACTACGTCATTCAGGAGATGATTTCCCGGGCGCCGCGATTCACGAATCGCCCTGGAGTGGCAAGTAGGACCTGTCACTCCCGCCGATACATGAACCGCAACGCCGCCGGCAGCCGTCTTCGCCAGCTCGCCTCGCTGTGGGTGCCTCTGGCGTCGGCGCGCCACATCAGGCGGTCGGAGTCGTAGCCGCGGCCCACGAGGTGCTCGGCCATGGCTTTGACGACGGCGACCACCTTGCCCCGGTCCTCCTTGGCTCCAGCGTCGAGGTAGAGGCGGGAGACCTCGGGGGTGGGCCGGGCGGCGACGTCGGCGAAGATGGCCTGGTTGGCGACCCAGAAGGAGGGGGACATCACCAGCGCGCCGCCGAAGGCTTCCGGATGATGGAAGTGGCTCCAGAAGGCGGCGAGCCCGCCCATCGACGAGCCGCCGATCACCGCGCCCAGCGGTCCCGGGATCAGGCTCAGCTCCGCCGACAGGACCGGCAGCAGGTGGCCCGCGATCCAGTCGAGGAAGATCTCCAACTTCCCGGGCTCCTCGCCGAAGGCGAAGGGGGAGAGCTCGAGGTTCCGCTCCGCCCCTCCATGGTCGATGCCGACGACCACCGGCACCGGCCGCTTCGACCTCGCCAGCCCTTCGACCGCTTCGTGGACGTACCAGCCGCCGGAGAAGGACGGAGCGTCGTCGAAGTCGTTCTGGCCGTCGAAGAGGTAGAGGGCGTAGTGGGGCTCCGCGGGGTTGTAGCCTCGGGGAAGGTAGACGCGGATCAGGCGCATCGCGAGCCCGGGGACGGCGAACGGCCCCAGGAGGTTGACCTCTCCCGTCTTCATCCGGGCGAGCGCGCCGGGGATGCCGGCCTCGACCGTGGGGTGCTCCGGCTCCGGCGGTGCCTCCGGAACCTCGTCCGGCCACTCCCGCCGCCGCAGCGCGTCCTCGATCCGGTAGCCGTGCAGCATGTCGTGCACGACCATGTGCCGGGCCAGGACGAAGACGTCGTAGGCCTCGTACTCGGGGTGCTTGCCCGGGCGTTCCCAGGCCTCCTCCGGCAGCTCGCGCAGGCGCGCTGCCAGCGCCTCTCGCTCGCGGGTGAAGGCGGCCAGGGCCTCTTCGAGGTCCATGCACAGCAGCGCTCCGGTCTGGTCCTCGGCGGCGGGATAGAGGGGCTCGAGCTCCGGGTCGTCCTCGGCGAGCATGCGCTCCAGGCGGGCTCGGAACCGCGGCTCCAGGGAGACCACGTGGCAGAGGTGCTCGTGAGCGGACCAGCGGTCCGGACCTGGCCGTCGCCGGCGCAGGGGCTCCGGCACCGCCTGGATCAGGGAGGCGAGAAGGGCCGGCGCATTTTCGAGCGCCGTCAGCACGGCTTGGATTTCGCTCAAAGTTCCTGGCTCCGAAGTTTGGAGACGGAGCATATCTCCACCCGCTCCAGAAATCGCCGCACCTCGCCGGGATCGTGGAGCTGATAGGCCGCCTCGGTCTCCCGAGGCTCCTCGGAGATCAGGATGCTCACGCCCCGGTCGCCCAAAGCGCGGAAGGCGTCCTCGTCCGTCAGGTCGTCGCCGAGATAGAAAGGCAGCACGTCCGGGCGGTCGAGGCCGAGGGCATCGAGGAGCCAGAGGAGGGCGCGCCCCTTGCCCCAATCGAGGTCGGGACGGATCTCGAAGAGCTTCTTGCCGTGGGCTTTGCGCAACCCGGGGACGGCGGCCACGGCGGCGTCCACCGCCCGCTCGACGCGGGGCACGTCGCCCGCGTCCGCCAGACGGAAGTGGATGGAGACGGCGAAGCCCTTGGGCTCGACCAGGACGCCGGGCACGTCCGCCAGCTCCCGCCGCAGCCTTTCGGCGGCGACGCCGATCCGCTCGGGCACGCCGTCGCCCACCTCCAGGCGCAGGGGCGGGGCGCCGGGTGCGGAGGGCGGGCCGGCGATGTCGAAGCCGTGACTGCCGGCGTAGGCGAGCCCGGGCAGGCCCACCAGGGCGGCCACGTCCTCCCGGCCGCGGCCGGAGACGATCACCACCGGCCCCTGCCGCGCCAGCCGCGCGAGGACCTCCCGCGTCGCCGCCGGCAGCGTCGCCAACTCGGGGCGGGGAGCGATGGGCGAGAGGGTGCCGTCGTAGTCGAGGAAGAGGGCGGGGCGGCGGCCTTCCAGCCGGGCCGCGATCTCGTCCCAGCGTTCCAAGGCGGAGGGGCGCATGTCCGGATGGGTCTTGGCTCAGCCGGTTTCCAGGAGCTCGTCGAGGTCCAGCGCCGGCAGGTACTCCTTGGGCGCGCGGAAATCGTCGGGTACGGTTCCCAGGGCCGCCTGGAGATAGTAGTCCACCCACCAGAAGATGTCCTGCTCGCGCAGGATCTCCCGCATCCCCTCCATGCGCCGGCGACGCTCCTCGTCGCTCATGTCGAAGGCCGCCTTGAGGGTATCGGCCATCCCCTCGATGTCGTGGGGGTTGACCAGCAGGGCGTCGCGCTGGAGCTGGGCCGCGGCGCCGGCGAACTCGGAGAGCACGAGGACGCCGCAGCCGTCCACCTGGCAGGCACAGAACTCCTTGGCCACCAGGTTCATGCCGTCCTTGATCGAGGTGACGAAGCAGATCCTGGCCAGGCGATAGAGGGCCACCAGGTCGCGCCGGGGCTGGCTCCGGTATTGATACTGGACGGGCACCCAGCCGGCGGTGGAGTATTCGCCGTTGATCTCGCCGACCAGCCGCTCGAGATGCGCCTTCAGGGCCTGATACTCGGCCACTCCCTCGCGGCTGGGCACCACGATCTGGAGGAACACCACCCGCTCGCGCAGCCCGGGGTGGCGTTTCAGGGCGTTGCGGAAGGCCTCCAGCCGCTCGACGAGCCCCTTGGTGTAGTCCAGGCGGTCCACCCCGAGGATGAGATGGACAGGGCCGATCTTCCCCCGCAGCTCTGCGGTCCGGCGCGTGACGTCCTCGGAGCGGGCGGTCTCCTCATAGGCGCGGAAGTCGATACCGATGGGGAAGGCCCCCACGCGCACCGTCCGCGCGCCCAGGCGGACCTCGGTGACGGCACCGCCGTCCTCCATCTCCACTTCCGGCAGCAGGTTTTGCAGGCAGGTGAGGAAGTTGCGACTGTCCCGCGGGGTCTGGAAACCGATCAGGTCGTAGGCCAGCAGGGCTTTCAGGATCTGTCCCCGCCAGGGGAGCTTGAGCAGGATGTCCAGCGGCGGGAACGGGATATGAAGGAAGAAGCCCACCCGCACGCTCTCGTCGCGCCGCCGCAGGAACTCCGCCACGTGGATGAGCTGATAGTCCTGCACCCAGACGAAGTCGCCATCCCGCCGCTGCTCGGCGACGGCGTCGGCGAATTTCTCGTTGACTTCCAGATAGGTGTACCAGAAGGGTGGCTCGAAGTGACATCGCCCCAGCATGTCGTGGAACAGGGGCCAGAGGATGGCGTTCGAGAAACCCTCGTAAAAGCCCTTGACCTCCTGCTCGGAGAGGAGCACCGGGACGAGGTCATATCCCTGCTCGCGGTAGCCCTCCTCCAGCACCCGCTCCCAGTCCCCGCCCCGCTCCAGAGGCAGGCCCGGCCAGCCCACCCAGAGCCCGCCGCGGTGAGAGAGCACCGGCGCGATGGCGCTCACCAAGCCGCCGGACCCGGGCTTCAAGGTCCAGCCGGAGCTCTTCTTCTCCAGGACGATGGGAAGGCGATTCGAGACGACGAACAGGCGTTGCGGCATGGGATTTCAGAAAGGCTGCAATCACCGCGCCAGCCCTCATCAACCCGGCCCTCTTCTTCCAGCCTCAGAGCGCCCCCGAGGGTCTTGGGCGTTTACGTCGTTTTACCTCTCCGCTCGCAACTCTTCTCCAGCCAGCTCGTACCACGTCCAATGCTCCGAATCCCGTGTCCCGGTCCGCTCGTCGCCGCGTCCTTGGCTCTGCTGAGCCTCGCGCTGTCGCCTCTGGAGGCCCAGGCTCCCGCCGAGGATTCCAACGAGATCCACATCACCCGCGCCGCCGGCCCCATCGAGGTGGATGGCAGCCTCGACGATCCAGGTTGGCGGGGCGCCGTCCGCATCGACACGTTCTACGAGACGAACCCCGGGGACAGCGTACCGCCGAAAGTGAAGACAGTCGCCTGGCTCACGTACGACGACCACTTTTTCTACGCCGCCTTCGAGCTCTCGGACCCCGATCCGAAAGGCATTCGCGCCCCGTACGGCGATCACGACGACGTGCCGAGCTACACGGACTATGCCGGGGTCATCCTGGACACCCGCAACGACGGCAAAACGGCCGCCATGTTCCTGGCCAATCCCCACGGCATTCAATATGACGCCATCAGCAGCGACGTCAGCGGCGAGGATAATTCGCCGGACTTCTATTGGGACTCGGCGGCGCGCATCGGCCCGGACGGCTGGCGGCTGGAGATCCGCATCCCCCTCTCCACGCTGCGTTACGACAAGGCCGATCCCCAGACCTGGGGCATCCTGCTCTACCGCAACCGCCCCCGCGACTTCCGCTACCAGATGTTCAGCAGCAAGCTGCCGCGCGATTCGAGCTGCTTCATCTGCCACGAGAAGAAGCTGGTGGGCCTCACCGGCCTGCCTTCCGGCAATCACGTCGTGCTCGCTCCCTATGCCACGGGCCGGGAGTCGCGGCAGGCGGTGGGCGACGCCGGCACCCGGCTCGCGGGCAGCGGCGCGAAATGGGATGGCGGCGTGGACGCCAAGTGGAACCCGAACGCCGACACCACCGTCGACGCCACGCTGAACCCGGACTTCTCGCAGGTGGAGGCCGACGTCGCCCAGATCTCCACCAACGAGCGCTTCGCCCTCTTCTTCCCCGAGAAGCGGCCGTTCTTCCTGGAGGGGCTCGACCTGTTCTCGACCCCGCTCCAGGCCGTCTACACGCGCACCATCACCTCGCCGCGCTGGGGGGTGCGCTCCACGGGCCAGCTCGACGGCACCCGCTACACGGCCCTGGTCGCCGAGGACCGGGGAGGCGGCAGCGTCATCCTGCCCGGCCCATTGTCGTCGGACCTCGCGGACCAGGAGCTCTCCTCCCGGGTGGCCATCGGCCGCGCCCGGCACGACCTCGGGAGCTCCTTCATCAGCCTGCTGCTGACCGACCGCGAGGACCAGGGGGGCGGTCACAACCGGGTGTTCGGCCCCGACTTCGAATGGCGGCCGACCCACCAGGACACGTTCCGCGGCCAGTTCCTCTTCGGCGACACGCAGACCCCCGACCGGCCGGAGCTGGCCGCGGAGTGGGACGGCCGGCAGCTCAGGTCCCATGCCGGCTACGCCAACTGGAACCACAGCTCGCTCACCTGGAACTGGGCGGTGGAGTACGTGGACATCGGCGACGACTTCCGGGCCGACCTCGGCTTCATGCCGCAGGTCGGCGTGCGCAACTCCTTCGTCCACATCGGCCGCGACTACCGCCTGGAGCAGGGCCTGCTGCGCCGCGTCCAACCCTATTTCCGGCTCCGGGAAATCGAGGCCACGGATGGCAGCGGCGTCATTCAGCGGCGTCTGGCCCCGGGCATCGACCTCGAGGGGGCCTGGAACAGCTTTCTCGAAATCGAGCATCGCAACGAGAAAGTGCGGGCGGGCAACAAGCTCTTCGACACCAGCTACTACATCGGCGTGCTGACCCTCAGCCCGTCGCAGGCCCTGGGCGGCGTGGAATTCGACTTCACGTTCGGCGACGCCGTCGACTTCACCGGGCAGCGGCTGGGCCGGGGAGCCACCCTGGCGCTCGCGGGCACCCTGCGCCCCACCGACCACCTGGCGTTGCAGCTCAACGGCAGCCGCCGCTGGCTCGACGTCGCGCCCACCGGCACAGGCCCCAGGACCCTGCGGCTGTTCACCGCCTCGGTGGAGCGAGTCAAGGCCACCTACACCTTCAGCTCACGAATGTTCCTGCGGCTGATCGGCCAGCGCACCGAGGTGAACGAGAGCGGCCGCTCCGAGACGTTCAACGGCTCCGCTCTGTTCGCCTACAAGATCAACTGGCAGACCGTGCTCTTCCTCGGCTACGGCGACGACCGCACCCTGTCGGCGGAGGATCGCCTGGAGCCCACCGGCCGCGCGCTGTTCCTCAAGCTGTCGTACGCGTTCCAGCGCTGAGTGCGGTAGCATCTCCCTTGGCACGCACAACCCCGATCGAGGAGAGACCGTCAATGAAATTTCGCCGCACCGTGCTCTGGACGCTGCTCGCCGCCTCCCTCCCCGCCGCCCTTTCGGCGAGTACCGTGATCACCCTGAAGGAGCAGTCCACCGGGGGGAGCTCCGACGACAAGATCTACCTGGACGGCGGCAAGCTCCGAGTGGAGTCGGCGGCCGGCGGGCACAGCCACGTCATCCTCTATCACGCCACGAACGGCAGCCTCCAGGTCCTCGATCCGGTGAAGAAGACCTGGTTCGAGCTTCCGGGCGGGGCGACGGGAGCCGAGCAGCAGGCGGCCATCGCCAAGCTGGTGAAGGAGCGCAAGGACCTCTCCGACCTCCAGAAGCAGCAGATCCTGAACAACATGAAGGACAACGCCGACCGCCACGGGCTCTACGGCGGCACCGGCCCGAGCCCCGCGGAGTACAAGGCGGAGTACAGGAAGGTCGCCTCCGGGGTGAAGGTGAACGGCTACACCACCGACCAGTACGAGGTCCTCCGCGAGGGCAGGAAGGTGCGGGAGGTCTGGCTGGCCGATCCCCAGAGCCTGGGCATCGACCCGGCCGACGTCGCCGCGTTCCGCTCGCTGGGCGAGAGGCTGGGCGCGCGCCAGCCGCCGGGACGCCCATCGGGGTTCACCTGGGAGGCCGGAGCGCCCGAGGGCGTGCCGGTGCGCACCGTCACCTACGTCAAGGGCCAGCCGTCGACCACCACGGACATCTCGGCCGTGAGCCACGAGAACGTCGCGGCTTCGCTCTTCGAGGTGCCGAAGGAGTACGCGCAGACCAAGATCGGCGCCCCCGGACACTGAGCCGCGGCGGCGAGGAGACCAATGAGCGTCCAGGACCAGCTCCAGCCCGGCGAGGAGATCCTCTACCGGGCCCACGTCACCCGCCTCACCCAGACGCCGCTGGTGGCGTTGCTGGCGGTGGTCCTGGCGTTTACGATCTTCGCCTACACGGTCTGGCAGGGCCAGCCTTGGGTGGCCGTGGTCTCCGGTCTGCTGACCCTGTGGCTGGCGGCCGTCCTCGCCTGGAGGTTGTTCCGGCTGCGCTCCTACGAGTTCGTGCTGACCAACCATCGGGTCATCTATCAGACGGGGATCCTGGCCAAGAGCTCCATGGATTCGCGGCTCGACAAGATCAACAACATCGAGCTGCGGCAGACGCTCTGGGGCCGTCTCCTCGGCTACGGCGACGTGGAGATCGACACCGCCAGCGAGACCGGGCTCTGCCGCTTCGCCAACATCGCCAATCCGCTGGAGTTCAAGCGCGCCGTCCTGGCCGCGGCCGAGCAGTACCGCGCCGGCGGCGGCCCTGCGCTGGTTGCCGCTGCTCCCTCCGGCGCCGAGCGCCTGCGCCAGCTCAAGGCGCTCCTCGACGACGGCCTGATCTCCAGGGAGGAGTTCGAGGTCAAGCGGAAAGAGCTGCTGGCGCAGTTGTGATCGCCCGTCTCCTGTTTCCCGGACCCGCGGCACCTTAGGGATAGGGGACCCGATGACCGGGCCCGCCGTCTCTCTCGCCAGGAGGAACACCATGCGCAAGAAACTGACCTATCTCGGCCTCGGCCTCGCGCTCACCATCGCCGCCCTCGCCGCGGGCGTCCAGCCCGCCGCGGCCGGCACCTGCGTCACGACCTGCGACCCCTTCGGCTGCTGCGACACTTGTTGCCAGATCGGCACCAGCAACAAGTGGATCTGCACCGAGCGGCCCTGTTGACCTCACACTTTGTCAGGTGAGGCTGCGAAGGGCAGGCCGCATTGACAGGCAAGGGTCTGTGTAGGGGGCTGCGTCCTAACCCCCTGGGTCTCCAGGGAACCCGTGCTACCATCAGGCGGTAATGCCCCGTAACGCCGCCGCCCTCCTCTCTCCGCCCTCCGATCTCGCCCCGCTGGTCGACGACTTGCGGGCGGAGCCGAAGCTCGGGGCGCAGCTCCTGTATTCGACCTATCTGCCGGGGAGCGAGACGGCGTGGGGTGAGCTCGATCCGCCGCTGCCCGCGCCCATCGCGCACGCTCTGGGCCAGGGAGGCGTGCCCCGGCTGTGGAGCCATCAGGCCGCGGGGATCGCCGCCGTGCGCCGGGGGGAGAACGTGCTGGTGACGACCCCCACGGCCTCCGGCAAGTCGCTCATCTTCCAGGTGCCGCCGCTCGAAGAGGCGGTGCGCGGGGGACCGGGGCACGCTCTGTTCCTCTTCCCCCTGAAGGCCCTGGGGCAGGATCAGCGTGGGAAATTCGTGCGCCTCGCCGAGGCCGCGGGTCTGTCCCCCGACGTCGCCGGCTGCGAGATCTACGACGGCGACACCCCGGCGGCCAAGCGCATGGCCATCCGCAGGAATTTCCCCCGGGTGGTGATCTCCAATCCGGACATGCTCCACCTCGGGATCCTGGGGAGCTGGACGGCCTGGGGGCCGTTCCTGGCGGACCTGCGCTGGATCGTGCTCGACGAGCTCCACACCTACCGGGGGATCTTCGGCAGTCATTTCCACCACGTCCTCCAACGGTTCCTCCGCCTCTGCCGCTCGGTGGGGAGCGATCCGGTGCTCATCGCCTCCTCGGCCACGGCGGCCAACGCCGGTGAGTTCGCGGAGACCCTGACCGGCCGCAAGTTCCACTGGATCTCCCAGTCGGGCGCCGCGCGCGAGGGGCGCCACCTCCTCCTCTTCCGGCCCGAGGCCAGCCCCTACACGACGGCGCTCCAGCTCTTCGTCCGCCTGGTCAACGCGGGGCTGAAGACCATCGTCTTCACCAAGGCGCGGCGCATCACGGAGCTCCTCTACTCGTGGCTCCGCCGCCTGGAGCCGGCTCTCGCCTCGCGGGTGGCCTCCTATCGCGCCGGCTTCCTGGCGGAGGAGCGGCGGCGCATCGAGCGCGCCCTGTTCGACGGCAGGCTCGACGGCGTCATCTCCACCTCGGCCCTGGAGATGGGGATCGACGTCGGCGGCCTCGACGCCTGCATCCTGGTGGGCTATCCCGGGAGCATGATGGCGACCTGGCAGCGCTCGGGCCGGGTGGGCCGCGGCGGCAGCGAGCGGCGGGAGTCGCTCACCGCCCTGGTGGCCCTGCCCGACGCCCTGGACCAGTATTTCCTCGATCACCCCGAGCAGTTCCTGGAGCGGCCCTGCGAACGGCTGATCGTGGACCCGGTGAACGATCCGGTCTCCCGCGCCCACCTCGTCTGCGCCGCTGCGGAGATGCCGCTCTCGGGCGAGGACCGCCTCTACACCGATCGCCACGCGGCGCGGGTGGAGACCCTGCTGCGCCAGGGGCACCTGCTGGCCGCCGCCGAGGGGGACGAGATCTTCTCCCTGCGCCGCCGGCCCCAGCGCTCGGTCAACCTGCGGGGATCGGGGGAGACCTTCGCCATCCTCGCCGACGGCCGCACGATCGGCACGGTCGACGGCGTGCGGGTGCTCCACGAGTGCCACCCCGGCGCCGTCTACCTCCACGCCGGCCGGCAATACCTGGTGGAGGCCCTGGAGCGGGAGGAGCGGCGGGTGATCGCCACGGCCGCGGACCTCGACTACTTCACGACACCGCTGACGGAGAAGGAGACGGAGATCCTGGAGGTGCTGGAGGAGCGGACGGACGGTCCCCTCCAGGGCTGGCTCGGCCGCGTCAAGGTCACCGAGCGGGTGGTGGGCTTCGAGCGCAAGCGCATCCACGGCGGTGAGTCGCTCGACCAGACGCCGCTCGACCTCCCCCCCGTGATGTTCGAGTCGGTGGGCCTCTGGTGGGCGGCGCCCAAGGCGATCGAGGAGACGCTGCGCCGGCAGGGGGAGCACTTCCTGGGCTCCCTCCACGCCGCCGAGCACACGGGCATCTCGCTCTTCCCCATCCTCGCCCTCTGCGACCGCGGCGACATCGGCGGCATCTCCTACCCCCTCCACCCGCAGCTCGGCACGGGCGCCGTCTTCATCTACGACGGCCACCCCGGCGGCGTGGGCATCGCCGCCCGCGGCTTTGAGGACCTCCCGGACCTCCTCGGCCGCGTCCTGCTGCTGCTGGAGAGCTGTCCCTGCGAGAGGGGGTGCCCCTCCTGCGTCCAGTCGCCCAAGTGCGGCAACGGCAACCGGCCGCTCGACAAGCGTGGCGCCGCGCGGGTGCTGCGGCTGCTGCTGGGGCGGGAGGAGCCGGTGGTGGCGTGGGGGGAGGCGGTGGTGGTGCAGTTGGCGGGGACGGAGCCGCTGGAGCCCTTCGCCAACTCCGTTCCTTCCCCCGCCCAAGAACCCTCACCCCTGTCCCCTCTCCCACCGCACTCCCCCCAACCGGGAGAGGGGAACGCAGATCAGGATTCTTGCTTTTCTCCCTCTTCTCCCGGCGGGCCGGGGGGGAGGCTGGGAGAAGAGGGCCGGGGTGATGAGGGTCCTGGGTGGGGGGCGCCCGGCCACCGCCACCCCCACCTCCGCATCCCACGCCGCACCGACCACGTGCCCATCGTGGCCGAGCCGTCGATCTTCCAGAGCGCGCTCGCGCCGGTGCGCCGGCAGCGGTTCCCGGCGCCGGGGGAGGAGGGCTCGCGCACCATCCTCTTCGACCTCGAGACCCTGCGCTCGGCCGCGGACGTGGGCGGCTGGGACAAGGCCCACCGCATGGGGGTCGCCATCGGCGTCCTCTGCCACCTGGAGGAGGGGCGCTTCGAGGTCTTCCCCGAGACCGGGGTGCGGGCCCTGGTGGATGCCCTGCGCTCGGCGACGCTGGTGATCGGCTACAACATCCGGCGCTTCGACTACCACGTCCTCGCCGGCTACACGGGCGAGGACTTCGGCCGCCTGCTGCCCACGCTGGACCTGCTGGAGGACGTCCACTCCCGCCTCGGCTTTCGGGTGGGCATGGGCCATCTGGCACAGGAGACCCTGGGCACGGCCAAGTCCGCCGACGGCCTCCAGTCCCTGGAGTGGGTGCGCCAGGGCCGGCTCGACCTGGTGGAGGCCTACTGCCGCAAGGACGTGGAGATCCTCCGCGACCTCTACCTCCACGGCCGGCGCGAGGGCTTCCTCTTCTATCGCGACAAGAAGCGGGACCTGAAGCTGCGGCTGCGGGTGGAGTGGTAACGTAACCCCATGCGCCGCTCCATCCCCTGCCTCGCTTGCGTTTTCTTCTTCACCGCCTGCGCCGCCTACCAGAACCTGGCGCACCCTCCCAAGGTGACCCTCGCCGACGTGCAGTTGAAGGGCGTCTCGCTGGCCGGCGCCGACCTCGTCTTCCATTTTCAGGTGGACAATCCCAACCGCCGCGGCATGGTGCTGGACGGCATCGGCTACAAGCTGCGCCTCAACGGCCAGCCCATGTTGGAGGGGCGGCACGACCAGCCCATCGAGATCGCCGCCGGCCCGAGCACGGTCGAGCTACCGATGACGGTGGGCTACGCGGATCTCCTCCGTATCATTCGCAGTCTCGGGTCGAGCTCCAGGCCGACCTACGACCTCGACGCCGACTTCCGCTTCGCCGTACCCATCCTCGGCTCCGTCTCCGTGCCGGTGAGCCGGCGGGGGGTGATCCCGCTGGACAAGGTGCGGCTGGAGCTGTAGCTCCTCACTACTCGGGGGAATCCATGTTGAAGCCCTGTCTTGTCTCCATCCTCGCGCTCCTCGCCGGTCTCGCGCCCGCCGCCGGCGCTGCGGCCCCGCAGGAGGTCCGCTACACCTTCCTGTTCTCCGGCAACAAGGCCGGCTCCCTGGTGACCCGCGTCGAGCCGGACGGCGAGCGGGTCTGCACCTTCGAGTTCAACGACCGCGGCCGGGGACCGAAGACCGAGACGCGGTTCCGCCTTGGAGCCGGGGGGATCCCGGTCTCCGAGCACACCACCGGCTACGACTACTGGAAGACGCCGGTGGACGAGCGGTACGAGCGCACGGGCGCCAAGGCCTCCTGGAAGAATGCGGCGGAGAACGGCGAGCGCCAGCTCACAGTCCCGGCTTTCTACCTCGGCCTCAACGCGCCGCCTCAGGAATTCGAGCTGCTGACCAGGGCCCTCGTCGAAGCTCCGGGCGGCCGGCTCCCCCTGCTGCCCGTGGGCGAGGCCCACGTCGAGAAGATCGATTCCCGCAAGGTCTCGGCCGGCGGCAAGGAGCGGACCGCGGACCTCTACGCCGTCCACGGTCTCGGCTTCAGCCCGGGCTACGAGTGGCTCGACTCCCAGCACCACCTGTTCGCCGGCATCAGTGGCTGGGCGGCGGTGGTTCCCGAGGGCTGGGAGGGCGTGATCCCCGAGCTCACGAAGGCCCAGGACGCCGCCGAGGCGGCGCGGCAGAAGACGCTGGCCGCGAAGCTGCCGCACCGGCCCAAGGGACCCCTCGTCCTCCAGCACGCCCGGCTGTTCGACCCCGAGTCCGGCAAGCTCGTGCCGGAGACCACGGTCGTCGTCGCCGGCAACCGCATCCAGGCCGTGGGCCACGACGGCGAGGTCGCGACACCCGCGGGCGCGGAAGTGATCGATACCAAGGGCAAGACCCTGCTGCCCGGCCTGTGGGACATGCACACCCATCTCGGTGACGACGACGGCCTGCTCAACCTCGCGGCCGGCGTCACCACCGTGCGCGACATGGCCAACGACATCGACAAGCTGCGGGACTTGAAGCGGCGCTGGGAGAGCGGCGAGGCCGTGGGGCCGCGGGTGCTCATGGCCGGCTTCATGGACGGGCCCGGCCCCTTCGCCGGCCCCACCAAGGTCCTGGTGAGCACCGAGAAGGAGGCGCTCGACTGGGTGGACCGCTACGCCGCCATGGGCTACGTGCAGATCAAGCTCTACAGCTCGCTCGATCCCAAGCTGGTGCCGGCCATCGCCAGGCGCGCCCATGAGAAGGGCCTGCGCCTCTCCGGCCACATCCCCAACGGCATGACGGCCGAGGAGGCCGTGCGCGCCGGCTACGACGAGATCCAGCACGTCAATTTCCTCGTCCTCAACTTCCTCGACCGGGGGATCGACACCCGCTCCACGGGCCGCTTCACCGAGGTGGGCCAGCACGCCGCCGAGCTCGATCTGAATTCAGACAAGGTGAAGGATTTCATCGCCCTGCTCAAAGAGCGCGGCACGGTCTCCGATCCCACGCTCGCCACCTTCGAAGCGCTGTACATGGCGCCGGCCAACGCCGTGGGACCCACCTACGCGGGCGTGGTCGACCGCTTCCCGCCGCAGGTGCGGCGCAACTTCGTGGGCGGCGGCCTCACCGCGCCGCCGGGCCAGGAACAGCGCTACCACGACTCCTTCCGCGCCATGGAGAACCTGGTGCTCGCCCTCCATAAAGCGGGAGTGACCATCGTGGCCGGCACCGACGCCCTCTGCGGCTTCACCCTCCATCGCGAGCTGGAGCTCTACGTGGACGCCGGCTTCTCGCCGGTCGACGCGCTGCGCGCCGCCACCCTCGTCCCGGCCCGGGTGATGAAGCGCGACCAGGACCTCGGCACCGTGGCCCCCGGCAAGCTGGCCGACCTCATCCTGGTGGACGGCGATCCCACGGCCCGCATCAGCGACGTCCGGCGGGTGATGCTCACCGTCAAGGACGGAGTGGTGTACGATCCGGCCGCGCTTTACCGGGCTCTCGAAGTACAGCCGATTCAGTAGGGCTCCCTGGGAGCGCCGGCGGCCGGCGCGGCCCAGGCGAGGGCCAGGAAGACGGAGAGCAGAGCGGTGCGCATGGATAGACCCCAAGAAAGAAAAAAGGTTCCTCGCGGACCCTCCTGGGAGCGCCGGGGGGGG